>NZ_FUHW01000012.1 GCF_900163545.1 Arthrobacter rhombi
TCAGAAACGCTACCAACTACGTGGACTCGCGCTACCGTCAAGCGCTACTCGCCAACAGGACTTGTACTTAAGGTACGGCGTCGTGCGAGTACTCTTCGAGCGGTTCGATGGCTTGATTTAGTTCGGTTCTTCCCTGAGTCAGCGCTATGGACGCATCAGTCCGATAGATATCCCCAGAAAATGAGGAATGTGCATATCCTGTGGATAAGTCAAAGATGAGTGTTCCACGTGAAACACCGGGAGTGGTACACCTGGCCACCATCCAGATTTGTCCACCGAGCGCGGCACATGATTTCGCGGACGTCCTCGTTCTGGGAAGTTGCAGGAAGAACCAGGTCGCGAGAACATCACTCAAGAAAGACGTCTTCGGGACTCCATGAGTCGAGGCTCGTTCCCCCTGGATTAAGCAACTAATATCAGCTGGTGAACAGGGTCATTCGTCATTCGGGAAATCGTTGCAACCGAAAGGTGATGCATCTGCGCAAGTTACCAGCGAGTTGTATGGATTCAGGATGGGCTCACCGAGGGCGAAGAGTCCCGAGTTCAGGGCTCTGGAAAGCAGAGGTCTGCTGGAAGCAGCCGCGCCTGGTCCCCGGGTTACAAACGGCAAGGAAGGACGAGTTTCCGTGTGCACACTTCGATCTATCCGAAGGTGGTCTCTGAAGCCGTCGCGTCGTCGCTCCGAGGCACCAACTTCCGGCAGCGTCGCGGCGAATTCCAAGCGACAAGAATGGCGATGGAGGCATCACGTGAAAACGGGGCCGTTCCCATGTCGCATGGAAACGGCCCCGTGACGGAGCTGCTGAACCGCAGTTCGCCGGAATCACTCTCTAGAGGAAGGCGGCAAATTCCTGCTCGAGTGCCTGCTTGGGCTTGGCGCCGATTGAGCTAGCCACGTGCTCGCCCTTGTCGAAGACGTAAACCGCCGGAATGCTGGTGATGCCGTATTTTGCGGCGATGCCCGGATTATCGTCGACGTTGACCTTAACCACGTCGACCTTCTCGGCGTGCTCAGCAGCGATTTGATCGAGGATCGGGGAGAGCTGACGGCAGGGGCCGCACCATTCGGCCCAGAAATCCACGATGACGGGCTTCGGTGCATCCAACACGTCTGCCTGGAAGGAACTGTCGGTGACATCTTTTGCTTGGCTCATGGTTGGTCGTCCTTTCTAAAGGGGGTACTAGTTGGAAACTGCTACGGTCTGCTCCGCCGAGGCAGGCAGAGCAGAGAGATAGTGTTCGACGTCCAAAGCTGCAACACAGCCGGAGCCGGCAGCGGTCACTGCCTGACGGTAGGTCGGGTCGATGACGTCACCGGCCGCAAAGACGCCAGGGAGCTGGGTCTTGGACGTTCGACCTTCGACGGCGATGGTTCCGTCGGTAGTCAGGGCCAATTGATCCTTGACCAGTTCGGTCCGCGGGTCGTTGCCGATGGCAACGAATACGCCCGTCACCGAAAGTTCGGTCTCGGTGTTATCGAGAAGATTGCGAAGCTTCAGGCCGGTGACCTTCTCCGAGCCCAATACATCGTCAACAGCGGAGTTCCAGAGGAATTCGATTTTGGGGTGGGCCAAGGCGCGGTCGGCCATGATCCTGGAGGCACGTAGCTCTTCCCTGCGGTGGATGACGGTCACCTTGGACGCGAACTTCGTGAGGAAGAGCGCCTCTTCCATGGCAGAATCGCCACCACCCACCACGGCGATTTCCTGATCGCGGAAGAAGAAACCGTCGCATGTGGCACACCATGAAACACCGTGTCCCGACAGCCGCTTTTCGTTGGGTAGACCCAATTCACGGTACGCGGAGCCCGTGGAGATGATGACCGTGTGGGCCCGGTAGACGTCGCCACTGGCGAGGGTGACCGTTTTGATATCCCCTTCAAGTTCGACGTTGGACACGTCTTCATACTGGATCTCCGCGCCAAACCGCTCGGCTTGAGCCTGCATGTTGTCCATGAGATCCGGTCCGAGGATTCCCTCACGGAATCCCGGGAAGTTCTCGACGTCGGTGGTGTTCATCAGTTCGCCACCTGCGGTGACGGAGCCAGCGACGACCAACGGAGCCAGATTGGCGCGGGCCGTATAGACGGCTGCCGTATAGCCAGCCGGTCCTGAACCGATGATGATGACGTCGCGAACGGCATCGGGTGTATCTGTTGCCACGCGGTGTGTCCTTCCCTCTCAGACCGTGCGTTGTCGCAGCTGCGATGCACGGGTATTGATGATCTCTTGCCCTACACAACGAAGCGGTGCCGGGCTCTATTCCCTCAGTGGTCCTAGGACACCTTGATCTCGGCGACCTGCAGTCCATACGGGCGTGAACTATTGGATGTGCTGGCCAGACGGGGAAGCTCGGTGATGTTGAAGAACACGTATTTGCCCTTGACCGGCTGATCGTCATCCCCGGAGACCGGAACGGTCACGGTGGGACCAGTAAAGGATCCTGACGTTACTTCCTTGGCCGAACCAAGGTCTTCGGAATCACCGACGCTGATCTGGAACGCACCGCCGGTTCCGTTGAGTCCGGATAATTCGACTTCGGAGATGGTGGCTTCTTCCTTCAGCTCCACGACCAAGGCCATGTTGGAGGCAAAACCGCCGAATTGCGGGGTCGTGAAGGAATAGGAACTGTATAAGCTGCCCTGGTTACCATCGATGGCCTTGGGCAAGGTGGAATCCGTCTCGGCGTTCAGGGCCTGGTTACCGGGAACGACTCGTGAAATTCCGGTGACCTCGGGCTCTACTGCCGTCTTCGGTGAGGGAGCCTTTGACTCGCCCTTCTTGGAGGAAGCTCCCGGTGCGGACGGTGCCTGGCTGGTTTCCGCAGCCGTCTTGGGTGCATCGTTCTTGCCTAGGGTGTTGAACGCGAAGACGACGGCGATGACCAATACGACGACCAATAGGGCCCCCACCAGCAGGCGGCTGAAGCCACTTCCTGCTGGCTTATCCTCCGGCTCCTCGTCGTCGAGCTCTTCCTCGGGAGCGGAGAAGTGGCGGGCGCCGGCAGGGAAGATGGCTGCAGGACGCTCGTAGTGGTCCTCCGCAACCGGTTGGCTGCCGCGCTCGGCAGTTCCCGCGGCTGCTGCAGCGGCACCGGCGGCGAGCTGGCCGTCGCCCCGGTCCGCTGCGTGGGAGTCGGCATCCGAAGCATCCTCGTCGTCGGCGCCCCACAGGGAAACTTTCTCCGTTTCACCCGTGGCGTCATCGTCCACTTCAGCGAGTGATTCCGCAGGCTCCTTGGGAGTCGTGGGGGGAGTCTGCGGGCGCGGTGGAACGTTGGCTGCGGCCGCAGTTGGTGGAGTGGATTCCGTGGGCTCGTCGGCCTCGGTCGAGGCGTCAGCAGCGGGGGTTGGCGATTCGTCGGCTGCCGCGTCGATTTCGGCGGCCTCGGCGTCCGCTTCGGGTGATCCCGAAGCCTTCTTGCCACGTCCTAGACGGCTGGTGAAGCCGGTGAGTTTCTTGGCGACCCGGCCTCCGACATTACGTTCCTCATTGGCCTGAAGTTCTTCCCAGTATTCTTCCTCATCGTCATAGACCTCCGGTTCCGCGCTGCGGGTGACACCGAAGATCTCCGAGCCCAGGGTGTCGGTATAGAAGGGTTCGATGAAGGGAGCGTCGCGTTGGATGACCAGATCGAGCAGATCGGCAGGACTGGCGGTGTTGGTGATGAGGTAGGTACTGCCATCCGAGATGCCGAGGTCCAGGACCTGCATGGCCCCATAGCGTTCACCGGTGGCGATCTCGCGGGCACTCGTCGCCACCTGGCTCGCGTTTTCCGGTGAGGCCACGAGGATGCTCACCGAGCGATTCAGCACCTGATCCATCCCAGCCAGGACAGCGTCGCCGTCGGCGGAGGTCAAAACCAGTTCGGTGACCTTATACCGGCCCCCAAGAACGGCTCCGACATCGATGGGCTGCGACACTATTGACTCCCGGGATTGATGGTGTGTAGCTGGGCATGCTGTTGCCATGCTTCGACCATGTTACCGGTGTCCCTACCCAGCGGGCGGGACATTGTGTCCTAGCGGCGCAACCTTCTGCCGAGGTCCGGCACCCGTTTGGCCGCACGGCCGATGAAATCTTCAAGTTCTGGCACGTTGGCTGCCTTGAGCAACAGCAGGTAGACCACGGCCATCACGCTACCGACGACGACGATGCTGATGAGCGCCGTAAAGATCGATTCCCAGGCAAATCCGTTGGAATACCCGCCCATGAACCAGAGCACGAGGGCCCCGGCGGCCCCCGAAATGGCCGAGTACCAGCCGATCCGGATATAGGTGTTAAGGACTTTCCTCGTGCCGTAGTCGCCGTAGCGGCGGACGACGAGGAAGTGGGCGATGACGGCCGAGAGGATGTTCGTGACCCCGTAGAGCAGTGCGATGCCCAGGGCGATCTTGGTCGCCGGCAGGACCGCTGCCAGGGCGTAGGCGATGACCACGCCGATCACGGCGATGGAAGATTGGATGATCATCGGCGTCTTGGTGTCCTCCTCGGCAAAGAAGACCCGAATGAGGAAGAAATGGATGCTCTTGAAGGGCAGGCCCAAGGCCGTCAGAAGCAGGAGCTGTCCGATCGCTGCCCCGGCAATGGCTGAATTGGCACCGGCACCGCTGAAGAGCCGTCCCAGGGGACCGGCGAGGACGATGAAGGCGATCGTGGCGAACACGACGGGCACCGCCGTCGTGCGCAATCCGAGCGAGAGGGTGGGAGCGACCTTCTCACGTTTATTATCGGCGAAGGCGCGCGAGAGCTCGTTGAAGAGGACGGTGGCCAAGGACAGGGCGAAGATCGAGTGCGGCAGGACGGTGACCAGCTGCATCGCGTTCAGTGCTTGTTCGCCCGGGACGGCTGCGGCCTGTTCCGGTGGCAGAGAGCTCCGGGCGTTTGCCGCGCTGGAAACCAGCCGGGCATAGATCAACGAAGCGACATTGCCCATGGTCATCGAACCGAGTGTCCAGGCCGCCAGCTTGCCGACGTGACGTAATCCCATGCCACGCCAGTTGAATTTGGGACGGATCCGCAGACCTGAACGCGCCAACGGAATAAAGAGCACCAGCGCCTGGATGGCGATGCCCAGGGTCGAACCGCCGGCGATCCAGAGGGTCTGCATCGACGTCCAGTTCGCCAACTGGTCAGGATCGCCGTCGTACTTGCCGAAGGACATCATGAACCCGATGATGACCAGGATCTGCACGACGTTATTGGCGACCGGCGCCCACATGTATGCGCCAAATCGTCCGTGGGCATTCAACGCCTGACCGACGACGGCGTAGACGCCGTAGAAGAAGATCTGCGGGAGACACCAGTAGGCGAAAGCGGTGCCCAGGGTGAGCATCGGTGCCGACCAGTCCTTGGTCAGGATGGTGATGATGGGACCTGCGCCCAGGGTCAACAACACCGTGAAGACGCCCATCACCACCATGGTCAGGGTGATGAGCTTGCTGGTGTAGTCAGAGCCCTTATCCGCGGCCCGGGAGGCCTTGATCAGCTGCGGAACCAGCACGACATTGAAGATGCCGCCGGCCAACAGCATGAAGATGATGTTGGGGATGACATTGGCTTTTTCAAAGATGTCAGCCACCATGGCGTTGGAGCCGATGGCCACGGCCAGCAGGGCCGTGCGGACGAAGCCCAGGACCCGGGACACAATCGTCCCGGAGGCCATGAGGTGATAAGCCTTGGCGTTCGAACCAGCTTTCCGGTCCGTGGTGGTCTCAGTTGCCATGCTGCGTCAGGAGGTCGCGGGCTAACTCCGCGATGCGGCGCTCGTTGGGGAAGGAGAGCTTCCTGCCCAGATCGGCGATCGGGATCCAGGCAACGTCCACTGCCTCGTGATCCGGATCGTTGTCGATGGTTAGTTCTCCACCGGTGGCCTCGAGCAAAAAATGATGGACCGTCTTATGCACGCGGTAGTTCGTCACGGTAAACCAGTAATCGATGCTGCCCAGCGGGGCGAGAATCCTCCCGGCGATGCCGGTTTCCTCGTCGACCTCCCGCACGGCTGCTTCTTCATTGGTTTCCTCGCCTTCGGGGTGGCCCTTGGGCAGGCACCATTCCAGCCGACCGCCCCGGTTATAGCGGGCAATGATCGCCACCGGGAGTCCGGGCAACGCCGTATCGACGATGACCCCACCGGAGGAGATTTCCTCGACGGTGGGCAGGGAGTGCTGGCCCGGCTGCGCAGACGCCATGGAGGCGTTCAGCGGTGTGCGCTTCGGAGCGCGGGGTACTGGATGGGCCATGGAAACCACTCTATCCATCTTTGCTGTGCACTTCTGCCTGCCCCGCGTATGACGCGCGTCAGGTGGCAACGGAAAAATCTGACAAGCTTAACGGACTATGCAGCAGCTACCCGCACCATCCGCCCTCAGGACGCTCCTTCCCGCCGTCGTCTTCGAACTGGCCGACCGTTTCACCTCGGCCGGCCACGCACTGTCCCTGGTGGGGGGCCCCGTGAGGGACCTGTTCCTGGGGCGTGTTTCCCCGGACCTTGACTTCACCACCGACGCGGATCCGGACCAGACGTTGACAGCGGTCTCCGGTTGGGCGGATGCGACCTGGGAGGTCGGCAGGGCCTTCGGAACGATCGCACTGCGGCGCGGGGAGCACACCATCGAGGTCACGACCTATCGAGCGGACGCCTATGACCCGGCCTCCCGTAAACCGATCGTGGCCTTTGGCACTTCCTTGCAGGAAGACCTGTACCGCCGCGACTTCACCATGAACTCGATGGCACTTCGCCTGCCCGAGCTTGAACTGGTGGACCCCTACGGAGGATTCGAAGACCTGGAACAGGGCCTGATCCGTACCCCCGGAACCCCTGCCTCCTCCTTTTCCGACGACCCGTTGCGCATGATGCGTGCCGCGAGGTTCGCCGCCCAGTTGGGCGTCCGCGTGGACCCCGAGGTCGAGGAGGCGATGACCGATATGGCCGCGCGAATCGACATCATCTCCGCCGAACGGGTCCGCGACGAACTCATCAAGCTGATGACCGGGCGCCATCCCCGGGAAGGGGTCGACCTGCTGGTGCGCACCGGATTGGCCGACCACGTGCTGCCCGAGGTCTCGGCACTCCGCCTGGAAGTCGACGAGCACCATCGGCATAAGGACGTCTACCAACACTCCCTACAGGTCCTGGATCAGGCAGCCTCCTTGGAAACCGGACCCGAGGGGGAGGTGCCCGGCCCCGACTTCGTGCTGCGCTTCGCGGCGCTGCTGCACGATATCGGCAAGCCGGCGACCCGGCGTTTCGAACCCAACGGGGCGGTCAGCTTCCGTCATCACGATGCCGTCGGCGCCAAGCTGGCCAAGAAGCGGATGCGGGCGCTGCGCTTCGATAATGACACCATCAAGGCCGTCGCCCGCCTGGTGGAACTGCATATGCGTTTCTACGGCTACGGCGATGCCGGGTGGACGGATTCGGCGGTACGGCGCTACGTCACCGATGCCGGGGCAGTGCTGCCACGGCTGCTGCGGCTCACCCGTTCGGATGTGACTACCCGCAACCGGCGCAAGGCCGATTACCTGGCCTTTGCCTGCGACGACCTGGAACGTCGGATCGACGAGTTGGCCGAGCAGGAACAAATGGACGCCATCCGTCCCGACCTCGACGGTGGACGGATCATGGAACTGCTGGGGATCGGGCCCGGACCGGAGGTCGGTCGAGCCTATAAATTCCTGTTGGAGCTCAGGCTGGACCACGGCCCATTGGGGCCCGACGCTGCATCGAAGGCGCTGGTCGCCTGGTGGTCGGGGCAGGGGTCCGATCGTGAAACTGACGAAAAGAGGATGAACGATGACTGAATTGCCCCGCTTATGGCTGGTCCGCCACGGTGAGACCGAATGGTCCCGTAGTGGCCAGTACACCGGGCTGACCGATTTGCCGCTCACGGCCCATGGTGAGGAACAGGCGCGCATCGCCGGACGGAAGCTGGCAGCCATCCAGAAGGCCGGCACGTCCTTCGACCTCGTGATGACCAGCCCGTCGCAGCGTGCTGCCCATACCGCCGACCTGGCAGGGTTCCCCCACGCGGAAACCGTCCAGGACGCGCATGAATGGGATTACGGCGAGTACGAAGGCATCCGTTCGGCCGAGGTGCGCGAAAGAAACCCCAGTTACCTGATTTGGGATGATGGGGTCCCCGGTGGGGAGACCATCGAGCAGGTGGGGGTCCGCGCGGAACGGATCGTGCAGCGGGTCCGTACCGAGCTGGCCGATGGCGGCAACGCAGTGCTCTTCTCCCACGGGCACTTCTCCCGCATCCTTGCGGCGACGTGGTTGCGCCTCGGCGTCGGCCAGGGACGCCACTTCCTCTTGGGCACGGCCGAAGTCTGCCGCCTCGGCTGGGATAAGAAGACCCCGGCCGTCGAAGCCTGGGGGCTGTAGAAGGACGACGACGAATCCGGCGTGTCGCCTTCGACGCGCCGGATTCTGGCAGGAAATCAGCAGAAAGTTTCGGCCCGGGCTGGCGCTCGAGGCCGATCTTAAGTTACGTTGATACCGGTGATTGAGAGATCTCAATGAGATGTCTTGGCCCGTGGACCTATTAACCGCCGACGCGTTCGGCCCGTTCACCGAAGGAGGTGGGAATCGT
This sequence comes from Arthrobacter rhombi, assembly GCF_900163545.1. Taxonomy (GTDB): domain Bacteria; phylum Actinomycetota; class Actinomycetes; order Actinomycetales; family Micrococcaceae; genus Arthrobacter_H; species Arthrobacter_H rhombi_A. The sequence continues at coordinate 8,594 of NZ_FUHW01000012.1, forward strand.
GATGATCATCCAAAATACGACGGCAGTGGCTACCACTGCGCACGTTGACGGAATCCGTGATCGTGCCTTGTTCCCCACCTTCGGAACGGCGAACCGCTAGATACCAGCGCCGCTGTTCCAGACCTCCCCATCCCGAGGTTCCGAACGAAAGAACAGCGATGTCCGCGCAATCCAGCACCACCCGCCCCTCCGGCCTCCGTTCCGCCGAACTCTTCGTCACCGGCCCCGACGTTCTGCGCGCCAGGCCCCTGATGAACGAGCCGGCTGCCCGTCAGGTATGCCTCCCCGATATGTCCCGGGGAGGTGAATAACATGCAGAAGAAACGCAGCAAGCCCAACGGCCCGCAGTGGTTGAACACCTTGTACAACCCGGGGCCCAAGAACCGCTACGAATCCCAGCTCCCCCCGGAAATCCTCTTCCGTCTCCGCTAAGTCGGTACGCCGCCGGTTCATCCGGCCAGATCAGCGACCGACCCCAGGAGGAAGAGCATGAACGAGATATCAGGTCCCACCGCAAAGCCCGCCGGCTTCACCGGCGGGCTTTGCCGCTTAAATCGCGCCTCCCGATCCCGGGACGAGGCCACCGATCGCTGGTAGCTTGGGGTTCATCGGCGCGACAAGGTGGTCCGCCGCATGACAGGACGGCCATTGGCCGGGAAGGTCCGTGAGCAGATGAGCAGTACCACCGAGCAACCCGACGGTGCCCCGGAAGCCATGAACGATCTGACCATCTCCCAACGGGCGACGTTGAAACCGATCGAGGAGATCGCCGCAGCTGCCGGAATCCCGGCGCAGGCGCTGGTGAACTACGGAAGATACAAGGCCAAGATCAATCGGGCCGAGCTGCCCGCGGCCACCTCGGAGCCGGGGCGGGTGGTCCTGGTCAGCGGGATGTCCCCCACACCGGCCGGAGAAGGGAAGTCCACGGTCACCGTCGGTCTCGGTGACGCCCTGGCAGCTACCGGAACGCGCACGATGATCGCCTTACGTGAGCCGTCCCTGGGGCCGATCTTCGGGATGAAGGGAGGGGCCGCCGGCGGCGGGTACTCGCAGGTGCTGCCGATGGAAGACATCAACATGCACTTCACCGGCGACTTCCATGCGATCACCAGTGCGAACAACCTGCTGATGGCCCTCGTGGACAACCACATCCAGCAGGGCAACGAGTTGGGGATCGATCCCCGGCGGATGACCTTCAAACGCGTGATGGACGTCAACGACCGGTCCCTGCGCAGCATCGTCATCGGTCTCGGCGGGCCCACGGAAGGGATGCCCCGCCAGGATGGTTTCGATATCACCGTCGCCTCCGAGGTGATGGCGGTCTTCTGTCTGGCCACCGACCTGGACGATCTGCGCGAGCGGCTCGGAAAGATGACGGTGGGGTACACCTTCGATCGTCGTCCCGTCTGCGTGGCGGACCTCGACGTCCAAGGGGCTCTGACGTTGCTGCTCAAGGACGCCATCAATCCCAACCTGGTGCAGACCATCGCCGGGACCCCGGCACTGGTCCATGGTGGCCCCTTCGCAAATATCGCTCACGGCTGCAATTCGGCGATCGCCACCAATACGGCACGCCGGTTGGCGGACATTGTGGTCACCGAGGCCGGGTTCGGCGCCGATCTGGGGGCCGAAAAGTTCATGGACATCAAGGCGCGCTACGCGGATTGCCCGCCCTCCGCCGTCGTTCTGGTGGCCACGGTCAGGGCGCTGAAAATGCATGGGGGAGTCCCGAAGGACGGATTGGGTCCGGAAAATGTGGAGGCAGTGCGGGGAGGTTTGCCGAACCTGGCCCGGCATGTGCGCAATATTGGACGGTTCGGGCTGGCGCCTGTGGTGGCGATCAACCAGTTCGCCACGGATACGCAGGCGGAACTCGACGCTGTTCTTCAATGGTGTGCCGCCGAAGGGGTTCAGGCGGCCGTGGCCGACGTCTGGGGTCAGGGTGGCGAGGGTGCCGGTGAGTTGGCCGCCAAGGTGCTGGCCGCAGTGGAGGGGCCCTCGGATTTCCACCACCTCTACGATGTGGAGCTATCGGTGGAGGAGAAAATCCGGACCATCGTGCGGGACATCTACGGTGGTGCCGACGTCGAGTTCTCAGCCTCTGCGCGCCGACAGCTCGCCGGGATCGTGGAAAACGGGTGGGATACTCTTCCGGTCTGCATGGCCAAGACCCAGTACTCGTTCTCCGATGACCCCAAGCTCCTCGGGGCCCCCGAGGGGTTCACCCTCCAGGTTCGCGATCTCATCCCCAAAACCGGGGCGGGGTTCATCGTCGCGCTGACCGGGGCGGTGATGACCATGCCGGGCCTGCCCAAAGTCCCGGCGGCCATGCGCATGGATGTGGATGAGAGCGGGAATGCCGTAGGACTCTTCTGAGAACGACGACGGCGGCCGGCTTCCCTGTTCGGGGGCCGACCGCCGTCGCATCAGCGGGTGTGGAGGTTAGCGTTCGATATCGCCGCGGATGAACGCTTCGACGCTCTCGTGGGCTGCCTCGTCATTGAACTGCTCCGGCGGAGACTTCATGAAGTACGAGGAGGCCGAGAGCAGCGGTCCGCCGATGCCGCGATCCAACGCGATCTTGGCGGCGCGGATGGCATCGATGATCACGCCCGCGGAGTTCGGTGAATCCCAGACCTCCAGCTTGTACTCCAGTGAGACGGGGGCATCACCGAAGTTGCGGCCCTCCAGGCGCACGTACGCCCACTTGCGGTCATCGAGCCAGGCCACGTAGTCGGAGGGGCCGATGTGTACGTCGTCGGCGCCGAGCTGTGCGGAGGTGTTGGAGGTGACGGCCTGGGTCTTGGAGACCTTCTTGGATTCGAGGCGCTCACGTTCGAGCATGTTCTTGAAGTCCATGTTGCCACCGACGTTGAGCTGGTAGGTCCGGTCCAGCGTCACCCCGCGGTCCTCGAAGAGCTTGGCCATGACGCGGTGGGTGATGGTCGCGCCAATCTGGGATTTGATGTCATCCCCGACGATCGGCAGTCCGGCGGCGGTGAACTTATCGGCCCACTCCTTGGTCCCGGCGATGAAGACGGGCAGGGCATTGACGAAGGCGACGCCGGCGTCGATGGCGCACTGGGCGTAGAACTTTGCCGCCTTTTCGGAGCCGACGGGCAGGTAGCAGACCAGCACGTCGACGGAGGCGTCCTTCAACGCGGCGACGATGTCGACCGGTTCGGCGTCGGACTCTTCGATGGTCTCGCGGTAGTACTTGCCCAGACCGTCCAAAGTGTGGCCGCGCTGGACGGTAACACCGGTGGTGGGCACGTCGGCGATCTTGATGGTGTTGTTCTCGCTGGCGGTGGTGGCCGCGGCGAGATCCAGGCCGACCTTCTTCGCGTCGACGTCGAAAGCGGCGACGATGGAGACGTCCTGGACATGGTATTTGCCGAATTCGACGTGCATCAGGCCGGGAATCTTCGTCTCCGGGTCCGCATCCTTATAGTATTCAACGCCCTGGATGAGCGATGTGGCGCAGTTTCCCACGCCAATGATTGCGACCCGAATGGGGTTTCCCGACACAGTGACTCCTACAGCAGAACGATTCTTGGGCGGCCGAAGGCCATAACGATTCTAAGTGACGCAGCGGCCAGGTTATTCCCCACCGGTTTTCAGCGGGTCGCCCGGGGCTCATCGCCAGGGCGGATGTGGTACGCAACCGTCACTGGCGCAGGGCACGAATCAGTTGCAGGGCGGGCCCCGGGAGGGAGGTGCGCAGCCGGTGATGCAGGGCCATCCGGCGCGCCCCGGCCAGTGCTTCGGGACAGGTAGCCAACGTGCCGGCCCGGGCGCGCCGAGCCAGGCGCTCCAGAGCCTCCGCGGCCACCGTATCGGGGTGGTGGAAATAGTGCTCGGCCAGCCAGGCGGCGTCGGGCCGCAAGACCGTCAATTCTTCGACATCCTGCAGCGACCCGATCAGCCCGCTGCCCTCGAACACCAGATTGTAGAGGTCACGGTCCAGGCCGAAGTCGGTCAGGACGACGGCGGGAAGCCCCCGGTCGATGGCCTCCAACACCGCGGTGGAAGAAACCGTCACGAGCAGGGTCCCCGGTCGCAACACGGAGGCCATCGTCCCGGTCGCGAAACGCACTTCATCTCCTGCCACGGCCCCGCCGGCGCTCAGCTCGGCCCAGAGCCTGTCATAGGGGTGGCGTTCATGATGGGTTTGCGGTTCGCCGTCCCTGGCCCGCAGTTTCACGATGACCTCCACCCCGGGGTTCGCCCGCTGGGTGCGGGCCAGCGCCCGCAGGACCTGTTCCCGTTCGTGCCGGTGGATCGGGAACTTGGCCTGGGCGGCGAAGACCACCGAATGCACCGGCGTCGTATCCTTGGCCGGCTCCCCGGTGGACACCAGGAAGGGCAGCCGGGTGGCCAGAACCGACTGGTCACTCCCCAGCCGGGCCAAGAGGCCGCCGAAATCCCTGGCCTCGGCCCGGCCATGCGTGAGGAAGAGATCACCCAGGGAACGAAAACCCATGGCCTTCGCCGTGGCCGGGTAGGCGACTCCTGGCAGGGCGGAGACCAGGGCCGTGCTTCTGCCGGTTCCCCGCTGGCGGGACGCCGCGCGACGGAAGACTTCCTGGACCACGGGGCCCGTGGCGGCACCCAGCACCACGTCGGCGGAGTCGAGCAGGGGGCCGAGGCGGTGGAGGGGGACGACGGCCGTGGGATCGGCGTCCTGCAGGAAGGTCCCGGTCACCGCGCCGACCCGTTGTTCGGCGGTGGGCAGGAGGGGGGTACGGGCCAAAACCACGGTGCGGTCCCAGCCGGGGCCGAGCCCGTCAAGGGTCGCGCAGGCGAATTTGAAGTACGAGTCGCTGTCGGCGACGGCGAGAATGCGCGGTGGGGCGTCCGGGGGGATCTTCACGCGGTGGGGTCCTCCAATGACGTTCCCAGGTGGGTGCGCAGTGCCGGGGAGGCTGCCTCGGTCCACCAGCGCTCGGGGACCGGATGACCGGTGATCCTCACCCGGTGGGGGCGCAGCAGCAAACGTAACGAGGGCAGCACGGTGGAGGGTAGGGCACTGACCTTTTGGCCTCGGCGAAGACCCCGCAGGCGCATCTCCACGGGAAGGGTGTTCGGGTGCACGGTGATCAGCGGGTGGCGAGCCAGTTCGGCCAAGAACCCCGGTTCCTCGCGGCGATGCGGGAAATAGCCGACCGGTCCGTCGTCGGTCTGTTTCAGAACCCAGGATAAATAGGGTGCTTCACCAATCAGACCGTCGGCGGCCAGCGCCGAGCCGATGACGATCGTCGGTTCATGGAACTGCTCGGTCACCGGCTGGGTCCCCAACCATTCGAACCGGTGGTGCTCCAGATGCCCGCCGAGATCCCTGAACGCCCGTTCGACCTCCCGACCGATGGGCAGTGCGGTGCAGGCCAGCAGGCGTCCCTGACGGGCCAGGGAACGCAACCGGTACCAGCTGGCCACACCCAGGGCGTTGCGTGAGGTGCTGTGGGGGGCGCGGGACCGCACGAGAGGGGTCGGACGGTCCCCGGTGAGCAGTTGCAAGAGTTTTACCGTCGCCAACCCGTCATCAATGATCACGAACTCGTCGGCGCGCACCGGCCCGATGAGGCGACGTTGCATTCTGCCGGAGAACGCGTCGCCCGTGACCCAGCGGTCCGCGGGACGGTCGGGGGTCGAGGGTTCCCGGGCGTTGGCCTCGTCGAAGGTCACACCGGCGGGGGCCTGGGCCATCAGTGTGCGCACCGTGGTGTCCATTGCCGCGGTTCCTCCCCGCGAGTGGATCGTTGAGTGGCGGCCCAGAAGCCCCGCCCCGTGGGCTTCGATGGCGCTGAGCAGCTGCAGCGGGGATTCCACCCAGACGTCGGCCCGTCCGAAGCGGGGCCGTTGGACCTGAGGCACCAGCTCCACCCTGCGGGTCCGGCCCGCCCTTCCGGAATTGCCCGGTAGGTCAACTGCGGGGGACACGTCTGGCCACCTTCACCAGCCGGCGTGGCATCCGACGCATGCCACGGTTCAACCGGCGACGCACCGAGGCCGGCAGACGCCGTCCCCACCGTGAGGCCAGCCCCGTGGCAGGCCTGCCCGGGGGGAGGGCCCCGGGAAGGTCCAGGCGGGTGAGCCGACGACGCTTGAAATACTTGGCAAAGCGCGGGTAGTGGCCGGCCAGGAATCCTCGGGCGCCCGCTTCCTCTGCGGCCAGGCGTTGCGGCTGCATGCAGTAGCCGACGGCGGTGACCAGCTGTGTCAGAGCCCCCTCGGAGCCAAGGGGGTCCTCGCCAGGTAGTGGCAGGCCCCGACGGAAGAGGGCGTCGATGAGGGTGACGGGGATCCGGTTGGAGTTTTCGTAGGGACTCAGCCGTTCGAGCATCATTTCGGTGCCCACCGCCGCGCATTCGGTGCCGAAGAGGGCACGGATGCTCAGCAGTGCCGTGGAGAAGCAGCTGATGACGACGTCGGGGCGCAGCAGGGCGACCGCCGTTTCGGCCAGCATCGGCTCCCCGAGTTGGGTGAACTGCAGTCCCAGGGCGGCGGCGTCGCGCTCGAGTTGGCGTCCGGAGGCCGGGCCGGCTGAGGGGTGGGGTTTGAAGATCACCGTGGTGGCCCCACGGCGTTCGGCTTCGTGCAGCATTTCGCGATGCAGAATCCGTTCCTCCTCGTCGTCCATGAGCCCCAGGTGGGCGAGGTACTGGCCGAGGACCACCGCTGTTTTGGGTGCTCCGATCTCCGTCGCCGGCCGGGCCTGGGCGGGCAGTGGCAGCACCAGCTCGGCGGAGTGGGCGAGATCGTTGATGATCTCAGCCAACGGCTGCGGCGGTACCGGGCTGAGCTGCGGGGAGAATTCGCGCAAGAGCAGCGGCTTCAGACCGGGAACCAGATCGAGGTAGACCAACCCGTCGAGACGTTGATGGATCGACGCTGGAAGCAGGTTGCGGGTGGGACCGTAGGACATCAGCCCGTCCGAATGGACCAGGAACGGTGAGTCGTGGAAAATCCGCAGGATCGCCCGGCTCGGATTGGTTTGGATCGAATCGACAACCAGCTGCAGCTCCTCGTCACCGAGCCCGAAGCACTGCCGGAGGAGACGCTGCCACAGATACAGCTCCTCCTCGCGCGGATTGAATTGGGCGGGCCGGCGCGGCAACAGCAGTTCACCGAAATCCAGCACCCGGTCAAACCGCGCGGCGAGGTCCCCGAATCCGGGGGTGTCGGCGATGCTGCCGGTCAGTTCGGGCTGCTGGGAACCGTCAACGAGCAGCAGCACGCGTTCCCCCTCGGGTTTCGGCAGCGCTCCAGCATCGACCATGGCCGCCAGGGAGGCCACCTGGAACAGTGTTGAAGCGGTGAGCAGTTGGATCATCTGGTTCCTCCGGGGACCAGGTCTCGGTCCCGTCCCGTGGGGTTTTCGGGGTGTGTGGTGGTGGGGTACAAGGGCAGCAGGAGGCGCCGTCGTCGGGCATCGAGTCCTGCGAAGGCCGCCGCGAGGAAGGCCTCGGGTGCTGCCGCCAACGTGGTGGTGATCGCCGCCTGAAGCTCCGCTGTCACCGTCGCGGTCATCCCCGCGCTGCGGGAGAGGTGGTGGCAGGAAACCGCCATGAATTGGCGGATCACTTTCGGCCAGTACGTCGAGGCTTCGCGGTCGGCGGCCACGATTGCGAAGGCGAGGGCGAAGGCCCGCGCGAAATCGAGTTGCCGACGATCCTGGATCTGCGTCAGGGAGGTGGTCACGCCGCGCCGATAGAGCACTCCGGGGGCCTCCACGACGGCAAAGGACTCGGCCTGCAAATGCAATCTCCAGATCCAGGGGCGGTCCTCGGCGGTGAACAACCCATCGGGGAACTGCAGGAGGCCGGCGTCGGCCAACCGACGATGGAATATTCCTGCCCATGCATACGGGTAATCGATCAGGGTGGTTTCGGTCTGCGGGAGGATCGAGGCCCGCGGGTCCAGGACCGTATTCCTCCGGGCCTGTGGGGCCCGGTGGATCGATCGACGCCCTGCGGTGACCCTGACATGGTCCACCCGCAAAAAGTCCACATCCAGCCGGTCCCTCGCTTCCCAACAGGCCTGTAGATGCCCGGGAGCCAACCAGTCGTCGCCGTCCAAGAAGGCCAGTGTGGTGCCGGTGGCGGCTTCGAGGCCCTGGTTCCGGGCGGTGGCCAGGCCCCTGGCCTCCTCGTTGCGGAGGATCCTCAGGCCAGGGAGCCGGCCGGCGAAGGCCTCGACCAGCTCCCCGGTGCCGTCCCGGGAGCCGTCGTCGACGAAGATGACTTCCAGTGCGCGCGGATCCTCGAACTGGTGCGTCAGGCTCGTCATCGTGTCGCGGATGAAGGGTGCCTGATCCTTCGCCGGAACGACGATGCTGAGCAAGGGGGTGTTCATCTCGACGGGCCGGGACTATGCGTCGACGCGGCGCAGGCGGGACAGCGGGGCGAGCTCGCCGGGGAAGACCTTCTTCACGCCGTCGCCCATGGCTTCCTGCAGGATGCGGATGTCACGGATGAGCGATTCGAAGCCCTTCGGTTCCAAGGAGGACGCCTGGTCGGAACCCCACATGGTGCGGTCCAGGGTGATATGCCGTTCCACGGTCACGGCGCCGAGGGCGACAGCGGCCAAGGAGATCTGGAGGCCGCGCTCGTGTCCCGAATAGCCCACCGGGACGCCGTAGCGTTCCTGCAGCGTCGGGATCATGCGCAGGTTCGCTTCCTCAGGGGGCAGGGGGTACGTGGAGGTGGCGTGCATCAGGACCAGGTTCTCGGTGCCCAGCGTCTCCACTGCCGTGTCGATCTGTTCGATCGTGGACATACCCGTGGACAGGATGATCGGCTTGCCGGTCTCGCGCAGGGCACGCAGCAACTCCAGGTCGGTCACCGCGGCGGAGGCCACCTTATGGGTTGCTGCGCCTTGCTCCTCCATGAATTCGACCGAGGGGACATCCCACGGGGAGGCGAAGGCCTCCAGACCCTGGCTGCGGGCGTAGGAGATGATGTCGCGGTACTGCGCGGCACCGAATTCGACCTTGTACCGGTAGTCCAAATAGGTCATCTCGCCCCAGGGGGTCGAGCGGATCTTATCGCGCATATCCTGCGGGGTGGAGATCTCGGGGGTCCGCTTCTGGAACTTCACGGCGTTGGCGCCGGCAGCTGCGGAGATGTCGATGAGCTGCTTGGCAACGTCGACATCACCGTTGTGGTTGATCCCGATTTCGCCGATGACGTAGACCGGCTGGCCGGTGCCGATCTTCTCGGTGCCGATGCTCACGGGGGCGTCCTGCTTAATCGCTTCGGTGGTCATGGTGTTTCCCTTTCGTTGGAGGTGTTTCAGGGGGTTGAGACCAACAGCCGTGCGGCCGTTGGACGGTTGGGGGTTTCGAGGATGCGTTCGCAGACCTCACGGACGGCTCCACTGCCGCCGGGCTTCTGGAGCACGATGCGGGCAGCGGCCAGGGCTTCGGGGCGGGCGTCGGCGACCGCGATCGGCCATCCGACGGAGTCCATGGCCGCCACATCGTTCACGTCGTTTCCGACGTAGGCCACTCGGGCCGGATCCAGGCCGTGTTCAGCGATCCAGGCGTCGAGCCGGCTGGCCTTGTCCTGCACACCGTGGGCGACGTCGACGCCGAGCTTGGCGGCCCGGGTGGCGACCACGGTGTTGGTTTCGGTGGAGAGGATCAGCATCGGCACTCCCGCCCGGCGCAGCCGGGCGACGCCCATCCCATCGGAGCGGGAAACGGTGACGGATTCGGAACCGTCGGAGGCCAGCAGGGCCGCATCGTTGGTGTGGACGCCATCGAAGTCGGTGACCAGGGCGTCGACGTCAATGCCCGGCAGTGGCGGGCCAGACGGCCGGCCGGCGCGGCGGGCCGCCAGCGCGCACACCAGCTCCAGGTCCTCGGGCGAATCGACTTCGGGGGCGTCGGAGGCCGGGACCACCTGGAACTTCAACCTGCCGAAGAACCGGTGGTTGGCTCGGCGGAATCCCGCGGTGCGCATGGCGTAGAAGGCACCGGTTTCACGGTATTGGGGGGCCCGGTCTTGGCGTCGTGGGCGGTACCCGGCATCGTGGCCCACGGCATGAACGGTCCCCTGATTCGCCGACCAGATGAATGAATGGTCCTCGGTGACGCTGAAGCAGACATCCGCCTCGTTCTGAAGCACGGCCCTGACGGCGGCCTCCACATGGGCCGGGTTGATGAAGGGGGAGGTGCATTGCAAGAGGACGACGACGGCGGGAAGGGACTCGAGGGTGTCCAGGGCGTGGCCGAGAGCCGATTCGCTGCTGGCCCCGTCGGAGGCCAACGCCGCCGGACGGTCGATGACCCGGGCACCCTGGGCGTGGGCCTCATTGCGGATCTGCGAATGGTCGGTGCTGACCACGACATCGGTGACCGACGGGGCGGCCAGGGCGGCGTCGATGCCGCGGGCCAACAGCGACTTGCCGCCCACCGGACGGAGGTTCTTCAACGGGAGGCCCTTCGATCCGCCACGGGCCGGGATGACGACCAGGACGGTTTCACTCTGTGGCTTCTGCATGTCTTCGACGCTAGGGAGCCGAGGTGTCGTCAGACCGACCAGTGGGTTAACGCAAAGTGTGGTGTGCAATACATCCGGGGGCGATCCTCGGTGCGGTCGCGCCGGATAGGCTGATTCCATGAGCGAGAAGCCCAGGCCCCCGGCCCGCCACGGAACGGACCGGGGATCCTCCACATCTCGGGGGTCCCGCCGTGGGCCGCTGCGAATCACCGTACCCAGCCGCAATGATCCGTTGCTGCGCCGGCTGACCGAGGTCATTGGCGGCCCCTTGGGACGATTCAGCTCCCCGGGGCGGGTGTCTCCGGGATTCTTCACCATCGAACGGGTCCTCGTGGCCCTGACGATCGTCGCCGCCATCGTGGCCATCCTCGCCAAAAACATGTGCCGCACCCTCGGGTGGGGCGGCTCCAACGCCTATATTTGGGCCTGCTATTCGGATTGGTCGGCCCTCTTTACCGCCCGCGGCTTCGACACCAACGCCTTCGCCCCCTTCGCCGACGGCGCCCACTTCGAATACCCGGTGCTCATGTCGGCGGTCGCCTCTTTCGCGGCACTACTGGTGGTACCCGGGGATTATGACCGGACGCTGGCCTTCTTCGACGTGAACCTGCTGATGGTGGTGGTGCTCTGGTTCATCATCGTCATTGCCACGTCCCGAGCCGCGGGGCGACGGCCCTGGGATGCTGCCATGGTCGCCCTGGCCCCCGGAATGATCCTGGCCTCCACCATCAACTGGGATCTGTGGGCGGTCGCGTTCCTGGCCCTCGCCTTGCTGGCCTTCGCCCGGGAGAAACCGCTGCTGGCCGGAATTCTCATTGGTTTGGGCGCCTCCATGAAGGTCTACCCGATCCTCTTTTTGGGCGTCGTGCTGGTGTTGGCCCTGCGCACCGGGCGATGGCGCCCCCTGCTGATCGTCAGCGCCGGTACCGCGGGTTCCTGGCTGCTGGTGAACCTGCCGTTCATGATCGCCAACTTCGGGGCCTGGAGCTACTTCCTGGAATTCACGCGTGATCGCGGGGCGGGTTTGTCCTCCCTCTGGCATGCCTGGAACGTCACGGCCACCGTGCTTCCCGGTGCCCCCACCTTCACCTCGGAGGTCATCAACTCGGCAGCCTTCTGGCTCTTTGCCGCCAGTTGTGCAGGCATCGCGGTACTGGGGCTGCTGGCGTCCCGGCGGCCACGGGTGGCCTCACTGCTCTTCCTGGTGGTCGCTGCCTTCGTGCTCTTCAATAAGGTCTACTCGCCCCAATTCGTGGTCTGGCTCATCCCGCTGGCTGCCTTGGCCTGGCCGCGCTGGCGCGATTTCCTGATCTGGCAGCTCGTTGAGGCCCTGCACTTCTGGGCGATCTGGATGTATCTGTATACGGGCAGTACCAGCGTCAAGGAGCAAAACACCTTCCCCGAGGCGTTCTACGTCCTGGCGGTAGCCGCCCATATGCTGGCCACCGCGTACCTGATGTATCGGGTCGCGCGCAGCATCTGGGATCCGCAGACCGATCCGGTGCGACGGGTCGGCCAGGACGACCCGCAGGCAGGACCCTATGCGGGGGCAGAACGTGATCCGCTGCCGGCCTTCCGGTGGATCGGCAGGCCGCGGCGGAAGCGGGTCCACCAAACGGTTGAACCACCTGCCGCTCAATCGCCCTAGGCTGGGAACGTGAACGCACCGAATCAGCAGGCCAACCCACCGGGCTCCGAGGCCACCGCGCTGCCGGCGACCCCCGGTGGTGTCGTCCTGCGCGTGCTGAGGGTGTCCTTGCATGTGGGCTTCGCCTTGCTGCTCGGCGTGGGCGTCATCAGGGTCCTGGTCACCGATACCAGCGCCTCCACGCGCCTGGCTTCGATTCTGCTGGCTGGGGTCCTGGCCGCGATCTACCTCTGGGGCACCACCTGGGAAAACCGGTTCGCCCGCGGCCTGACCTCGGACCCCAACCGGTTTTCACGGAGCTGGCTGCTCATCGTCGTCGTCCTCTGGTTGGCGCTGATGGCCCTGCACCCGGATTTCAGCTGGCTCGCTTTCCCGCTGTTCTTCCTGCAGATGCACCTGCTGCGCACCCGCACCGCACTTTTCGCCATTATCGGGCTGACCCTGGTCGTCATCGGCGCCCAATGGGCGCACGCCGGGTCGGTCACCGTCGCCGGCATCCTCGGGCCGGTCTTCGGGGCAACGTTCTCCGTGGTCATGGGATTCGCCTACCAGGCCCTCTACACCGAGGGCGTCAACCAGCGCCGGGCCCTGGATGAACTGCGCCGCACCCGGGCAGCGTTGGCCGGTGAACAGCACCGGGCCGGCGTCCTGGCCGAACGCGAGCGACTCGCCCGCGATATCCACGACACCCTCGCCCAGGGGTTCTCCAGCATTGTGTTGGTCTCCCGGTCGGCCCGCGCCGCCCTGGACGCCGGGGATACGGAACTGGCAGGCCACCGCCTCGAAACGGTGGCCACGACGGCCTCCGATAACCTGGGTGAGGCCCGCGACTTCGTCCGTGGACTGTCCGCAGGAACCGCCGAAGCTGCCGCCGGGGCACTCGCCGGACGCTTCGCCCGGCTCTGCGCCTCCACCGAACGCACCGCACAGGCCTCCGGGGATGAGCTGGAATGCCGGTTCCGGGAGGATGGCGAGGCACAGGCCCTCAGCCCCGACGTCGCCGGCGCCCTGCTGCGGGCCGCCCAATCCTGTCTGGCCAACGTCCTGGCCCACGCCCGCGCCTCGCGGGCCATCCTCAGTCTGGGCTACCTGGCCGGGGAGGTCACCTTGGATGTGTACGACGACGGGGTCGGCTTTGATCCCGACACGCTGCCCGCCGCGCCGAGGAACGATGGGACGGGATTCGGGCTCAGCGGACTCAAGGCGCGGATCGGTGCCCTCAACGGAACCGTGGAGGTCGAATCGGCGCCCGGGGAGGGCACCGTGGTGGCCGTAAGGATCCCCTGCGCAACGGAGGATGGACATGGATGAACTAAATCTGCTGCTGGTGGACGACCACCCGGTCGTCCGGGCCGGGCTCAAGGCAGTCCTGACCGAACAGGCAGGACTACACGTCGTGGCAGAGGCCGCCGACGGTGCGGCGGCGATCGCCCAATTGAACCGGTTGGAAACCCTCGGCGAACACGTGGACGTGGTGCTGATGGACCTGCAGATGGACGGAATGGACGGTGTCGAGGCCACCGGCAGGATCCGCACGGCCGGCGGACCGCCCGTCCTCATCCTCACGACCTATGACTCAGATTCCGATATCCGGACCGCCCTCGACGCCGGGGCCGCCGGCTACCTGCTCAAGGATGCCCCGCTGGAACGGCTGACCGCTGCTGTCAGGGATGCGGCCCGCGGGCGTCGGGTCCTCTCCGAAGACGTGGCCGCCAGAATGGACCCCGCGGCCCGCAACGCGGCCACCGATTTGAGCCCGCGCGAACTCGAACTGCTCGGCCTGCTCTCCCGAGGGCTGGTCAACCGACAGATCGCCAAGGAATTGTTCATCTCCGAATCGACGGTCAAGACCCACCTCATCCACATTTACGCCAAACTCGGGGTGGATACGCGCACCGCCGCCATCGACCAGGCCCGCACGCTACGGCTCATCAGGTGAAACCTTGAGCGGCCGGTCCGGGGAACTGACGGGAGACGGGGCATCCTCCTGAAGTCGTACACCGCCACGGCCGAAGATCATCCGTAGGGGCGGCGACGGCACCGGCGCGGGTGCGTAGCGTGGAAGCATGATCCAGGCAACTTCTCTCGCCAAGAACTATGGCTCGAAACGCGCGGTGGACGACGTGTCCTTCACCGTCCAGCCCGGTAAGGTCACGGGCTTCCTCGGCCCCAACGGCGCCGGCAAATCCACGACGATGCGCATGATCGTGGGCCTCGACCGCCCCTCGGGCGGCGACGTCACCGTCAACGGCAAACGCTATGCGGAGCACGCCGCCCCGCTGCGTGAAGTCGGGGCGCTGCTCGAGGCCAAGGCGGTGCATAAATCGCGCTCCGCCCGCAACCACCTGCGCACCCTGGCCGCCACCCACGGGATCGGCAACCGCCGGGTCGACGAGGTCATCGAACTCACCGGGCTGGCGCCCGTGGCCCGCAAACGCGTCGGCGGGTTCTCCCTGGGGATGGGCCAACGCCTCGGCATCGCCGCCGCCCTGCTGGGGGACCCCCACACCCTGATCCTTGACGAGCCGGTGAACGGGCTGGACCCCGAAGGCGTCCTCTGGGTCAGGAACATGGCCAAAGGCCTGGCCGCCGAGGGCCGCACCGTCTTCCTCTCCTCACATTTGATGAGCGAAATGGCGCAGACCGCAGACCACCTGATCGTCATCGGACGCGGCAAATTATTGGCCGACGCCCCCATGGCCGACGTCCTTTCCGGGGCCGGCGGGGCCCGCACCAGGGTGCGCACCGACACCCCCGACGAACTGGTCAGATCGCTGGCAGCACCGGAAGTCACGGTCACCACCACGGGCCCCGATGCCCTCGAAATCCAGGGCATCACCCCCCGCGACATCGCCCGCAGGGCGCTGGATACCAACGTGCTGGTCTATGAACTCACCCCGCTGCAGGCCTCCCTGGAGGACGTCTACATGGATATGACCCGCGACGACGTCGAATACCATTCGGGTCCCGTCACCGGGGCCGAGCCAGAACGTGAAACCGGAAGGCGGGCCAGCAAATGAGCACCGAAACCCACCAGGCACCCGCGGCCCAGCAGTCCAGGGCCACCGAGGGCAAGGGAACTTCCTTCGGCAGGGCCGTCCGCTCGGAGACCATCAAATTCACCTCGGTGCCCTCCTCCCTCATCCTGCTGCTGACCACCCTGGTCATCATGATCGGCATCGCCGCAGTGGCAGCCTGGGGCATCGGCTCCTCGCAGGAGGCCCTCAGCAGTGATCCCGAGGCCGCGGCGGCCATGGGAGATATGGAAGCGCTCGGCAACTCGATTGCCTCCTCGGGCATCATGTTCTCCCAGCTCATCGTCGGCTCCATCGGCGTGCTGGTCATGAGTTCGGAATTCACCACCGGCATGGCCCGGGCCACCTTCGCCGCCATCCCGAAACGGTTCCCTGTCGTCCTGGCCAAGACCCTGCTGGTCGCGGTGGTGTCCCTCGTGGTCACCGTGGTCTCGACATTGCTGGCGGCTCTGGTGATCATGCCGATCCTGTCCAACTATTCGCTGGAACAGGACCTTTCCAGTGAGACGTTCCAGCGCTACCTCTGGATCGGCGCCGCCTATGTGGCCGTCATTGCCCTGCTCGGCATGTCGCTGGGTGGTCTGCTGCGCAACTCGGCAGGGGCGATCGTCACGCTCGTCGGCATCGTCTTCGTCCTGCCGAATGTTCTGGCCCTGATTACCAACGACTTCATCCAGGACGCCAGCCGTTTCCTGCCGGATGCCGCCTTCGGCAACCTCATCGGCGCCACGCCCGCCGAGGGCGCCCTGGAGCAGTGGCAGTCAGGGGTGGTCCTGGGGCTGTGGGCGCTGGTTCCGGTGGTCGTCACCCTGCTGGTCATTCGGCGTCGCGACGTCTAGACCGACACCGCCGCCCGGGGTTTCCCCGGCCGGCGCCACGAACCACCGCGGATGGTGGCGGAACGAACGGCCGCCACCATCCGCGGTTCTCGTGGGCCCACCCACCTGCTGCGACCGAAAGCTAAGCTGAGAACATGAGCACAGCACCGCTGGGGGAGGCCCAGGACGCACCGGCGCAGACCTTTGCCGAGCTCACCGAACAACGGCGAGGTCCAGCGCGTCGTTTCATGCGTTCACACCGCACGCTCATGGACGTCCTGCTGGCCGTCACCTACTTCCTGGTCACCGCCGCCTCGGGGCTGGAATCGGCGCTCAACGGCCGGTGGGTGCCGTGGGCCGGAGTGCTGCTCATTGCGGTTCTGCTCGTCGTCCGGCGGCGCTGGCCGATGGCCGTCTTGGGGGTCGTCTTCCTGATTGAAATCGGGATGCAACTCGTGGACCCCTACTTTTCGGCGACCAGCATCGCCGTTTGGCTCGTCCTCTATACAACGGCAACCCTATATACCGCTCGGCGTATGTTCACGATGGCTGCGCTGCTGAGTGCCATGCAGCTCCTCGTGCAGTTCGTCGTCGTCCTGCCGGCCTTCCAAGTCCCCGAGGCGGCCACCCGGTTCCTGGTCGAAGACACCCCTCCGGCGGAAACGTTCGTCTGGATGATGGCTGCGCTGACCGTCCTGTCGAATTTCTCCGTGGTGGGCATCGGCGCCGCCATCCGCAATAAGCGGCTCCACGAAGCCGAGCTGGCCAACTGGGGTTCCCGGGTCCAACGACTGGCCCAAGTGGCAGAACGCAACCGCATAGCCCGGGAAATGCACGACGTCGTCGCCCACTCACTGTCGGTGATGATCGCCCTCTCCGACGGGGCGCGGGTCGTCTTGCGTCGCGACCCCGAACGGGCCGCCGAGGTGCTGGACGAACTCTCCTCCACGGGCCGTAGCGCCCTGGCCGATATGCGCCGGGTCATCGGTGTGCTCCGCGATGGCTCCAATGCCCCCTTGGCGCCCCAACCGGCGTCGTCCTCACTGAGCGACATGCTCGAGGGGTTCCGGGTCGCCGGGCTCCCCCTGCAGATCACTCATACCGGCTCCGCCCTGCCGGTGGATGCGGCATTCCAGCTGACCGCGTACCGGATCGTGCAGGAATCGTTGACCAACGTGCTGCGCTACGGGCGAGCGGTGACCCGGGTCCACGTAGATCTCTCCCGCGATGAGGACACCGTGCGGATCAAGGTCACCGATAATGGCCAACTGTTGGGCGCCAAACGTGATGCCATCGGCAGCGGCCAGGGCCTCAAGGGCATGAGCGAACGTGCAGCCATCTACGACGGGTCCGTGTACGCCGGCCCCGGACCACGCGGAGGGTGGGTCGTCCACGCGATTCTGACCGTTCCCGAACAGGCCACCGAACACCAGCCATCCCAGGGGGAAGCCACACGATGAACGAGAGCCCCGGACCATCCGGCACCGAAAAACCACAGCCTCAAGCCCAGACGCCCGAGGGGGAGGTTCCCGAACGTCGACCCGGGGACCCCATCCGCATCCTGCTGGTCGATGACCAGCCGCTACTGCGCATGGGATTCCGGCTCATCCTCGAAGGCGAAGATGACCTCTTCATCACCGGGGAGGCCTCCGATGGGGAGGAGGGGGTGGCCCTCGCGCTGGAAACCACCCCCGACGTGGTGCTCATGGACGTGCGGATGCCCAAGGTGGACGGGATCGAGGCCACCCGTCGCATCGCCGAGCAGGTCCCGTGCGCGAAGATCATCATCCTGACCACCTTCGACCTGGACGAATATGCCTTTGCCGGTCTGCGGGCCGGCGCCTCGGCGTTCCTGCTCAAGGACGTGGCCCCCGCCGAACTGGTCAACGCCGTCCGGCTGGTGGCCAGCGGTGATGCCGTCGTGGCCCCGCGGATCACCGCCCGGCTACTCGAAACCTATGTCAGACGTCCCGATGGTGCGCCGTCGGATGGCACGAAGCAGCACGGGGCGGGAACGGGGGCGACGTCCGCCGGACACCCCGAACGCGACCCCCTCCTGCAGGATCTGACCCCCCGCGAACTCGAGGTCCTCGGAGCCATCTCCGAGGGTCTTTCCAATGCGGAGATCGCCCACCGGTTCTTCCTCTCCGAAGCAACGGTGAAGACCCATGTGCGGCGGATCCTCACGAAACTGCATCTACGCGATCGCGTCCAGGCCGTCGTCTACGCCTACGAGACCGGCCTGGTGGTCCCGAGCCAGGGTCTGGACTACTAGAACATGAACATAGAATTCCTGCGCAATCCGTGGTTCATGCTGGCCGTGGTGCTCTTTGCTTCGGGGGCCTTCCTCGTCGCGGTACTCCACCAGCCGGTGGCCGGACCGGTCGTGATGGGCGTCGGCGTGGTGGCGGTGGCATTTGCCGTTTATCGTCACGGCGGGTGGAATGGCAGGAACCGCGGATGAGTTACGGAACACACAACACCTAAGGATGGGTATGGCCACGTCGGAAGCACAGGAACACGCCAAGGATCTGGGGGCGTTCGTCACGGCATCGCCGTCGAGCTTCCATGCCGCCGCCGAGGTCGCCCGCCGGCTGGCCGCCGCCGGGTTCAGTGCCCGGGCAGAGTCCGATACCTGGGACCACACCCCCGGCGGCTACTACACGGTGCGTGACGGTGCGGTCATCGCCTGGTTCATTCCCGCAGGAGCCACCGCCACCACCGGATTCCACATCCTGGGTTCCCATACCGACTCCCCCGGGTTCAAACTCAAACCGAAACCGACGACCGGACGTGAAGGCTGGCTGCAGGCAGGCGTCGAGATCTACGGTGGACCCCTGCTGAATTCCTGGCTCGATCGAGAACTGATCCTCTCCGGCCGGGTGGTCACCTCCGGCGGCACCGAACACCTGGTGCGGACCGGCCCCCTGCTGCGCTTCCCGCAGCTGGCCATTCACCTGGACCGGGCGGTCAACGACGGGCTCACCCTGGATAAGCAGCAACATATGAACCCCGTGTGGGGGCTCGGGGACCCGAGCCAAGCGGACCTGCTCGCCATCCTGGCAGCGGATGCGGGGGTCGACCCGGAAACGATCACCGGGTACGACATCGTCACCACCATTGCCCAGGAACCCGCATTCTTCGGTGGCCGGGGCGAGTTCCTGGCCTCCCAGCGGTTGGACAACCTCTCCTCGGTGCACGCCTCACTGGTCGCACTGATCGACCATGCAGAACACCGTGGCTGGGGTCCTGAAGCCACGTCGGAGAACGACGACGGCCCAGGACATATTGCGGTGATGGCCGCCTTCGACCACGAAGAGGTCGGTTCGGCCTCCCGCTCGGGGGCCAGCGGGCCCTTCCTGCAGGATGTGCTTGAACGCATCGTGGACGCTGCCGGCGGCGGGGTCCAAGAACGGGCCCGGGCCTTCGCCGACTCCGTCTGCATTTCTGCCGATGCCGGTCATGCGGTCCACCCGAACTACCCAGAACGCCATGACCCGGCCAACCGCCCGGTTCTGGGAGGCGGCCCGTTGCTGAAGATCAACGCCAATCAGCGGTACACCACCGATGCGGTAGGCGCCGGTCTCTGGGCTGCCCTCTGCCAAGCCGTGAACGTCCCCTATCAGGAGTTCGTCTCAAATAACGTCATGCCCTGCGGATCGACCATCGGACCGCTGACCGCGACCCGCTTGGGCATCCGCACCGTCGACGTCGGCATCGCCCTGCTCTCGATGCACTCGGCACGTGAAATGTGTGCCGTCGAGGATCCGCTGGCCTTGGCCCGCGTGACCCGGGGATTCTTCGCCGGCTAAGTAGACGTATCCTGATGGCCGTCCGGTGGACACCGGATGGTCACGCGCGGGCCATCCGGGGATGGTGTGCTCACGGGCATGAGTTCACCATCCGCCGGCCCCAGGTCGTACCTCCCGGAAATCCAGGCATTGCGTGCCCTGGCCGTCCTCGTGGTCGTTGCCTACCACTTCGAACCACGGGTGGTTCCGGGTGGGTTCGTCGGGGTCGACGTGTTCTTCGTGATTTCCGGTTTCCTGATCACCGGCCATCTACTGCGCGAAGCACGTCGGACCGGAAGGATCAGCCTGCCGGCCTTCTGGGCGGCACGCGTCCGACGCATCCTGCCGGCCGCCCTCGTCACCATCGCCGCCGTCGTCACGGCCACCCTGGTCTTCGGCCCAGTCACCTTGTGGGGGACCATCGGTACCCAGGCGCTGGCCTCGGTCTTCTCGGTGCAGAACTGGGTTTTGGCCGCCGATTCGGTGGACTACCTCGCCGCCGAAAACCCTGCCACCGCATTGCAGCACTTCTGGTCGCTGGCTGTGGAGGAACAGTTCTATCTGCTGTGGCCGTTGTTGGTTCTGGCGGCCCTGGCGCTGGTCCGCAAACCCCGCGGGCAGGGCCGTAGGGTGTCGAGGAGCAGGGACGTGGTCCCCCTGCTGCTCGTCTTTTTCGGCGTCGGCTCGGCGGCATCTCTGATCTACAGCATTGAGCTGACCGCCTCCGGGGACGCTTCAGCCTATTTCGTGACTCCCGCCAGGATGTGGGAACTGGGAGTCGGCGGGATACTCGCCGTCGTGATGGCTCCGCGCGCGAAATCCTACCCGTGGCGTGCGGTACCGGCCCTCACCTCCCCCCTGGCCCGTTCGCTGCTGGCTCTGGGCGGGCTGGCAGCCATCTGCTGCTCGGTCTTCGGGTACGACGCCGAAACCTCCTTCCCCGGCTATGCGGCGCTTGTGCCGGTGTTGGGGACCGCGGCGATCATCCTGGCGGGCAGGACCTCGGGACCCTTGAGCCTGAACCGTCTCAGCGACCACCCGGCGATCCAGGCGGTCGGAAATCTTTCCTACTCGCTCTATTTATGGCATTGGCCGGTCTTCATCTTCTTCGTTCTCATCACCGGGAAGGAGCCCCGCCCGCTGGAAAGCATCGGACTCCTGGGCCTGAGCCTCGCCGCCGCTTGGATCAGTTACCGGTATGTCGAAACCCCGGCTCGCGCGTGGCGCCCTGTGGCCCAGAACAACATCCGGGCCTTGCTGGTCGGTGCCACCGCAGTACTCCTGGCCACCGTGTTGTCGCTGGTTCCCAGCATCGGCCAACAGCAGGTCATGGCAGCCCAGGACGGCGAGGTCCAGGAACTCAGGAATTCACCGCCGAAGGGTTTCGGGGCGGCATCCATTGCCACCGGCGCGGCGTTCGCGTCCGGGAACCATCAGATCATTCCGGTACCCGCCACCGCGGGTCAGGACTTCCCTGATCTGGGGAGCTGCGTTGCCAGCCCGGCGGCCCGCACGTCGGGGTCTTGCGAATTCGGGGCAGGGCCGGAAGCCGACTTCACCATTGCCCTGGTGGGCGACTCACATGCCACCCAGTGGTGGGAGGCCCTGGAGCCGCTGGCACGGCAGCATAACTGGCGGATTATCACCCATTTGAAGAATTCCTGCGCCTTTACCGGAGCCGTTCGCACCGCACAGAAGGAGGGCTTCATCGACTGCGTCGATGCCAACGGAGCCCGGCTCAACGAACTGACCGGGCGCCAGGATATCGATGTGGTCCTCACCGCAGGATGGACCGGTGCCGAGTTCGCAGGAGGGGCGGTGGCCGCCGAAAAGGGGGCCGCCGACTATTGGAGGCAGCTGGAAGACTCCGGCACGGAGGTCATCGCCATCCGGGACACCCCCACCCCAAGCCAGAACATCATGGCCAGGGACTGCGTTGCCAAGAACTGGGACCGGTTGCGCCACTGCGGCCGAGACCGAGACGATGCGCTGGCCGGCGACGATTGGTTCGGCGCAGCACGGCAACGAGAACCGCGGGTGGAACTGTTGGATTTCACCGACCAGTTCTGTACGAAAAAACTTTGCCCGGCGGTGGTCGGCAACGTGCTGGTCTACCGGGACCAGAACCACATCTCGGATACCTATATGGCGACCGTCGCTCCGGAGTTTGAACGGCAGTTGACCGCTACCCTGCGTCAAGATGGTTTGGCGGCCCGTGCTGGCCTCTGAGGGCAGCGCTCACCGCTGTGGCCCGATGACGGGAGGAGATGATGGCTTCCGGACACCGGCAGCGGAGGTCATCCACAGCCTACAGGGGCCTTGTCCGCTGCGCCGCAGACCCGGGTTAGGGTGGTCGAACAGACATCGGGTAGGATGTGTCAGGCTGTTTGTGCCGTTTCTGACCCCTGAAACGCCTGCGGCCAACGCACAGAACCTCCTGTTACGGAAAGACCGTGACCGTTTAGCCCAAAGGAGGTGGGTTCACATGCGTGCATACGAACTGATGGTACTGATCGACCCCGAGGTCGACGAACGTACCGTGGAACCGACTCTTGGCAAGTTCCTTGACGTCGTCCGCAACGATGGTGGCACCGTCGACAATGTTGATATCTGGGGCCGCCGCCGGCTGGCCTACGAGATCAAGAAGAAGGCAGAAGCCATCTACGCGGTGGTTAACTTCACCGCAACCCCGGCTACTTCCGCGGAACTTGACCGCCAGCTCTCGCTCAATGAGACGATCCTGCGCACCAAGATCACCCGCCCGGAAGACCAGAAGGTCGTCGCAGAGTAATCTGCGCCGACTGTTCGTAGAAACCGACTCAAGGAGGCACCATGGCAGGCGAAACCGTCATCACGGTCATCGGAAATCTCACCGCTGACCCGGAATTGCGTTTCACCCCGTCAGGTTCTGCAGTGGCGAACTTCACCATTGCCTCGACCCCGCGGACCTTCGACCGCCAGACCAATGAGTGGAAGGACGGCGAAACGCTGTTCCTGCGCGCATCGGTATGGCGCGATGCTGCCGAAAATGTCGCCGAGACGCTGACCAAGGGCATGCGAGTAGTCGCCCAGGGTCGGTTGAAGTCGCGTTCCTTCGAAACCAAGGAAGGCGAGAAGCGCACCGTCATGGAGTTGGATGCCGACGAGATCGGCCCCTCGCTTCGTTACGCTTCCGCCAAGGTCACCCGCACCCAGCGCAATAACTCGGGTGGTGGCGGCTTCGGTGGCGGTAATGCCGGAGGAAACTTCGGTGGCGGAAACCAGGGCGGCAACGCTGGCTTCGGTGGGGGCAACCCCGGCGGAAACCAGGGCGGTACCTGGAATGCTCCAGCTGAGGACCCTTGGGCTTCCTCCTCCAACAGTGGGGGATGGGGCAACGCCGGCGGGTCCGACGAACCTCCCTTCTAACGCAACACCATTTATTCACCATCCCGCGGAAAAATTCTGCGGGCTCCACCAGATAAAGGAGCTCCACGATGGCTAAGGCTGAACTCCGTAAGCCCAAACCAAAGTCCAATCCCTTGAAGGCCGCTGACATCACTGTCATCGACTACAAGGACGTAGCATTGCTGCGCAAGTTCATTTCCGACCGCGGAAAGATCCGTGCCCGTCGCGTGACAGGCGTCTCCGTCCAGGAGCAGCGCAAGATCGCCCAGGCCATCAAGAACGCGCGTGAAGTTGCCCTGCTGCCTTACTCCGGCGCTGGCCGCGGCTAGGAAGGGATAACACCATGGCAAAGCTGATTCTGACCCACGAAGTAACCGGTCTTGGTACCGCTGGCGAGGTCGTCGAGGTAAAGGATGGTTACGCACGTAACTACCTGCTGCCCCGCGGTTTCGCGCTGCTCTGGAGCAAGGGTGGTGAGAAGCAGGTCGAGTCCATCAAGGCTGCCCGCACTGCTCGCGCCATCGCATCCCTCGAGGATGCCCAGGCACTGGCCAAGAGCTTGTCCGCCCAGGCGGTCAAGATCACGGTCAAGGCCGGCCAGGGTGGTCGCCTCTTCGGCACCGTCAAGACCGCCGATATCGCCAACGCAGTCGAGGCCGCAGGCCTTGGCTCGATCGACAAGCGCACGGTGGAAATCCCCGAGCACATCAAGTCGACTGGCAACTATCAGGCAACCGTCCGTCTGCACGAGGACGTCTCCGCGACCATCGACCTGCAGGTCGTCGCCGCGAAGAAGTAGCCACCACCGGTAGCCGGCTTCGTCCAGGGGACGTGCGCCGGCCACGGTGGAACCGAGGGGCCCCACGCGTCAGCGTGGGGCCCCTCGGGCGTTTAAGGGTGCCCCCGAGTTCGCTGGCTTGCCCCACCGGTCACTGCCGGGGATGGACCTTGCGAAATATTGCGGAGATCTTTGACCCCGTGTACCTACCGGCTCTAGCGTGGAACGTGAATCAAGAGCGCCACCTTCCAAGCCCTGGCTCGGTGGCCGGCAACCCTCTCACGGTAGTGGGGTGCTCCAGGTGATGATTCGGCCGTTCGGCTTCCCGAACGGCAAGTACCGCACGCCGTTTGGATTCTTTGGACCCATGGGGCGTGCCAAACGCCGGAAGCAGAGCAGATGACACTGTCCCATGATCTTCAACCCGACGCACTCCGTCAGGCCTTCGCCCGCCACCCCTCGGGGATCGCTGCACTGTGTGCGATCATCGACGGCGAGCCGCAGGGCCTGGTCGCCTCCTCCTTCACCGTCGGGGTCTCCATGGACCCTCCGTTGGTGATGTTCGCTGTACAAAACACCTCCCGTACCTGGCCGATTGTTCGGGGCGCGGGACGGATCGGTGTTTCGGTCCTCGGGGAAGCCCATGAGCGGGTCTGTCGGCAGATCGCCTCCAAATCCGGTGACCGGTTCGCCGGATTGAGGCTGGATTCCACCGACGAGGGGGCGCTTTTCCTGCAGGAGGCAGCGCTGTGGTTGGACTGCAGCGTGGAACACGAAATCCCGGCCGGGGACCACCATGTGGTCCTGTTGCGCGTCCACGGGCATGCCACCCACGATGGGGCTAACGACCCCCTGGTCTTCCACGGTTCGGCCTTCCGTACCCTGCAGGCAGACGCCCTCGTCTAAGGCCCGATGGTGCGGTTACAGGCCGCGCAGGGAGTCCACGTACCGTTTCGCTTCGAGCAGACCCAGACCGGTGTCCTGTCTGATCTTACGGACCGCGGAGACGTAGTTTCCTTCATTGACCAGCTGCATCACGCGTTCAAAGTTAGGATTTCCGGGCCCCGGTGCCATCCCCTGGGGGTGCTCGTGGTCGAATCCGGTGCTCTGGCCGGTACGTCCGGGGGAGGTGCTGGCTGCCTGGGCGGCGCGGGCCGTCGTGGCCGCTCGGATCTTCTCAGCCTTCTGGGTATCGATTTGCTGTTGGTGGGCTGCGGCGGCGTTCAGCCGGGCGATGTATTGGTCGGCGTCGTTGGGGTGACCCGAAGGCCGTGTCTTGAAGACCCATGTCAAGGCGCCAAAAGCCGCGAATAGGACAACGATGGCGATGATCGTGGTGAGCAGTTCCGAACCGCTGATCTCAAACATGTCCCCTCCTGGGGTTCAGGTGCCGCCGCCCGGACGACGGTCTTGCGTCCATCATGGCACTTGCCCGCCCCCCATGCTTGTTCAGGGCTGGTGGAGTTCGGCCATCACGGAGTGATGTCCAGTATCCATGAGGTCACGCAGGATGCCGAGGTCGACGCCGACCAAGGTACTGACGTAGCGGCAGGAGGCGCCGCGTCGGTGCTTGCCCAGTGCGCCGCAGAGGTCCGCGGACACGAGGGGGCCCGTCAGCCCAGAGGGGGTCCATGACGAGGCCCGGGGAGAGGACCCGATGGCCGGGGCATCTTCTTCGCGCCCGGCGGCGTAACGGAAATGGTAGGCACCGAAGCCGATGATGCGCGGTCCCCACATCACCGCAGGGCTGCCGCTGGCTGTTGGCATGCAGTGTGTCTGCCAGGTCGGCTGATCCGCGGCATGAGGCGTCCGGCCTCGGCCGGATATCGCTCATGTCAAAGCAACCCACAGCAGGCGGCGTGTCTGTGGAGAACTAGTACCAACTTGTGGATAAGTCGCTAAGGCACACAGGCGTGCTGGTTGGCAACCTGCAAGTACAGGGTGAATGTTGACCAAAAACATATTTCCATCAAAT
Organism: Arthrobacter rhombi; assembly: GCF_900163545.1. Classification (GTDB taxonomy): domain Bacteria; phylum Actinomycetota; class Actinomycetes; order Actinomycetales; family Micrococcaceae; genus Arthrobacter_H; species Arthrobacter_H rhombi_A. The sequence continues at coordinate 34,531 of NZ_FUHW01000012.1, forward strand.
GTTATCCACAGATAAAACCCCTAGTCAGACCGCATTAATCAAGAAAAATCAAATGTAATCCACAGGCTCATCCCCAGTCTGTGCACACAACACGCCGCGTCACCCACAGGTTCTCCACATGGGCTGTGGATAACTCCCTTTGGTTCTACGGGTTGGGAGCATAGGGTGACAGGGTCCCCGGCTCCAACCGGGTCGATTTCCCCGGTCTGCAACCACCCCCGCCACCCTTGTGTTGGGAGGGCGCATTCACTGGGATACTGAAGGGACGTGGCGGGGCCGTATCACCGGCGCCGCGTTGAGAGGGAAGGAACCGGACGTGACGCTCACGCACACCGAATCAGGGTCGTCGAATTCATCTGACATGGGGCGGACTCCGCCCCAGGACCTCGTGGCGGAGCAGAGCGTGCTCGGTGGCATGATGCTCTCGAAGGACGCCATTGCCGACTGTGTCGAAGTCCTGCGGGGTGTCGATTTCTACCGTCCGGCACATGAAGCGATCTACGAGGCCGTCGTCGACCTCTATGGTCGGGGTGAACCAGCAGATGCGGTGACGGTCTCGGACCACTTGACCAAACGCGGCGAGATCTCTCGTGTCGGCGGCCCCGCGTACCTGCACACGCTGATCCAGTCGGTGCCGACCGCGGCAAACGCCGGCTTCTACGCGGAGATCGTCCGTGAACGGGCGGTCCTGCGCCGCTTGGTTGAAGCCGGCACCAAGATTGTGCAGATGGGCTATAGCCAAGACGGCGAGGTCGACGCGATCGTCAACGACGCGCAGGCCCAGATCTACGCCGTGGCCGAACGCCGCACCTCCGAAGACTACGTCCCACTGCGCGACATCATCGAAGGCACCGTCGACGAGATCGAATCGGCGGGCCAGCGCGGGGAGGGGATGATCGGGGTGCCGACCGGTCTCTATGAACTCGACGAACTGACCCAGGGCCTCCACGGCGGCCAGATGATCGTCGTCGCGGCACGCCCTGCCGTGGGCAAGTCGGTCTTCGCCCTGGATATCGCCCGTTCGGCCTCCATCAAGAACAACATGACCACCGTGGTCTTCTCCTTGGAGATGGGCCGCAATGAGATCGCCATGCGTTTGCTCTCCGCCGAAGCGAGCATCGGTTTGCAGGACCTCCGCAAGGGCACCATCAAGGACGAGCAGTGGGGAAAGATCGCCACCACCATGGGGCGGTTGAACGAGGCCCCGTTGTACATCGACGACTCCCCGAACATGTCGCTGATGGAAATTCGCGCTAAATGCCGCCGTTTGAAGCAGCGCCACGACCTCAAGCTCGTGGTGTTGGACTACTTGCAGCTGATGAGCTCGGGCAAGAAGGTGGAATCGCGCCAGCAAGAGGTCTCGGAGTTCTCCCGTGCACTCAAGCTGCTGGCCAAGGAACTCGACGTCCCCGTCGTGGCCCTCTCACAGCTCAACCGTGGTTCCGAGCAACGTACCGATAAGAAGCCGATGGTTTCGGACCTGCGTGAATCCGGCTCCATCGAGCAGGACGCCGACCTGGTGATCCTGTTGCACCGCGAGGATATCTACGACAAGGAATCCGCCCGCGCCGGCGAAGCCGACATCATCGTGGCCAAGAACCGTAACGGTCCGACCAAGAACATCGTCGTTGCGTTCCAGGGCCACTACCAGCGCTTCAACAACATGGCCACCGAAGGCGGCGGAGGGTTCTAACCGACGGAGCGGACTCGCTATCGGCGGCGTCTTCCTACGGTTGATTCTCGCCGACGTGGGTGGAGTCCGCCCACGCGGGACTCGGGCTGGGCTCCTGGGGCGGGTTGCGCAGCCATCGGATGGCAGCGGCCACCATGAGGATCACGGCGATGCTCCAGGCCGGGACCGCGACCCAGACGGTCACGTGGCCGATCTGGTCGATGATCTCGATCGACTGCCCCTGGCCGAACATCATGGACGATGTGGCTAGCATGCCCAGGGGGAAGACGATGGACCACAGGGCCGTCTCATAGCGCATGTTGTGGTGGTGGACGACGTGACGCCAGATGCCGAAGAGGATCAGCAGCGGTACCCACCACAGGCCCAGGGACCAGAGGATGAAGCTGGAACCGCGGACGAAGGAACGCATCGCAGCGATGGCCTCGAAGGTATCCGGCAGCTTCAACAGGGCGCTGCCGGCTAAAACCGAAATTGCTGTCGCGCCCATAAAGATCCAATAGGTGGGGCTCAGGTCCGCGGGCCGGTTGGCGCGGGTGATCAATCGCAGGGTGATTAGCGTGCCGATGAGGAGATACAGCATGACTCCGATGCCCCAGAAGGCCGCTGCCAGGGTCGCCAGACCCCCGCTGTCATGCGCCCCTGCCGCGGCGGCGGCCGCGGAGGCCATGGACTGGGTGGCCACGACCCAGAGGAACCAGCTGCCGTTGGCCGAATTAAGGATGGGGGTGCTCTGCGGGCGCAGTAACAGCACGCCAGGGATCAGGTAGGTCAGGACCAGCCATGCTGTTGCCGCCACACCGCCTAGCGCCAGGGCGATACCGGGGCGTCCGGTCATGACGTAGTGGAGCCCGAGGACATTGAGACCCGCCACGAAGCTGAAGAACCCGAAGGTTTTCGCGGGGGAGATGATGTCAGCAGCGAACCGTCCCGGATACGCAATAGCTCGCCAAATCGTGGCGACGATTAGGAGTACCAGCGCTGAGATCGCCACCCAGAAAAGGATTTCCGCCGGAACAGCCCGACCAGATTTCAACAGAGCGGCCGAGACGATTCCAGTGGCCATGACGAAGGCGAAGCACGACGACGGGAGGTCGGCAATCACTGCCTGGAACCTTCCGGCGACCCCGGGTGGCGGCGTGTCGTGGGGACTGTGCCGGGTCGAAGAGTGTGGAGCGGCTGGCATGGTCTGGATCCCTTCGGGCTGCTGGCGGGTGATGTCAGCTTATCCTCGGCTGTCGGATTCAGCCTCCGGCGACCGACTGGATGATCAGCACGCTGGCCCCGTCCGGGACCACCGTGGCCAAACCTTCCAAGGCCCTGGCGTTCTCACCGTCGATGAACACGTTGACGTAGCGGCGGACCGCCCCGGTCTCGTCGCGGATGCGTCGGGCGAATCGTGGGTGTCCCTGTGCGGCCTGATCCAGGAAGTCGGCCAGGGGGGCTCCGGTATCGAATTCGATCACGGCCCGGCGTTGCTCTCCCCACAGCGGTGCCAACGTCCCGGGAACTTCAAGGCTGGCACTGGCCACGCCCTCACCCCACCGATCCGGCGCGCAGGCTGAGAACGTCAGGCAGCCGGGACGCCACCTGGTGGAAGGTGTTGCCCTCGTCGTTGCTGGCGTGTATCTCGCCTCCGCGGGTGCCCAGGTACAGTCCGGCCGAGCCCTCGGGGTCCGGTGCGTCAATATCGGCGGCGTCTCGCAGAACGACGTTGTATTCGTTATCCGGTAGACCGTGGTGCTGTTCGGTCCACGAGGCGCCAGCGTCGCTGGTCCGGTAGAGGCTGAGGCGTCCGCCGGCCGGTACGCGCTGGATATCGGCCACGAGCGGCAATGTCCATGCCGTGTCCGGGGTGCGGGGATGGGCCAGGAAGGTGAAGCCGAAATCGGAGGGGAGGCCGGCGGCGATATCGTTCCATTGTTCGCCCGCGTCGTCGGTGCGATACACGCCACCATGGTTCTGGGCATAGAGCCTGTCGGGGTTGGCCGCATCGGCGGTGATGCGGTGCACGCATTGGCCGAACTCAGGCTCCTCGTCGGGCATGAAGCCCGCAGAGATTCCCCGGTTCCGTGGTTGCCAGGTGGTGCCTCCGTCATGGCTGCAGTAGACCCCGCCGGTGCTCATCGCCACGTGCACCGTCTGTGGGTCGACGCGATGAGGAATGATCGTGTGGACGGCAGCGCCTCCGAATCCCGCGCCCCAGTCCGGGCGGTGCGGGTGGTCCCAGAGCCCTCGGTTCAGTTCAAAGCTCTCCCCGCCGTCGGTCGATTTCCAGACGGAGGTCGGCTCACAGCCAGCCCAGATGACGCCGGGACGCTCGTCGGTATCCGGTTGAAGATGCCAAACCCGCTCCAGGGCGGCCCCGGTATCGGCGGGAAAGGCGATGGCTCCGTCCTCGGGTTCGGACCAGGTGACGCCCAGGTCGTCAGAGTGGACAACCGTCGGACCCCAATGCCAGTCATTGATGCCGGCAAGAATACGCGGTCGGGGGCCGCGGTTGTCGATGGCGACGGACGGCACTTCCAAATTCAGGAAATGCGGCTCGCCCAGGGTGAAGTCACGACGGTTCTCGCTCGTGGCGATCCAGAGGCCCTTCTTCGTGCCGATGGCAATCACTGTGGTGGTCATGGGAGAAGTGCATCACCGGATTCGGGCTCGGGCAATACTTATGATGCGAAGAATGGAGAATCAATATTTCGTGAACGGATTGACAGCGTGGCTGTGACCGCGTTCACTGGATATTGCTCTGTGAGAAGAAACTTCCACATGGCGAGATTCAATATGAATTGTGTTGACCGCGGAATGTCACCCGTTCCGGACACGTCAGAGAGGCATGCATGAGTATCATCGACGATTCCCCGACCACCGCTGGATCCGATCCGGAGGAGACCGCCGAATGGCTGGAGTCCTTTGACGGTCTGGTGGAGGCCAGGGGGACGAGGCATGCCTCGGACATCATGGGTAGCCTCTGGGAGCGCGCCTCCAACCGCAGCGTGGATGTTCCGCGGCCACTGACCACCGACTACGTCAATACCATTGCCGTGGATCGCGAGCCGGAGTTCCCCGGTGACGAGGAGGTCGAACGCCGCTACCGTGCCTGGATGCGCTGGAATGCCGCCATCATGGTCCACCGCGGCCAGCACCCCGATATCGGGGTCGGCGGGCATATCTCCACCTATGCCGGCGCAGCAACCATGTATGAGGTCGGGTTCAACCACTTCTGGCGTGGAAAAGACCACCCCAGTGGTGGTGACCAGGTCTTCTTCCAGGGCCACGCCTCCCCCGGCATGTACGCCCGCGCCTTCATGGAAGGCCGGCTGACCGAAGAAGACCTCAACGGGTTCCGCCAGGAAAAATCCAAGAAGGGCCATGCCCTTCCCTCGTACCCGCACCCACGCTCCATGCCCGACTTCTGGGAATTTCCCACGGTCTCCATGGGTATCGGTCCGGCAAATGCGATCTACCAGGCCCAGTCGAACCGCTACCTGCAGAACCGTGGCATTAAGGACACCTCCGATCAGCACGTGTGGGCCTTCCTGGGCGATGGCGAGATGGACGAGCCGGAGTCGCGCGGCTTCCTCCAGCTGGCGGCCAATGAAAAGCTGGACAACCTCACCTTCGTGATCAACTGCAACCTGCAGCGCCTTGATGGACCGGTGCGGGGCAACGGGAAGATCATGCAGGAGCTCGAAGCCTTCTTCCGCGGTGCCGGCTGGAACGTCATCAAGGTGGTCTGGGGTCGCGAGTGGGATGACCTGCTCGAGAAGGACTCTGACGGCTCGTTGGTGGACATCATGAACACCACCCCCGACGGGGATTACCAGACCTATAAGGCCGAGTCCGGCGGGTTCGTGCGGGAACACTTCTTTGGGAAGACCCCGGCGACCAAGGAAATGGTTGCGGATCTGACCGACGATCAGATCTGGAACCTGAAGCGTGGCGGCCACGATTACCACAAGGTCTACGCTGCCTATCAGGCGGCGACCGAGTTCAAGGGCAAGCCCACGGTCATTCTCACCAAGACGGTCAAGGGCTACGGCCTGGGCACCAGCTTCGAGGGGCGCAACGCGACCCACCAGATGAAGAAGCTCACGGCAGACAACCTGAAGGCCTTCCGTGATCTGCTGCGGATCCCGATCACCGATGAGCAGCTCGAAGCCGACCCGTACTCCCCGCCGTACTACCACCCGGGGATGGACGCCCCCGAGATCAAGTACATGATGGAACGTCGTGCGGCTTTGGGCGGAGCGGTCCCCGAACGTCGGACCAAGCATGAAGAACTCCACCTTCCCGAAGACAAGTCCTACGAGGTCGCCAAACGCGGCTCCGGCAAGCAACAGGCGGCCACCACGATGGCTTTCGTCCGCCTACTCAAGGACTTGATGCGGGATAAGAAATTCGGCAACCGCGTGGTGCCGATCGTTCCCGATGAGTCGCGGACCTTCGGGATGGATGCCTTCTTCCCCACGGCAAAGATCTACAACCCCGGCGGACAGGAATATCTGTCGGTGGACCGCGATCTGGTCCTGGCCTATAAGGAATCCCCGCAGGGCCAGCTGATCCACCCCGGCATCAACGAGGCCGGGGCGGTGGCTGCCTTCACCGCGGCAGGGACCTCCTATGCCACACATGGTGAGCCGTTGATCCCGGTGTACGTGTTCTACTCGATGTTCGGGTTCCAGCGCACCGGTGACGCCTTCTGGGCCGCCGGCGACCAAATGGCCCGCGGCTTCATCATCGGAGCAACCGCCGGTCGGACGACCTTGACCGGTGAAGGCCTGCAGCACGCGGACGGGCATTCCCCGATCCTTGCTTCCACCAACCCCGCAGTGGTGACCTACGATCCGGCCTACGGCTACGAGATCGGGCATATCATCAGGGACGGTTTGGAGCGCATGTATGGGGGCGAGCATGAAGACCCCAACGTCATGTACTACCTGACCGTTTACAACGAGGCCATTGCCCAGCCTGCAGAGCCCGAGGGCCTGGACGTGGAGGGACTGCTCAAGGGCATCTACCTGCTGTCGCCCGCTCAGAGCGAAGGCCCCAAGGCCCAGCTCTTGGCCTCCGGCGTTTCGGTTCCGTGGGCTCTGGAAGCCCAGCAGATCCTCGCCGAGGAGTGGGGCGTCTCGGCAGATGTCTGGTCGGTGACCAGCTGGAACGAGCTGCGCCGCGACGGCGTCGCCGCAGAGCGGGACGCCTTCCTGCACCCGGAAAAGGGAGTGCGGCAGGCCTACGTCACCGAGAAGCTCGCCGACGCCCAGGGGCCGGTGATCGCGGTGAGCGACTACGCCAGCCAGGTCCCTGACCAGATCCGCCAGTTCGTCCCGAACGACTTCGCGACCCTGGGCGCCGATGGTTTCGGTTTCTCGGACACCCGCCCGGCTGCCCGACGCTTCTTCGGGATTGATGCCCAGTCGGTGGTGGTGCGGACACTGCAGATGCTCGCGCGTCGCGGGGACGTCGAGGCCTCGGCGGCCCGCCAGGCCCACGAGCGTTACGGCTTCGGCCAGACCGCTCGGTAGATCACGTAGCTGTCCGCCGCCCATCCCCTGCCGGGGGCGGACGGCGGATTCATGTGGGGTGTCATGCGCAGGGGTGGGACATCGAATGCGCCAATATCAGCCCGGGTCCCGGAGGGCGGCTGTTGAGGCGGATCCCGAGGGCCGCAGGGTCTTCCGATGTGTCGCTGTGGACTTCCTGTCCGCAACGTTGCGGCAGCGGAACGCTGGGCCCGTCCCCGGAATCGCAAAAGCGCTGGACAGGGCCACATGCTCCCCGGCCAGCGCTGTGCTGTCCTGATTATTCTCTTGTGCCGCTCGGTCCCTGACGCGGGAGCACTCTGCCGTGCCAGTCATCCGCGGTCGGTTTGGAGCGTCTGGGAGCCCTGCTGAGGGCCCTTGCATCTCCTAGCGAAGAGTGGTGACCCGGCGCCAGCCGGCACCCAGGCGGGAGAAGAGCCCCGGCTTATTGGGAGTGTGCAACGGAGGGGCAAAGTCGGGATCCAAGCCCCCGACGGCGTAGAAGGGCTCGGTGCACGGACGTGGCGACGAGTGGCTGACCCGTGGCTGGTGCCCGGTGTCGTCCCGGCGATCCTGATCTGTGGTCATGCGGTCCTCCTCGATATACGAATTTCCGTCTGTCGGAAAAATACTTTTGGAATATGGAATAAGTATGGACGTGATTCACTGGGCTGGCAAGGGGTCCTGGGATTTTTTTGCTCCCAACAGAGGAGTGCCTCATGACAACCGCTCTACCGGCGAGTCAGAGAAGTGAAGAATCGCCACTCGGCGTCTTGACAATCGATATGTGAGCGGGGTTACAGTAGATAACGAAATAAAAATTCCACCATACAGAAACATCGAGTCAACTTGAGGGCTAGCTGTATTGACCACGGACGTTGGTAACGCTCCGGGGTAGTTGAAATAGGGAAGACCT
>NZ_FUHW01000022.1 GCF_900163545.1 Arthrobacter rhombi
AGGTCTTCCCTATTTCAACTACCCCGGAGCGTTACCAACGTCCGTGGTCAATACAACTAGCCGCCGATGGGGCCACCCTGCTGATTTCCAGCCATGTGATGGATGAGGCCACCCGCTGCGACCGGTTGCTCTTGATGCGCGAGGGCAGATTCATCGCCGACGATTCCCCCGAAGGGCTGCTGCGGGCCACGAACACAGAGACAGCTGAGGACGCTTTTCTGGCCCTGATTGCCTCCGATGGTGCCCCCTCCCCGGCCAGCCTTCCGGCACTTGGGCGACATCGCAGGGCTGCGGCCGCTCCGACCCACGGAGTCAAACCATGAACCTCTCCGCCACATGGGCCACCGCCGGACGCGTTCTGGCTCAGATCCTCCATGATCCACGCACGATGGCGCTCCTGTTGGTGGTTCCCAGTCTCCTCATCGGCCTGGTGGCCTGGATCTTCACGGAGACCGATGTCTTCAACACCATTGGGCCGGCCATTATTGCGATGTTCCCCTTCATCATCATGTTTCTGGTGGCGAGCATCAGCACGCTGCGCGAACGCCGTTCCGGGACCCTCGAGCGGCTGCTGACCATGCCACTGGGCAAGGGGTCGTTCATCCTCGGCTACACGCTGGCTTTCGGGCTCCTCGCGCTGGCTCAGACAGCGATCGCCGTGACGTTCTCGATCTGGGTCTGCGGCCTGGAAATCAACGGCCAGCTGTGGCTGCTCTTGGTGATCGCCGTCGCCGATGCCCTGCTGGGAACCGCCCTGGGCCTCCTGGCCAGCGCTTTTGCCCGCACCGAGTTCCAGGTCGTCCAGTTCATGCCGGCCTTCGTTTTTCCGCAGATCCTGCTGGGAGGACTCTTTTTGCCCCGCACCCAACTACCTGGCGTTTTGGAAACCATCGGGGACTGGCTGCCCCTCTCACACGCCATGGACGCCCTGACCGCCGTGGCCACCGGCGACGAGGATTCCAGTTATGTCGTGGTGCGGGCCCTGTTCATCGGGGCGTGGATCGTCGGTTCCATTGTGTTGGGATCCATCACCCTGCGCCGTCGGACACCCTAGAGCCAGGGGACTTCGCCGCGGGTGTGCTCGAAGACCAGCGATGTCTGCGTGGAGGCCACCGCCGGGTTGGCCGACAGGTTGTCGAGCACGAATTGGCGCACGTCGTTGGAATCTTTGACCGCCACATGGATCACGAAGTCATCCGTTCCGCCGAGGAAAAACAGCTGCATCACCCCTGCCTTGCTGCGGATCTCCTCGGCAAAACTGGACATCAGGTGCCGCGCCCCGGGACGGATCCTCACGAAGATCAGCGCCTCGAGCGCATGTCCGAGGACCTCTGGATCCAGATCCAGTGTGAATTTACGGATGACCCCCGTTTCGCGCAGCGCATTCATGCGGGCCAGGCAGGTCGAGGGGGCGATCCCGAGTTCTTCGGCGAGCGAGTTGTTGGTCCGCCGGGAGTTCTCCGTGAGCATCCGCAAGAGGCCACGGTCGATATCATCGAGCTCATAGTGCCGACCGGTCCGAACATTCTTCGCTGTGGCCACGTCACACTCTTTCCGATGGATGGAAATTACGGATATTCTCGATTGTACCGAAATAAAATCTGTGTAACACCCGAAGGGCCGCAGAAAACACACCAAGGAGTCCTTATGATCATCGGCGTTCCCCGTGAAATCAAGAACAACGAGTTCCGTGTCGCCATCACCCCGGCAGGTGTCTCCGAATTCGTCGCACAGGGTCACGAGGTCATCGTCGAGACCGGCGCAGGCCTCGGTTCAGGTATTCCCGATGAACTCTACGTTGAAGCCGGTGCGCAGATCTGCGCAGACGCCGACGCCGCGTGGGCCAGCGCCGACATGGTCCTGAAGGTCAAGGAACCGATCGCCGAAGAATACCACCGCATCCGCGCCGGACAGATCCTCTTCGCCTACCTGCATCTGGCCGCCTCCCGCGAATGCACCCAGGCCATCATCGATGCCGGGGCCACCGCGATTGCCTATGAGACGGTCACCATGGGCCGTACCCTGCCGCTATTGGCCCCCATGTCCGAGGTCGCCGGCCGGCTCGCCGCACAGATCGGGGCCTTCCAGCTGCAGCAGCCCAATGGCGGGTCGGGCATCCTGATGGGAGGTGTTCCCGGCACCCGTCCGGCCAAGGTGGTGGTCATCGGTGGTGGTGTTGCCGGCGAAAATGCCGCGGCGATCACCTCGGGCATGGGCGCCGACGTGACCATCATCGACATCAGTCTGGCCCGCTTGAAGGAAATCGATGTCGCCTATAACGGCCGGATCAAAACCCTGGCCTCCACCAAGTTCACGATCGCCGGCGAGGTGGCTGCGGCCGACCTGGTCATCGGTTCCGTCCTCATCCCCGGCGCCGCCGCCCCGAAATTGGTCACCACCGAAATGGTCTCGCATATGCGCCCCGGATCGGTTTTGGTGGACATCGCGATCGATCAGGGCGGCTGCTTCGAGGGGTCGCACACCACCACACACCTCAACCCCACTTTCACGGTCCACGACGCCGTCTACTACTGCGTGGGGAACATGCCTGGTGCCGTGCCGCAAACCTCGACGGTGGCACTGACCAACGCAACCCTGCCCTACGCACTGCGCATCGCCTCCAAGGGCTGGCACCAGGCACTGCAGGAAGACGCCGGGCTGGCCAACGGCTTGAACGTGCACGACGGCCACGTCACTTTCGCCCCCGTGGCCGAGGCCCTGGGGTTGGCCCATACCCCGACCGCCGAGATCCTGAACGGGGCAGGACAGCAGTAGCAGAGTTCGATCCCGTCCCCCCGTCGGACCGCCGCATTCCCCCGGTCTAGGCTGGAGGCTGGCGGAAAGGAAAAAAGATGTGGGAACAATACGGACTGACCTGGATTGACGCGGCACGCGTGGTGGTATCCGCCATCGCGCTCTATCTCGTGATTCTGGCGCTGATCAGGATCATGGGCCAACGCACGATGGCCAGCCTGTCCAGCTTCGATCTGGCGGCCGCCGTCGCCCTCGGCGCCGTCGTCGGGCGTGCGATCCTGGGCTACACCCCGACGGTGGTCGCCGGCGCATTGGGCCTGGTCACGCTGCTGGCCCTGCAGGCGATCACCGGGCAGCTGCGTCGGTTCCGGCGGGTCTCGGGAATGATCAACAACCGCTCGTTCCTGCTCATGGCCGGGGACGAGATCGTCCAGACCAACCTTCGCCGCACCCATGTTTCCGAAAGGGAATTGGTCGCCCGCTTGCGTCAGGCAGGCATCCGCCACCGGTCCGAGGTCGCCTGCGTGATCTTGGAGTCCACCGGGCAGATCAGCATCCTGCGTTCGGGGGTGCTCATCGAGCCGCGAATGCTCGAGGGTGTCGCGGGCGCAGACCTGGTGCCAGCGTCGTTCATGGCAGTGCGGACCGAATAAGAGCCGGTCCCTCCGCCTAGCCGTTCCTGCGCCGGTACCTGATCCACAGGATGGCTCCGGCCACCACCAGAACCCCCGCCAGAGCGATCCATTGCCAGCCAACGGCAATCGCCGCGTAGACCACAGCCATCCCCACCGTGGCATAGATCAGCGCCCACATCAGGCAGCCGGCGATCACCGCAGGAAGGTAGCGAGATAAGGGCATCCTGGACATCCCCGCGCTCGCGTTGACTGCGGTCTGGATGCCGATGGTCAGGAAGGACAGCGGAACCGCAAGGATCCCCCAGCGGGCGACGAAGCGTTTGGCCCGCCGGTAGATCGGGCCTTCCAAAACGTATTCGAAACGAGAATGCTTGACCCCTGCGACCACGCCGCGCCCCACCCAGTAGGTGGTGTTCGCGCGGGCCATGGACAGCAGAAAAAGGAAGAGGTACGCCCAGCCAAAGGGAGCCTCGCGTAACCAATCCATTGACCCAGAATACCGCCGAAACCCGGCCGCCCTCGCCACGGGTCAGCCATCAGGGGACGGATTTGATCCGATACACCAAGGCTGCTGCAGCCAGACCGATAATTGCCGCCAGGACGAAGAGGGCCAGATAGCCGCCGAGGAACTTCACCGCCACGAGGGCCAGTGCCGGGGCCACCACCTGGGGCAAGGCGGCAGCAATATTGACCACCCCCATGTCCTTGCCACGGGCCGCCGCCGAGGGAAGCACCTGGGTCAACAGGGCAAAATCGACCGCCAGGTAGGCGCCGAAGCCGATGCCCAGGACGGCTGCGCCGACCATCGCCGCCGGCCAGACCTGGAAGAACGCCATGATCAGCGCCGCACAGGCGATCACTGCCGATGCCCCGGCGACGAAGACCTTCCGCTTCCCCACCCGATCGCTCCACCGCCCGGCCAACACGCTGGTGATGACCACCATGACGGCGTAGAGCCCCGTCAGAACCAGCACCCCGGCGGCGGGATCCGGATGGTGGATCACATCGGTCAGGAAGAACAGCAGGTAAACGATGACCAGCTGGTTGCCCACGAACATCAGGAACCGAGTCAGCCAGGCCCAGCCAAAGTCGGGATACTGGACGGGGTTGATCCAGAAGGAGCGCAGGAATCCGCCGATCCGGAACGGTGGGTGGTGCCCCGAAGGCAGAACCGGATCATTCCGATGAGTCAGGTAGGGGATCACCCCGAGGGCGATGGCCGCAGCGCAGATCCAGTACCCGACGGCCACATTTCCGGAGATCACGAAACCGACCACTGATCCGCCGAGGATCCCCAGGGTCTGACCCATTGCGGCCAGTCCACCGACGGAGGCCCGTTGGGCCACCGGGACCCGGTCCGGGACGGCAGCGGTGATGGTTGAATACATGGCATTGCAACCGGCTTGGACCAACGCCCATCCGATCACTAGCGCGGCGACGGTCGTGGCCCCCGAGAGGAAGAGCATCGCCGCGGTGCCCAACACCGCTCCGGCCAGGATCCACGGCGAGCGCCGACCCCACCTGGAGGTCGTCCGGTCCGAGAGTGCCCCCGTGACGGGGTTGGTGACCAGGGCGACGGCGGCACCGCAAGCGGTCACCAGGGTGAGGATGGCCTCCTTGTTCCCGGCATCGATCGCCGTAGCCTGCAACCCGATCAGGATGTTGATCGGCGCGAAGAACGCCACATTGATGACCAGGTTCACCATCACCGCCCCGGTGACCCACCGGGCACTGACGCGGCGGGTCGGCTCCATCAGCGCTTCGACGTCTGAGGCGGCGGTACCGGCGCCGGTGACGCCGTCGTTCACGACTCCTCCGCTCACAAGACGCCTTGCAGTGCACCGGCTCCTACGGTTCCTACCAGGGCAATAATGAGCAGCCACGTCAGGGGCTTGGCGAGTGAACGAGTTTTTTTCATGATGACGCCATCGTATTCGGCCATCGGCAGATCCGCGCACTTCGTCTCGGAGCGGGATGTACGACGCCGTCTCTCCGCCAGACGCTGGAGCGCCAGGCAGGCTGATCCTCCTCTGCCGGGGCCCCGGTCCGGACCTGCTGTTATGGCAGCGGCTCTCCCCGGGCCGCGGTCCAGATCCCGTACCAGTCGGCGCCCGACATCCGTGCCGCGACGTCCTCCGCCGGGGCGCAATCAACGATCCGTCGCGGGTTCGTGGTCCCGATGACCGGCCGGATGCCGGCGGGGTGGCGCATCAGCCAACCGAGCACGACCGCCTCTTTGGTGCTCCCGAGTTTCCGTGCCACCTGTTCCACCCGTGCCGCGGTGTCACGGTCGGCGTCGGGAGCATCGGCTGCCGGTGCCGTATAGCGGCCGCGATCCATCGACCCCCAGGCTTGCACTTGCACCTGATGTGCGGCGCAGTATTCCAGCGTCCCCGCGGGGAACCCCGCCGCCGCCAGGGCCGGTGACGGGTCAGTCTGCTTTTGCTGGTCGCCGTCGTCTCCGGAGGCCGGCCCGGCAGGACCCTGGGGGACGTTGACCATGACCGCGGATTCCACCCAACCACGGTGCCCCAGACTGATGTGTAGCTGGTTGACCGCCAACGGTTGATCCAGCACTGACTGCAGCCGAGTCATCTGCACCGCCGAGTGGTTGGAGACCCCGAAACGGCCAACCTTCCCTGCCCGGTGCAACTCACTGAAGGCCGCGGCGATCTCTTCGGGAGGCGTCAACGGGTCGGGCCGATGGACCAGCAGAGTATCGATCCGTTCGACCCCCAACCGGACCAACGATTCCTCGGCCCGCGACAGGATCGACGCCGCGCTGGAATCGTACCGTCCCGGGGTCTGGGCATCCCCCAGCACGATTCCGCATTTGGTTTGCAGCTGCAGATTCCCGGCCAGCCCGGGGCGCTGGGCCAGCACCATCCCGAAGACTGCTTCGGCTTTCCCGTTGCGGTAGATGTCTGCATGATCGAAAACGGTGATCCCTGCGTGGAGCGCCGCGTCCACCGCAGCATGCGCCGTGGCCACGTCCGCCGCCTCAATGGGGCCGGTCCCCCAATCTCCGCCGAGTCCCATGCAACCGAAAACCAGTCGTGATCCGGCGTCGTGCATTCTGGGCTCCTTCATGACGGTGGCCGCTCCGGCCCGCCCCGGCCAGAGACTGCCAGCATACGGCGCTAGGGTTCACAGAACACGACTATCCGTACGGAAGGCGCCTTCGATGTCCCCCACCGACCATCCGGCCCATCGGCTGGCCATCCTCGACGACTATCAGGATGTCGCCCTGGATTTCGCTCCCTGGAACACGCTGCAGGATGTCGAAATCGTCGTCTTCCACGACCCGCTACCCACCCTGCAGGAAACCGTGGAGGCCTTGGCCGGATTCGACATCATCATCGCCATGCGTGAACGCACGGCCTTCGACGCCGAGGTGATCTCCGCTTTACCTCGGTTGAAATTGCTGGTCACCACCGGAAAAGTCAACGCGTCCATCGACCTTGACGCGGCAACCGGAGCCGGGATCACGGTCTGCGGGACCGCCGGGTCGACCACCGCCACTCCCGAGCACACGTGGGCACTGCTGATGGCCTGGATGCGGGATATTCCTGCCCAACAGGCTTCGTTGCGGGCAGGAACGTGGCAAAACGGCACCACTGTTGGCAGGGGCCTCTCCGGCACGACGTTGGGCATCCTGGGACTGGGCAGGATCGGTTCGCGTATTGCCGCCTATGGTGCCGCCTTCGGGATGGAGGTCATCGCCTGGAGTCAGAACCTCGCAGCGGACCGGGCCGCGGCGGCCGGCGCTCGGCTCGTGGGCCGCGAGGAGCTCTTTGCCTGCGCCGATGTCGTGAGCATCCACCTGCAACTATCCGAACGCACGCGTGGCCTGGTCGACGAAGCAGAGCTGCCCCTCCTGGGTCCCGACGGGCTGCTGGTCAACACCTCACGGGCCGGAATCGTGGACCAGGACGCGATGCTGCGCTGCCTGCATGAGGGCTGGCTGGGCGGGGCTGCGCTGGATGTCTTCGACGTCGAACCGTTGCCGGCCCACCACCCGGTCACCTCCGCGCCTCGCACCGTGCTCAGCCCGCATCTGGGCTACGTGACCCGGCAGACCTATGAGGTCTTCTACGGGGAAGCCTTCGAGGATGTGAAAGCCTGGCTCGATGGTGAGCCGTTGCGCCGACTCAACTGAGCCACGCCCGGCTGCCGCCGAACGGCACGGTTCCTCGATACGATGGATGCATGTCAGCACAGGAACGCCACGAGGTCCAGTGGGCCCCGCGTAACCGGGGGTGGAAGCTGGCTCACCACCTACTTCCCGCCTTCGTCATGGCAGGGTTCCTGATCGGTTTGGGCGTCTGGGCGTTGGTCCTGCAATCGCTCCTCTTCGGTATCCCCCTGGTGGCCTTCGGCATCGGCACCATCGTGTCGCTGGTCCGCGAGTTCCGCCTGCCCGCCACCGCCCAGGTGCCCGAGCTCAGCCCCGTCAACACGTCCAGCGGCCTGCGCGCCTCCACCCGATTCGCCTACCGCCATAATTCGCCGGCTTTTGCCGCAGCAACGGTCGGCCTCGGGGTGATCGGGCTGGTCGCCGCCCTGGCTGCTGTCGGAAAATTCGCTCTGCTACATGCCGGGTTCGAGCGCTTCTGGACGATAGCCGGTGCCATCGCCTTGGGCATTACCGGATTCATGATCCTGCGTGAAGGCCTGCGGCTGCTGCGCATCGCCTCCGCCGAGCAGGAGCCGGGGGTTTTCCTGACCCGGAGCCGCGTGGTGGTCTTTGGGCCCTTGGGCCTGACCGAAATGTATTGGCGGGATATGGAATCGATCAGCGCCGAGAATCCACGTGGTCGTACGCCCCTGGGCCGGCGTGGCCCGGCGCTAATGGTCCTGAGGGCCCACGACCGGTCGGCAGGTGAGGGGCCGACACACAACACCACCACCTCCCCAGAGGTGGTGGTGCAGGTGGCGTACCTGTTGGCGGATCCGAACGGCCTGCATTCGGCCCTGGTGCATTATCTTGAACACCCGTCGGATCGGCCCGAATTGGGAACCGCCCTGGCGCTGGAGCGTCTAGCCGGCGTTGGGTGAAACCCCGGGGTAGAGCAAGACGTCCCCGTCACGGACCTCGACCTTATGGATGCGGGCGTTGACGGTTGCCGGCAGGCAGAGTGCTTCACCGGTCTTGAGGCAGAAACGCGCCGAGTGCACGGGGCATTCGACCTCGCCATCTTCGATCCAGCCTTCAGCCAGCGAAGCGGTTTCATGGGTGCATTCGTCGTCGAGCGCGTAGAAGTTGCCGTCTTCACTATGGAAGATGGAAATATCGTTTCCGGTCCCGGTGTCATCGGCGTCGATGACCTTGGCCTCGCCTTCTTCGATCTCTTCAACCGGTCCCACATTGATGGGTTCGCTCACGGTGTTACTCCTTGGTTGGCGCAGCGGGACACCAGGTGGGTCCCTTTCATTCCAGTGTTGTCCACGGCTGACTTCCACGCAATGTGGGGCATCACAAAGGGGCACCCCCTTTCGGGAGATGCCCCTGGGTGAAGCTGTCCGTCGGCCGCTGGTATCGGTCGGTTACTCGGCCTGGCCGGTGGCACGGTGGGCGCCGCGAGGACGTTGCCCCGCCTCGCTACCCACCGCCTCGGACACCTGTGTAGCCGGTACTGGTGCCATGGACGGCACCTGGGATGGTTCGCTGCCGCCACCGCCGGCTCCCACGGATACCGGTTCGCGCTGCTCGGCCGGGACAGGCGCGTCTGCTCCTGGCAGCTGTCCCTCGGAAACCGATGCCGCCGGGATCTCGCGCTCGATACGAGTAGCCAGCGTCACCTCCTTCATGAAGAACAGGGCGATGGTCGCGGCAATGGCCAGCGGGACCATCCACAGGAACAGCGGGACCAGGGCCTCGTTATAGGCGGAGACGATCACGTCGCGGATCGGAGCGGGCAGGGAGGTGACCAATTCGGGAGTCAATGAGTTGGTGCTGGCCCCCGAAGAGGCCCCCGCGGGTAGCTTATCGGCCAAAATGTCCTTCAACCGGCTGGCAAAGAGCGAGCCGACCACTGCCGAGCCGAGGGTGGCCCCGACCTGACGGAAGTAGTTCTGTCCTGCGGTCGCCGTACCGACGAACTTCAGCGGGAAGGAGTTCTGCGCCACCAGGGTGAGCATCTGCATGCTCATGCCCAACCCCAGACCGATCACACCCAGGAACACACAGATCATGTAGACCTCGGTATCGGCGTGAATGCTCGACAGCAGTCCGAGACCCAAGCCCAAGAGCAACGTGCCGGCCATCATGACCTTCTTATAGCGCCCGGAGGCGGAGACCTGCCGGCCAACGACGACCGAGGTCACCAGCAGGGCACCCATCATCGGGATCATCAGCAAACCGGCTTCGGTCGGGCCGAACCCGGTGACCATTTGCAGGTAAGTCGGCATGTAGCCGATGGCACCGAACATGGCGATGCCGACCATCAGGGCGGCGAACGTCGTGAGAACGAAGTTGCGGTTCTTGAACAGCATCAGCGGGATCACTGGTTCGGAGACCTTGCGCTCAACGAGGACGAAGGCCACGCCGAAGAGCACGGTGGCACCGAAGAGACCCAGAATTTCGGGGGAATCCCAGGCGTAGGTGTTCCCGCCCCAGGTGCAGGCGAGCACCAGGGTGGTGGTCGCGATGCCCATCATCATCATCCCGACGACGTCGATCTTCGGGCGGACGTCATTGAGCGTGCGGGGCACGTGCAGCAGGAAGATGGTGGCCAGGACCGCGAGGACGCCCAACGGCAGGTTCAGCCAAAAGGCCCAGCGCCAGCCCGGCCCTTCGGTCAGCCAACCGCCCAGCAACGGGCCAGCGACGGAGGACAGAGCGAAGACCCCGCCCATGATCCCCATGTATTTGCCGCGTTCGCGGGCAGGGATGACGTCGGCGATGGTGGCCTGAGAAAGAATCATCAAGCCGCCGCCGCCGAGCCCCTGGACGACTCGGGCGATGATGACGCCGTTCATCGTGCCGGAAAGGGCACCAAGAATGGAGCCGCTCATGAAAATCAGGATGGCGACGATCAGCAGGGGTTTGCGCCCGAACAAGTCGCCGAGCTTGCCGTAGACCGGCATCATGATGGTGGAGGCCAGGATGAACGCCGTAATGATCCACGCCATGTGCTCGACGCCGTTGAGCTCACCCACCATGGTGGGCAAGGCGGCGGAGAGCACGGTCTGATTCAGCGACGCCATGAGCATCGTGATCATCAGGGCGGCGAAGAGCAGCATGATGTGGTTTTTGCTGCCGATCACCGGTTTGGCTTTGGTGGTTTTAAGCGTTGTCATGGGTGGATTGCATTACCTCTCGGAAAATCTTGACGGTTGAATCGATATGGAGCTCGATATCGGCGACGGTCCCTTGTGGATCGGAACGGTAGGCGTATCGGGTGATGGTTCCCGCGAGCATCAGGAGCGCCCTGGCGGAGTCTTGACCATCGGGTAGCAAGTTCAGTGTTTCCTCGGCCGCATCGCTATCGATGCGCTCCTGCAGAATTTCCTCGACCAGCTGCTCTGCGGCATTAATATGTTGCATCATCCGCCCCTTGAGCTCGGGGTAACGGGCAATAATGTCGCGACGGGTCTGGTAGGCGTGGCCCCGGCCCAGGCTGGTGGACATGACGCCGGTCAGGATCCTCACGATCCGGGTCAACAGATCAGCATCACTGGTGCGGAACTGCTCGAGCAGCTCCTCGGAAACCGACGGATCCCGGGTGCCGAGGATGGCATCTTCCTTGGTCGGAAAATAGTTGAAGAAGGTTCGCTTGGAAACTCCGGCCAGGGCGGCGACGGCCTCGATCGTCACGGAGACGGGGCCGTCCTCGAGCGCCATGGCCGCCGCTGCATCATGGATCGCATTCCAGGTGTCGAGACGATTGCGCTCTCGTTGGGTTAAGGGGACTTCTTGCATGGGTACAGTTTATGCACGACTGCAAACATTGCACAACTGCAAAGTTGTTCCATGAAACACATTTTGCCATTGACTCCACGACGACCCTCGGTAGGATCACCCGAGTGTCGTACCGAAAATGTGCGATACATCACACCTCGCATCCGGGAGTCCAGTCATGAACCCACATCAGCAAACACTCCGAGCGGCCGGCGCGGTGATCGCCGGCCTCGCCCTGGCGGCCACCGCACTGGTGGCCCCGGCCCAGGCAGCCATGCCCTTGGGAGGCAGCCACGGAAGCCATCACGGTGGCGGCCCCGGGGGCCACCATGGCGGAGGCCACGGCAACGGTCATGGCGGTCATCATGGTGGGGGCCATGGACAGGGTCACCACCAGCCGGGAACGAGTACCATCCAGCTGCTGGGCATCAATGACTTCCACGGTCGGATCGAGGCGGGCGGTACGTCTGCCGGTGCGGCGGTCTTGGCTGGGGCTGTCAACGAATTATCCGGGAAGAAAAAGAACAACACCCTGTTCGTTTCCGCGGGCGATAATATCGGCGCCTCGACCTTCACCTCATTTTCCCAGGACGACACCCCGACGATCGATGCACTGCGCACCGCGGGGCTTGATGTTTCCTCCGTGGGAAACCACGAATTCGATCGCGGGATCGACGACCTGAAGAATCGGGTCATCCCGCGCTACGGTAAGCACAACAAGAATGCCGGGGCCGACTACGCGTTGGGGGCCAACGTCTACTACGAGGGAACCCAGAAGCCGGCGTTGAAGGAATATGCGTTGCGCAAGGTCCAGGGTGTCACGGTCGGATTCATCGGCGTCGTGACCGAACAGACCAAATCCTTGGTCACCCCCTCCGGAGTCGCCGGCCTCGACTTCGGCAACCAGCTTGAGGCCGTCAACCGGGTATCGGAGCAGCTCTCCGACGGCAAGAAGTCCAACGGCGAGGCGGATGTGATCGTTCTGCTGGCTCATGAGGGCTCCGCAAGCACGGACTGCTCGGCGATCGCCAACGAAGACACCGCCTATGGCGAGTTGATCCGCGGGGCATCGGCTGACGTCGACGCCATCTTCTCCGGCCACACCCACCAGGAATATGCCTGCTCCTTACCGGTCAAGGGTTGGTCCTCCTCGATGAAGCGCCCGGTCGTGCAGGCCCATGAATACGGCACCACGCTGGACCGGGTGAAGATCACCGTGGACCGTCGTTCCAAGAAGCCTGTTGCCCTCTCTGGTTCGCTGGTGGAACTGACGAAAACGAGCGACGCCGGCGAGACCGTTCCTGCCTTCCCGGCGGATCGTCGAGTGGCGCAGGTCGTGAAGAAGGCCGCCGAGCAAGCCGAGATCGTCGGCGCGGAAGAGGTGGGCCAGATCAGTGGCGACATTCTGCGCGGTGGGGCCGAGCCCGGCGCCGACCGCAGCGTCGAATCCTCGATGGGCAATCTCGTGGCAGATATGCAGCTGTGGGCGACCTCCAATGAGGATTTCGGCGGAGAACCGGCACAGATCGCCCTGATGAACCCGGGAGGCCTGCGGGCAGACCTGCTGTATGGCACGGACGGGACCGTCACGTATAAGGACGTGGCCAACGTCCAACCTTTCGGTAACACCTTGTGGACCGAGGACCTCACCGGGGCGCAGCTGAAATCGGTGCTGGAAGAACAGTGGCAGCCCGACGGCTCCAGCCGCCCCAAGTTGCATCTGGGGATTTCCGAAGGCCTGGCATACACCTATATGCAGGACGCGGCCCGCGGCTCACATATCACCTCGATGACCTTCGAAGGCGAGGCAATTGCGGACGACGACGTGTTCAAGGTGGTTATGAACTCGTTCCTTGCTGCCGGTGGCGACAACTTCACGACGTTGGCCGAGGGCGCAAACGCGACCGACTCGGGCCAAAGCGACCTGGTCGCTGCCTTGGATTACTTCGAAGCCCACGACGTCGTCGACCCGGCCCCGCTGGGCCGGGCAGTCACGCAGTAGTGCCAATGGCCGCGCCGGACTTGCCGGCGCGGCCACTGGCGGCCGCCTTCAGCCCATCCGTGAATTCGCCAGAATGATGCCGATCGGGGCCGACACCAGAATGACCACGATCATCGCCCGGTATCCATAAAGCCACCACCGCTGTTCCGAGGCAGCACCGCGGGCCGCCCAGATGAACAGGCCCATGGCAACGACGATCAGTCCTGCACCAGTCCACGTCAGCAACGTCAGTGAAAACATCGAGCCGCCCAGCACGGCGATATTGGCGAGGTTGTAGGTCAAGACCTCGGCCGAAACGATGCCCTCCGAAGGGGTCTTTACGGCCAGCCGGTCCTGGCCCAGGCCCAGCACCACCTGCGCGACTCCGACCACCAGCACCAAATAGGCGACCGCCCAGGCGGCCAAATAGGAGGGGGAACCGGCACTGATGGCGGAGAAAAGACCGCCGAGCACAATGCCAAGGCCACCGATAACGAGGAAGGGCGTTGCTGTTCTGTTCACGCCTACAGACTACGGATTCAGCGCCTCCCGTGGAACAACCCTCAGGCCCGGTTCTTCAGGGTGTCTTGACCTCGAAACTCCCGCAACCAGATGGAGAGCGTGAATCCGGATCCTGCGGCGATGAGCGCTCCGATCACGGGCAGCCACCAGGATTCTCCGAAGAGCCCGAGGATCAGGAGAAGCAGGCCCACGAGCATCATGGCGCAGTAGGCGGCTATGAGGAGGCGTTGCTTGGAGGTGAAGCGCATGTGCGCACCTTACCGCGTATTCGCCGGCCGTTCCAGAGGTGGCCAACACCTGAGAGACTCTGCCCATGAGCGTGTCTTTCCAGTGCACGACGTGGACCACCATCCCTCAGGAACGGTTATTCGATCTGGCTCGGAATATCGACATCTATCAGTAATCGCTGGGGAAGTCCCGGGAGGAGGCCGTCGCCGACGTCACGTCGGGCCTCGTCTCACAAGGGGACGACGTGACGTGGCGGGCTTGGCATTTCGGCGTCCCCCTGAAGATGACCAGCCGCGTCATGCAGATGGAAGCACCGCACTCCTTCATCGACGAACAGGTCAAGGGCCCGTTCCGATGGTTTCGGCATATCCATGAGTTCAGCCAGGAGTCGGGGGAACGACCATGGGTGACCGCATCGATTTCGCGGCGCCCTTCGGCCCTCTCGGTCGTCTGGTCGAGAAGTTGGTCCTGGCCCGCTATCTGCAGAAGCTCATCGAGGAGCGGAATCGCCATCTCAGCGCCGGGTCTGGGCATGAGTCATCGACCAGGATTGGACACCGAATCGGAGGCGATGCTTAGCCCCGATTCCGTGGATGACTCTGCGCAACGCGTTCGTTTCCGCGCTTATAGTTGCCGGTGACTCGCGCCATCAGCGCTTGTGGTTCTTGTGTTTCGACGTCACGAAGGAATCGCGAGGCTGCCGTCCCGCGGAGCGTCGACGCTCGCCGGCCCTGATGGAAGATGACGACGGAACCGCCACCGACGGAGTATTCAAAATCTCTGGGCGCATGAGGCATGACCCAATATTGCGCCACGGGCACACGGTTTGTCAGCCCCCTGCCGCACCAGCCGCGTCGCGCATCGCTTCAGGCCACGGCAGCCAGTGCCCATCGGAAGGGAGCATGGCTTCTGCAGTCTCCATCCTTCCCTCGGGCACGTCCTCGGCCTGGATGCACCCGGCTTCTTCCCACCGGCCCGGCTCGGCCAGCCGATAATCGACCGATTGGTCGTCGGTGGGACTAATCCGTTCAAAAAAGCAGCCGGAGATGACGGCTCGCACCACGGATTCAAGGTTTTCCAGAAGTTCCGGAACGTCGTCATCACAGGCGTCGCAACCGCATACCGGATAGTGGGCGTCGTAGAGGGCACCCGCGTGCAGGAAGATCCCCGGGAACCCGGTGAAGACGAAGGTCACCGGGGCCGCGAACAGGATGGACGGGACGACCCGGACCGCACGGACGACGTCTTCCGAAGGGAACAGCAAATCGGAGGCAACTTCCGGTTCCCGTTCGACGACGACGTCGAAAGCACCCAACAGCCAGTCGATCAGGGCATCGGCAACCTCGTGCAAGGGGATGAAACGGTGCCGATGACCCACCGTGGAGTAGGCGCGTGAAGGCGGAGACGTTCCTTCCCACCGATGGCCGTAGGCGATCGGTGCGCCCTGTCCATCGCGATGGATCTCCCGGGTGAAGTCTGGGCGCCGATATCCGCTCATAGCCCCACGGTAGCCGCCGGGATACCGCGTGGCGACGGGAATCACGCTGCAGGGATGGCGGTCCCTCCACATGCGGACGCGCTGGTGTGTGTCCCCGGATGACGCGACGGGTTTGCCCGATCTACTCTCCCGCCAGCAGAATCGAACCCAAGAATCAAGAGATCCAACCCGAGGCCCTGGCCGGTTGGACGGCAACCCCCTTCGCCATAGTGGGGTGCCCCAGGTGACGATTCGACGCCGTCCCGACCGGGAGGCGTAAGTATGGCGCAGCGCTACGCTCGCCATGACAGCGAAGGAACGCCATGACCGAGACCCTTGCAGAAACCAGCATTTCCAACCGCGCCGAACGCCTCGATTCCGCGGGATCCGCCTGGGCAGAACGGATCGGCCAGAATACCGCCAGCGCATCGCTGCAGTTCCGTGCCACCGCCGACCCGGTGGGATCGGTCGGTTCGACCATCCGCGCCGGACGCCACGAATTCACCGTCGACGAACCGGCTGCTTTGGCCGGGGACGACGTCGCTGCCAGCCCGGTGGAATACGCTCTCGGGGCGCTCATCTCCTGCCAGGTGGTGGTTTACCGGCTGTACGCCCACCAACTGGGCATCAGCATCGACTCGCTGGATATCTCCGCGGATGCCGACCTCGATGTGCGCGGCTTGTTCGGGATCGAGGAGAAGGTTCGCCCCGGATTCGGCGCCGTTCGGTTGACCGTAGAGGTCTCGGGCCCGGACGCCGAGGAACGTTATGCCGAACTTCAGGCGGCGGTCGATGCGCACTGCCCGGTATTGGACATCTTCACGAATCCGACACCGGTGACTACCACTTTGCGGGTCAACTCCTAGAGGCGGCCAGCAGCCGGCTCGCCAGCAGGACTTCCGAGCCGGCCAGGCCGACCGAACAATGCACGGTAATGTCCTCGGCGTTGCGGCGTCCGGGGACCTTTCCCAGCAGGACCTCGCCTAGGGCCACCAGGGAACCCGGGTCGGCGAAGAAGGGGTCAGGATATGCCGCCGCCTGGTCCGGGGAGTCGCAGGTGAGCACGGCTGCTACATCCAATAACGCCACCGGTGTTTCATGACTGCCCTGCGACTTCGGGCCGAGGGTCGTCACATGGGTCCCCGGGGCCACGTCGGCAGCGTCGATGACCGGTGTGGAAGAACGCGTAGCCACGATGACGATATCTGCATCCCGGACCGCGTCCGCGGCGTCGGTGACAGCAACGGCATTCAGGCCCAGCTCGCCCTGCGCTCGCGCGGCAAAATCCGCGGCATGAGCTCTGGTGCGCCCGTAAACCCGAACCTGGTGCAGGCGCCGGACTGCCGTGAGTGCCCATAACTGGGCCCAGGCATGGAGACCACTACCGATGACCGCAACGCTCTCTGCCTCCGGGCGAGCCAGGACATCGGCGGCCACGGCACCCAACGCACCGGTCCTCCGGATGCCCAGTTCGTCCCCCCCCGACCAAGCCCTCCAGATCACCTGCTCCATTCCATATGGCCACGAGTTGTTCTCCTGCAGGTTGACCGGCACGGTAGGCCCTGAAGCCGCTGGTCCCATCGGGCAAGGCACCCGCCGTATAGACGTAGTCAAGGGACCCGAGCGCGCTTCTGGCCCGCGGTGGGGCGACCAGCTCGCGGCGCCCATGCATCGCCAGCGCCTCCCGCATCCATTCCACGACGTCCGCTGCCGCGGTCCTACGCACTTGTTCGTCACCGATGATTTGCATGGCCCGATCCTGCCACGTGGTCCAGCGACTGCGCGACGGTGAAGTGGCGGTCTTCACCGGGGCTCTCGATCTCGTCCAGCATCGCCACCGCGAAATCCTCGACGGTGATCCATGACGATCCGTCCGGGGCGACGAGCAGTGTGGTGGTTCCGCGTCGGTAGGACCCGGTGCGTTGGCCGTGCTCCAGCACCGCGGGTGGACTGGCATAGGTCCACCGTTGGTTCTCATGCCGGAGGCACGTTTCGAGCTGGACCACGCTGGCCAGGGCGACGCCTCGCCATGAACGCCCTACATATCGCGGGTCGTCCACCACCAGGCGTAGCGGATCATCCATGGAACGCAGCGGCCCCGCCCCACCGGCCACCAGCACGGGCGCTCCTTCCACCGCTGCTGCCTCAAGTACTGTGCCGGTCACGGACGCGGTGGACTGCTCGTTGCGGTGATCGGGGCGAATGGCGAGCATGACGATGTCCGAGCCGGCAAGCGCGGACGCCAGTTGTGCCGATGATCCGGCATCCACGCCGAAGACGGTGACTGCGGGGTTCTGGTGCGCCGTGGCCCGCCGCGAACCGGCAAAAACGTGGTGTCCACGCCGTGCCGATTCGAGAACCAGTTCGGATCCGACCATTCCGGTGGAGCCGAGGATCGTGATGTTCATGAGGTGATCTCCTGTCGAGTTCGCCGTCGGGGTGAGAACTGCCCGGCGCCCAGTGCCATGATGGCCAGAGCGAAACCAGCGAGTTGTTGCGGATCGAGGCTTTCCCCGAGCACCAGGGCGCCGAGGCCGGCTGCCACCAGTGGTGAGAGCAGCCCCAGAAGGGCAGTCGCGGTGACCGGCAGAGTCCACAGTCCCTTGAACCACAACGTGTAGGCGGTAAGCCCTCCGATGCCGCCGAGCCAGAGATATCCGGCCGCCCCGGCGGCATCGATCTGGCTGGGTGGTCCCTCGAGCAGCATGGCGGGCACCAGCAGGATCAGTCCGCCAGCGGTCAATTGCCAGCCGGCGTATTGCAGGGGGCCCACGCCTACTGGTCTGCCCCAGCGTTTGGTCAGGACGACGCCGGTGCCCATCGAGGCAGCGCCGGCAAGCCCAGCGCTGATTCCCACTGGATCGAGTTCCGCCGTCGGGCCCAGGACCACCAATCCGACTCCGACGACGCCGACGACGCCCCAACTCATCCGCCACCAGGAGAAGCGTTCGGCCAGGACGAGGACGGCGAGCACCGCGACCAGCAACGGCTGGCTGGCCCCCAGGGTCGCTGCCACACCACCCGGCAGTCGTTCGGCGGTGAAGAACAGCAGCGGGAAGAAGAGCCCGATGTTCAACGCCCCCAGGACGAGGATCCTGAACCACCACCGGCCCTGGGGAAGTCTCCTGGTCATCAGCAGGGCGATGACACCTGCGGGTAGGGCACGCATGAGTGCGGCGAACAGGGGGTGGTCCGGTGGCAACAGCTCCGTGGTGACGAGATAGGTGGTGCCCCAGGCCATCGGGGCCACAGCGGTCGCCAGGGTCAGTCGGCCGCGATGCGAAGTCGCCGCGGAACCACGGCTCGGGGAGAAGGTTGAGGTAGTCACCCTTCCAATGTCGCCGTAAGCGATCCATGAGTCCAACACATGCTTTTCATGGGAACAATCGTCATGCACGATGGATTCATGGAACTTCAACAATTTCGCTATGTGCTCGCCGTGGCCCGGACCCGCAATTTCACCCGGGCGGCCGAAGAGTGCTTCGTCGTCCAGTCGGCGCTGAGCCACCAGATCAAATCCCTGGAACACGAACTGGGCGTCCAACTTTTCACGCGCACGAGTCGCCGCGTTGAGCTCACCGAGGAAGGGGCCGCTTTTCTTCCCGCCGCCAGGGCAAGCCTGGATTCAGCCGAGCGCGCCGCTGCAGATGCCTCCGCCAGCATCGGCCAGGTCAGGGGCACCTTGAGGGTCGGCATCATTCCGACGGTGACTGCCCTGGACGTTCCTGCCGCCCTGGGCGCCTTCCATCGGACCCATCCGGGAGTCCGGGTGGTCTTGAATAGCGGTGGAAGCGATGACTTCATCGCGGCCATCGCTGCGGGGGGACTCGATATCGCGCTTTTGGGCATGGCCGAAAAGACGGTTCCGGCCCGCGTGCGCACCGTGGAGCTCTCCCGCGAACGATTGGTGGCTGTTCTCGGCTCCGGCCATCGTCTGGCCGGGAGGAAGAGGCTGCGTCTGGCGGACCTGGCCGATGAGACCTTCGCCGATTTCCCCGAAGGCACACCCGGCCGGACCCAAAGCGATCTCGCCTTCAAGGCCGCCGGCCTGCGCCGAGAGGTCGCCTTCGAATCGATGTCCACGGATTTCACCTTGGGGATGATCAGGCAGGGCCTGGCCATCGCGCTTCTGCCTCCGGCCTTCGTCACGCCGGGCCCGAATCTCAGGACCATCAAGGTCGACGATGGGCCAACCCGCATCGAATACCTGGCGTGGAGCGACTTCAACCCCTCGCCCGCGGCCCGGGCCTTCCTGGACCTGCTACCCGTGGAGGGTTAGACGAATTCCCCGCGTACGACCCGGCCCAACAGCTCGGTGAACAGGTCAACGCCGGCGAGCATGTCCTCATCCGAGGTCAGTTCCTTCTCGTTATGGGAGATGCCCTCGACGCTGGGGACGAAGAGCATGATCGTGGGGACGATGTCCTTCATGTTCGTCGAATCGTGGCCGGCTAAGGTGCGCACCGTGCCATGAGACAGGCCCAGCGTTTCCGCCGACGCGGCAGCCAGTTCCATGCCTGCGGCGTCGTAGGCCTTGGCGGCCCAGATATGTTCGGCCCCACGCTCGATCGACACGCTGGCACGCTGCTCGATGGCCGCGATGCGGCGGTGTAGTTCGGCATCGGCGGTGGCCAGGACATCGGGATCGGTGCTGCGCAGATCCACCAGCAGGTTCACCCGACTGGCCACGACCACCGGAGAGTTCGGGAAGACGGTGAATTCCCCGCAGGAGGTGATCACCGCATGATCCTCGGTGCTGTATTCGTCGGCGATATCCCGGGCCGCGGCAACCAAGAGCGAAGCCCCCAAGAGGGCATCGTGACGGTCGGCAATGATGGTCGCCCCGGTATGGGCCTGCTCGCCGTGGACCACGAACTCGTATTTATTCGCGCCCCAGGTCGATTCCACCAAACCGATGGTCAGCCCGTCGTTCTCCAGGGAGCGGCCCTGTTCGATGTGGATCTCCAGGTAGGCGGCGACATCGAGACTGAAATCGCCGATGGTGCCGATCGACTCCAGCGCCTCACGCACGGTCGTGCCCTGCGGATCGGTCGTTTGAAGGACCTGGTCGGCCGGGAGTTTGCCGGTGAACACCGAGCTGCCCATCATGGAGGGTTTGAAGCGGCAGCCCTCCTCGTTGAACCAGTTGATGACGGCAATGTTGAACTTCGCGCCCTCGGCCACCTGCTGCAACCGGATGGCCGCGTGGGCTGCGGTGAGCACACCGTAGGCCCCGTCGAACCGGCCGCCGAGCGGCTGGGAATCCAGATGGGATCCCAACGCCACATAGGGTGCCCCGGGCACGAGTTCGAGCAAGGCGAACTGGTTCCCGACCGCGTCGTAGCGGACCTCGAAGCCGTGGCCCTCGACGAGTCCGCGGAACCAGTTGCGGGTCTGACCGTCGGCGGCGGTGCCGGCCTGGCGGTCCACTCCCCCTCCGGCGGTGGCGCCGAAGGTGCTCATGGAGCGGAAATCGGTCAGGAAGGCGCGGGCTGCCTCGGAGTGTTCGACGGCAGAGGTGGACGTGGCGGTGTTGCTCATACAAGGTCTCCATTCGAGGTGGTCATCGGGTAGGTGGTGTGGGTGAATTGGCCGCCGAGGATCGTTGCCACTACCTCGAGGGAGGAAATATCTGCGACCTCCAGCGGGGAGCCGGAGAGGATGACGAAATCGGCGAGTTTGCCGGTGCGCAGGGTGCCCTTGTCGTCGAGGGTGCCGGTGGCGCGGGCGGCCCAGGCGGTGTAGCTGCGCAGAGCTTCTTCGGCAGTCAGCGCCTCGACGGGCATACCGTCGTCGTGCACCCCGCCCAGGATGCGCCCGTCGGCTGTGCGGCGGTCGACCCAGGCCTGCATGCCGCGGCGGACATTATTATCGGCCACGGGTAGGTCGGAGGAACCGGCCAGCAGTCCGCCGGCGTCGACGATGGAGCGTCCGCGGTAGAGCCAGCCTTCACGGTCGGGGCCGACGAGCTCGGCCATCTGGTCCCCCAGCGGTCCGATGAACGCGGCCTGCGGGGTGACGGCGATGCCGTGTTGCGCGGCGAGGTCGACCTGGTCTTGGCGGGCGATGCCGAAGTGTTCGATCCGGTTGGGCAGCAGGTTCTGCCCGTAGGTTTCCTGGCAGGAGATGACCAGGTCAAGGGCCAGGTCGATGGCCGCGTCGCCGATGGCGTGCAGGGCGATCGGCCAGCCGGCCCGGTACGCACCGGCCACTCGTTCGCGGTAGGTGGTTTCGTCGTCGAGCAGGTATCCGCGCTGGTGTGGATGACCGCAGAAGTCCTCCGTTACTGCTGCCGTGGCCCCCAACAGTGAACCGTCCATGAACACTTTGACCGGTCCCAGCGATACCCATTCGTCGCCGAATCCTGCCCCCAGGCCCAGATCGAGTCCGCGTCCCTGCCCCGCGCCGTGCAGGTCCTCGGTATGGCCGGTGACCGGGTGCAGGGCGTCCAGGACGGGCATCAGCTGGGCGCGGGCATGGAGCCGGCCGGTGCGGCGGGCCTCCTGGTAGGCGCCGACCTCCAGTGGGGAGTGCCCGATCCATCCGGCGGCGATGCCGGCTTCGGTGAAACTGGTGATGCCCTGGGCCGCGTAGCGGGTCGTCGCGGCGTCGAGGGCGGCGACGATCTGATCGCGTGAATACGGCAGCAGCAGGGTCTGGATGAGTGCCTGCGCGGATTCCTCCACGACTCCCGTCGGCTTCCCGGCGTCGTCGCGGAGGACTGCGCCGCCGACAGGGTTCTCGAAACCGTCTTCCAGCACGCCGGCCAGGCGCAGGGTCGCGGTGTTGGTGATCGATTGGTGGCCTGAGACGTGGCGCAGATACAGCGGCCGGTCCCCGCTGATGGCATCGAGCCGGGCGATGTCGGGGAACGCTCCTCCGTGATGTTCGTGATTGAACCCGGTGCCCTGGAGCCAGGCCGGGTCGGCATCCGGGCCAGTCATGGCGTCTGCCTCGAGAGCCTCGAGCCGTCCCATTTCTGCTTCCAATAACGTGTAGACCTCGTCCAGGCCCTTGGCCTGGGCCAGGTCCACGGATTCCAGCCCGAGGCCCCACCACGTGGTGTGGCAGTGTGCGTCGATGAACCCCGGGACCAGGGTGGCCCCGTTCAGATCGATATCGCGTTCGGCGGTGCAGCCGGTGAGCTCCTCATCGAATCCGGCGATGCGCCCGTTCAGCACCCCGAGGCTGTTGGCGCGGGGGCGCTCGTTCTCGAGGGTGATGATGTCGGCCCCGCGCAGGATCAGGTCGAGTTTCATGCCTCGGCTCCCGCCCCGAAGGCGGGGAGAGCTGTCGACGGCGGCATGGTCGCCGGGTCGATGCGCAGGTGCAGCAGTGCCGGGACCTTGCGCACGGTGACCGCTTCAAGGGCCCTGTCGATCGCTGCCCCGGCCTCTGCGGTGTCACTGACGTCCTCCCCGTGGCCGCCGAAGGTCGCGATGAACGCCGCGAAGTCGGGGTTGGTCATCGCGGTGCCGGAGGGCCGCCCGGGGTAATGGCGTTCCTGGTGTTGGACGATCGTGGCGAAGACCCCGTTGTCGACCACCACCACCAAGGGTGCCGCCCCGTGGGCCATGGCCACGGCCAGTTCCTGCCCGTTCATCATGAAGTCCCCGTCCCCGCAGATCGCGACGGATACCCGCTCGGGGTGGACCAGCGTGGCGGCTACGGCCGCCGGGATGGAAACACCCATGGCCCCGTTACGGGGGGCCACCAGCGTGCCGGGCCCGGAATGCTTGAGGTAGCGGTGACCCCATAGGGTCGCGTTGCCTGCGCCGTAGGTCAGGATCCGATCGGCGGGCAGCTTCGCTTCCAGCAATCCAAAGGCCACTGAAAGGTCGACTCCGGTGGCCGGGTCTTCAGGTTGCGGGGTGGCGAATCCGCGTTGCTCGGCGGTCAGCCGGTCCATCCATTCACTGCCGCGACTCCCCCGGGCTCCTTCGACGTGGGGCAGGGCCGAGGTGAAGGAGGCAGGGGTGGCCATCAGTTGCTGGTCGATCCGCCCGGCATGCCCGGTGGCCTCGGGTTCGGGGAGGACGAGGACGGTTTCCGCCTCGAGGCCGCGGGTATACCCGTCGGAGAGGACATCGGTGCGGGCGCAGCCGATGAACACCAGCAGATCGGCCTGCCCCAGTGCTTCGGCGAGCGCGTCGGAGCGGTAGTAGCCCAAGTATCCGGCCCATGCCGCCGAGTCGTGGGGGACGGTGTCGTAGGCCCGCCAATCCGCGGCGATCGGCACGTGGGCTTGTTCCGCCCATGCCGCCAGGGCAGCCCCCGCCGTCCCTACTTTTTCGGGGGCCGGTAGGGCCCATCCGTCGCCGCCGGCGATGATCAGCGGGCGTTGGGCGGCACCGAGCCGGGCGCCCAGTTCTTGGTTCGAGGCCGCATCGGGAACGGGGGCGGGCACGGGACGCGGGGATACCGGCTGCGCGTCGGTCATCCGGACCAGGACGTCCTCGGGTAGTCCCACCACCACCGGGCCCGGGCGGCCCGAGGCGGCGGCGTGCATGGCCTCGGAAACCACGTCGGCGGCGCGGTGTTCGTCATCGAGCACGATGACGCGTTTCGCCGTCGTCCCGAACCAGCCGTCGAGGCTGAACTCCTGGAAGGAGTCGCGTCCGCGGTCCGCGACGGGGATCAACCCGACGAAGAGCACCAGCGCGGTGGCGTCCTGCCAGGCGGTATGCACGGCGATCATGGCGTTGGCGGCTCCGGGGCCGCGGGTGACCAGGGTGATGCCCGGGATTGAGGTGAGCCGGGATTCGGCCAGGGCCATGAATCCGGCGCCGCCCTCCTGCCGGGCGACCACGGTGGTGATCGGTGAATCATGCAGTCCGTCCAAGACATCGAGGAAGCTCTCCCCCGGGACGGAGTAGACGCGGCGGACGCCGTGGGCCTCGAGTTGGCGGACGATCAGGTGTCCTGCGGAGGTGCTCATGCGTAATGTCCTTCGGGTTAGTGCTTGAAGCCGGGCAGGTCCACGCTCATCCGCGGGGCGAGCACGCCGGCTACGGCGGTGAACAGGGACAGGAAGACCAGGATCGCGGCTGCGGGCCACCAGTGATTTCCTGCCGCTGCGGTGACGCTGACGGCGAGCAGCGGGATGAAGCCGGAGAGCATGCCGGCGACATTCTGGGAGAACCCGACGCCGGTGTACCGGGTGCTGGCCGGGAAGAGTCCGGTGAGCACGGTGCCCGAGGCGGCGTAGGGGAAAGACAGGGTGGCGACCGCGATGGTCACGCCCAACACCACGACGACGGGGTTCCCGGTGCCGACCATGAGGAAGGCGGGGACCGCGACCAGTGCCGAGACGATGCCGCCGTAGGTGATGACCTTGCTGGCCCCGAACTTCTCGGAGAGCCGGCCGCCGGCGAGCAGCACGGGGATTTCCACGGCTGCGGCGATGATTGTGGCCAGGAGCATCAGCGATGCGCTGTAGCCCAGGATCGTGGTGCCGTAGTAGACCATGAACGCGGTGACCAGGTAGAAGCCGCCCACGCCGAGCAGTGCAGCTGCCATGCCGACGATGATGTGTTTCCAGTTCCGCTGCACCACGGTGCGGATCGGGGCGGCTTCGGTGGCTCCTGCTTCCTTCATCTCGGTGAAGACCGGGGACTCGTCAAGCCGCGAGCGGATGTACAGGGCCAGCAGCAGCATCGGGAAGGCGGCCAGGAAGGGGATGCGCCAGCCGTAGGAGGTGAAGCTGTCCTGCGAGAAGTACAGGGTCGCCAGGAAGAATCCACCGGAGGAAAGGATGGTGCCGATCGGTGAGCCGATCTGGGGCAGGGCGGCGTAGCGGGCCCGGCGCTTCAGCGGGGCGTTCTCCACGACGATCGTCATGGCACCCGACCATTCGCCGCCGACGAAGAGACCCTGGAAGATCCGCAACACCACCAGCAGGATCGGTGCGGCGATCCCGATGGCCGCGTAGTCGGGCAGCAGCCCGATCAACCCGGTGATCAAACCGATGCCGATGATGGTGATCATCAGAGTCTTACGCCGGCCGATCTTGTCGCCCATGGCGCCGAAGAACATCCCGCCCAGCGGACGGGCCACCAGTCCGACGCCGAAGGTCGCGAAGGAGGCCATGGCAGCAGCCGTCGCATTCTCGTTGGTGAAGTAGTGGACATTGAAGATCAGCGCCGCCGCGGCGCTGAACAGGAAGAAGTCGTACCATTCCAGGGCCGTACCCACGAGGGCGCCGACGGCGACCTTGGTGGCCTCCTTGTCGGTGACCTGGTGGGTAGCCCCGGCTTCGAGGTTCGCTGCTTGTGTCATGGGTGCCTCCGCACTGGTGCCGAGGCAGGACGGCGATCACCGCCCTGCCCGTTGATGCCTTCCAGTCTTCCAGTGTGAGGGCGGTCACCTGAAGAGTGAATCGTCACCGTTTCGACGACCGGATATGTGCAAAAGCACATAAAGTAACGGTATGGGTTCGGAAAATACTCCACGAACAGTGGAAAATCACGGTACGACGGCGAATGTGGACGTGGCGCGCTGGAACAGCCTGCTCGACGGTTTGGAAGTCACCCGGCTGACGTCGGACTTCCTGGCCCGGGTGCTGGAGCTGCCCTACTATCGTGACGCGCTGCTGCCCACCACCGAGGTCCGACGCACCGGCGAGCAATCCTTCGCGGCACTGATCACCAGCCTGCGCTCCACCGACCCTACCGGGGCACCTGCCGATCCCGCGGAGCTGCACGATGTGAAGGTCGGTATCGCCACCGACGTCGGGGTCTCCCGCGCCCGGGCGGATATCCCGCTGGACGCCCTGATGACGGCCATCCGAATGGACTTCTCCGTCCTGTGGGATGCGCTGACAGCACTCTCCTCGCCATCGGACGCCCCGTTGTTGGTGGCCCGGGCGAACAGTGTTTGGCAGGTCGTGGATGCCTATGCGAGCCAGAGCCAGGGCGCCTATATGTCCGAACGCCAGCGCATGGCCACCGAGGCCTCCTCCGTCAGGCAGGGCCTGGTCGCTTCCCTGTTCGGTGAGACGCCACCGCCGAGCACCGTTGTTCAGCAAGCCGCCGCGGCACTGGGCCTGGATCCCGGGGCACGGCTGGACGTTGCCGTGGCAGCCGGCGAGGATGCTCCCGCCCTGCGCGTGAGCATCGCCCTCGCCGCACGACGGGGAACGGAGATCTTCACGCACCCGTTCGCCGATGCCCTGCTGGCCTTCTGGCCGGCCGGTTCAAAGCCCGGGTCCGCGCTGTACGAAGCTGCGGATCGCATTTCCACCCTGCGATGCGGCCTGGTCGAGGAGGTCCAGGGGGTGGGGGCATTGCACGATGCCAGCACCTTGGCCTTGGAACTCGCCCAGCTGGCCACCGCCCAAGATGAAGGGGCCCTGAGCCTGGATACCGCCTGGGGGCGGCTGGCTCGGGCCCGATTGGGATCCGAGGGCATCGGACTGGCCACCGACGTCGAGAGGACCCTCAGCGAATGCGGGCCCGGCGAGCGGGAACGACTCGTGGAAACGGCCAGAGCCTACCTCGAAACCGGAAGTGTCTCGGCCTCGGCCCAGCTCCTGTTTTGCCATCGAAATACGTTGATGAACCGCATGCGCCGGTTCGCCTCGCTCACGGGAATCGACCTCTCAATTCCGGCTCAGGCAGCCCGGCTCGTGGTGGCGTGGGCCTGAGACCGCCCACGCAAGGCCGCGACACGACAAGACATGGGGAGTACTCCCCATCGCATGTCAAGGCTCCATCTGAAAGACTATTCCCGATCACCCGCAATACTTTCGATGGAGGAAACTTTGAGCAGCAGCACCCCCAACCCCTACGGCAACCCCGGGGGGGTCACCATGCCCGCATACGGCGAGGCTCCCCTGGACCAGCCGCTCTACGGCGCCAGCTTTGGCCAGGCCATCAAACGCTTCTTCAAGAAGTATGCGACCTTCTCGGGTCGAGCCAGCCGCAGCGAGTACTGGTTCTTCGCACTCTTCAACGCGATCATCTACATCGTGCTCTACGGTTTGGCCATCGGATTCGGGCTGGCCGGCGCTGATCCCGTCACCGGTGAAATGGGTGCCGGCGGAACCATCCCCACCGTGCTGATCGGGCTCTATGGGTTGGCCATCATCATCCCGTCCATCGCCCTGGGCGTCCGCCGCCTGCATGACGGCAACTTCAGCGGTCTCTTGTACCTGCTGATCCTGGTGCCGATTCTCGGCGGGCTGGTGGTCCTGGTCCTCATGATCATGCCCTCCGTCCCCGAAGGCGCTCGTTTCGACGCCGATGGCGGCGCTGCAGCCCACGGGAACGCCTTCGGCGCACCGGCCGGCTACCCCGGAGCACCGGCGGCAGGCGGTTTCGCGGGACAGAACCCCCCGCAGGGCTACCAGCAGCCCACCGATCCGACCCAGGGCTAGTTACGCCCCACGGATGTCCCGGCGGTTCAATGCCAGCACCGCGAACCCGGTGCAGGCCAGGCCCACACCTGCCAACAGCAGGGCCGCCGGGACATCCACCCCGCCCACCAGCGGGGACTGTCCGTAGGCCCAGTAGTAGGGCGAGAGGCCGTGCAACCATTCCAGCTGGGCATTCTGGTTGCCGATCGCGTTGAACGCATATCCCAGCACAGCCACCACGGCCCCGACACCAATCCCATGGATCCGCCGCCCCCCGATGGCACCGCCCAGCAGGGCGAAGGAACCGTTGAGGAAGACCAACAGGGCGAACATCAGCACCCCTGCCGCGGCATGACCGGCGTCGATCCCCAGTTCCGCAGGCCCCTTGAGGACCAGCAACACGGCCAGAATGAACAGGTGCAGGACCAGGATCCTCACGACCAGGGCCCCGGCGCGCTCGAGGACCACCTGGCTGCGGGTCACCCCGTGGGCCAGGGTGAGTTCGAGAAGACCGGACTCCTCATCCCCACCAATGGCCGCCGCCCCGGCGCCGACGGCCATGATCGTCATCAACAGGAAGCCGATCAGGCCGAAGACGGTCGCCTGGGTGTAGCCCGGCCCGCTGGTGATCTGACCGTAGTTCAACGCGTCGACCAGTTCCGGGGGTAGGGACTGGATCATTTGCTTCATCTGCTCGCTGCCCCCGATGGACGGGTAGAGCGGCAGATAGAGGCCCATCACCGCCAACATGGCCACGGCCCAGATGAGCATCGAGGCCCTCGCGTCGATCAGGGCCTTGAAGAAGAGTGGAAGCATTTGTGGACGGCTTTCCCGGCGGCGATGCAGTGCGGTGGCGCTCATGACGTGGCCCTTCCAGCGGTGTGTTGCCCGTCGGTGGCTCCCGGGGCCCGGTAGAGACCCAGTACCACTTCTTCCAGATCCGGTTCCTCCAAGGCCAGGTCCACGACGCGCAGTTGGGGCAGGAGGTCCACCAGCTCAGCCACCGGGCCCGACCACGTCGCCGAGGCTTGGCACACGGGCCGGCCGTCGCCGTCGTGCTTCTCCTCGAGCCG
This sequence comes from Arthrobacter rhombi, assembly GCF_900163545.1. GTDB lineage: Bacteria > Actinomycetota > Actinomycetes > Actinomycetales > Micrococcaceae > Arthrobacter_H > Arthrobacter_H rhombi_A. The sequence goes on from NZ_FUHW01000022.1 coordinate 28,929, forward strand.
CAGCCCGCCGAGGCCCTCCAACCTCCCGAGCAGCCCCCTCACTTGCTCCACGGGCAGCGGGCTGTGGATGCGCAGCCGGCTGATCGCTCCTTCACGCAGTTCGGCGACCGTGGAGATGGTGGCAATGGACCCCTCGCGCAGGATCGCCACGGTGTCTGCTGCCTGTTGGATCTCGCTGATGACATGCGAGGAGAGGAAAACCGTTTGCCCGGCTTCGCGCGCTTCGGAAACCAAGGACAGGAATTCTTGTTGCATCAGCGGGTCCAACCCGCTGGTGGGTTCGTCGAGGATCAGTAGCTCGGGTTCGTGCATGAAGGCCTGGATGATCCCGAGCTTCTGTTTATTACCCTTGGAGAGTCGACGGGTCTGCCGGTCCAGGTCGAGCCCAAGACGTTCCGCGAGACCTTGGACTTTGCCGGGTTTGACGGGTCCGCTGATGTCCTCGAAGTGGCGCAAGAGCCGCCGCCCGGTGGTCCTGCCCTCGAGGATCAATTCCCCCGGCAGATAGCCGATACGTCGACGGATCTCGGGTCCGGCGTCGCGTGATGGGGTGCCCAGGACACTGATGTCTCCTCCGCTGGGGCGGATGATATCCAGCAGGCAGCGCATCAGCGTGGTCTTGCCGGCACCGTTGGGGCCGATGACCCCGACAACGGATCCACGTGGAACGGCGATGTCGATACCGTGCAGAACCTCGTTCGCCCCGTAGCTCTTACGGAGCCCGATGACCTCAACGACGTGGTCCATGACTGCCCTTTCCCACACGCGTGGTGGCGGCTTCCCGCGTCGCCTTCAGGAACGCGGAGTCCATATACAGCGGATGCGTGTAGAGGTCGGCGGCGGGGACCGCGAGTCGGTCGATGGTTTCCACACCGAACCCCTCCTGTCCCAAACCGCGGGCAACGTGGCGGCCCAGGACCAGCAGGCCCAACGACTGGGTGACCATCAGGGCTGCGGTGGCTTCGGGATCATCGACCCGGCGCATGGTCCCGGCGCGGGCGCCATCCTGGAGGATCTGCAAGGTCAGTGAGAAGTACGCGTCGAAGAGGGAGTCCCCTGCCGCCGAATCGTCCACCACCGATCGCCGGATATAGGCGAGCTCCCGTTCGTACTCACCGGGGTTGGCCAGATATCCGCTCAGCGCGTCCCGCAATTCGGTGGGGTCCTGGGACTTGGCGGTGGCCGATTCATGGGCCGTTTCCAACACGTGGGTATCGCAGGTCCGGCGCAGCCCGTCCTTGGTCCCGAAATGGTGGATGACCAGCCCCGGGGAGACCTCGGCGGCGGAGGCGATGTCTCGGACCGTGGCCCGGGCGAAGCCGCGCTGCCCGAAGAGGGTGATCGCGGCATCGCGGATCCTGGCGCGGGTGGTGACATCACCATCAACTGAACGCATGTTTAATATACTAAACAGCAGTTCAATAAAGTCAAGGGTTTTCCTGTTGACCCCACACAGAAGGAGGCCGACCCGCATCAGCGGATCAGCCTCCTTCGTCAGGGAATGAGCCTAGGCATTCACTACCTGACCCGCTCCCTTCCACTCCTCCCAGCCGGCGTAGCTGCCGTCGAGTTCGATGACGTCGTGACCGGCACGGCGCAGGGCGCTGGCGGCGACCGAGTTACGCACCCCGCTCTGGCAGTAGGTCACGATGGTGCCGGAGGTCGGCAGCTCGTCCTGGTGCCACAGGACGCGCCCGCCACTGAGCTGTTCGGAGCCGGGGATGTGGCCCTCCGCGTGTTCGGTCTTATTGCGCACATCCAGCACGAGTGCCGCGTCGAAGCCCTCGAGCTCCTCGGGCTGGAGCAACGCCGGGGTATGCATCGGGAGCCCCTCGAGGCCGGTGACGTAGCCGGCGACCCGGTCGATCCCGACCCGCACCAGGTGGTCCCAGATGTTCTGGGCCTGCTCCTGGCTGGCCGCCAGGAGGACCAGTGGACGTCCATCGGTTTCCGGGTCCACCGCCCAGGCGCCATAGCTGGCAATCTTCTGACCAGCGGGGATGTTCAGCGAGTTGTCCACCGTGCCCTGATGCACCTCGTGGTGTGATCGCGTATCGACGAAGGTCACCGTGTCCAGTTCGAGATCGCGGCGAACGTCGTCGGTGGAGAGTTCCTTCAAGGCGGCGCGTTCGCCCAGCATCGCCGGGCCATCGCGGTTTTCACGCTTCATCCGGCCGAAGTAGGCATGGGCATCGGGCTGGCCATTGAGCAGCTCGTCCACGAAACCCTGCTCGTCATTGGCGGCAACGTAGGGGCCCCACCACGAGTACAGGCGCTCGTACCCTACGGTGGTCGCCGGGACCGCGCCGAGGGCCTTGCCGCAGGCGCTACCCGAACCATGGGCCGGCAGGACCTGAACGTGGTCCGGCAGGCTCAGGAACTTTTCTTGCAGGCTCTTGAAGATGAGACTGGCGCCTTCGAACCGGGTATCTACTCCGCCAGCTGCCTCGTCGAGCAGATCCGGCCGCCCGAGGTCCCCGACGAAGACAAAGTCGCCGGAGAGCATGAAGCCCGGCTGATCGGCGAAGGCACCATCGGTCACGAGGAACGAGAGGTGTTCAGGGGTATGCCCGGGGGTATGCGAAGCGGTGAGCTTGATATTGCCGATGGTGACGGCATCACCGTCATACAGGCGGTTGGCCTCGAAGTCATACTGCCAGTCGGGGCCACCTTCGCCGGAAACATACATTTCGGCCCCGGTGGCAGCGGCCAGTTCACGGGTACCTGAGAGGTAGTCGGCGTGGATATGGGTTTCGGTCACCGCGACAATACGCATGCCGTTTTCCGCGGCAAGGTCGAGATAGGTGGCGATATCGCGACGGGCGTCGACCACCACGGCCTCGCCGTTGCGCTGACAGCCGATGAAGTAACTTGCCTGCGCCAGGTCCTGGTCGTAAATGCGCTCGAGTAGCATGCGATCTCCTTCGCGTGATTCGATACCCCAGGGGGTATTGGTTTCATTAATGATGATAATACACCCGGGGGTATTCCTCAACCGATAGGCTCCCCGGGTCGAAACTGTTTTAGTAGTGCGTAGGGGTGTTTCCGGCGGGGATGGGGTGATGGGTTTCCTTCAGCCGGACGGCAACGATGATCGACATGAGTACACTCAGGATCGCTGCCATGACGACCGCGGCCTGCAAGCCCAAGGCGTCGGCCACCAGGCCGCCCGCGATTGCACCCACCGCGTAGCCCGCATCACGCCAGACCCGGTAGACCCCCACGGCCCTCCCCCTCCAGGCTGGATGGGCAACGTCCCCGACAACGGCCAGCAGCGTGGGGTAGACCATCGCGGTTCCGACCCCCAGCAGCGCGGCCGCTGCCGCCCAGATGCCGAAGCCGTCTCCGGCGGCGATGACGGCGAGCGCAACTCCCTGGACGGCCATCCCCCAGACCACCAGCTGTTTGCGCCCGATCCGGTCGGACAGTGCTCCGGTGACTAGCTGCCCAAGGCCCCAGACGCCCGGGTAGATGGCGAAGAGGAGTCCGATCCGCCCGTCGCTGAGGTGAGCTGTGGCGAACAGCAGGGGGAAGACGCCCCAGGAGAGCCCGAAGTTCAGGTTGTTCACCAACCCCGCCCAGCTGGCCGAGGAGAGCGAGGGGTCCTTGAAGCTGGTCAGCTCGGCGATCCGCCGGTTGTCCAGCTGCGCGTCCACCCGGGTGGGGCCCGCAGACCGTGCCGTCGCCTGTTGTTCTGCTTCCAACCGGGCGTGGCCCTTGGTTTCACGGACGAACAGGCCGGTGAGCACGAGCCCGAGGGCCGTATACGCGATCCCGAGGAGGAACGGGGCGGGACGCAAACCGAATTGTTCGGCCAGATGCCCGGCCAGCAGGGAGGTGATGGCCACGGCACCGTATCCCGCCGCTTCGTTGAACCCCATCGCCAGGCCTCGCCGATTGGGTCCGACCAGATCGATCTTCATCACCACGGTGGTGGACCAGGTCAGGCCCTGGTTGATGCCCAACAGGATATTCGCGGCCACGACCCATCCCCAGCTGGGGGCCAGGATGAGCATCAAGGGGACCGGGACGGCGAAAAGCCAGCCGATCATCAGTACTGGTTTGCGCCCGTGGCGGTCCGAGAGCGTTCCGGCGAACCAGTTGCTGACGGCCTTGGCGATGCCGAAGGCCGCGACATAGGAAAAGATGAACGTGTACCCGGAGAGGCCGAACTCGGCGCCGGCGAGCAGGGGCAGCACCGTTTGCTGCTGGCCCACCATTCCACCGACGAGGGCGTTGACCGCCACGAGCAGCACGAACTGCGGGGCATTCGCCCGCAACCCCAACACGGGGATCCTCGCGCCGGACTTCTTCTTCATGCGGGAGTTCCCTTCGGTCGGTGTCAGGCGGTTCGGCGAGAGCCGCTTCAGCGGCCCAGGTTTCAGGCTTGCTGGCCCTGCTGCTCCAGTTGGGAGCGGACGGTATCCACATCGAGTTCCTTCACGGCTTCAATGACCTTTTCCAGTTCCTTCCCTGGCAGGGCACCCGGCTGACTGAATACGAGGATGCCATCACGGAAGGCCATCAGTGTCGGGATGGAGCTGATGCCCGCGGAAGCCGACAGGGCTTGTTCGGCCTCCGTGTCGACCTTTCCAAAGAGTACGTCGGCATGGTTGTTCGAAGACTTCTCGTAGGTGGGGGCGAACGAACGACACGGTCCGCACCAAGCCGCCCAGAAGTCCACCAGGACGATGGGGTTCTCCTGCAGGATTTTCTCGAAGTTCTTTTCGGTCAGGTCGATGGTGGACATGTTGACTCCTTTTCGTGGTGACGGTGGTTCCGTCGAATAATTAGCGGGAGGTCGTGATGACGGGCTCTTCGGTGGAGGCGAGGAAGCGGGCCTTGCACGAGGGAATGAGGTACCTGCAGGCCACCACGGCCACCGCCAGTGCGACCCCGAGGATGCCGACCACGAGGTTGGCCGGGGCCGGTAGCTCCTGGACCAGGACGAACACGCCCATGGCCAGGACGAACACCCCAAATCCCTTGCGCAACGCGTTTTCGGGAATTTTTCCTGCCAGGCGTGCCCCGACCAGTGAACCCAGGATCGCTGCGGCAGTCACCCCCGACACCAGGGCCCAGTCCAGGGAGATGGTGGTCAGGTACCCACCCAGTCCGGCGAAGGACTTCAGGGCGATGACCACCAAAGAGGTGCCAACGGCGACCGGCATGGACAGCCCGCCCATCAGCGCTAGTGCGGGAACAACAAGGAATCCGCCGCCGGCACCGACGAGCCCGGCGACCAGGCCGACGACCAGTCCTTCGAGGATGACCTTGCCCAGCGGAAGATCGCCGTCGTGCACCTGCGCGCCTCCGCCCTTGCGGCCACGGATCATGGCCAGGGACGTGGCAACCATCATCAGGGCGAAGGCGATCATGAGCACCGTTCCGGGGATATGTCCGCCCAGCAGTCCGCCGCCGAAGGCCCCCGCCATGCCGGCGGCCCCGAAAACCAGGCCGGTGCGCCACTTCACCCGGCCGTTGCGGGCATGACTCACGGCACTGACCGCCGAGGTGGCCCCCACCACGAACAACGAGGCGGCGATGGCCTCCTGGGGATTCATTCCTGCTACATAGGTCAGGATCGGAACGGTGAGGATGGAGCCACCCCCGCCGAGCAGTCCGAGGGAGAGTCCAATCAGCACCGAAAGGACGAGTGTCAACAGGAGGGTCAGCGTCATGGCAGGGTCCTTATCGGAGGTCGGAGGAAGGCGGGGCCCACGGGCTAGGCGGTGGGCAGACCGGCGCCCTGCCAGGCGGACATGCCGCCGGCCATGGTGTCCGCCGTGTAGCCGGCGGCGTTGAGCGCGTCGGCCACGTGGGCGCTACGGTTTCCGCTGCGGCAGACCACGATGACGGGGCGGTTGGCATCAAGCTCCCCCACGCGTTCGTTCAGTTGTCCCATCGGGATATGCACCGCGCCGGGGATCATCCCGTCGACTAATTCGAAGTCCTCACGGACATCGAGGACCTGTTCGGTCCTGCGGCGTTGGTCGGTTTCGGTGATCGTGGTTTCAGGCATGGTTTCTCCAATGGCTTCGGGGGTCTGGGATCAGCTGTTCGAACGCGGGATCTGGCCGATGACCGCACGCGGCGCCGGGCAGGTGGCACCCTGGTTCCACGGCATCTTGGACAGCGCCTGGCCCATGGCGCAGGTGTTGGTCGCCGCCGAGACGGTCAGCCCGGTGCCGATCATCCCGGAAAGCAGGCGGAGCTTGGGTGACAGGAATTTTCCGGCCAGAAGTCCGGCGACCACCAAGGATCCGGCCACCAGGCGTACCTGACGCTCCAGGTCCCAGCGCTGGACTCCGCGCACGACGTCCCCACCGGCAGCGGCAAAGGCCGCCACGCCGCCATCGAGCACCTGGGCGTGGTCGACACCGACACCGTCGAGGCGAGTGCGTGCTTGATCGGCACGGACTCCCGATTGGCAGACCAGCACCACGCGGCCATCGAGGCGTTCGGCCAGTTCGGCGGTGTGCTCGGAAAGCAACGGAAGCGGCACGTTGTACGAGCCACGAATGTGCATGGTCTCGAATTCGGCGGCGGAGCGGACGTCGATGATCTTCACGTTCTGCTGGTCGTCGATCCAGCTGCGGACCGTCTGTGCGTCGAGGTCGGTGACGGCGGGTGTTGCAAGAGACACGTCTACTTCTTCCTATCGGTTCAGTGGTTCCCCAGCAGTCTCACACATACCCCCTAGGGTATGCAAAAACACCCAGGGGGGTATAATGGAACAACAAACCGACCATCAGGAGTAGTCATGCAGCTCGACACCGCCGAACTCACCCCCGTCATCAACCGGCTCAAGCGCGCCCAGGGCCAGCTCTCGGCCGTCACCCGAATGATCGAGGAGGGGCGCGAATGCAAGGACGTCGTCACCCAGCTTTCGGCAGTCTCCAAGGCGCTGGATCGGGCCGGTTTCGCCATCATTGCCACCGGGCTGGAGCAGTGCCTGTCCAGCGAGGACAACTCGATGGACAAGAAGGAACTGGAACGCCTCTTCCTCTCGCTGGCCTAACCGAAGAATCAGACACCGAACCGAAGAGAAGCCCATGTGCCGAGCCGTGAAATGCCGCAAATGCCAGAAAACGACGTGGGCCGGATGCGGACAGCATGTCCGGCAGGTCATGGCGAATGTGCCCCGCGCCGACCGCTGCTCCTGTGATCCGAATGCCCCCAAGGAATCCTCGACCTCCGGCGGCTGGCTCTCACGCCTGTTCAAGCGCACGCCGAACAACACCTGGAGCTAGGCTGGGGTTCAACCACCCGCTCTCGAGGAGTCAACAGATGGACCACGACGAACCCTCCACGGCCCGTCCGGCCGATAGCGCCCCGCTGCTCGGCGGAAACCCGAGCGCACCGGGCCTGCGGGAATCCTATGACCCGCAGGCCGGTCCCAGGAACCCGTGGCCGGCGATCATCGGCATGATCACCACGCTCTCCGTCATCGTGATCGTGCTGTTCATGGTGCTGTAGCTAGTCCACCGTGGTGGAGCCCCGCACCACCAACGAGCTGGCCAACGTCAACTCCTGGTCTTCGAGCATTTCGCCGGCCATGAGCCGGCGCAGCTGCTGCGCCGCCTGCCGGCCGAGCTCCTCGCCCGGCAGGTGCACACTGGTCAGTGACGGATTGCTCGTGCGCGAATACGGCAGGTCATCGAAGCCGGCGACAGCCAGGTCCCCGGGAACGCGCAGCCCGCGGGCGCGGGCCTCCTGCAGGATCCCGTAGGCATGGGTATCGGTCGCGCAGGCCACAGCGGTGACCCCTGCCTGCTGCCAGGCAGGCCAGACGGAGGCGAATTCGGAGGCGACCACACCGACGTCGATGGTGGTCGCCAAGCACGCGGCGTCCGGGACCTCCAGACCCAAGGCATCTGCGGCGGCCAGGAAGGCCGCGCGGCGCAGCTCAAAGGTCGCCGTGCCGGTGATGCCGTCGACATAGGCGACCTTCCGGTGGCCGGCTGCGGCCAGATGCCCTGCCAGTTCCCGGGCGCCGTGGGCGACATCCAGGTTCACCGCGGCGAACCGCTCCCCCAGGCCCGGAGCGTCGAGCAGCACCAGCGGGTCCGGAGCCGACAGCTCCTCCAGGAACGCCTCGTCCGGGGCATCGACCAACAATCCGGCAGGTCGCAGGGACAGCAGCCTGCGGGTATCGGCGGCGCTGGGCAACGTACCTGCGTCCGTGACCGAGAGCAGCAGCTGGTAGTCCTGCCCCAGCGCCGTGCGCACTCCAGCGATCACGTTGGCGAAGAAGGGGTTGGAGATATCGGGGGCCACCATGATCACGGTCGAGCTGACTCCGCGGGACAGCGAGCTGCCGATGCCATCGACCACGTAGCCCAGCTCGTGGATGGCCTGCAACACGCGGGCCTCGTTGACCGCCGAGACCCGTCCACGTGATTTGCCGTTGGCGACCAGAGACACCGTGGCGGTGGAGACCTGCGCCCGATCAGCGACCATCGCCGCGGTGGCCCGCCGCCTGCCGGGCGCGCCGGGAAGTGGGGCATCGGCGGATTCCATGGCCCCATCCTACCGAGCCGGCAGCCCGGCAGGGCCACCAGCTCGAGCGTCTCGGGCCGCCGTCGCACCGTTTGACGTTAAGCGTTTGACGTTAAGCGTTTGACGTACCGGGGTTGGCAGTGGAAAACTGCCCCTGAAGACCCCTGACGCCTGGCTCCTACCGGGCACCCCAATGACGTGGAGAAAAAAATGGGCGCAGATGCCCCCGCCGGACCCCGCAAGATCATCCTGGACTGCGACCCCGGTCACGACGACGCCGTGGCCATCCTGCTGGCCCATGGCAACCCCGATATCGAACTGCTGGCGGTCACCACCGTCGTGGGCAACCAGACCCTGGCCAAGGTCACCCAGAACGCCTTGTCCGTGGGCACCATCGCCGGCATGACAGGCATCCCCTTCGCCGCCGGCTGCGATCGTCCGCTGGTTCGACAGGTCGAAACCGCCGGCGACATCCACGGGGAGACCGGCATGGACGGCCCCACCCAGCCCGAACCGGCCATCGAACTGGATCGGCGTCACGCCGTGGATCTGATCATCGAGACGATCATGGCCCACGCGCCGGGGACGATCACCCTGGTCCCCACCGGCGGTTTGACCAACATCGCCATGGCCGCCCGCAAGGAACCACGCATCGTTGAACGGGTGCGCGAAGTGGTGCTGATGGGTGGCGGCTACCACGCCGGGAACTGGAGCGCCGTGGCCGAATTCAACATCATCATCGACCCCGAGGCCGCCCATATCGTCTTCAACGAGGACTGGCCGGTAGTCATGGTCGGTCTGGACCTGACCCACCAGGCACTGGCCACCGACGAGGTCGTCGCCCGGATCGAGTCGATCGGCACGGGACCGGCGAAGTTCGTGCGCGAATTGATGGACTTCTTCGCACAGGCCTACCAAGACCACCAGGGTTTCGATTTTCCCCCGGTCCACGATCCCTGCGCCGTCGCCTACGTCATCGACCCGACCATCGTCTCCACCGTGAAGGTCCCCGTGAACATAGAACTCCGAGGAACCCTGACCCTGGGCATGACGGTCGCCGACTTCAGGGCCCCGGCGCCACCTGACTGCAACACCTCGGTCGCCGTGGACCTGGACCACGGGCGCTTCTGGGATCTGGTCACCGACGCCCTCGAACGCATTGGCGACGTGGATCTGGCCTCCACCGCACCGATGACGGCGACTGCCCGATGAGCGCGACCAGCACCCGTCCGGCGGCATCCTCCACCGGCGGGGCCACCGCTCTCATGGTCGCCCTGCTGGCCGCCTGCGTGGCCTTCCAACTCAACGCCTCCATGCTCAGCCCCGCATTGGTGACCATCGGGCAGGAGCTTGACACCGACCAGGCCGCCGTCGGACTCTCGCAGACCTGGTTTTTCACCACCGCTGCACTCTTCTCGCTGTTCCTTCCCCGGCTCAGCGACATCATCGGACGCCGCCGGGTGTTGGTGGGGATGCTGTTGCTGACCGCCGTCGGCTCCACGGTCGCCGCGTTGGCACCGAATATCGGCTGGCTGTTCGCCGGACGCATCATCCAGGGCGTCAGCGGCCCCACCGTCCCGCTCTGCCTGCTCATGCTCCGCTCGGCCGTGACCGACCAGCGCCGCTATGGCACCTTGATGGGTCTCATCCTCGCCGTCAACGGCGGCATCGCCGGCGTCGACTCCTTCCTGGGCGGGTATCTGGCGGAGAACCACGGGTTCCGCAGCATCTTCTGGTTCATGGTCGTCATCTCCGTCGTCGCAGCTGCCTGCGTCGCCTGGAAGTCCCCCGAATCGACGCCACAGGCCGGGACACGCATGGATTGGCGCGGCGTGTTGTTCATCGTCGTCGCCGTCGGCGCGCTGCTGACCGCCCTGAATGAGGGCGCCGAACTGGTGGCCGCCTTCTCGGCTTCCGGGCTGCTGGTGTCGCTGCTCCTGTTGGCGGTGGCCGTCGCCGCCTTTGCTGCGTTCTGGGCCACTGAGAAGGCCTCCACGGAGCCAATGGTGCAGATCGTCCATCTGCGCCAACGCTCCACCTGGGCCCCGCTGCTGACCACGGTACTGACCATCACCGGAGTCTTCGCCGTCATCAACGGGATTGTTCCCGCTTACGTACAGGCCACGGGTCAGGGATTCGACCTCGGACCCACGGCCACGGCCCTGCTGATCCTCACCCCGTACGCCCTGCTGGGCTGGATCGTCGGGCCATTCGCCGGCCGGCTGGCCCCGGTCCTCGGCTACAACAAGGTGTTGCGGCTCGGCCTGGTCGGCAGCATCGCCGCCCTGCTGGTGATCCTGCTGTTCGGTCTGGGCAGCCTGCCCTTGATGATCACCGGCACCGCCCTGCTGGGCATCGCCTATGCCGGCACTGCGAACATCATGCTCAACGGGTTGGGCATCGTCCTGTCCCCGGTCGGCAACCCCGGCTTCCTGCCGGGTATGACTGCCGGCGCGTTCAACCTCGGCGCCGGGCTCAGTTTCCTCGTGCTGCCTGCCGTGTTCGTGTCAACGACCGGGCCGGATGGGCAGGGCTCCTACGCAGCGGTCATCATCACCGGCCTCGTCATCACCGCGGCCGCCCTATTCGCCTCGTTGCTCATCCCCAAACCCGTCGACGCGGAGGTCACCGCATGAACACCCCCAGCCACACCACCGAAGACCGGGGCCGCGTCGTAGTCGTCGGTTCCCTGAACGCCGATCTCACCATTTACACCCAACGCCTCCCCACCCCGGGCGAGACCCTGCATGGCGAAGGGTTCACCGTGAACCCCGGGGGCAAAAGTGCCAACCAGGCGGTCGCCGCCGGCCGACTCGGCGCCGACGTGACTCTTCTGGGTGCCGTCGGCGATGACCCGCACGGCACCATGCTGCTCGATTCCTGTTCCGCCGCAGGCGTCCGCACCGAGGCGGTACAGCGCGTGGCAGGGGTGGAAACCGGCGTCGCCGTGGTGACCGTGGACGCTGCGGGCGAGAACAGCATCGTCATTTCAGCAGGAGCCAACGGAACCGTCTCGGAGGACACGATCACCCAGGCCTCCGGGCTGTTCACCGGTGCCTCCGTGGTGTGCCTGTGTCTGGAAGTTGCTCCGGAGGCAGTCATGGCTGCGGCGCGTGCCGGGAACGACGCCGGTGCCACCGTGGTCCTGAATCTCTCCCCCTATGCCCCGATCACCCGGGAGTTGGCGGAGCTGACGTCGGTGTTGCTGGTCAACACGCACGAGGCTTCCCAGTTCTTGGACGGCACGGGCATCCCCGCGGCCGACGCCGCCGATGAAGCCTGGGAGCCGGTGCTCGGACGTTTCACCGACCGCGGGTTGAACCGCGTGGTCGTCACCCTGGGCGCCCACGGTTCGGTGGTGCTCGATGCCCACCCAGGCGCCGGAGCCCGCATCACCAGGGTCGCCCCCACCCGGGTGCACGCTGTGGACACCACCGGGACCGGCGACGCCTTCACCGGTGCCCTGGCGACCCGGTTGGCCGCAGGAGACCCCCTGTCCGACGCCGCCTCCTTCGCCTCGGTGGCCGCGGCCTTGGCTGCCACGAAGAAGGGTACGCAGGCCGCCTACCCCGACGACGCAGCGGTCACCGCGGCACGCTAGGTTCCGCGGAGACCACTGTGGTGGGATGGTTGCATGAAACTTGCCACCCTTCGCACACCCGGCACCGGGTCCACCTTCGCCGCAGTGATCCACGGTGAGACGGCCCACGAACTGTCGGGCTTTTCCGACGTGGGGGCCTTCTTGGCCGCCGATGAACAAACCCGCGCCGAAGCTGTGGCGGCCGCCGATCCCACGGCTTCCCTGCGGGCCCCCTCCGCCGGGATACCGGTAGCCGACGCCGATTTCGCGACGTTGCTCAGCTCCCCGGAGAAGGTCTTCTGCATCGGGCTGAACTACCGCAACCACATCCTAGAAACCGGGCAACAGCTCCCCGAATATCCGACGGTGTTCACGAAGTTCGCCCGCTCGCTCACCGGGCCGATGGACCCCATCGACGTGCCGCCGGAGGACCACCGCCTCGATTGGGAAGGTGAACTGGCCATCGTCATCGGCAGGGCAGGCCGCCGGATCCCCGAGGCCGATGCCGCCGGGCATATTGCCGGCTATACGGTCGCCAATGACGTATCGATGCGCGGCTGGCAAGGGCGGACCACCGAATGGCTGGCCGGTAAATGCTGGGAGGCCTCCACCCCGGTGGGCCCGTATCTGGTCAGCGCCGAAGAATTTCCCGACGCGGCCCGCATCAGCACCCGAGTCAACGGCGAGACCGTCCAGGAGGATTCGACAGCAGATTTGGTGTTCGGCCCGGCTCGACTGGTCGCCTACCTCTCCACCATGGTCACCCTGGTCCCCGGCGACCTCATCCTCACCGGGACTCCGGCGGGGGTGGCCTTGGGACGGCGCAACGAGCAGGGACGCCACCCCTGGCTCACCTCCGGGGATGTGCTGGAAACAGGGATCGACGGCCTCGGAACTCAGCGCAACCGGATCCGATAGAAGGTTCCGGAACCCGCGCTCAGCCCGCCTCGGTGAAAGACAGGCAGTACAGCAGGTTCGACACCGTGCTGCGATCCGCTGCCTCCGGATCCGCTGCGGCGATCGCCTCAAGAAGTTCCTCATGACCTGCCGCCCGGCAACCGTCGAAACCGCGGTAGAGGCGCTGGGCTAGCTTGCTGCCATGGAAGACGTCACCGAAACTGGCATACAGCTCGGCCAATAAGGCATTTCCCGAGGCGCGGGCCACCCCCAGATGGAAGTTCCAGTCGGCGTCGATCCACCCCTCGATATCCTCGACCTCCCACGCTCGACGGCGTTCGGCCAGAATTGCCCGCAGCTGCTCCAGCTCGGCTTCACCGGCGACGCCCGCTGCCAGCCGGGCCGCTTGGGCGTCCAGGGCGAACCTGACCTGCATGACGTCCTGGTCGGAATGACGTTGGTAGGCCTGCCCGATGGCGCCTTCGATCTCGCTGCGAGTGCGCACATAGGTTCCGTCCCCGCGACGGACTTGAAGCATGCCGGCATGCGATAGGGCCTTGATGGCTTCACGCAGCGTGCCCCGCGAGACGGCAAATCGTTCGATCAGCGCCGGCTCGGCGGGGATCCGTGCACCGACCGGCCACTCGCCCGAGCTGATGGCCCGGCGCAGGGCATCGGTGACTTGTTGGACCAAGGGGGTCCGCGGCGGGATGTTCATGCCGGCACCTCACGCTTCCTCCTCCGGCGTGCCTGACCTGCCGGTCCTGCCGGTCTATCGGAGGTGAGAGCCCAGGCCAGCAGCAGCTGGATCACCGCGACGACGAACAACACCCACAACGGTGCGGTCCAGCCGCCGGCCAGGGTGTGGAGCAACGCCAGGCCGAAGGGTCCAGCGCTGGCCACCAGGTAACCCACGGATTGGGCCACCGTGGAGATCGCCGTGGTTTCGACAGCATTGCGGCCGCTGCGGCTAATGACGACCAGCAAGAGAGGGAAGATCGTGAGTCCGAGGCCCAACAGGACCACTGACAGGACGGAGAAACCGACGGGCAGCAGGATCAGGCAGCTCAGACCCAGCAGGATCCCGATACAGCACACCATGAAGGCCGAACGCAGCAGATGCGGGCGGGTGGCCATGGCCAACAGCACCACGGTCGCCGGGATCGTGACCAGCTGCATGAGACCCAGCATGATTCCTGCTGCCGAGGGGTCCATGCCACGGGAGATCAGGATGACCGGCAACCAACTGATCAGCGAATAGACCAACAGTGCCTGGACGGTGAAGAACCCCGTGATCAGCAGGCCCTGGCGGGTTCGCAAGACTGCCAGCAGTGAGCCTCCGGGTTCCGCCGGAGCCACCGGCAGGGCGGCATCCTGTCGCGGCCGCGGCCGCGGCCGACCGGCGATCGCCAACGGGATGAAGACCAGGACGGAGACGGCGGCCAGAATCGACCAGGCAGCCAACCCCAGGCTCGGGGAACCCAGTTGCCGGGCCAACGGGACCCCCAGCGCCGAGGCTGCGGTGGCCCCGAGGGACATCGTGATCGTGTACGTTCCGGTCAGGGTCGATGTCCGGTGTGCATAGTGTTCGCGGATGAAGGAGGGCATCGCCACGTTGCACAACGCGATCCCGCACATTCCTGCGACGGTCCCCACCAGCAGCATGCCCACCGAGGGGATGGCACGGATCGCCAGCCCGGCAGCCAGGATGACCAACGCCAACAAAATGGTCCGCTCCACCCCGATGCGGCGGACCAACCATGCGGTCGCGGCACCGGCGAAGGCGAAGGTCACCGTGGGGATGGAAGGGAGGATGGCCGCCACCAACGGCCCGTACCCGAGCACCGCCTGCAGGTCGTGGAACAGGGCGGCGGCACTGGTGATGCCGGCCCTCAGGTTCAAACCCACCAGCACGACGGCGACCACGCCGAGCACCGTGATCCAGCGCGTCCGGGGGATGACGGAGGGTGGTGGGGCGGTGGAAGTCGAAGAGGGCACGGAGAAACATTAGACGTCTGATGTTTCATGGTCCAACTATGGTGATCCACGTCTTATCGCCGTTGGAATTATGCTGGGTTCATGACTTTCACTACCTGCGACCTGTTCGACGACGACGAATCGCTCCAGACGCTCTCCGTGCAGCTCCAGAACCTGGGGGGACGGACATGGTTCAGCGGCCCGATACGGACCATCCGCTGCGACCGCGATAACGCCCTGCTCAAACAGACCCTGAACACTCCCGGCGAGGGCGCCGTCCTCGTTGTTGACGGCGGCGGATCACTGGAGACCGCCCTCATGGGTGACATGATCGGCGAGGCCGCCGTGGCCAACGGCTGGTCGGGCGTCGTCATCCATGGCTGCATCCGCGACCGGGTGGCCCTGGCCGAACTGGACCTCGGGGTGAAGGCCATCGGTTCAAACCCGCGCAAGTCCTCCAAACACGGCAACGGAGAGGCCGACGTCATTCTCTCCTTCGGCGGGGTCGACTTCAGGCCGGGTGCCATGCTGCATTCGGACGAGGACGGGATCGTCGTCGAGGCCTGAGCTCCGGGCACACCTGCCGACGCCATGGCGGTGCGACGAGTTATATGCAACTATCTACGCATGAATGCAGATAGTGAATTTACTGTGCCGCCGGACAGTGACTACGTGGAGTTGGCGGTGGAAGTCTTCACGATGCTGGCCGATGCGACCCGAGTCCGCATCATCTTGGCACTGCGCGATGGGGAATTGCCGGTGAATAGCCTGGCCGAAATCGTCTCCAAGTCGCCGGCCGGAGTGTCGCAGCACCTGGCGAAACTGCGCCTGGCCCGCATCGTGGCGACGCGGCAGGGGGGAAACAGGGTCTTTTACCGTCTCGCCAACGAGCACGCCCGACAGCTGGTGACCGACGCTATTTTCCAAGCCCAACACGCCCTGGATGAACACCCGGCCCACCACAAGCAGGACCGTCCTCCCACGGAAACAACTACGGATGCCGCGCGTGCTTGAGGTCCTGCGCAACGCGTCCTACCGGAAGCTCTTCAGCGCCCAAGTCGTCGCCTTGCTGGGTACCGGCCTACTCACGGTGGCCCTGTCCCTGCTGGCCTTCGACCTGGCCGGCGGCGACGCAGGCATCGTTCTCGGCACGGCACTGACCATCAAGATGCTCGCCTACGTCGCCGTGGCACCCATCGCCGCGGCCATCACCTCGCAGGTGCCTCGCAAGGTCCTGCTGATCGGCTCCGATGTGCTGCGTGCCGGAGTTGCCCTCATGCTGCCCTTCGTCACCGAAGTTTGGCAGATCTACGTGTTGATCTTCGTGTTGCAGGCCGCCTCGGCGACGTTCACCCCGGCGTTCCAGGCAGTGATCCCGGAGATTTTGCCCGAGGAGCGCCAATACACTCGGGCCTTGTCCATGTCCCGCCTCGCCTACGACCTGGAATCCCTGCTCAGCCCGATGCTCGCCGCGGCCCTGCTCACCCTTCTTAGCTACCACAATCTCTTCGTGGGCACGGCCATCGGATTCGTCGGCTCGGCCGTCCTGGTCTTGGCGACCGTCTTTCCCGCCCTCCGGCCCGCCGCTGCTTCCCCGTTCCTGGAACGGCTGACCCGCGGATCCCGGGTGTTCTGGAAAACTCCTGAACTTCGGAGTCTCCTGGCACTGAACATGGTGGTCGCCGCGGCCACCGCCATGGTCGTGGTGAACACCGTGGTGCTGGTCCAGGGACAGTTGGGTCGCTCGCAAACCGATGTCGCGCTGCTTCTGGCCGCCTACGGCAGCGGCTCCATGATCGTTGCGCTGGCACTTCCCCGGGTGCTCGACGCGATCCCCGATCGACGGGTCATGCTCGGCGGAGCCATCATTCTGCCGGCCGGGCTGGTGGCCACCTCAGCTGCGACGATGCTCGCGGATTCGGGGTCGACATGGGCGTTCCTGCTGACCATCTGGTTGGTGTTGGGGGCAGCGACCTCCCTCATCCTGACGCCCTCGGCTCGGCTTCTGCGGCGTTTCTCGAACGAGTCAAACCGGCCTGCGGTGTTCGCCGCACAGTTCTCCCTTTCCCACGCCTGCTTCATTCTCACCTATCCGGCAGCCGGAATCTCGGGGGCGCTGCTGGGGCTGCCGGCCACGGCGCTGGTCCTCGCCGGACTCACCGTGGCAGCGGCAGTGGCCGCACGGCGGGCCTGGCCCGCCCGCAGCTCGGTGAACCGTCAAGGCGTGGCCTGACGACAAAAGATCAGGCGTTCCAGAGGCCGTAGGAGTCGGCCAGGTCGGCGATCTTCTGGGCGCGAGCCAGACGCGGCAGGTAGGAGCCGTCGCCGACCGAGGCGCCGGCGGCATGGGCTTCGAGGAGTTCGTGAGCCCAGGAGAGTTCGTCGGTGCTCGGGGAGAGGTCTTGGTTGATGTCGTCGACCTGCCCTGCGGAGAGGCTGAGTTTTCCGGTCATGCCCATGGTGGCGGTCGTCCGGCAGCTGGCGTGAACAGCCTCGGAGTCGGCTCCTGCTGCGGCCGGGCCGTCAATGGCTCCGGGCAGCTGGCCGACGCGGGAGGCCACCACCAGCTTGCCTCGGGCGTAGGCCAAGGCCAGCGGGTCGTCGGAGACGCCGGTGTCCTTGCGGAAGTCGTTGACGCCGAAGGCCAGCCGGAACGTGCCGGGGGCGGAGGCAATCGGGGTGGCGTTTTCGATGCCGACCGCCGATTCGATCAACGCCAGTACCGGGGTACCGGCCTGCAGACGCATGGCCGTCAGGGTCACCTGTTCGGGCTTTTCGGTCATCGCCAACATCACCCCGCGCAGGCCCTTGGCCTTGGACAGTGCCGCCAGGTCTTCGGCCCAGAAATCGGTTTCGATTCCGTTGACGCGCACCCAAGCGGTCATCCCGGTGCTCAGCGCTTCGACCACGGCATCGCGGGCTTCGGCCTTCTGGCTATCGGGTACCGAGGCTTCCATATCGAAAATGACCGAGTCCGCTTCGGATGACAGTGCCGGGGCAAACAACTCGGGGTTTGCTGCATTGACCAACAGCCACGAGCGGGAAAGTTTGGCAGGCAGGGACGCGGCGCGGCGGTTACGAAGGGACATACCTACACACTACCGAGTTGGCGCCTCCGCCTTCCACCGGACAGGGCGGTCATCACACGCCGCCCGTGAGGTTGTGCCTCCCCGCCCCCCATGCTTGACTTTCAGTGCCCACGAAAACCCACGTCAACCACTAGTCAGCGGAGGCTCCCATGCCAGGTCATCGTCGCGTCGAACCTGAGAGCGGCACTGCCGCCGATACCGCAGCGAAGGATCGCAACGCACCCTCGCCCGACGACGCACGCAAACCCTCGGCGCCGACCGATCTGCGCGGCCCGTCATGGAAATACGTGATGAAGCGGTCACTGCACGAGTTCGGCCGTAATAAGTGCACGGACCAGGCTGCGGGTCTGACCTATCACGCGGTCTTGTCCATCTTCCCGGCCCTGCTGGCGATGGTCTCCGTGCTGGGTGTCGTCGGCCAGGCCGAATCCACCACGAAGGCGTTGATCGGTTTCCTCGAGAAGTTCGCGAGCCCGGGGGTTGTCGATACGCTGCGTCAGCCCATCGAGCAGCTCACCAATACCCCCTCGGCCGGGCTGGCTCTCATCGTCGGTATCCTCGGTGCCTTGTGGTCGGCCTCGGGCTACACCGGGGCGTTCGGGCGGGCGATGAACCAGATCTATGACGTGACCGAAGGCCGCTCCTTCTTCAAACTCAAGCCGGTGCTGCTGCTGGTGACCCTGGTGATGCTGCTGGTCGCCGTCGTCGTGGTGGTCCTGCTGATCGTCTCGGGCCCCATCGCCCAGACCATCGGTGATGTGATCGGACTCGGCGACACCGCGGTGCTGGTGTGGGGCATCGCCAAATGGCCGCTCGCCGTGCTCCTGGTCATCCTCGTGATCGCCATCCTCTACTACGGCACCCCTAACGTGAAGCAGCCCAAGTTCCGCTGGCTCAGCGTGGGTTCGGTGATCGCGCTGGTGGTCTTGGCGCTGGCCACCGTCGGTTTCTTCTTCTACGTGTCCAACTTCGGGAACTACAACGCAACCTACGGGGCCATTGGTGGCGTCATCGTCCTGCTGCTGTGGATCTGGATCGCGAACCTTTCGCTGCTCCTGGGGGCAGTCTTCGACTCGGAGATGGAACGGGCCCGCCAGTTGCAGGGTGGCATCAAGGCAGAGCGCTCGGTGCAGTTGCCCCCACGCGATACCAAGGCCAGCGATAAGCAGGCCTTGGTCGAGGAACGTGACGTCCAGGCCGGCAGCTCGCTGCGACACCAGGCGGCCCGCGAACCGGAAGACAGCTAGCGGGCGAGCTTCTTGAGGTTGACGGTGGGGTCTGCCAAGTGCGCGGGATCCACGCGGATCCGCCGGTCGATGATCCGACGGGCGGCCTTCACCGCCAACCCCCCGTCCACCGTGGCACACCCGAGCAGATAACCCTCGCCGTCCACCCGGAAGGCCATCACCGGAACCCCGTCCGCCTCGCGGATCACGGTGGTCCCCGGTTCGGTCATCGAGCCCACCCCTTCGACATGGACCCCGTGGCGGTCGGACCAGAACCAGTCGGCCCGTTGCGTCGGAGCGTCGACTCCGGCGATGGCCGATGCCGCCTGGTGGCCCGAGTTCATCGCGTTTTCCCAGTGCTCCGCCCGCCGTTTGAGAACGCCTTCAACGGTGCGGGTCCGGGCGCAGTCCCCCACGGCGTAGACGCGCCGGTGGCTGGTGCGTTGCTGGCTGTCCACGATGATCCCGCCGTCGACCTCCAGCCCCGAGGCCTCGGCGAGCGCCGTATTGGGGGTGATCCCGACCCCCACCAAGACGGCGTCGGCGATGATCTCTTCACCGTTCGCGAGCGCAATGATGTGTTGCCCCTCGTTCCGGGTGATGGATTCGGGAATTCCCGTCACCACGGTGACTCCCTTCTCGGCATGCATATCGTGCAACCGGCGGGCCAGTTCGGGACCGACGGCCGGGACCAGGGGCGGGTCCATGGGGTCGATGAGGACGACGACGGCGCCCAGTTCACGGGCCGCAGAGGCAGTTTCTGCCCCGATAAGGCCCGCCCCGATAATCGCCAGCCGTATGCCGGGCAGTAACGCGTGGCGCAGCCGGTCCGCGTCGTCCCGGTTGCGCAACTCCAGCACGGTGCCCAGGTCCCCGCCGGGGATCGAAAGTTTCCGTGCCGTCCCCCCGGTGGCCAGAACCAGCACGTCGGCATCCAAAACCGTGCCGTCGACCAGAACCACTTCGCCAGTCGCCGGGTGCAGGCTGGCCACGGCTCCGGTGAGGATTTCGATCTCGTGCTCTTCACACCAGGCAGCGTCGGCCAGCAGCAGTCCCGTCTGGTCGGTGCGCCCGAGCAGGTAGTCCTTGCTCAAGGGCGGCCGGTCATAGGGCAGTCCTTCGGGGTCCACGATTCTGACCCGTCCGGTATGGCCCAGGCTGCGCAGCTGACGCGCCGTGGAGAATCCCGCCAGCCCGGCACCGATGATCAGGACGGAGGCCTCCGGGCCCGAAGATGGGTTGCCTCGGTTGGATGCGGTGCTGGATTCGGTGTTCATGCCCGGTTGCTCCCGTGGATGTCTTCGATGATCTGCAAGGTGGCCACGGCGTCCTCCGGATCCACCGGCAGCAAAGTGTTGCCGTGGACCGCCGTGGCGAAGAGACGATAGAACTCCGGATAGGCGCCCACCGCCGAGGGCACCGGTTCCATGGACCCCGGAACACCGAGCCGACCCCACTGGTTTTCTGGGACCCGCCCATACCCTGCGTCGTCGGGTTTCATTCCGGCGTCCAGCGCTGCCTCCTGCCCGTCGGTACCCCAGATTTCGAATCCGGCACGGGATCCCAGGACCCGGAAGCGCGGAGCCGGGACCGCGAAGTGCAGCCCGACCGATAAATGCGAATCCACGCCTGACTGGTGCCGGATGACGATGGAGGCATCTTCGTCCGCGTCGGATCCTCCAGCACTGATCCTCCGGGTCAGCCCATGCACCTTCGCCGCAGGTCCGAATAAGGCCACTGCCTGGTCGATGACGTGGCTGCCCAGATCGAACAGGACTCCCCCGCCACCTGAAATTCCTGCGCTGTCTTTCCAATCACGCAGTCCTGCGGGTTTCCAGCGTTCGAACCGTGACTCGAAGGTGTGGACCTCACCGAGGGACCCCTCACGGACCACCCGGGCAACAGTCAAAAAGTCAGCGTCCCACCGGCGGTTCTGGAAAACTGAGAGCTTCACGCCGGCGGCGTCGGCCGCCGCAATGACTTCACGTCCTTCGGCAGCAGA
This sequence comes from Arthrobacter rhombi, assembly GCF_900163545.1. GTDB lineage: Bacteria > Actinomycetota > Actinomycetes > Actinomycetales > Micrococcaceae > Arthrobacter_H > Arthrobacter_H rhombi_A. The sequence goes on from NZ_FUHW01000022.1 coordinate 50,202, forward strand.
GATGGCAAAGGGTTTATCGATCACCACATGCAGGCCGTGCCCGATCGCTTCCAGTGCCAGGGGTGCATGGGTGGCCGGCGGGGTTCCGATGACGACCACATCAAAATCTGCGGCCCGGGCGAAGAGGGTCTGCGCGTCGGGGATGATCAAGGTCTCTGGGTGGGCCGTAGCAGCGTCGGCACTGCGCACCGGGTGACTAGTGACGATCGCGTCCAGCGAGTAATCGGGGTCGGCGGCAATCAGCGGGGCGTGGAAGACGCGGCCGGACAGCCCATATCCCAGCACGGCGGTACGCAATTTCGGGCGCGGGTTCATGGTGGCTCCTTCGGGACGGGTCTAGCCAAACCCTACCAATCAGGACGCCGGCGGCTTCTGGAAGTAAACTAATGGCGAAGAGCCACGGGCACCTGCCCTCTGGCTCGCCACCCGGCGGTCCGGGACCCGGAACCGCCGGGCACGGACGGCACGGCCCACGTCGACGAAAGGTAGTGCTCATGGCGAAGGACCCGAAGCCAGCGAAGGACCCCCGGAAGCCGGCCACCGGGACACCGGTCGGCGATCAGCCAGCAGGGCCGACGCCCGCAGGGGTCACCCCCACCGGCGGCACACCGGCCAATCAGCCCACCGGCGGCACCTCCGCCGCACGTGCCGAGGACCCGCTCCGGGTCACCCGTAGCGGGGTCATGTGGACGGCGACGGTGCTGGCGTTGGTGTTCCTGGTGCTGCTGATCATCTTCATCGCGCAGAACACCAATACGGTGCAGCTGCGCTACTTCGGGTGGGAGGGGACGGTCCAACTCGGACTGGCACTGTTCGTTGGAGCGGTCGGCGGCGGCATCATCGTCGCCATTGCCGGAGCGGCCCGCATCGTCCAATTGCGCAGCCACGCCCGCAAGGCCCAGCCGAAGGCACCCAAGAAGGCCCCAAAGAAGGGCTAGGACCCGGCTGCCACTTCGCGGGCCCAGGCCGTGATCGCCACGGCCGACCCATCGGTGATGTCCAGCACCGGTGACGGGTCGGCCCGCTCGCGGTCGGGAACCTCCGGGTCGCGCTCACCGGGGTGGCGGATGGTATCCGGCGCGGAGGCCGCGGAATGCCCCTCCCGGCCCGAGCGCAACGGAAGTCGGGCCCGCGCGGCGCCGGCATACGGGGCCACCAGCGCGGTGCCCGGGGTGGGAACCCCCGCGGTGGCCATGGCGTTCCATCCCAGTTCCGCCGTTGCACTGGAGCCCGGTTCCAGGATCACTGCCGCCAGGCCGGCATCCTCGGTCATGAAGGATCCGCCCCGGTAGAACAAGACGTTCATCGCATCGCCCTCGGCGTTGTCGAAGACGATATCGGGGTAGTTCCCCAGCCGACATGCCTGCCCCGAGGTGTTGGTGACCCGCAGCAATTGGGAACGGTGTCCGGTCGCGGCGTCCCCGATGCCGAATTCGCTGTGCACCGCATCCCCTGAACACCAGTGTCCGCCCTCGGGATGCGCGGAACCGGGAGCCCCCTCCTCGACGGCCGCCGAGACGTCGGGGTGCCCGAAGTGCTTCGGTGCGGGGGGCGGTTCGGAGACAGCCGGGGTCGTGGCCCGGGGTGCCGCAGCGGCCAGCGAGATCGCCGCCACCAGCACGACGGCGAAGCCCAGTGCCGGCAGAATATCCACGATGGCGCGCGTACCCCGCCATGCAGGAGACTTCCTCCCCGACGGTGCGGTGGCAGCTTCGGTGGAGTGTCGGCTCACCAGGACCGCGACCGCCGCGGGAATCCAGCCCCACACCAGCCCCCAATAGGCTCCTGCCCCGACCTGTGGCTGGACTCCTGAGAAGATGAACGACCACCGTGCCGGGGGCCATCCGGCAACGATGGCGCCCAGGGCCAGCAGCGCGCCCAGCAGGGCTGCGGCAGCGACCACGCACGCCCAGCCGGCCAGGAAGAGAGCCAGCGGTTTCGGGCGGGGAACCTGTCGCAGCACCGCAGGCAGCAACGCCAACAGAAGCGAACCCAGGGCCAGCGCGGCGGCCAGTGGAACGAGGAAGGGCCAGGGTGCCGGAATCCCGGCCAGCCCGGATGGCCCCGTGGCGGGAATCAGTGGCTTCAGGGCGGTGATGACCGGCCCGGTGCCGGGCGCGGCGATCCACTGATTGATCAGCGTGGCCACCAGCCAGACGCCCGCGGCGGTCACCGCGGCCCACAGGGCAACTGCCGGGCGGACGGAAACGGGGCGCTGCGGGGTCATTCCCGGAGTGTACCGGGCACGATCCCCCGCCGCGTCCTCGTTCCGCCGGCCGGCCGGTGACTGGTCAGCCCTTGCGGGCCTGCCTGATCAGTTCGGCGCAGCGTTCGCCGATCATCATGGTGGTGATATTCGGGTTTACGGTGACCTGTTCGGGCATCACCGAGGCGTCGGCCACGCGCAGCCCCTGCACGCCCTTGACCCGTAGTTCGGGGTCCAGCGGCGACATCTCGTCGTCGGCGGGCCCCATCCGGACACTGCCCACCGGGTGGTAGACCGTGTTGTGGGTGCGCCGGATGTAGTCGGCGATTTCCTCATCCGACTGGGCCTCCGTCCCCGGGTAGAGCTCACGCCCGGCCCATTCGGCCATGGCCGGCTGGGAGACGATCTCGCGGGCCTTGCGGATGCCGGCGATCATGACGCGCATGTCGTGACCTTCTGGGTCGGTGAAGTAGCGCGGGTCGACCTTGGGCTTATCCCGGAAGTCGGCGCTGCGCAGGCGCACGGTGCCGCGTGACTTCGCGTGGGTGACATTCGGTGTCAGGCAGAAGCCGTTCTCCGTGGTCGGGTAGCCCTGACGCAGGGTGTGCATATCGAAGGGCACCGAGCCGTAATGCATCATGAGGTCGGGGCGGTCCAGCCCTTCGGTGGTCTGCGTGAAGATCCCGATCTCCCACCACTGGGTCGACTCGGAAACCATCGGCTTCTTCGCTTCCCACTGGATGACCCCCTCGGGGTGGTCCTGCAGGTGTTCGCCCACACCGGGGGAATCCACGCGGACCTCCACCCGGTTCTGCTTCAGTTGCTCCGCCGGGCCGATGCCCGAGAGCATCAGCAGTTTGGGCGAATCGATGGCACCGGTGGAGACCACGACCTCTGCGCGTGCGTTGAGCTGGTAGGTCTTGCCGAACCCGTTGTCGACGACGGCCACACCGGTGCACCTGTTCTCCTCGTCGAAGGTCAACACCTTCGCGCGCAGCCCGGTCAGCAGGTGGAAGTTCTTCCGGTCGGCAATCGGGTGGATATAGGACACCGAGCTGGAGGAGCGGGTTCCATCGGCCCTGCGGTTGATCTGGAAAAAGTTCGCACCGTTGGTGACGGTTTCGTTGTTGTTGAACTTCGCCCGCGGGATGCCCGCCTGCTCGGCGGCGTCCAGTACTGCCACACCGCTGGGGTCCGCCGGGGGGACGTTCATCAGGTGGACGGGCCCGGAATCTCCGTGGTGCGGGGCGTCAGGCCCCGCGTCCTCGTTGGTCTCCAACTGTTTGTACAGCCGGAAGGCGGTCTCGGCGTTCCAGCCGGTGGCCCCGTACTTCGACTCCCATTCGTCCAGGTCCTCGCGCGGCGCCCAGAAGGCAATGCACGAGTTGTGGCTGGAGCAGCCGCCCATCACCTTGGCGCGGGCGTGGCGCATGAACGAGTTGCCGTTCTCCTGCTCCTCGATCGGGTAGTCCCAGTCGTAACCGGACTCAAGCAGTTCCATCCAGCGGTCCAGCTGCAGGATCTCGTCGATTCCCCGGTCATCGGGCCCGGCTTCGACCAGGGCCACCTCGAGGGAGGAATCCTCGCTGAGTCGTGCGGCGACCGCGGCGCCCGCGGATCCACCGCCGACGATGATGTAGTCGTAGGTCGAACCATCCAACGTCTCGAAATCAGTCATCTCAGTACTCTCCTTGCTCAAGATCGGGAACGGGTTAGGCGCGATCGGCGAACCAGCCGGTGACCTGCGGAGCCGTGTTCTGGTAGATGTGCTTGGCTTCCTGGTACTCGCCCAGGCCGGTCGGGCCGAGCTCACGGCCGACACCCGACTGGCCCATGCCGCCCCATTCTGCCTGCGGCAGGTAGGGGTGGAAGTCGTTGATCCAGATGGTTCCGTGACGCAGGCGTCCGGCCACCCGTTGGGCGCGTCCGGCATCCTGGGTCCACACGGCGCCGGCCAGACCATAGATCGTGTCGTTGGCGATGGCTACTGCCTCGTCCTCGGTGGAGAACGTCTCGACGGTGACCGTGGGGCCGAAGGCCTCGTCCGCGACGACCGACATGCCCCGGCTGACCTGGTCCAAAATGGTCGGCAGGTAGTAATGCCCGGCGCCCAGCCCGGCACCATCCTCCTCCGTGGCGGCACGGCCGCCGGTGCGCAGGCGGGCCCCCTCGGCGACCCCCTTCTTGACGTAGGCGTCGACCTTCTCCAGGTGGGCGGCGGAGATCAGCGGACCGGTTTCGGCGTTGTCGTCATAGGGGCCGCCGATGCGGATATCCTCGGCTCGGCGAACCAGTTGATCCACGAAGGCTTCGGCGATGGATTCGTGGACGACCAGCCGGGCCCCGGCGGAGCAGACCTGGCCGGAGTGCACGAACGCACCGTTGAGGGCATTGTCCACGGCGGCGTCGAAGTCGGCGTCGGCGAACACGATGTTGGGGTTCTTTCCGCCCAGTTCCAGCGCGACCTTCTTCACGGTCCCGGCGGCGCCTGCGGCAATCACCCGACCGGTGACCAGACCGCCGGTGAAGGAGACCATGTCGATGTCCGGGTGCGTCGACAGCGGAGCACCCGCGGTCGCTCCGGCACCGGTGACCAGGTTTGCGACGCCGTCGGGCAGTCCGAGCTCGGCGAAGACGTCCATGATCAGGATGGAGGTAGAGGGGGTCAGCTCGGCGGGCTTGAGCACGAACGAGCAGCCCGCGGCGATGGCCGGGGCCATCTTCCAGGCCGCCTGCAGCAGCGGGTAGTTCCACGGGGTGATCATCGCGCATACGCCCACCGGTTCGTAGGCGATCCGGGAGACGACCGTATTGTCCCCGGCGTCCACGACGCGTCCGGCATCCTGACCGGCCAGCCGGCCGAAGTACTCGAAGCAGTTGGTGATGTCATCCATGTCGATGCGCGATTCCAGGATCCGCTTGCCGGTGTCACCGGTTTCGGCGCGGGCGAATTCCTCCTTGCGCTCGCGCAGCCGTGCGGCGACCTTCAGCAGGAAGGCACCGCGTTCGGGGGCGGGCACCGAGGACCAGACTCCGGAATCGAAGGTGGCACGGGCGGCGGCGATCGCACGCTCGGTATCGGCAGCTGCCGCCTCGGAGGCAGTGGCCACGTGGGTGCCATCGGCCGGGCAGATGATATCGCGGGTTTCACCGGAGGCGGCCGCCTCCCATTGCCCGCCGATGAACAGCGTGTGCTGGTTGGGGTAGGGGGTCTGCGGGGTAGCGGTCATGGCTGCTCCTTCGGGTTGGGGGGTGCTTCGTCTTCGGTGGCGATGGAGGTGCCGAAGAAGGCGAACCGGTTGCTCGGCCTCCGGCACGGCTCTCGGAGCCGTTCACCGGAGGGCGGCACGGCATGTGGGTGCCGGGCAGATCCGACCGGTTTGCTCGAAGTCATATTCAGCACAGTAACAAGAAGGGGAGTCTGCGCGGAGTGCCCGCGCATGTTAGCACGGGATCTGGGTGAGCAAACGCACACCAGAACCCGGTGATCGCCGGCCCCGCGCCCCCTTGGCTCCTGCGTTGGCGTGACGGAGGATGGGGGCATGTGGTTCGGCTGGATCGAATTCGATGTGCTGCTTGGCGACGTTCACTCGCTGAAGGCCAAACGTGCCCTGGTCCGGCCCCTTCTGGCCGAGATGCGGCGGCGCTTTGAGGTGTCCGTCGCCGAAACGAGTCATCAGGACCTGCACCGCCGGGCCGGGTTGAGTGCCGGCGTCGTGGCAGCGGAGGCGGCCCACGTGATCGAGGTGCTCGACGCGGTCGAACGTTTGGTCGCCGACAGGCCCGAAATCGAGCTTCTCAGCGCTAGACGCCGGCTCCACTCCTCCGAGGACGAGTAGAGCCGGCTACGCCACGGTTCTATGTTCCGGAGGCGACGTCCTGCACGGCAGCGGCGACAGCAGGAGCCACCCGCGGGTCCAGCGGCGAGGGGACAATGTGCTCAGCGGCCAGATCCCCGGCGACCAGGTCGGCGATGGCTCGGGCCGCGGCGATCTTCATCTGCGCGGTGATCCGGCGCGCCGAAGCATCCAGGGCGCCGCGGAAGATCCCCGGGAAGGCCAACACGTTGTTGATCTGGTTCGGGAAGTCGCTGCGCCCGGTCGCGACGACCTCCGCATAACGGGCGGCGACCTCGGGCATGACCTCGGGATCCGGATTGGACAGCGCGAAGATGATGGCGCGCTCGTTCATGTTCGCCAGGTCCTCTTCGGGGACCTGCGAGGAGGAAACACCGATGAAGGCGTCAGCCCCGTCGAGGGCTTCGCGGATCCCGCCCATGATGGAGTCCCTGTTGGTCCTGGCCGCATATTTGGCCTTGATCGGGTTCAGGTCGTCGCGGTCGCGGTGGATCACGCCCTGCGAATCCACCAGCACCACGTCCCCGACACCGACGGTGAGAAGGATCTCGGTGATCGCGATACCGGCGGCGCCGGCGCCGGAAACGACCACCCGCAGCCCGGACAGCTCCTTATCGACCACCCGGACGGCATTGGTCAGCGCAGCCAGAACCACGACGGCCGTTCCATGCTGGTCATCGTGCATCACCGGGCAGTCCAAGGCCTCGATGAGACGCTCTTCCAATTCGAAGCAGCGCGGTGCCGAGACGTCTTCAAGGTTGACCGCCCCGAAGCTGGGACGAAGCCGGACGAGAGTCTCAATGATCTCGTCGACGTCGGTGGTTTCCAGCACCAAGGGAATGGAATTCAACCCACCGAATTCCTTGAAGAGTGCGCATTTGCCTTCCATCACGGGCAGGGACGCCGCGGCGCCGATGTTCCCGAGGCCCAACACCGAGGTGCCGTCGGAGACCACGGCCACCAGGCGTGAAGCCCAGGTGTAGGCGGCATGCTTGGCGGGGTCCTCGGCGATCGCCCGGGAGACCTGGGCGACACCGGGGGTATAGGCGATGGAAAGGGCCCGCGTGGAATCCAAGGCCATCGTGGACTCGACGGAAAGTTTCCCGCCTTCATGGGCGGCGAAAACCTCTTCGGTTCGCACGGGCGTCGCGGGGCCGGGGGTGGTTTCAGGGGTGGTCGTGGTGGACATGAGGATGCTCCTGGAGAAAGTCTGCCGATCGGGAAGCGGGCCTGGCGCGGATTCCGCGGACTGCACGTTTCCGGCGACCGGTTCGTCACGCGAAGGGCAGCCTGCCCTGCTCTGCGGAGGCCAGCCAGGGGTGGTGGCTCGCGGCGCTGGCGCAGTGGTCAGTACTTTCTTTAGACCGTTGTTCACCAGAGTAGGGCATCACCTGACCCATCCCCAGCATTCCGGTCGCGCTACCGCCCCTGAACCGGCGCGGAACCGGGCGCTGTCGCTCGACCCTGGGCGTCGATCTGACGCGCATTGGCCAGCACTGGTAGTTTGCTCCGGGCTTCTTCGACGTCGCCGGCTTCCACCTCGACGACCGTCAGGCGAGGGCCGGTTGGCCCGGAGGCCAAGGTGGCTCCCAACGGAGAGATGACACTGCTGTGTCCTACGCCCAAGGGGGTGCTGCCCGTGGCCGGTCGTCCACTGGCTGCGGGGTCCGCCTGATCGCAGGCGATCACGAACGTCGTCGTGTCCACGGCGCGGGCACGAACCAGGATGTCCCACTGTTCGGCCTTGCCGGGGCCGTCGCCCCACGAGGCGCACACGATGTTGACCACTGCCCCGGCCGCGGTGTTAGCCCGAAAAAGGTCGGGAAAACGCACGTCATAGCAGGTGGAAAGACCGAACCTGACGCCTTCGATCTCGAAGGTCGCGATCGAGTCACCGGCGGTCACCGCATCGGATTCGGCGAAACCGTAGGCGTCATAGAGATGGATCTTGTCGTAGCTGGTCTCCACCCCGGGCCCGGTGGCCAGCAGCGTATTGCGCACGCGGCCATTCTCGCCGGGGGTGAACATCCCGTGGACCGTGACGATCCCCAGTTCGGCCGAAAGCGAGCGGATCCGCTGGGCCCAGTCCCCGTCCAACGGTTGGGCCACTTCGGCTAGCGGGTTGCCGAAGGCGCACATGGTGGCTTCGGGAAAGACCACGACGGCGGCCCCGGCGTCTCGAGCACGGGTCGCCTGATCACGGACGACCTCGAAGTTGGCCTCGAGATCGGCGATGGAGTTGATTTGGGCCAAGGCGATTTTCAACGGCATGTCTTCGAGGTTGCCATACGGGGCCGATCCACCCAAGGCGTGAATCGGCAAGGCATGATGGTCCTATTCCACAGGAGACCACTGCCTTGACCAAAACCACCCAGCATGAGGCCTTATCGGCGTCCGACGCTTCCCGTTTGGCTCGGGCGCTGGGAGAGTCCGCCGACGCGACGGTTTTCGTCGACGGCACGGCACTGCGCCTGCCATCGACGGCCGCTGACGCCGTCCTGGATCTGCTGGGCCGGCTGGCCGCGGGGGAAGCCATTGTGCTCAGCACCGCCGAGCGGTGGCTGAACACCTCGCAGGCCGCCCGCTTGGCTGGGGTGTCCAACACCTATATGCGCAACCTCACCGACGCGGGAACCATCCCGGTGGAGTACCGGGGCAGTCACCGCAGGATCAAACCCGCCGATGTCGCCGCATGGGTATCCTCCCGGCAGACGGAAGCCCCGTCCTCAGAACCTCGTGGCGGCGAAGCTTCTCAGTAAACATCCTGCTGGTAACAACTGTTGCCTCATGGTGAACCCATGTTGCTACGATGTGAGGGTGAACACACCAGAGAACCCCACCGCCCCGGACAGCGAAACGTTGCCCACCGAATCCGAGCTTGCCCTGGAGCGTGCGGAGGCCTCGTCCCGCCACGAAAGCCTGTTCTCCGAACGTGCCGCCAATATCAAGCAATCCGCCGTTCGGGACGTCTTCGACATCTCACTGCGCCCCGGCTTGGTCTCGCTGGCCGGAGGAAACCCCTATCTCTCCTCGCTTCCCTTGGAGAAGATCGGCCAGATGGCCCATCATCTGATCGCTCAGGAGGGGTTGACCGCCCTGCAATACGGTGGCGGCAAGGGAACGATCGAGCTGCGCCGGCATATCTGTGACGTGATGGCGGAAGAAGGCATCACCGACGCCGACCCCGAGAACATCGTGGTCACCACCGGCTCACAGTCAGCCCAGGACGTGGCCTGCAAAGTCTTTTGCGACCCCGGAGACGTCGTCCTGTGCGAGGATCCCACCTACGTCGGGGCATTGAATACCTTCGAGGCCCACCAGATTCAGGTGGAATCTGTTGCCATGGATGAGAACGGCCTGGTCCCGGACGCCCTCCGTGAACGAATCGCCGCGGTCACGGCCACCGGCAAGCGGATCAAGTTCCTGTACACGATCCCGAACTTCAACAACCCCTCGGGGATCTCGCTGGCCGCCGAACGCCGTCAGGAAGTCGTCGACATCTGCCGTGAGGCCAATATCCTGGTCCTCGAGGACAACCCCTACGGGCTGTTGAAGTTCGACGGCGAGCCCTACCCGACGTTGCGCGCGAACAACCCCGAAGACGTGATCTACATGGGTTCGTTCTCCAAGATTTTGGCCCCCGGCCTGCGTATCGGCTGGGCCCTGCTGCCCGAACACCTGACCCGCAGGTTCTACTTGGCTAGCGAGGCAGTGGTCCTGTGCCCACCAACCCTGAACCAGATGCTGATCACCAGCTACCTCGACGGACATGACTGGCGCGCCCAGATTTCCGCCTACCGTGGCCTGTATGCCGAGCGCTGCACCGCAATGCTCTCTGCCCTCGAGGAGCTCATGCCGGCCGGGGTGCACTGGACGACGCCGACCGGAGGCTTCTTCATCTGGGTCACCCTCCCGGAGGGGATCGACACCTACCCGTTGCTGGCCGAGGCCATCGATGATGGTGTCGTCTTCATTCCCGGGGCGGCCTTCACCCCCGGGGACGAGCCGAACAACCGGCTGCGCCTGGCCTTTAGCGCCATCGACCCGGAGAAGATCCACGAGGGCATCAAGCGTCTGGCAGTGGTGTTGAAGCGCGCCATCGACGCCGCCTGATCACTGCCGGACGTCGACCTGCTCGTGGAACCACGGCCGGATATCGAGGGTGATGCGGTTCCGGGCGCCCTGAGGGCCCGTCTCTCCGTCCAGGTCATAAGCCTCGTCGCCGGCCCAGGCCACAATGGGGCTACCCTCGTCGTTGCGGGCACCCACACTTTTGAATACTGCCGGCTCGGCGGCGCGAGCTGCGGCCATCGCCTCTGCCGCGGTGCGGTGATCGGTCAGCCAGCTCAGGGTCATCCACGTGGGCGGGACCAGTTCCATGGCCCCGCGGGCGTGCCGCTCGAGTGCCTCGGCGGGAGTCAGCCACGCGTGATCGACATGCTCGTCGGGACTGAGCCGAAGCCGCTGTGAAGCAGCTAGCTCCACCGTCGCGAGGAAGAACCAGGTGAGCAGTCGTTTCGGAACGCTGGGCGGCGGTGCCCAGACGGACAGTGGGGCCAGGTCTTGTTCGTTGATGACCACCCCGGTCTCCTCCCACGTTTCACGTACACCAGCCTGCCGGGCGGCACCGAGGAGCGGCTCCACGGAATCCTGCGGGACTTCATCCCGATCCTCCGGGTCGACGTGACCTCCGGGAAAAACCCAGGCCCCGGCAAAGGAGCCACGATGGGAGGGCCGTTCCAGCAGGAGGACCTCCAGCCCGCGGGGCGCATCGCGCAACAGGACGACGGTCGCCGCATCGCCGTGCAGGGCGGGCTCGACAGGGGATTCAGGCATGATCTGCTTCCCTTCCACCATCAGGTGTGTTCCGGGTCGGGGCCTGATAGGAGATGCCGCGGGACTCCAGTTCCTGCATCTGCAAGACCAGCCAGGGGCTGAAGGCCCAGGGGGTGGCGCGGACCGCGGCCACCAGATCCTGTGGGGCCACCCAATGGTGTTCGGAAACTTCGCTGGGACGGGGATCGGGGTTGGAGGCCGCCCGGGCGAAATACACCGGGCAGAACTCGTTTTCGACCACTCCCGAGGCGTCCACGGCACGGTAGGCAAAGTCAGGAATGACCATCTGAACCACGTCCAGCTCCATCCCGAGTTCGAACTCGGCACGACGGTGGACGGCATCCTGCCGGGGTTCGCCCGGTCCCGGGTGCCCGCAAACCGAGTTCGTCCACACTCCCGGCCAGGCCTTCTTCGCGAGGGACCGGCGCGTGACCAGGACGCGCCCTTCGGCGTCAAAGACATGGCAGGAGAACGCCAGATGCAGCGGCGTCGTCCTCGTATGCACCTCAGCCTTATCGGCGCTGCCGACCTCCTGGTGGTCGGCATCCAGCAGCACCACGCTTTCGATGGCGCCTGGTGTCTGCGTCCGAGTGCTCACGTTGGGTTCCTCTCCAGTTGTCCTGGGACACGTTCCGACATCCCGAGCGGGGTGCGGCTAGTCGAGCAGTAGTGCCGGTTCTTCCATGATCGCGGCGACATCGGCCAGGAAGCTTCCGGACAGGGCCCCGTCGACGACCCGATGGTCGAAGCTGCCACCCAAGGTGGTGATCCAGCGGGGGACGACTTCCCCATCGACCACCCACGGCTTCTGCCGGATGGTGCCGAAGGCGATGATGGCGACTTCGCCGGGATTGATGATCGGAGTTCCGGTATCGACGCCGAGGACCCCGATGTTGGTGACTGTCAGCGTTCCGCCGCGCATGTCCTCGGGACGGGTCTTGCCCTCCCGCGCGGTGGAGGTCAGGTCGTTCAGGGCCAGCGCCAATTCCTTCAGGCTCAGATCCTGCGCGTCCTTGAGGTTCGGAACCATCAGTCCCCGTGGGGTCGCGGCGGCAATACCGAGGTTCATGAAGTGCTTGACATGGATTTCGGCGCCCTGCTCGGTGTCCACCCAGCTGGCGTTGACCCCGGGGTTCCGTTCCGCTGCCCAGATCACCGCCTTGGCCAGGATCAGCAGCGGAGAGACCTTGATGCCTTCGAAGTCACGGGACTTCTTCAGTCGCTGGGTGAACTCCATCGTCCGGGTGGCGTCGACGTCGACGAAGATACTCGCATGCGGGGCGGTGGACGCGGATTCCACCATGGCCTTGGCGGTGGCCTTGCGGACCCCTCGCACCGGTTCGCGGGTCACCCGCTCCGAGGCGGCTCCACTGGGTGGACGGTAGGAGGTCAGGTCCTCGCGGGTGATCTGCCCCTGCCCTCCGGTGCCGCGGACCTCGGAGAGGTCGATACCCATATCCTTGGCGATCTTCCGCACCGGCGGCTTGGCGAGCACCCGATCCTGGACCTGGGTTTCCTTCGGCTTGGCCGGTGTTGCCGTGGCCGGGGCTTCCGGTACCTCGGTTGCAGACTGTGTCGCGGAGGTGCCCGGACGGCTGCGGGGGCGCCGCCGAACCGGATCCGCCTTCGGGCCCGATCCCACCAGCGGGCCGGGGGCCTGTTGGTCTGCGGGCTCTTCGGCCGGGTCCTCCACCGGTGGTGCGGCAGCGGTTGTGGGCGCCGGGGTCGCCTCCGGTACGGGCGTTGCCGGCGCACTCCTCGGCTGCCCGGCTTCGTCGACGGAGAACAACGGTTGGCCGACCTCGACGACCTGACCTTCTGCAGCGTGCAGCTCCGTCACCACCCCGGCATAGGGGCTGGGCAGTTCGACCAAGGACTTGGCGGTTTCGATCTCGACGAAGATCTGGTTGACCGCCACGGTGTCACCGGCTTTGACCTTCCAGGAGGCGATATCGGCCTCGGTCAGTCCTTCGCCGACATCCGGCAGGTTGAAGGTACTCATGGGTTGCTCCTTGGGCGCATGCTGTTCGGTGTGCCGGGCATCTAGTACTCGAACGAACGATCCACGGCATCGAGCAGCTTGTCGATATCCGGTAGGTATTGGTCCTCGACCTTGGCCACAGGGTAGGGCATGTGGAATCCTCCCACCCTGATCACCGGCGCCTCAAGGGAGAGGAAGGCCCGCTCGGAGACGCGGGCGGCGATCTCGCCGCCGATGCCGCCGAAGATCGGGGCCTCATGGGTGACGATCAGTCGGCCGGTCTTGCGGACGGAATCGGTGATGGTGTCGAAGTCGATCGGGCTGATCGAGCGCAGGTCGATGACCTCGATGCTGCGCCCGTCTTCCGTTGCGGCTTCGGCCGCGGCCAGGGCCACCGGAACCAGGGGTCCGTAGGTGACGATCGTGGCGTCGGAGCCCTCACGGATCACCTGGGCGCTGAAGGCATCCTGGGCCGGGTTCTCCGTGTCGACGTCGCCCTTGAGCCAGTAACGGCGCTTGGGTTCGAAGAAGATCACCGGGTCCTGGCAGGCGGCCGCCTGTTGGATCATCCAGTAGGCGTCATTGGGGTTCGACGGGGTGATGATGCGCAGGCCCGCCGTATGAGCAAAGAGGGCTTCGGGCGATTCCGAATGGTGTTCGATGGAGCCGATGCCACCACCGTAGGGGATGCGCACCACCACGGGGGCTCCGAAGCGGCCTTCCGACCTGGCCCGCATCTTCGCCAGCTGGGTGGTGATCTGGTTGAAGCCAGGGAAGACGAAGCCGTCGAATTGGATCTCGGCGATCGGCTGATAGCCACGCAGGCTCATGCCGATCGAGGTACCGATGATGCCGGATTCGGCCAGCGGCGAGTCGACCACGCGGTCGGTCCCGAAGTCAGCCATGAGGCCTTCGGTGACCCGGTATACGCCGCCGAGTCGACCGATGTCTTCACCGATCAGTAGTGATTTCGGATGCTCCTGAAGGACGCGTCGCAGACCGGAGGAAAGGGCCTTGGCCATGGTCATCCTGGTCACCGGTCACCTCCCATCTCAGGGGTTTCGCTCGGTTCAGCATCGCTGAACCCTGCCTCGTAGCGACGATGGAATTCCAGTTCCTCGCGGATCAGCGGGTGCGCCTCCGCATAAACGTTGGCGAAGGACTGCGCCAGCGTCGGATCCGGGAAGGCCATGGCCTCACGCCGGACCCGGGCAGCCATCTCATCTCCGTCGGCGGACAGTTGGGTGAAGAAGTCATCGTCGACGAGTTCGGCGGCGCGCAGGTACTTCTCCAGTCGCGTGAGCGGGTCCTTCCGGTCCCAGGACTCTTCTTCCTCGGTCGTTCTGTATTTCGTCGGGTCATCCGCCGTGGTGTGGGCGCTGCGCCGATAAGTCTGCGCTTCGATCAGTACGGGTCCGGCGCCACCACGGGCGTGCTCGAGCGCCCACCGGGTGACGGCATAGACGGCCAGGATATCGTTGCCGTCGACGCGAATGCCCGGGAACCCATAACCGGCGGCACGGTCGGCCAACGGCACCCTGGACTGGACCTCGAAGGGCACCGAGATGGCCCACTGGTTGTTCTGGCAGAAGAACACGACCGGGGACTGGTTGCTCGCGGCGAAGACCATCGATTCGTGGGTATCTCCCTCGGAAGAGGAGCCGTCACCGAAGTAGGCGACGACGGCGGTCCCCTCTTTGGCCAGCCGTTCCTCGTCCCAGTCGGTCTGGTCACGCTGGATACCCATCGCATATCCCACGGCATGCGGGATCTGCGCTGCCAAAACCATGGTGTACATGTGGAAGTTGTTCTCCCGTGGATCCCATCCACCGTTGGAGATGCCCCGGAAGACGCGCAGCATTTGCGGGAAATCGACATCCCGCGTCAGCGCCACACCGTGTTCCCGGTACGTCGGAAAGATGTAGTCGCGCGCCTCGGTGGCCCTGCCGGAACCGATCTGCGCCGCTTCCTGGCCGCGCAGTGGCACCCAGAGAGCCAGCTGACCCTGCCGCTGCAAGGCGGTGGCCTCTTCGTCGAATCGACGGGTGAGCACCATATCTCGGTAGAAGTCACGGAGCTGATCGGCATCCACCTCCGTCAGATAGGGCGAATACTCGCTATCGGTGACGAGTTCTCCATCCGGCGTCAGCAACTGGACCATATCCGTTGCCGTGGCCGCCTGGGCGGTTGAGGTCATGCGCGTGGGTACCCTTCACTTAGAAATATGCCTCCTGCGGCATAGGTTCCGCAGGAGGCATATAACGGAAATACCCCTCCAGCCTACTGGGCTGCGGCCCCGGGGCCGGAACTGGCTACCGGCTAGGAAACTGCGGGTCGTTTTGGATAGTTGCTACAAACCTCGAGGAACCGCGTGTTGGCTTCCTCCTCGCCGATGCTGACCCTGAGCCCCTCGTTGCCGAAGGCACGAACGGATAGCGCCTGTTCATCGGCGATCCGGGCAAAGTCGGGGGTATCGGCGCCGAAATTGAGCCAGATGAAGTTGCCCTGAGCATCCGGGACCTCCCAGCCGATGGCCCGCAATCCTTCCACCACGCGGGTTCGTTCGTCGACAAGGTGTTGTACCCTTTCGACAACTTGGTCGATGTTCTCGATCGAGGCGACAGCAGCCTTTTCGGCCAGGCTGGACACGGCGAACGGGGTGGCAATGACCCGCAGGTACTGCGTGATGGACGGATGCGAGATGGAGTAGCCGACGCGCAGGTTGGCCAGCGAGTGGGCCTTCGAGAAGGTTCTCAGGACCACGACGTTCGGGTACTTCCGGAACATCTTGATGCCGTCGACGGCATCCTCGAGACGAACAAACTCGTTATAGGCCTCGTCGATGACGATCAGCACGTTCGCCGGGACCGAGTTGATGAACTTCTCCACCTCGACGGTGGTCAGGGCGGGTCCTGTGGGGTTGTTGGGGGTGCACAGCAACACGACGGAGGTCTGCGCGTTCACGGCGGCCGCCATGGCGTCGAGGTCATGCCGCCCGTCGGGTAGGTTCGGGATCTCCACGGCATCCGCACCGGTGGTCTGCACGACGATCGGGTAGGCCTCGAAGGACCGCCAGGCATAGATGACCTCGTCGGCGACGTCATCGTCATTCTGGCCGGCAAAGGTCTGCAGGATCTGGGTCAGGGCACCGAGGCTCCCGGCGCCGGTGACGATGTCCTCGGCGGGAACGTCGAGGTATCCGGCGAGGGACTCACGCAGCTTCGTTGCCAGCGGGTCAGGGTACCTGTTGTAGTCCACCCCCTCGCGGATGGCGTCCATGACTGCCGGCACGGGAGGCAGCGGGTTCTCGTTGGAGGACATTTTGTAGGAGGTCAGACCGGCAACCGCGGTCGGAGGCTTGCCCGCGGCATACTTCGGAAGCAGGTCCAGCACCGGACGCGGTTGCACCTTGACGGGGGTGGCGGGGTTCTTATTGCTCATGTCTCTACCCTAGCGTCGCCTTGGCGTTCCCCGTCGCCTGCACCCGGCATGGCTCGCCGATCCATCGAGTCCACAACACGGGCCCTGCGTGTGGGGGTGTGGAAGGATGGCAGGATGCTGCGCTTCATCGTCAGAGTCATCGTCAATGCCTTGGCCCTCGCTGCCGCCGCCTGGTTGCTTCCGGGGATCTCCGTCGGCTCCTCGGCCGCCGCCCAGGCCACGGGAAATGACAGTTTGGGCACCGTAGTGGCCTACCTGTTCATCGGGTTGATCTTCGGGATCGTCAACGCGGTGGTCCGACCGATCATCAGCTTCCTCTCGATACCCATCACCTGTTTGACCTTGGGATTGTTCGCGATCGTCATCAACGCGGCCATGCTGCTGCTCACGTCTTGGTTGAGCAGCTACACCCCCATCGGCCTGCATGTGGACTCGTTCTTCTGGGATGCGGTTCTGGGGGCGATCATCATCAGCATCGTCTCGGCGCTGATTGGTTGGGTCGTCCCGGACCGCCACGAACGCTAGGAACCCACGCCGCACCTAATGCGGCGCGGTGCTGTCCAATGCCCGACGCCCGGGGCGCCGAGGCGAGCGTCGCACCGGTTTGATCCGAGCCTTGCGTGGCCCGGTGGACGGCTCGCGCCGGAGTTTGACGGTGGTCACGGTGGCCGTGCCGGCGCCGGCGAACACTGCCCCTAAAGTAGTACGGGCTTCCACGACGCCCGGGTCATCGCTGGCGGCCAGTTCGTCGGAAAGCTGCGTGTAGTTGCCTAATTGGTGGGCTGCCCCGAACCCGCCGGCCTCCAGGTCGGTATCCGGGGCATAGCCGTCGAAGTGCACGGTGACCTGGTTGCTGGTCTCGGGGTTCGGCCTGCCATCCAGGCCAGGCACCATGTCATCGACATGCTCCAGATGCAGGCCGCGGGTGGCGTCAGGCAGGGCCGTGCTGCCGACGGGAGAGCCAGTGGTGACGACGTATTCGACGTCGTACCGGGTGGAAAGGTTCTCATCGACGGCCAGGTTCGCCGCATGGATTCCTCCTTGGCTGTATCCGGTGATGACCAGCCGTTCCCCCGGGTGCGCCCCTGCCGATTCCAGCGCCTCGGTCGCCACTTGGGCCACATAGCTACTGCCCATCCCGGTCCCCTCGACGATGCCTGATTCGTCAAAGGGGTTCCTCGAGGCCCAATACCTTCCCTCCCGCGCCGGCTGGGTTCCCGGGATCGTCAGGACATGAACGGGCCCGCGTACCGTCTGCGTCGTGGTGACCAGGACCGCCCCCTCACCCGATACCTGGGCCTCCGCCCGCCGTTGGAGTTCCATCAGGTCTGGCAAAGTACCGCCGAAGGTCTCCGGTTCCGTCGTTGAGACGGCTCCGACGTGAATCGGCCGTACGTTGAAGATCGATCGCAGGGCGGCGAGGCCGGAGAGCCCGGTGGCCGCCCGGTCCGCCACACTGCTGCCAAAGGGACCCCCATGATTCCGGTCCCCCAGCAGGCGGGCGGCCATCGAGGATGCGGCCGCCACCGCGGGATTCGAGGAGGGGTAACCGCCCAGCAATAACCAGGAGAGTCCGTAGCCGGGGGCCACATTGATCAGGTCCTCGGTGGCCTGGGCGTCGGGATGACCATGGTTGGAGACGAACCGGTTCTGCACAGTGGCCGGCAGGACGGCGGACCGTCGCTGATAGGCCTGCAGGGCAGCCCGACGCTCGGCTTGCTCATAGGTTGCCCGGCTGGCTTCGAGGCCGGATCGGCACTCTGCCAAGGTGTCCCCCACCTCGATCGCCAGCTGGTTCCCGGAACGCAGATGCCCCTCGGCCGCGGAGGGGACCACCCGCCCCGTTGCGGTGATCGACGGACCGGCGTCTGCCAGCGCGGTGGTGATCAGCATCCTGACAGCGATCAACCGTTCACCCGCGCGGGACAGCAGTGCTGCGGCACGTTCGAATTCATCGAGCTGGAAGTCGACGCTCGGTGACCCTCCCGAGCTGACATGACTCATAAGGCGTCCTCCAGCGCCGACATCCGTTCGCCCTCGAAGACGACCAGGGCCCTTTCGAGGTCGCGCGGTAGTGCGTCGAGGTGACTCAGGCACGCCTCAAGCCTGCGGCGATACGCCATCCCCGCCGGAGACCTCCAGTCCACGTTCAGGGCGGCCAACAGTTGGCCCCTGGCTTCGGAAGCCTCCCCCAGGGCAAGACGTGTCCTGGCTTCCATCACCTCACGGTTCACCAGTCCCCCTCCGCCTTCGGGCCCCGATGGGACCTCCGCTCCATTGCGGATAGCCCCAACGCTAGGAGAACCCTCAGCAGAACACAGGCCCCGTCGTCGTCGTTGTGGATATCGGGCACCCACCCCGCACCGGGGGAGCCTGCAGTGCTCGCTGAGGCGCAGCTCATGAAACAATGGGCACCATGGCTGAATCCGCGCGCACATCCCTTGCATCCGAACCGCTGGCCCTCGGTGCCCTCGACGGCCGGTACCGTCCGGCAGTGGCCCCCTTGGTCGACCACCTTTCCGAGGCGGCCCTGAACCGAAACCGGGTCCACGTCGAGGTCGAATGGCTGATCCACCTCACCTCGCGGTCCGCACTTCCGGGCACGTCACCGCTGAGCTCCGATCACATCGCTGCCTTGCGGCGGATTGTCACCGATTTCAACATCGACTCGGTCTCCGAACTCGCCGAGATCGAGGCCATCACCGTCCACGACGTCAAGGCCGTGGAGTACTACATCAACCGCCGCCTGCCGGGGATCGGCATCGAGGAACTGACCCCGCTGGTCCACTTCGGTTGCACCAGCGAGGACATCAACAACCTCTCCTACGCGGTCGGGGTGAAGGATGCCGTCACGAAGGTCTGGCTCCCCGCGGCCCGGGCCCTGGTGGAGCAGATCAGTGCCATGGCCGAGACAACGCGCGCCGTGCCGATGCTTTCGCGCACCCACGGGCAGCCGGCCACCCCGACGACGCTGGGCAAGGAACTCGCTGTCACGGCCTGGCGGCTGACCCGTCAACTGGACCGGATCGAACGCACCGAATATCTGGGCAAGATCAACGGCGCCACCGGCACCTACGCCGCGCACTACGCCTCGGTCCCCGACACCGACTGGCAGGACATCTCCCGCACGTTCGTCGAGGGCCTCGACTTGGACTGGAACCCGCTGACCACCCAGATTGAATCCCACGACTGGCAGGCCGAGCTCTACGCCGACGTCGCCCGTTACAACCGGATTCTGCACAACTTCTGCACCGACGTGTGGAGCTACATCTCCATCGGCTACTTCGCCCAGGTCCCTGTGGCCGGGGCCACCGGCTCCTCGACGATGCCGCATAAGGTCAACCCGATCCGCTTCGAGAACGCCGAAGCCAATTTGGAGATCTCCAACGGCCTGCTGGACACCCTGGGCTCGACCCTGGTGACCAGCCGGTGGCAGCGCGACCTCACCGACTCTTCCTCGCAGCGCAATATCGGCACCGCTTTCGGCCACTCGTTGCTGTCCATCTCCAATGTGGCCAAGGGCCTGGAACGCCTCGACGTGGCCGAGGAGGTCCTGACGGACGATCTGGAACACAACTGGGAGGTCCTGGGCGAAGCAATCCAGATGGTCATGCGTGCCGAGGCCATCGCCGGGGTACCCGGGATGGAAAACCCGTACGAACGACTCAAGGAGCTCACCCGTGGACACCGGGTGGACGCGACCCGGATGAAGGAATTCGTGTCGGGTCTGGGTTTGAGCGAACTAGCTGCGGATCGCCTGAAGGAGCTGACCCCGGGCACCTATAACGGGATTGCCGCCGAACTGGTGGACCACCTGGATCGGTAGTTCTTAAGGGTCCCCCACGCCGGCACGGAGGTGGGGGACCACCAGTGGGGTGCCCGACTGCGGGTCGTCCATGATCTCGGCGCGCAGGCCGAAGATCCCGTGCACCAGCTCCGAGGTCAGGATGGACCGTGGGGATCCCTGCGCCCGAATCGCCCCGTCCTTCATCACCATCAGGTCCGAGGCGAAACGTGCCGCCTGGTTCAGGTCGTGCAGCACGGCCACGATCGTCCGGCCCTCCCGATTGAGCTCGGCAAACAGCTCCAGCAAATCGTATTGGTGGGCGATGTCCAAAAACGTCGTCGGCTCGTCGAGCAGGATGATGTCCGTGTCCTGGGCCAGCACCATGGCCAACCATGCACGCTGGCGTTGACCGCCGGAAAGGGAGGCCACGGGCGTTTTTTCAGACCCGAGGAGCCGGGTGCGTTCCAGGGCCCCGGCGATGGCCACGTCGTCGGCCGGGGACCATTGGCGCAGCAGCGTGTGATGGGGGTGCCGGCCGCGGGCCACGAGCTCCCCGACGGTGATCCCCTCCGGGGCCACCGCCCCCTGGGGCAGCAACGACACCCGGCGGGCCATGGTCCGCCCGCGCAGGCGAGCCACCGGTTCCCCGTCCAGGGTGATCTTTCCGGCGGCGGGCCGGTTGACCCGGGCGAAGGCCTTGAGCAGCGTGGACTTTCCGCAACCGTTCGGGCCCACGATGACCTTGAAGTCCCCTGCGTGGATGTCCAGGTCGAGGTTCTCCACGATGGTGCGGTTCCCGTAGCCCAGGCGGAGGGCCTCTGCCCGCAGGACGGGATCACGGGTCGGGGTTTCGGGGGTTGGGCGGCTCATGCCTGCCCCTTTCTGAATTCGTGGACGAGCAGAAGGCCCAGGTAGACCCCGCCGATGGCCAAGGTGAGGATCCCGACCGGCAGGGCCTTCGCCCAGGGGGCTTGTTGGGCGACGAGGTCGGCGGCCACCAGGAGCACGGCACCGGTCAGCCCGGAGAGCAGCAATTGGGGTCGGCCGCTGGCTGCCAGGCGCCGGGCGATATGCGGGGCGGTCAGGGCGATGAAGGCGATCGGCCCCGCGACGGCGACCGCCCCGCCGGCGAGGATGACGCTGAGCAGGACGGCACGACGGCGGGTGCTCACCGCCGGGGAGCCGAGACCTTGGGCGACGTCGTCCCCCATTTCGCTCAAGGCCAGCGGGACGCTCAGGAGGGCCAGCGGGATCGCACAGACGGCCAGCACGGTTCCGATGATCGCTGCATGCTCCCACGAACGCGCTTCGAGGCTTCCGTTCAGGTAAGCCGACAGCATGGTCGCCTGATCACGGGCCACCAGGTAGACGACATAGTGGGTGAAGGCTGCGGCCATCGCCGAGACACCGATGCCAGCCAGGATCATGCGCAGCGGATTCCCGAACCCGGTTCCGGTGCCGAGGGCGACGAGCCCGACCGCGGCAGCAGCACCAAGCACCGACCCCAGGGGAATCGAGGCAGCCCCGGGCAGCAGCAGACCAAAGAGGGCGGCACCCGCACCGGCTCCGGCGCTGACACCGATGACGTCGGGGCTGCCCAACGGGTTGCGGGTCACCGACTGGAACAGGGCACCCGAGAGGCCCAGGGCCGCCCCCGCGCCGACGGCCACGACCAAACGCGGGCCGCGTAGTGTCCCGAGCACGAAGGCCTGCTTACCGTCCTCGGCCCCGCCGAAGAGGGCCACGAAAAGTCTGGACGGTTCGATCCCGAGCCCGCCCATCGTCAGGGTCGCACATCCCCCCACCAGCACAGCAACCACCAGCAGGAAACCGACGGCCAGGGACCGTCGTGAAAGTGGCAGGGCGATGCCGGTGCCCAGGCGCAGGACCGGTCCGACGATCCGGGACGCCGCCGACACCTGCGCCGATGCGGCTGCATCGCGCATCGGAGACGCCGGTTCCGCCCCACCGTCGTGCCCCGGACGTGCCGGACGCGTGCTCAGATCACTCATGAGCGGTCCCCGAGTTTCCTGACCACCAGCAGCAGGACCGGGGCCCCCACGAACGCGGTGACCACACCCACCATGAGTTCCTGCGGGCGCAGCAACACCCTGCCGATGACGTCGGCGGCGAGCAGGACCACGGGCCCGACCAGAAGGGATCCGATGAGTTGACGGCGCATATCCAGTCCGACCAGGGCCCGGACGATATGCGGTACGGCCAATCCGATGAAGGCGATTGGCCCGACGGCGGCGGTGGCGGCGGCACTCATCAGGGTCGCCGCTCCGAGCCCACCGGCACGGATAAGCCCAGTATGCACGCCGAGCCCCGTAGCGGCATCGTTGCCCAGGGCCAGTGCGTTCATTCCTCCGGCGACGGCGAACGCCATGACGAGACCCAGCAGCAAGAACGGCAGGACCGAGAAGAGTTGGGCAGAGGCGCCGTGGTGCAGGGAGCCGACGACCCAGAAACGGTAGTTGTCGAAGGTTTGGGGCAGACTGAGCGCGATCCCCTGGACGTAGGCGGTGAGCACCGCGGTGACGACGGCGCCGGCCAGAATCAGTCGCACCAGGTTGGCGCTGCCGGATCCCGCGGTGCCCACGACGTAGACGGCTACCGCTGCCATCCCGGCCCCGACCAGGGCCACCCAGACCGCCGCCGGGGATCCCAAGGTCAGGCCGAAAAGTGCCGTGCAGGTGACCATGGCCGCCGCAGCACCGGCATTGATGCCCAGCAGGCCGGGGTCGGCTAGCGGGTTGCCGGTGGCGCTTTGCATCAGGGTCCCGGCCACGGCCAGGGCGGCGCCGACGGCGACACCGAGCAGGGTGCGTTGGTAGCGGGCGTCGAATACGGCAGCCAAATAAGGGTCCGCGTGACCGCCGAGGGCGTCGAAGACCTGGGCCAGGGTGGTGGGCTTGGAACCCAGGGTCAGGCTCGCCAGAACGACGACGGCCAACACCAGCAGGCAGCCCAGGTACACGGGTGCCACCCGCGGCAGGCGCGGACGGGGCGTCCGGGCCTGCCGCGTGCCGCTGGTGGTGGTGCCGGGGGTGCTGATGGCTGGGTTACTTCCCGGCCTGGTCGATGGCCTCGTCGATCATCGGGAGGTAACGGTCCACGGCGTACGGGACCGTCAGCGGGTTGATCATCGAGGAGGCCGTGACGAAGGCGTTGTCATCGCTGGCGACCACCGCGCCCTTCTTGATGGCGGGGATCTGGGCGTAGAGCTTATTCGAGAGGGCCTGCTTGCGGGCTGCCGCGTCGGAGTAGAACGTGAAGATCAGGTCGCTGCCGTTGAGCTGGTCGGCATTTTCGTAGCCGATGACCGCCGAATCGGTGCCTTCGGTCTCCTTCATCTTTTCCACGGCGGGATCGACCTTCAGCCCCAGGGCCTTGACCATGGCTGCGCGCTGTTCGGTGGGTTTGAAGACCCCCAAGGTGTCGGGGGTGGTGTAGATATAGGAAAAGGTGTGCTCGGCAAAGCCGGGGTGCTCCTCGGCGACGTCGGAGAGCTGCTGCTCCAGATCTGCGACCAGGTCCTGGGCCTCGGTTTCCTCTCCGAGCGCCTGGCCGACGATGTCCATCTGCTCATCCCAGTCGATGCTCCAGGCCTGATCCGGGTAGGCGACGGTCGGGGCGATGGCGGTGAGGGTGTCGAACTGTTCCTGAGTCAGGCCCGACCAAGGGGCCAGGATGACGTCCGGTTCCAAATCGACGATTTTTTCCATGTCCAGCTTCTCCCCGGCCCCGACGAGTTCCGGCAGCTTCCCACCATCCTTCTCCACCGCCTCGTGGATCCACGGCAGGTAGCCGGTGTCATCGGCAGCCCAGGCGTACTCCTCCATCCCGACGGGGATGGTGCCTAGGGCGATCGAGGTTTCCGTGGAACCCTGGCCGAGGGTGATGACCCGCTCCGGTTTCTCGGGGATCTTTGCTTCGCCCAGGGCGCTATCGATCGTCACGGGAAAGCCGGCGGAATCGCCGGAGGAAGCCTCCTGGGCGTCTCCGGCGGCCGGCTCGCCTCCCGCGCAGCCCGTCAGCATGAGGGCCGATGCGGCAGTCAGGGCCACGGTCACCCCGAGGGATCGCAAATGTGAAAAGGGCATGAATATCCTTAGGTGATGCGGTCCCGCAGGGGTCCGACGTGACTCCAAAAATGTACAGAGTTAGGTTACCCCAACCTAACATCCCCTGTACAACGTCACGAGTTCATCACCTAATTACCTGTCGGTGTTCCTAGAGCCAGCCCCGCTCCGCGGCGATACCGGCGGCCTCGATCCGGTTGACCGCCCCGGTTTTGCCGATGGCTGCGGACAGGTGGTTCCGCACGGTCCCCGCGGAGAGGTGCAGAGCCTCCGAGATCGCCGCGACGGTCTTGCCGTTGCGGGCCAGCGCGAGGGTTTCGCGTTCCCGTTCGGTCAGCGGGTTCCGGCCCTCGGATAACGAGGTGGCCGCCAGCTGGGGGTCCACCACCCGCAACCCGGCATGGACCTTGCGGATGGCCTCTGCCAGCTCGGCTGCCGGGGTGTCCTTGACGACGAATCCGCTGGCTCCTGCCTGCAGCGCTTCGCGGAGATAGCCGGTCCTGCCGAAGGTGGTCACCATCAACGTCCGGCAGCCGGGCACCTCCTGGTGGATCCGGCGGGCGGCTTCGATCCCGTCCAGAACCGGCATCTGGATATCCAGGACGCACACGTCGACCTCCCGGGACGCTGCCAGTTCGACGGCGGCCAACCCGTTATCGGCTTCGGCGACGACGTCCAGGTCGGTTTCGAGCCCCAATAGTGCCACCAGGGCACCGCGCACCAGCGCTTGGTCGTCGGCGACGAGGATCCTGATGCTCACCAGCTGGCCTCCACTCGGGCTCCGCCGAGCTCTGCCGCTCCGATGCGGAAACCCACTCCCACTTCGGCCATGCGCTCGCTCATTCCACAGACCCCGTTCCCGGCAGTGCTGGCCCCCCACCCGACGCCGTCGTCCTCGACGATCACCGATCCGGGAGCGAAACGGATCAGGCAACGGGTGGCTTGTGCATGGCGTAGGACGTTAGTGCCCGCCTCCCGCAGCAGCCAGCCCAGCGGCCCGTGGAACTTCCGCGGGACCTGCCCGGCGGGATCGCCTTCGATCTCGACGTCGATACCTGCCCCGTTGAGCGTGATCCGCAGCGCTTCAAGCTGATGGGGCAAGTCAATACCCAGCAAACCGCCGACGGTGGTCCTGACGTCGGTCAGGGCACCACGCACGAGCGAACGGATCTCGGCGATCTCCGCGCGGCTCCGTTCTGGATCATCGGTGATAAGCCGCTCGGCCAGTTCCGCCTTCACGGCCACCACGGTGAGCGTATGACCCAGGACGTCGTGCACATCCCGGGCGACGCGCTCGCGCTCGGAGACCACTGCGAGGTCGGCCTGGATCTCGTCACTGCGTGTTCCGGCCTCGATGAAGGCGAACGTCACCATGTTCAGCACGAAGATCCCCACTTGGATGGCGACGATGTACAGGTAGGCAGTCACGTCCCCGGCAAGCGCCGACAACAGGAGGGTCAACCCGATGCTGGCGATGCCCACCACCCAGGCCCCGGCCCTCGGCAGCAGGAAGCAGGCATAGGCGATCAGGAACGGGCTCATGTAGATCGTGTCCAGACCGATGATGGCGCCCATTCCGAGCATGATGGCGACCAGCGCACCCAAGCCCAGCGGGGTCCAACGAACCCACTTCGCTTCCGGATCCAACCGGTTGCCCAGGATGAAACCGGTCAGGTAGACGCCGATGAACACGGCAATCAGCAGTAGCGCCAGGGTCAGTAATCCGGGGCCGAGGTCGGCTTGGATCACTGCGGCGACGGTATAGCCCAGGAAAATCAGCCAGATGGCCGAGAGGAGCCAGCCGTGGCGTTCCCAACCGCTCCGGGCAGAGGACGCGTCGGTGGCCGCGGCCGAGGAGCGGGCTGCGGCCCGCGTTTCGGGGATGGTCATCTCCCCGTCTCCTAGCGGCGTGACTGGCCGCGGCGAACGGCCAGTACCGCGACGGTTCCGAAGATGAGAAGCCATGCCACCAGATTAGCGATCAACCCCCATAATGGGTCGACGTCGGACGACTGGGCCTGCGCGCCCTCCAGGATCGGCCACCGCACCAGCCCCACATACCCGTACATCGGGGTGAAGCGTGCGACCTGCAGCAGGGTTCCGGTCAAGGGAATGAAGACGTTCCCGAGGAAGGCCACCAGCACCAAGGCCCCGGAAGCGACCCCCATGGCCGAGTCGCTTTTGAAGAGCATCGCGATGGCGTACCCGAAGAGCGAGAACAGGACCGAGCCGACCAACGCGATGACGAAAGTGACCGGCCACATCCACGCGCTATCGACGCGGGCACCGGTGAGGGCACCGACCACGAAGACCACGGCGATGGCCAGCGCCGTGATGGCCAAAGCGACCACCGCCTTGCCGGCAACGAACCCTGCGGGCCGCAGCGGAGTCAGAGCGATCTGTCGACCCCACCCCTGCATCAGCTCGACGGCGGCGACGCCGGTGACGGCGGTGGCTGCCACCGAGGCGCCGTAGGCGGCCATCGAGGCCATGATGTAGAACTTCACGTTGCCGTGACCGGAGGCCTGATCACCGTAGCCGAAGGACAGCCCGAAGATCACGTACATCAGGGCCGGCAGGATCAGGACGAACATCAGGTTCATGACGTCGCGCAGCTGGCGGGTCAGGTCGATGCGGATAAAGGTGGCATTCATGACGGTTCCTCTGTCGTGGGGGCGTGTGGGGGCGGCGTTCAGGCGTCGGCGGTTTCGGTGGCCGGATCGTTCGTCATCTGCACGAAGGCGTTCTCCAGGCTGGGGGCCGAGATTTCCAGGTTGGTTCCGCCACCGCGGGTCAATAGATGCCGGGCGACGGCATCGGAGTCCGTGGCGGTGATGGTGACGCGTGGGCCGTTCACCATCACCTCGGTGACCCCGTCCAGTGCCCGGAGTTCGGCCAGCCGTGGATCGGCCGAGGCGATGGTTCCGTGTTCTTGCAGGGTCGCCGCAACGGTGCGGCCGGAGGCCAGCGCCCTGACGTTGGCGGTGGTTCCGTCGGCGATGATCTTCCCGGCGTTCATCAGCACGATGCGCTGGGCGAAGCTCTCGGCCTCCTCCAGGTAGTGGGTGGCGAAGATGACAGTACGCCCCGCGGTGGCGTCTTGGCGCATGGTGGCCCAGAAGGCCCGGCGGGCGTTGACATCCATGCCGGCGGTCGGCTCATCGAGGATCAGCACATCGGGGTCCGGCAGCAGGGCCAGTGCGAACTTGAGCCGCTGCTGCTCGCCACCGGAGCATTTGACCACCTTGCGGTTGGCCAGCCTCGTGATGTCGGTGGCCTCCATGACCTCTTGGACCCGGCCCTTGGCTCCGTACAGGGACGCAATGGCCAGCACGGTCTCGTGGACCGAGAGGTCCCGAAGCAGGCCACCGGTTTGCAGCAGGGCGGAGACCCGTCCGGCACGGACCGCTTCGTGGGGTTTACTGCCGAAGATGCCGACCGACCCGGACGTGGGATCGGTCAGTCCCAGGGCCATGTCGATGGCCGTGGTCTTTCCCGCACCGTTGGGGCCGAGCAGGGCAACGATCTCCCCCGGGTCGACACGCAGGCTGATGCCGTCAACGGCGTTGAGTCGGCCTCCGTCGACGGAGAAGGTCTTGCGTACGTCCTGGAGTTCGAGGGCTGCTGTCGTGGTGTCCATGAGCCCAGTCTTCCCGCAGGCGGTCAGTGGCACCTCTGGCAGTGATCACCTTTAGACCATGACCGTTGTCATGGCCCGGATACTGCGTCTGCCGATCCTGCGGTGCCGCCCAGCCGGCGGGTCGCGGCATCCTGGTGGGCCAGTCGACGCAAAGCCAGAATGACCGGCTCATACAGCGCCGTACCCAGGACGGCGTGCTCCACCGACTCGGCGGAGTCCCGGGGCATGGCGTCGATGTCGAATTCGGCGATGGCCATCAACGAGTCGGCGTAGACCTGCAATCGTTCCGCGCCCAGCGGGATGCCCGCCCCGGCTGCGGCGTCCAAGGCACGTTCGAGTTGGGCGACCGCGGCATAACCGGGATCGTAGACCTGCCCCATTGCCTGAAGCGTGGCCCGGGCCAGCGGATACTCCGGGACCACGTCGTCGTCCTCCTCCGGGAGGTAGGGGGGAAGCGTGGCAACCGCGGCGCCCAGTGCCTCGAAGGTGTCATCGCCGGGGGAATCGATCAGCCCCAGCACCGTACGGACCTTCTGGAGCGGGAGTCCGGCGACATCGGCGAGCGCCTTGATCACGCGGATGCGGTGCACATGGGATGGGTCGTAGTCCGCCTGGGTGGCTCCCCGTGAGAGGCCCGGGGCCAACAACCCCTCGCGCAGGTAGTACTTGATCGTCGACACGGTGGCGCCCGTCTGCGCCGCGAGTTCCGAAATCTTCATCCTGCCCTCCCTTGACTATTAGATAGTACCAGTATCTAGTATTAGATACTGTTACTATCTAGCCAGAAAAGATGATCATCATGGGCCTTGCAGAGATGATGTGGACCACCGCAACCACCCTGGGTCGGTCCGGTCGGTTTCACAACGGTCACCACCTGTCACGCCATCTACGCCGTCGCAGGGGCACCCGCAAGGTGCTGGTCTGGACGCTGGCCCTGGCCATGCTCATCGCAGGGTTCGGCGCACTGCGGGACTGGCGCAACGCGGCAGCCACCCAGGATCACTGGGCCTCCGAACTCCGGCGCCCGGCACTGGACGACGAGCTGCTCCTGGTCGCCTTCGGGGACTCCGCCATGCAAGGAGTCGGCGCCACGTCGGCAGAGACGACGCTGGCGGGCCGCGTGTCCCGAAAAATGGCCTTCCTCTCCGGCAGGCGGGTCATCGTGCACAACCACGCCGGCGGTGGGGCCACGATCTCCCGCATCCTTGCCGAACAGATTCCCCCGGCCACCGACGCAGGCGCAGCTACCGGCGGTGATCTGGCCCGGGCCGACGTCGTCATCGTCGCCAGCTCCAACGACCTCGAGCAACGCACCGGCCCGGAAAACTACGCAAGCGATCTGCGGCGACTGCTCGCGGTTTTGGACCCGGAGCGCACCATCGTCTCCGACCTGCCCCTCGAACCGGGACGGCGGGCCTATCAGGAGGTACTGGAGCGCGCCACCCACGACGCGGGCCTCCCGCGGGCCGACTTCGCCGGCTCCTTCCTTAGCGCTCGTCGCTCCGACATCTTCTCCTGGCTACCCCCGCACCTCAATGACCGGGGCTACGCCATCTGGGCCGCGGCCTTCACCACCGAACTCCCCTCGCGGGGCCACCGGCCCTGAAACCGAAACCGAAACCGAAACCGAAACCAAGGATCAGATCATGCAAACAGGACATTCCCTCACCGCCGGCATCGTGCTGCTCGCGGTCGTCACCATCGCCTACGGAGGCACCTTCGTGCTGCGGGTGCTCACCGGCAAGGAACCCGCCAACGAATTGCAGAAGTCGTTCTTCAGGGCAGGCCACGCCCACGCCGGGGTCCTGGTCATCCTCGGCCTGGTCGTCCTTCTGCTGGTGGATGCCGCTGGGGTGGCCTCCCCCTTCAGTTTCGCGGCCGACGGGGTGCTGTTCTCCGCCATCCTGGTCCCGGCGGGGTTCTTCCTCTCGGCCATCGGGCGGGATCCGCAGAAGCCCAACGGCTTCATCGCCCTGCTGTGGGCGGGATTCATCCTGCTGACGATTAGCCTCGTCCTCGGTGGGATCGGGCTGATCGCCGCCGACTGATGGGCATTTCGGCCACCGCGTTGGTGCCGAAAGAGCCACGGCATAGTGTGGAACCTGGACGGACGACGGCGGCCCTCAGTGGTGCCCGCATCGCCACAGCTGACGACGACGGAGATGACCAGCAGAGTGCCCGCAACGGATCTGGTTCGTGAACTATCCCGACTATTGCCCGCAGGGCACCTCCTCCACGACGAAGAGTCGTTGGGAAAATACAGTCACGATGACGCCGAATGGGCTCCCTTCACCGCCCCGCTGGCGGTAGTCCTGGCGCGGTCGACCGCCGAAGTTGCAGCAGTGGTCAGCTACGCAGCCGACCACGGTATCCATGTGGTTCCCCGGGGCGCGGGAACCGGATTGTCGGGAGGCGCCAACAGCGTCGAGAACTGCCTCATCGTCTCGTTGGAGCTGATGACCAGCATCTTGGAGATCGATACCGTCGAAGGACTTGCCGTGGCTCAGGCAGGGGTCATCAACGACGATCTGCGCCGTGCCGTGGCCGAGCACGGGCTCTGGTATCCCCCGGACCCGGCTAGTTCCAAGATCTCCACCATCGGCGGAAACGCCGCGACGAATGCCGGTGGGATCTGCTGCGTCAAATACGGCGTGACCCGCGATTATGTGCGCGGCATGACGGTGGTGCTGGCCGACGGGGAGATCGTCCACCTCGGCCGCCGGACCGCCAAAGGGGTCACCGGCTATGACCTCACCTCCCTGCTGGTCGGTTCCGAGGGAACCCTGGGGATCATCACCGACGTGACGGTCAAGCTACTGCCCCTGGCGGGCCGGGAAGAACAGGCGATCATCGGCTACTTCCCCACCCTCCGCCTGGCCGGCGACGCGGTGGCCGCGGTGACGGCAGAGGGAATCGTCCCCGCGGCACTGGAACTCATCGACAGCACCTGCCTACGGGCCGTGGACGACTGGATGGGCCTGGGCCTACCGGAGGACGTCAACGTCCTGCTGATG
Source organism: Arthrobacter rhombi (assembly GCF_900163545.1). Taxonomy (GTDB): domain Bacteria; phylum Actinomycetota; class Actinomycetes; order Actinomycetales; family Micrococcaceae; genus Arthrobacter_H; species Arthrobacter_H rhombi_A. The sequence continues at coordinate 81,049 of NZ_FUHW01000022.1, forward strand.
GCCAAGATCGACGAGCCCGGGACCACCGGGGCCGACCTGGCCTCCCGTTTGGCTTCGATCTTCCACGACGCCGGCGGGACGAACATCGAGCAGGCCACCGACCCGACCGAGATCGAGCGCCTCTTCCTGGCCCGACGGATGGCCTACCCGTCGCTGGAACGCCTGGGCCCGGTGCTGACTGAGGATGTTTGTGTCCCCCGGCACGCAGTCCCCGAGATGCTCGCCCGAATCCAGGCCTCAGCAACAGAACACGACGTCGTCATCGCCAACATCGCCCATGCCGGAGACGGAAACCTGCACCCGTTGATCATTGCGCCCGTCGGGGACGACGCCGCCAAGGCCCGGGCCAAGACGGCGTTCGACCGGATCGTGGACGACTGCCGGGACCTGGGCGGGACGGTCACCGGCGAACATGGGGTGGGTCTGCTCAAGCTGCCCGGCGCCGCAGCGGAACTGGAGCCACGGGTCATCACGATGCACCAGCAGATCAAGAATGCCCTGGACCCCCACGGGATCCTGAACCCGGGGAAGGCGTTCCCGGCCCCCGAACCCGCTGAGGAACTCCGGTGACCAGCGTTCAGGTCAGCTTCCGCCCCTGGGCGGGAAGACCGTTGCGGTGAAGTCGGGGTCGACCATGTCGACATCAAAGGGGAACAGCGGGCGTTCGATGTTCCGGTGGCCCAGCCTCAGGAGGTCCTGGTCCACGCCTCCGGGGGTCAGCGCCAGCATCCAGTCGGAGGCCAATTCGAAGAGTTCAGGTTCCAGATAGCCGATCTTCACGATCAGGAGGTCGGCATCCACCAGGCTCAAGCCGGCAGATTCGAAGTCCGAGATCCGGTGGTAGGGCTTGCGGCGTTCGGTGATGATTGCTTCGATCGACCCGACCTTGAGCACGGCGACACGGCCGGAGGTGTCATCACCTGCGGTCACCTGCAGCACGGTCCCGTCGAGGGATACCGGCCCGGCGTGCAGGTGGTCGACCACCGCCCCGGCCGAAACCTTGATGCGGGCCCCGACGCCCGCCACATGGCAGGCCGCGACCGCAGACTCGTCGAAGAGGGAGGCGACCACGGTGCGTGGCCCTCCCACGCGAAATCTCGGATCCTCGATCAGTCGGGTCAACGTCCAGGTCACATCCCCCGAGCCGCCAGCCGTCGGGTTATCCCCGGAATCAGAGAGCACATAGGGGCGAGGCGCATCGTGGGCGAGGGCTACGTCGAGACAGTCGGCCAGGGGCGCTGCGGGGGCGACGAACACGAAATCGGCCCGTGCCTCCCAATACCTGCGCGCCAGTTCGGTGGCCTGGGCTGCCGCAAGGTCGGCGTCGTCGCCGGTGACGACCACGCACGCTGAGCACCGTGGTTCGTCCGCCCAGGCGTAGCCGACCCAGAGGGAAGCATCCACGATGCCCCTCAGGGCTTCAATGTCCGGGATCGCCGCGTAAATGCCGCGGGCGGGTTCCAGACGCGTGGAGGTCTTCTCTCCGGGCAGGAGTACGGGGATCCGCACGTAGGCCTTCGCCGGGGCCCCGGTTCCCTCGAGCAATCGGGTTGTCAGGTTCACCATGGCCCGTGTCTTCGTCTGCTGCTCGTCCTCATGCGGGGCCATGCGATAACACGTGATCAGATCGCAGGCCTCCACCAGTTCCGCCGAAATATTGCCGTGTAGGTCCATCGGGGCCGAAATCAGTGTGCGCGGAGTTCCCGCCGCCGCGCTGGATGCGTCGAGGGCGGCACGGACGGCACAGGCCAGATCGGCTTCGGCATCCCGCCTCCCGAGGACCGTCATGGCCCCATGGATGTCCAGCAGGAATCCGTCGAAGGGCCCCGCGGCACGGATCATGTCCAGCAGCTCGGTCTTCAACGCCTCATAGACCTCTTCCAGGACCATGCCGCCGGGAAGGGCTCGGGCGTGGACCAAAGGTACCCAGTCAGCTTCTTCGGCCACCGCCTGATCGTCGCCGGGGCCGTCGGACTGCAGAACCGAGTAGCGGGCCAGCAATTCGTCGTCGTGCGTGAATCTGAAGGCGTCGAACCCCGATCGGTGCGGGGAGAAGTTTGAGGACTCGATGGACATCCCGCCCACACCGATGCGGGGTGGGTCACTCCGATGGGACATCAGCGTCCCGCTTGGAAGCGGATGATCCGTTCGATGGCTTCGGCGACGGCTTCCTGGCCGGCGGCGAAGCTCAACCGCACCGCCCGGCGCCCTCCGACGGCATCGAAATCGGCGCCAGGGACCAGAGCGACCCCTTCCTGCTCCAACAGGGCGGCGCAGTAGGCCGTGGAATCGGCGAAACCCTCCAGGGCCTCCCCCAGATCCGCGTAGACGTAGAACGCCCCGTCGGCCGGGGCGGCCTGCCCCCATCCGAGCCGCGGCAGGTTGTCCAGCAGGACCTCGCGGGTGGCCGCGAACTCGGCGACGAAGGCCTCGGCTTGCCGGTACGACTCCTCGGTGAAAGCCTCCACTGCTGCCATCTGGGCTGGTGCCGGCGGGCAGAGTGCCACGTTCCCGGCGAGCGCCTCGATGGCGGGCAGCAGGTCATCGGGCACCAACGCCCAGCCCAGACGCCAGCCGGTCATCCCCCAGTATTTGGAGAAACTGGAGATGACGACGCCGGTGCGCTCCAGCTCCCAGGCGCTGACGCCCCGGGCGTCGGGGGCATCGGCGGCGGCGTAGGTGATGCCGTGGTAGATCTCGTCGCTGATCAGCCGGGCCCCGTGGGTGGCACACCATTCGGTCAGGGCCGCCAGCTCCTCCCGGGAGACCATGGTCCCTGTCGGATTGGCCGGGGAGGCCAGCATCAGTCCGGAGATCGGCCCGTGTTCTGCGACTGCGGCATCAAGCTGCTCGGGGGTGGGTTGGTACCGGGTGGCCGGACCGCAGTCGAGTTCGACGACGTCGATGCCCAGGGTGCGCAGGATGTTCCGGTAGGCCGGATAGCCCGGGCGGGCCAGGGCGACCCGGTCCCCGGGGTTGAAAGCGGAAAGAAAGGTGAGCATGAACGCCCCGGAAGAGCCGGTGGTCACGGCGACGTTGGCCGCAGGGACCTCGAGGCCGTACCAGCGCAGGTAGTGACCGGCGATGGCCTGACGTAGTTCGGCGATGCCCAGGGCCGGGGTATAGGTCAGCGGCATGGCCGAGGCGTGGATGGCGGCGGCCCGTTCGGACACCTCGGAGGGCGCTCCGCCACTGGGTTCGCCGGCACAGAGGGAGATCACGTCACGTCCGGCGGCGCGCAGGTCGGCAACCCGGGACAGGATGTCCATGACCTGGAAGGAGGGCACGTGGGCCCGGGAGGCAACGGTCAGTGGCTGGTTCATGGTGCTCCTTCAGTGTCATGGGTGCTCGATGCTGCGCCGTCGAGCCGGGCCAGGTAGTAGTGCATCGGTGCGTGGCGGATCGTGGCCGGTAGGCGGGGAAAGACCAGGGCCAGACCGCGCATCAGGGCCCGGAAGACGGCGTCTTGCCCTGTCCCGTAGCGCAGCCCGTAGGCGGTGCGCAGTTGGGGTGTCAGCAGTCCTGCGGTGAGGATCCTGGCCACGGGCATCGATAGCCGGACCCAGGCCGGGGCATTGCGTGCGGCCAGCAGGGCCCGGCCCACCCGCATGATGGTCCGATCCACCATCAGCTCGTTGTTCATTTCCTGCCAATAGGCGGCGAAGTCGGCGCGGGTGGCTGGCCAAGCCCCTTCCGGGACCCGCAAGGCGGTGCCGAGCACCGAGTACTCGCGGTAGATCTTCTCGGCGGTTTCGCCCGGCAGCAGACCGAAGACCGCTTCGTAGACGATCATGGCGGAGTCGTAGAGGGTGGCGGCGACCCACAGTTGGGCGTGCGGGTCGTGGGCGTCATAGGCGGGATGGCTGCCGTCTTCGGCGGCCCCGGAGTATACGGGGGCGTGGGCCCGTTCGACCCACGCGCGGGCGGCCTCGGCCTGGGCATCGGTGCCGTTGGTCAGGGCGTAGATATAGGTCAGGGTGCCGTGTAGTCGGGCCAACGGGTCCTCGACGAAACCGGAATGGCGGGACACCCCGTGCCCGACCGGCGGGTAGGCCAGCTGCAGCAGGATGGCCCGGCCGGCCCCGGCCAGCATGACCGATTCGGGGGCCATGTCCGCGATTGAATGCGGCGAAGTGACGCCACGACTGAAGATCCCCATGACACCGATGCTAGCGTCCCGTCACCGGACAGCGATGGCGAGGCGCCTGTGGCAGCGGGTTTTTCGTGGCTGGCGCGCCTACTCCGAGGCGGCGAGCTGGCCACAGGCGCCGTCGATCTCCTTGCCGCGGGTATCGCGCAGCGTGGTGGGGATCCCGGCGTCGATCAGGCGGTTGATGAACTCGTCGGTGATCTCCGGTTCCGAGGAGGTCCAGACCGATCCCGGGGTGGGGTTCAACGGGATCGGGTTCACGTGCACCCAGCCGCGGCCCCGCTTATTGAGCTTCTTGGCCAGCAGGTCGGCACGCCAGCCGTGGTCGTTCATGTCCTTGATCAGCGCGTACTCGATCGACACCCGCCGACCGGTGGCCTTGTAGTAGTTATAGGCGGCGTCGATGGCCTCGTCGGCCTTCCATCGCGAGTTCACCGGGATGAGTTCATCACGCAGTTCATCATCGGGGGCGTGCAGGCTCAACGCGAAGGTGATCGGGATGTTCTCGGCGGCCAGCTTGTTGATGGCCGGGACCAGCCCCACGGTGGAGATGGTGATGTTGCGGGCGCTCATGCCCAGCCCTTCGGGAGCATCGGCGATCATCCGGTGCACGGCGTTCATGACCCGCTTGTAGTTGGCCAGTGGCTCTCCCATGCCCATGAACACGATGTTGGTGACGCGTTCGGCGTCGTACCCTCCATCGCGGCGGCCTCCCCCGAGTCCGCCTTCGGCGATGACCCGGTTGGCCTGGACGATCTGGTCAAGGATCTCCGCTGCAGACATGTTCCGCGTCAGCCCGGCCTGGCCGGTGGCGCAGAAGGGGCAGTTCATGCCGCAGCCGCACTGGCTGGACACGCACAGGGTCACCCGGCCGGGATAGCGCATGAGGACGGACTCGACCAGGGAGCCGTCGAAGAGCCGCCACAGGAACTTGACCGTGTCACCGTTGTCGGTGGTCAGGCGCTTCACCTGGGTCAGCAGCGGGGGGAACATGGCCTTGACCAGTTCCTGGCGGCGCTCCTTGGGCAGATCGCTCATCTGCTCCGGGTCGGTGGTGTAGTGCTGGAAGTAGTGCACGGAGAGCTGCTTGGCACGGAACTTCGGCAGACCGAGTTCGACGAGTTTTTCCTGGCGTTCGGCCAGCGTCAGGTCGGCTAGGTGCACCGGCGGCTGGGACACGCGCGCCTTGGACTTGAACTCCAGCTTCGGCCGCCCGTCGGGGGCCATGGCTTGGGTCCAGCCCTCGGCGGTGGGGCGGACCTGGGCACGGCCTTCCTGCCGGGCGCGGTTCTCGGACATGCGGGAACGCTCGGGGGAATCGGGGACTGCGGTCTCTTCGGGGGTACTCATTACACCCATTGTCCCATGCCCGTCCACTCGACACCCATTCAGGCCTCGGGGACCGGGTTTTCCTGTGTGGTTGCTCGCTTCTCTTCGGCCCGTCGGGCGGCACGACGACGAGGTTTCGGTTTGCCGTGGACGGTGGGCGCGGGCAGGTTCCGGGTTTCCCACCAACTGATCACATTATTGATGGCCCGGCCCAGAACCAGCGAGACGACGATGGCCAGCAACACGGCGACCTCGGTGGATAAACCGTCCCAGACACCGGACAGCAAGCCCACGCCCACGGAGTACACCGACCAGAGGACCCCGGCAATGAACGAATGCTGGATGAAGACCCGCCAGGTATGCGGAACCAGGGCCGAACCGATGTTCATCGTCAGCCGGCCCATGGGGATGAACCTCGAGGTCATCACCAGCGGCAGGTCGTTGTCTTTCAGCCTGTTGCGGGTCGCCGCCAAGGCCGCCTGCCACCGTCGTCCGGCCAGGATGCGCCAGTTCACGACGTCGAAGCGCACGGCGAGCGCGTAGGTCGCCGCATCCCCGGCGAGCGCACCGACCAGCATGGAAGCGCCGAGCAGGAGCGGGTTCAGTGAGTCGGTATTCGCCGCCAAGGCGCCCAGCGCCACATAGAGCGTCGTACTGGGAACCGGGGGAATCAGCGCTGAGAGGGCAACCATCACCGCACCAAAGAGATAGACCCACATCCCGTCGAGGGAACGCAGTCCCTCGCCTACTTCATTCACCGATGCTCCCTTGAATTGCGCGTGTTGTTCCCCGGACGAACAACGATCCTAGTGCAGTGACCGTGACTACCCCGCCGTGCTCCTCCGGGCCGGGGGCATCGCTCAGGAAGCCTCCCACGGCAGCTGGGCTTCCTTCGCCACCGGGTGTAGCGGGATCATCAGGACGGGGCGTCCCTGTCGGTGGGCCAGATGTACCGCCACGGATCCGCCCAGGAACTCCCGAAAGCCCGAGCCGAAACTCGGTTCCCGCGTGCCGACGACGATCATCGCCGCATCCCGTTCCTCGGCGAAAGCCGCCAAGGCCGCCGCCGTATCCCCGACCAGGCACTGGGTGGACCACTCAACCTCGAGGCCGCCCATGAGGCCTTCGATCCTGCGACGCACCTCGGGGTCGAAAGCGGGTTCGGCTGGTTCGTCGCTGTCCGGGTCGATCGGTGCGGACCACGTCGAGCCGTCGGCGCCGATAACGGCATATCGGCTGGGATCCACGGTGGCAAACAGTGCCAACGCACCATACTGCCGGGCGACGTCGGCCCCGGCCCGGATCAGTTCTTCCCGTGGTCGTGGAGGGACCCCGACGACGATGCATGCCCTGCTCGACGATCCGGCGGATGGTGGGATGGTCACGACGGTCCTCCACTTCGGCGAATGTGTTGCCCACTATCCCAGACCCGGGACACCCGCGGGAAGCGTTCCTGCCACGTACTTAGCGGCAGGGCGTCCCCGCCGGCGAATGTGGAACGATACTCTCATGCGACTCTGGTCCCTGCACCCCCGGTATCTGGATTCCAAGGGTCTGGTTGCCTGTTGGCGTGAAACCCTGCTGGCGCAAAAAGTCCTCAGTGGCGGGACCGTCGGCTACCGAAACCACCCCCAACTGACACGGTTCCGTACCGGCGGCGACCCGATCTCCTTGATCGGCGCCTACCTCGAGGGCGTTGCCGCCGAGGCCGATTCCCGCGGCTATCGATTCAACCGCGCCCTCATCCTGGAGCCGCACGCCCCACTCACGCCGCTCCTGACCGTGACCGCCGGCCAGCTGGAGCACGAGCGCGAGCATCTGCTGGCCAAGCTCGCGGTCCGCGCGGTCGAGCTCGTGCAGACGGTCCCGATGCCACCCGAGACTCATCCGCTCTTTTCAACGATTCCCGGCCCGATCGAACCGTGGGAAGTTCCGTAGCCGGACATAACGAAGCGCGGCACACACCAACGTGTGTGCCGCGCTTCGCGGGAATCTGCCGGGGCCTTAGGCCTGGGCCGGATCTTCGACGACCAGCGGGTAGACGCCGTTCTCGTCGTGGACTTCGCGGCCGGTCACCGGCGGGTTGAAGACGCAGGCCATGCGCAGCTCGGAGGTGGCGCGCACGGTGTGCTTCTCGTTGCCATCGAGCAGGTACATGGTGCCGTCGGCCAGATCGTGGACCTCGCCGGTCTCCTCGTTGGTCAGCGTTCCCTCACCCTGCACGCAGTACACGGCTTCGATGTGGTTGGCGTAGTGGAACGTCGAGGTGGTTCCGGCGTAGATCACGGTGTCGTGGAAGGAGAAGCCGACTCCTTCGCGGGCCAGCACCATGCGGCGGCTGCGCCAGGTCTCCGACTTGATGTCGCGCTCGGTGTCGTTCAGGTCATTGCGGTTGATTACCTGCATGTGTTGTCCTCCTGGGGAAGTTTGGGGAAAGAGTGTGGTGTTCGGGGAGCGAAGGCTTAGACGGCGGCCAGGGCCGGCTGGCCGGTCACGGTGCGCACGGCGTTGCCGAGCACGGTCAAACCACGCTGGAGTTCTTCGGCGGTGATGGTCAGCGGCGGCATGATCTTCAGGACTTCGTCCTCCGAGCCGGAGGTCTCCACGAGGAGGCCGTTGGCGAAGGATTCGGCGGCGACCTTCGAGGCGATCGAGTGGTCCGGGAACACAACGCCGGAGAGCAGGCCGCGGCCGCGGAGCTCAGCGCCATCGACCAGGGCGACGATCTCGGACAGGCCATCACGCAGGGCGGTGATGGTGCCGGCCAGTTCGTTCTGGAAGTCCTGGTTGGCCCAGTACTTCTTCAGCGCGGCAGTCGCGGTGATGAAGGCCGGGTTGTTGCCACGGAACGTGCCGTTGTGCTCACCCGGGCCCCAGATATCGAGTTCGCGCTTGAACAGCGTCAGGGCCATGGGCATGCCGTAGCCGGAGATCGACTTGGAGATGCACACGATATCCGGCTCGATGCCGGCTTCCTCGAAGCTGAAGAACGTGCCCGTACGGCCGCAACCGGCCTGGACGTCGTCGACGATCAGCAGGACGTCATGGCGCTTGAGCAGCGTGTCCAGGTTGCGCAGCCATTCGGCGCGGGCGGCACGCAGGCCGCCTTCACCCTGAACGGTCTCCACGATGACGGCAGCGGGCTTGTCGACACCCGAGCTGCTGTCCTCGAGCAGATGTTCGAGCCAGACGAAATCGGCCTGTTCGCCTTCAAGGTAGCCGTCGAAGGGGATCCGCGAGCTGTTGGCCAGCGGAACGCCGGCGCCTGCGCGCTTCATCGAGTTGCCGGTCACCGACAGCGCACCCAGCGTCATGCCGTGGAAGGCGTTGGTGAAGGAGAGGACGTTCTGGCGGCCGGTCACCTTGCGGGCCAGCTTCAGCGCGGCTTCGACGGTGTTGGTGCCTGTCGGGCCGGGGAACATCACCTTGTAGTCGAGCTTGCGCGGCTCGAGGATGAGGTCCTGGAAGGTCTGCAGGAAGTCCCGCTTCGCCGGAGTCATCATGTCCAGTGAGTGGACGACGCCACCGCTGGTCAGGTACTCCACGAGCGGCTGGGTCAGGGCGGGGTTGTTATGCCCATAGTTCAGTGCACCGGCACCGGCGAAGAAGTCCAGGTATTCCTTACCGTCTTCGGCGGTCTGCGTGGCGCCGGAAGCGGTCGCGAACACTGCGGGCCAGCTGCGGCTGTAGGTGCGAACCTCGGATTCGCGGGTTTCAAAAATGTCAGTCATGGTCATTCCCTTTCATAGGTCGATGACAGGCTTCAGGAGGGCGCAAGGCATCGCGGTGATGCCCGGGGCGCCGGAAGTCGTGGTGGGTACTAGCCCTTGGAGTTGCTGGACGCCAGGTTCAGCGTGCGCAGATCCGCATCCAGTCCCAACGGGGCGATGCGGTACAGGTACTCGGTGTCGTGGCCGTCCGGGTACATGCCGGGGGTGAACAGCGGCTCGCGCTCGCATTCGGCCTCGTGGCGTTCGGCAAAGCGCTGGAACAGGTGGTTCGACGCACCGTTGTCTGCCGTGATCGTCGTTTCCAGACGATCGGCATGGGTGCGCTCGGCCAGCTCATCAAGCATCTTGGCGGCCAGGCCACGCTTCTGGAATCCAGCGCCGACAGCGACCTGCCAGATCAGCAGGGTTTCGGGCTCGTCGGGGCGCATGTAGCCGATCACGAAGCCGGCTGGCTGGCCGTCAATGACGGCCATCAGCGAGCTCTGCGCGAAGTCGCGGCACCAGAGCAGGTAGTAGTAGGAAGAGTTCAAGTCCAGCACTTCGGAATCTTTGGCCATGTTCCACATGGCTGCTCCGTCCTCGGTGGCTGGGTGGCGAAATGTAGCCTCGGACTGTGTGTTTGCGAGTTCATTTTCCATCCCTACAAACCTAACGCGCTCAGGATTTCGATCAAGCCGGGGTGTGGCGATTTGACACGGATTCTGCCCGAGAGGACACTTTCGTCGCACCGACCCCATTCGGAGGCATCCCAAAGCTGCCAAGGGATGCCGCCGAGCGCCCCGTGTTGTTTTGACCCGCTAGCTATCGTTACCTGTTCGTTATATGACCGGAGCCGTCGTTGCGGGGTTTTTCGTCCTCCAGGGGGCCTGCGGGCAGACCGGGGACCGCGGGCTCGACGCCGGCAGAGGCCACCACGGCGGTGGTATTGCGGATGAAAACCACGAGCCAGGCGAACACGATTCCGGCCGCTGCGAGCTCGAGAGCCGTGAGGTTGTAGTACTGCAGCGGACGCCACAGGGCCGCTGCCGCCACGAGCGCGCCGACCGCCAGATAGGTGAGCAGAAAGAAGGCCTTGGGGAACCCCGGTAGCCACAGCGGAACCCCGGCCAGCAACACCAGCAGGAACACCGCGAGGACCCGCACAAAGAATGTATGCACCGGCTCGAATGTATTGACGGGGAACAGTCCGATGCCGACCATGCACACCCCGCCGGCAACCAGGCAGGTACGCACCACCCCGGGGCGGGGGCGCATGAGCCGTTGAACGCCCAGGGTCCGGTGCCAGCGCCGGGCACCCGATTCGTCGTGGCGTTTGGCGGCGGCGACGACGTCGGCCCATTGCTTCAGGTCACGCGTGATGAACGCGGAGAGAGTGGTCAGGATGATCCCTGAGGTCGTGATGGTGGTGTTGAACGTCCAGAAGGACGTCAATCCGGCTTGCCCGGTGCCCAGCTCGCTGAACATGGAGTGCCACCACAGCGGGTTCTCCGCATACAGCATGCTCACCAGCATCCCGGAGGACATGAAGACCGCCAGCATCACCGACAGGGCGATGGCGGTGATACGCGCCCCGGAGATATATCCGAAGTAGCCAGCGACACCAGCTGAAACAGCCAACATCACCGTTCCGGCCACCGGATCCACGGTCAGGCCCGAGAATGCCTGCTGGAAGAGTCGGAAAAGCACCAAGGCGGACATCGTCGCGATCGAGGCGTGCACCACCAGCAGGGCTGCGACGTCGAGGATCTGCCGGATGACCGGACGCGCACCGAGCCACAGATGGACGGTACGGATGTTCTGGACGTATCCGGCCACGAATCCGGCACCGGCCATCACCCCGGAGACCACCGAGGCATAGATCGCCACCGACCCGTCCCCGGCCAAGGGTGGCCGGTATCCACGAAACGCGATGGCACCGACGATGACAGCCAGGATCCCCGCGACGACACCGGCCCAGATCGACCGGGATTCGATGTCCAGTTGGCGCCGGGCAGCGCCGGGCGTTCCCTGGTCCTTCATCGGTCGGGGGCCTCCTGACGGCTACCACGGGGCGGGGGGGGTGTTCACCTCGATTCTGTCATGGTTGCCCCCGCGGGGAGGACGCGCCGGGTCGCCTCAGTGGCCGATGAGTTCGCTGCGGATCAGGAAGCGGGTGCGAAGAACTCGAGCGCGTTTCCGTCGGGATCCGCAAACGAAAGCCCCGAACCATAGTGGGCTTCGACGATTTCGCCGTGCTCGATTCCCCAGGTGTCCAGCTGATCCCGCCAGCGCACGAGTTCTTGATAGTCGGCGCATCCGAAACCGACATGGTCCATCCCCGCTCGTCGGGCGTCGAACCGGTCGTTGGAGTCCGTCACCGGGTGGAAGTGCAGCCCCAGCAGCATTCCGCCGTCCAACGGATAGACCTTGTGCCAGAAACCGCCAGCGTCCTCATCCAACACGGGCGAAACACCCAGGAGCCGTTCGTACCAGGCCGAGCTGCGGTCCAGGTCTGTCACGGTCAACGCGACGTGGGCGATGGGAGGGAAAGTCATGGGAACTCCTTAGTTTGTTGATGGCGGCAGCTTCGTATACCAGCCGTCGGATCCGGTCTGACGGTAAGTGAGGCAAGGAAATTGGTTCCAGCCCAGGCGACTGGAAGAGGTGAGAATACTGGCCGGGTTGTCTCAGCAGGAACACCAGCCTGACGAAACATCTCGCGATTGTGGCCTGCCGGCCACCCGCCGGGGACTTCCCTGTCCCGAGTGATCTGTCCTCGCCAAGGAGCGCGGGTACCGGGTGGCCGATGGTCCCAGGCTCCCTGCGCCACGGGTCGGCCACCGGCTTGCAAGGTCGGGCCTCAGCCGTCGATGAGTTCGCTGCGGATCAGGAAACGCTTGCCTTCCGGAGCCTCGAGAGAGAAGCCCCCGCCCCTTCCATCAACGACATCGACGGTGAGCAGGGTGTGTTTCCAGTATGCGAACTGTTCCTTCGACATCCAGAAATCAATATCACCCAGCGGGGTGCCGTCGTCGTCCTTCAGTCCGAAGACACCCAAGCGGATATCGGCGTCGCCGGTGATGAAGTCCCCTTCCGGGAAGCACATCGGCGATGAACCATCACAGCATCCACCCGACTGGTGGAACATCAGCGGCCCATGGCGGGCCCAGAGGCTGCGCAGCAGCACCTGGGCGTCGGCGGTGAGCCGGACGCGGGTGAAGTCCTCACCTTCTATGTCGGGGCGGGCGTCGAGCACGGTATCCACGGCGTTCTCCTTCTCCTCAGGGGCCGTGACCCCGGTCCGGAACCGCTGGATTGCGGCTCCGGACCGGGGGCATGACGGCAGTGTTCCTTCCCGGAAACCGTTTAGACGGTGGTCCCCGTGTAGTCGATGACCACTCGGCCATCGATCTTGGCGTGGCGCATTTCGTCGAAGACCGCGTTCACGTCCTCGAGCGGGCGAGTGTGGAAGGTGGGCTTGATCTTGCCCGCCGCATAGAACTCCAAGGCTTCTATCATGTCCTGACGGGTGCCAACGATGGACCCCCGGATGGTCAGGCCCTTGAGCACAATGTCGAAGATGGGGGCGGGGAAATCTCCCGGTGGCAGTCCGTTGAAGACGATCGTGCCGCCGCGCCGGGTCATGCCGATGGCTTGACCGAACGCGTCCGGATGCACGGCCGTGACCAGCACTCCGTGGGCACCACCGGTGGCTTCCTGGATGGCTTCGACCGGATCGGCGGCGAAGGCGTTGACCGTCACTTCGGCGCCATGGCTGCGCGCCAGGGCCAGCTTCTCCTCGGCGACGTCGACCGCGGCGACCCGCATGCCCATGGCAACCGCATACTGCACGGCGATATGCCCGAGACCGCCGATCCCTGAGATGACCACCCACTGACCGGGCTTGACCTCGGAGCGCTTGAGCCCCTTGTAGACCGTGACCCCCGCGCAGAGGACCGGGGCGATCTCGTGCGGATCGGAGCCTTCCGGGATATGGGTGGCGAACTTGGCCTCAACCAACATGTACTCGCCGAACGATCCGTCGACGGAGTATCCACCGTTGGTCTGGGATTCGCAGAGCGTCTCCCAGCCAGTGCGGCAGAACTCGCAGTTCCCGCAAGCGTTGGCGAGCCAGGCGTTGCCGACCATGTCGCCGACCTTCACCTCGGTGACGCCTTCGCCGATCTTCTCGACATAGCCGACACCCTCGTGTCCCGGGATGAGCGGAAGCTTGGGTTGGACCGGCCAGTCGCCACCGAGCGCGTGAAGGTCGGTGTGACAGACGCCGGAGGCGATCAGCTTCACCAATGCCTGGCCGGGGCCCGGCTCCGGGACCTCGGCGGTGGTGATGTCGATGTCGTTGCCGAACTCGTGGACGATGGCTGCATTCATGGTACTCATGGTGTTTCCTGCTCTTTCGGGGTTCGGGGTTCGCGGGTTCCGGCGTCGGTGCCGGAACCCGTGGACTGCGGTTGGGGCAATAAATGGTTTAGAAGAACCCCTGCTTTTCCTGCGCGTAGGAGACCAGCAGGTTCTTGGTCTGCTGGTAGTGGTCCAGCATCATCAGGTGGTTCTCGCGCCCGATGCCCGAGGACTTATACCCTCCGAACGCCGCGTGGGCCGGGTAGGCGTGGTAGTTGTTCACCCAGACCCTGCCGGCCTGGATCTCACGCCCCGCACGGTAGCCGGTGGCTCCGTCGCGGGTCCACACCCCGGCACCGAGACCATAGAGGGTGTCGTTGGCGGTCTTCAGCGCATCGTCATAGCCACTAAAACGGGCCACGGAGACGACTGGCCCGAAGATCTCCTCCTGGAAGATCCGCATCGAGTTGTCCCCGGCGAAGATCGTCGGTTGGACGTAGTAGCCTCCGGAGAGTTCGCCTCCGAGGTCGGCACGGCCTCCACCGGTGAGGATCTGGGCGCCTTCCTGCTTGCCGATGTCGATGTAGGACAAGATCTTCTCCATCTGGTCGTTGGAGACCTGGGCGCCCATCATCGTGTCCGTATCCAGCGGGTGTCCCTGCTTGATGGCTTCTGTCCGTGCGGTGACGTCGCCCATGAACCGGTCGTAGATCGAGTCCTGCACCAGGGCGCGGGAGGGGCAGGTGCAGACCTCGCCCTGGTTCAGCGCGAACATGGTGAACCCTTCCTGTGCCTTGTCGTAGAACGCGTCGTTCTGCGCGGCAATGTCCTCGAAGAAGATATTCGGGCTCTTTCCCCCCAGCTCAAGGGTGACGGGAATGAGGTTCTGCGAGGCGTACTGCATGATCAGCCGGCCGGTGGTGGTCTCACCGGTGAACGCAATCTTGCGGATGCGCTTATTCGACGCCAGTGGCTTGCCGGCCTCGGTGCCGAATCCGTTGACCACATTGAGCACTCCCGGTGGAAGCAGGTCCCCGATCAGCTCCATCAACACCAGAATCGACACCGGGGTCTGCTCGGCGGGCTTGAGGACGACTGCGTTGCCCGCGGCCAACGCGGGTGCCAGTTTCCAGGTAGCCATCAGGATCGGGAAGTTCCAGGGAATGATCTGTCCGACCACGCCGAGCGGCTCGTTGAAGTGGTAGGCGACGGTGTTCTCGTCGATTTGCGAGAGCCGCCCCTCCTGCGCGCGGATGGCCCCAGCGTAGTAGCGGTAGTGGTCGGCTGCCAACGGCAGATCAGCATTAAGGCACTCGCGGATGGCCTTGCCGTTGTCCCAGGTTTCGGCGACGGCAAGCATTTCGAGGTTCTCCTCGATGCGATCGGCGATCTTGTTCAGCACGGCCGCCCGTTCGGCGGGGCTGGTCCGGCCCCAAGCCGGCGCCGCGCCTTCGGCGGCATCGATGGCAGCTTCGATGTCCTCAGCGGTGCCGCGGCCGACCTCGCAGAAGACCTGTCCGGTGATGGGCGTGATGTTTTCGAAGTACTCGCCCTTCACCGGGGCTTTCCATTCACCGCCGATGTAGTGCTCATAGCGCGGTTTGAAGTCCAGTAGTGCCCCATCGGTTCCGGGGGCGGCATAAACGGTCATGACAACTCCTTTGTTGGTCGCCGTTGGCGCGACCGGACCGGAAGGCCCACGGCCACAACGGCGGGTTCCGCGTGATGTGGCTCACGTTACGCGAGGAGGGGTTGCACCGACGTTGCACTATTGGCCGCCGACCGCCGATGGTCAGCGCAGCTCCGATTCCAGTCGTTGAAGACGGGCGACAACGACCGAACGCCGCGGCGAGCGGGCGGGGAGGATCTGCAGGGCGGTGCGCAGTCCTTCGATGTCGGCGGAGGCCTCCGGCAACTCGAGGTAATCCACAAGCGTGTCCGGTTCAGCGTCGCTGAGCATCGACTCGCGGAGGGCCCCGGAAACCTCGAGCCGAATATCGACCACCCCGGGGGCTTCGGAGCGCGGAAGGACCGGCCCGGTATAGGCGGTCAACGCTTCACGGTGGCGTCCAGCCCCCAGATGACGCAGGACATCACGGGCGTCCATGGTGACGGTGGGACCGATGCGATAGGGGCGCGAGTCCAGTCCGATCCGGCTCCCGTCAGATCCCATTGCCTTGCGAAGTCGAGCCATTTCGGCCCGGACGCTGACCTGCTGGCCGGCATCCCCGAAGAGCAATTCGGCCAACTCCGCGGCATCCAGCCCGCCGCGGTTCCAGCCGAGCAGGGCCAGGATTTCGGCATGACGACCGCCCAGCATCCGGGATGGCACGGCGCCGTCAAGCGTTCCGGCCTCCGGGCCCAGGACCCTCAGTCGGGCGGAGGTCCGGGTGACCGGTACTGTCAGGCTCCGTCCGCGGGCAGCACCCTTCAGGGCCTCGACATGAAGCTGCGCTTCAGCGGCGGCGACGGCGGCCCGCAGCAGGGCCAATGAGTGGCTAGCCACGGCATCGTCATGTCCCGTCAGGTCGACCACGCCCAGCAGTCGACCGGTCAGCGGGCAGTGGATGGGTACGGCGGAGCAGCTCCACCGGTGAGCCTCGGGGCTAAAATGCTCCGCCCCGCTGACCTGCACGCCGACCCCGGTGACCAGGGCCGTGCCCGGGGCGGAGGTTCCGACGGACCGTTCGGACCAGTCGGCGCCGGGGACGAAATCCATTCGTTCGGCGGCATGGCGCACCGAAGTGTCACCTTCAACCCAGAGGAGGTGTCCGGCGTCGTCCCCCACGGCAACGAGTAGTCCGGTGTCCTTCGCTGGTTGGACCAGGAGGCGGTCGAAGACGGGCATGAGCGATACCAGCGGGTGACGGCGTCGAACGTCGGCGAGTTGGGGGTCGCTGAGACCATTGCGGGCGACGGCCCCGGCAGGATCGCCGTGGAAGTCCAGCGAGCGGATCCAGGAGTCATGGACGACAGGACGCAAGCGGGGGAACGCGGGATCCTGGGTCCCGGCGAGGAGCGGCAATCCCGAGGAGAGACGAGCATGGGCGCGCTCGGCGGAGCGCTGCAATGCCGGCGATGCCGGTGAAGTCCAAGCCAAAAGGCAACACCACCCTGCGTCCGGCGAACCGGAGCGGCGAACCACATCGCGCCCCGGGCACCGAGAAACAAGACCACCCTTGTGGCCCATGACACACAGTCTAGGGTCGGGGCCCAGCTCTTGGATAGCAGCTCGGCGGTCGCCGCTCCCCCCTTACTCCGCGGCGCCCTGCCCAGGCTCGTTGGGGGTCCGGAGTGTTTCGGGGTAGACGTCGAGGAAGCGGCGCATGGTGCGGAGGAAAACGGCAGCATCTTCGGGACCCAGCTTCTGAAGTGCCGTTTCATAGGCGCCCAGGCTCGTGAGCAGGTCCTGTTCGAAGGCCGCCACGCCTGATTCGGTGGAGAAGAAAACATAGGCATTTCCGGCTTCCGGGCGTGAACGCCCGAGCAATCCGGCAGCGTGTGCCGCATTGACCTGGCGATTCACGGTGGATTGCTCCAAGCGTAGGCTCTCCGCAATTTCGCGCAGCGTTCGGGCAGTCCCATCCGAGAACAGCCAAAGGATCCGCAATTCAGAGGTGCCTAAATGCAGCTGGGTCTCCAGCGCACGCCGCTGCAGATCAAGGCTGGCAAGGTAGCTGGCCAGCAGGCGGGCCCGAGAGACATCCGTCGCTTCGGGCAATGGCCACCGATCACCCATGCGCGTCTCCATATGTCGTCAATTAGGAACGTCTCTCTCAACATGTGTAGTCTACATAATCTACCTTATGTAAGTTACATACCCGGATCGGGTCTGATTCCACAACGGAAGAAGTACATGGAAGAAACAACGTCAACCGCCAATCCTCCGCAGGAGGAATCCACGGGCACGGCCCGGCATCCCCTCCTGGCGGTCGTCGTCCTCGGGTTCTCGAGTCTGTGTGCAGCACTCACGCAATCACTGGTCATCCCGATCCAGCCGGACCTACCCGCCTTATTGGACACCTCGGGCAGCAATGCGGCCTGGGTCGTCACCGCCACGCTCCTTGGCGGGGCCGTAGCGATGCCCGTGGCGGGCCGTTTGGCCGATATCAAGGGCAGGAAGCCCGTTCTGGTCGCCTCCGCACTGCTCCTGCTGCTCGGCTCCGTGGTTGCCGCCGTTTCCAGCGCCTTCATCCTTGTCGTGATCGGCAGGATCCTCCAAGGACTCGCCATGGGGTACATCCCCGTGGCCATCAGCTTCGCCCGCGAGCTGTCGGTTCCCAAGATGAGAAATGCAGCAGTCGCCGGCATCAGCGCGACGCTGGGCGTTGGCGGTGCACTCGGCTTGCCGCTGGCCGCATGGATCTCCCAGGAATACGACTGGCACGCCCTCTTCTGGCTCACGGCAGGGCTGGGCGTCGTCGTCACCATACTTTCGGCCACGGCATTGCCCCACCGAGCCATCCAGCACCCCGCGACCTTCGACGCCGTCGGCGCCCTTGGTCTGGCGGCCGGCATCGTCGGCATTCTCGTCGGGGTGTCCAAGGGCAATGACTGGGGCTGGCTCTCCGCGGGAACCCTCGGCTCGATTCTTGGGGGCCTGCTGATCCTGGCCCTCTGGGGTGTCTACGAGCTCCGACATGACGAACCACTGGTCGATCTGCGCTCCACGGCCCGGCGCCCCGTCCTGCTGACCAACATCGCTGCGGTCCTCATGGGCTTTGGCATGATGGCCCAGTCCATCGTGATTCCACAGCTACTCCAGATGCCTACCTCCACCGGCTTCGGCCTGGGACAGAGCGTCCTGGAAGCCGGCCTCTGGATGGCACCTGCAGGGCTGATGATGCTCCTGTTCTCACCGATCTCAGCGGCACTGATGACTCAGTTCGGTGGCCGCAACACCTTGGCCCTGGGGGCCTTTGTCATGGCCGCCGGCTACGGTTTCGCATTCCTTCTCACCGACGCCCCCTGGGAACTGATGCTCGCCTCCTGCATTGCCTGCGCGGGGATCGGCATCGGCTACGCCGCCATGCCGATCCTGGTCATGGACAACCTACCGGCAGCGGAAGCCGGGTCTGGCGTGGGCGTCAACGCCCTCATGCGTTCCATCGGCACGACCAGCGCCGCTGCGGTGATGGCCATCGTCCTGACCAGCAATTCGGTCCCGCTGTCGCCCGGCACCACCCCGGTCCCCACGCAAGACGCCTTCAGCCTCTGCTTCATGATCGGCGCTCTCGCCGCCATTGCCGCCGGTGCCGTCACCCTGACCATCCGTCGTCGTCGCCTGACCGAACCGATGGTCGAGGAGCCCGAGAGGGTCTTGGAACCCGCCGCATCCTGAACCCGGAGCCTCCGCCGCCCGGCTCTTGGTGACCCAAGGAACAGGCGCGGCGGGGGCTGTGGATGCGCTGTTTGCGATGCTGCGGGCCCGCGAAGACCACCAAAACGTTTTGCTCGTCGGGACTCGGTTTGTGTCTGCCACTTCTCGTCGCCTAGCATGTCGCTTTCGATCCGTTGAATGCTCAGGAGAATCACATGGCTGTTGAATACGATGAGGTCCGCCCGGACGTTGCCGAGCGCGACGAGGAGACCCTCAAGCAGGTCAAGCAAATTGACGCTCCCAATAAGAAGACCGCCGTTGAGGAGCTGGACGAGGAAGAGCCCCTAGATGGCGACGAACTGCCCGGTGCGATCATCGACGAGGAACTCGTCGTCCAGGTGCGCCCGCAGGCTCAGGACGAGTTCACCTGTGGGGAATGCTTCCTCGTTCGCTACCGTTCTCAGCTCTCCCGCACGAAGGACGGCATGATGATCTGCAAGGAATGCGACAGCTAATCCCGACGAGAAGAAATTCCACCGTCCGCGAACGGTCGCACACCCCTCGCTAGCGTCTGCCGGTCACGCGGTGCAGGCCTCGTTGGAGCAGCCGGCGTCCCTCCGGACCCAGTGGGCATCGGCGGAGCCGGTGTCCTCCCAGACGACGTGTCGATGCTGTCCGCAGGAATCGCACGCCGGGGCCACGTAGGCAGCCTTTTCCTCATCGGTATATGCACGGTAATCGCCCACTGCTGCCTCCAGGTATCGGTCCCTATGGCGCCACTCTATGCCCGAAGCCGAGGCGACGGTAGCCCTCCCGCCGCCGCGGCACAGTTCGGTGCTTAGCCTCGATCGCGCAGGCGCATATAAAGGTTGAAGGCCCCGGTCACAGCCTTGTTCAGCGGGTAATCCCACTCCCCCAGCTCCTGCACGACGTTGCAGCCCAAGGTGGTCTTGAACAAGGTCAGACCAGCCAGGTGGTGTCCCTTATCCAACGTCGCCGAAACACCGCCATGGTCCAAGAAGGTGCACCCTTCGGCCAGCGAATCTGCAATCATGCGGTGGATCAGGGCCTTGGGCGCGAAAAGCTTTCGCTCGATGGTGGACGAGGCACCATAGACATACCAGGCACCCTGACCATGGGAAACCCTGATGGCCGCAGCGAGGTCCTGCCCCCCGTGGACGGCGAAGTAGACGCTACAGGTCCCGGGAGCGTGCGCGTTCAGCGCCTGCATCATGGTGGTGAAGTACCCCACCGGTCGCCCGGTGAAATCGTCGCGTTCAGCGGTCTGCCGGTACAGCGCGTGGAAGCGTCCAATATCTTCGATCCCGCCGACCTGAACCTCGAGCGGGCCGGAGGCCGCCTTGCGGGTCTCCCGGCGGGCGTTCTGGTTCATTTGGCCCAACACCCCGTCGATATCCAGAGCCTGGCCATCGGCTCCGACAAGCGGGATGCGAGCCACAAATTCGGGCTGGCCGGTGTTGAAGTCTTCGCTGACTTCCTGCTTCGTCCACCCGAGTTCACGCAGTTGATCGGCGAGCGCGGTCGCCCGGTCATCGGTGTGCAGCGGGTCCAGCTCGGTCATCAGCGAATGCCCGCCAGCCGAGAGCGCCTTACGCACGGCTGCGGCGGCCCAGCTGCGGGTGATGACCGGCAGCCCCATGCGGACAAGGAAGACCCTGCGGGTTTTGAAATGGGCCAGCATGGGGGCCATGACATCTGAGGGGTTGAGGGTGCCCCATTCGGCGACGGGCCCCTCGGGCAAATAGGCCAAGGTGTACTTCAGGACCGGAACCGGCCGATGCAGTACTTGAACAGAGGCCCGCAGGGCGCCTTGCTGGTCAAACCAGCCAAGGTATTCGGCACGCCATTCACTTTTGACCCCGGCCCACGCGGGCAGCTGCATAAAGCTGGATTCGGGGTGTCGGGCAAGGTGTGCAAGGTGGTCGGCTGCGGGGATCTGGCGGACCGAGAGCTGGGTGGATGTCACGCCGACCAGTGTAGCAACGCGGGCCCGCGCGGCCGCGGCCCCACCCCGCATCGAGCGGCACCAGGATTGCAGACTCCGCGGAGTGGGGACACCACCATCACGTTTTCGCCTTCGTACCCCTATGGGGTACTTGACGACATACCCTAGGGGGGTATAACTTGACGTTATGGACACCACCTTGCCGACCGTTGATCAACCAGCCGATGCGCACCGCGAGCACGGGTACACCGCCGATAAGCAGTCCCTGCTCAAACGGCTGGGTCGCATCGAAGGGCAGGTCCGCGGGATCGCACGGATGGTGGACGAAGAGAAGTACTGCATCGATATCCTCACGCAGATCTCAGCGATCAACGCCGCACTACACAAGGTCAGCCTCGGCCTGGTCGAGGAGCACATCGGACACTGTGTCGTCGGTGCCGCCCAGGATTCACTAGCGACCGGTGACCCAGAGATCGTCAACGACAAGGTCCGCGAGGCCTCGGCAGCCATCGGCCGCCTCCTGCGCTGACCCCTAAAAAGGAGCAAACATGACCACCACCATCAGCATCGACGGCATGACCTGCAACCACTGCGTTGCCTCAGTCACCGAGGAACTCTCGGAGATTGACGGCGTCACCAGCGTAAATATCGATCTCGTCGCCGGAGGAGTCTCCACGGCCCACATCGACTCCTCCGAACCCCTGAGCGAAGCCAGCCTCAACGAGGCAGTTTCCGAGGCCGGCTACACGATCGTCCCCACCAACACCTAAGGCACCACCAGCCAGGAGCAGCAGCATGGAACAGCACCTCGAACAGACCGTCGCAGAAGGCCGGATCCTCGATCTGGATATCCAGGGGATGAGCTGCGCCTCGTGCGTCTCGCGGATTGAGCGCAAGCTGGGCAAAATCGAGGGCGTGGAAGCCAGCGTCAACCTGCCCTTGGAATCGGCGCGTGTTACCGCCCCGGCATCGGTGAGTGACACCGAGCTGCTCACGGCGGTCGAGGCCGCCGGATACGGTGCCTCGGTCAGGCAGGATCCGCATCACCACCCCGACAGCAGCCCGCAGGATAACGGGGGAAAGCCCGGCGAGCACGTCGATCACCTGAACCATGGTGGAAGCGCCGAGGACCTGCGTCCGCGCCTGATCGTCGGTGCGATCTTCACGATTCCGTTGTTCCTGATCTCCATGATTCCCGCCCTGCAGTTCCCGCACTGGGGCTGGGTGGCCCTGGCCTTGGCGACACCGGTGACCTGGTGGTCGGCCTGGCCTTTCCACCGCGCCGCCCTGGCCAGCGCCCGCCACTTCTCCTCCACCATGGACACCTTGGTCTCCATCGGCGTATTGGCCGCTTACCTCTTCTCGCTGTGGCAGTTGCTGTTGGACCCGGCCATGACCGCCGGCACCGGGATGGGCATGTCCGACCACCAGCTGTACTTCGAAACGGCCGGCGTCGTGGCCACCTTCCTGCTATTGGGCCGTTGGCTCGAGGCCCGCGCCAAAACCTCTGCAGGCGATGCCTTGCAGTCACTGCTGAGCCTGGGGGCCAAGGACGCCACCGTAATGCGCGACGGCATTGAAGTACGCATCCCGGCTTCCGAGCTGGTCCCCGGGGATGAGATCGTGGTGCGCCCCGGAGAGAAGATCGCCACCGACGGCTACATCCTCGAAGGCGAATCGGCCATCGACACCTCGCTGATCACCGGCGAATCCGCGCCGACCGACGTCGGCCCGGACGACACCGTCACCGGCGCCACCATCAACACCTCGGGCCGGCTGCTGGTGCGTGCCACCCGGGTTGGCGCGGAGACGACCCTGGCCCAGATGGGCAGAATGGTTTCCGACGCACAGACCGGCAAGGCTCCGATCGCCCGGCTGGCCGACAGGATCTCCGCGGTTTTCGTTCCGATCGTGCTGGCCATCGCCGTGCTCACCTTCATCCTGTGGCTCGCCATTTCCGGCGATTTGCAGTCAGCCTTCACGGCAGCCGTATCCGTCCTGGTCATCGCCTGCCCCTGCGCCCTGGGCCTGGCCACCCCCATCGGCCTACTCGTAGGCACCGGACGTGGTGCACAGTTGGGCATCCTCATCCGCGGCCCTCAGGTCCTCGAGGACACCCGTCGGGTGGACACCGTTCTGTTGGACAAGACGGGAACCGTCACCGAAGGCCGACTCGCCATGGCCGATGTCATCGCCACCGCCGATGTGGATCAGGAAATGATTCTGGCCTTCGCTGGCGCCGCCGAGTCGGGGTCTGAGCATCCGATCGCCCAGGCCATCACCGCCGCCGGTCGGCACGCCGACCCCGTCTCAGCTTTCACCTCCTCCCCCGGTGGCGGCGTTCGGGCCACCGTGGGTTCCGCCGTCGTCATCGTCGGTTCGCCCGCCTGGCTGAGTGACAACGGCACCGAACCCAACAACGCCTCCTTGACCGCCCTGTCCGCGGCCCGAAAACAAGGCACGACGGCGGTACTGGTCGCAGTGGACGGCGCCGCTATTGGGGTCATCGGGCTGCGCGATACCGTCCGCGAGTCCTCCCCGGCAGCCATCGAGCGCCTACGTTCCCTTGGCTTGCGTCCGATGCTGCTGACCGGCGACAACGAGGAGGTGGCCGCCCAGGTGGCCACAGCGGTTGGCATCGATCCCGCCGACGTCTTCGCCGGGGTTCTTCCGGCGGGCAAGGTCGACAAGGTGGCAGAAATGCAGGCCACTGGCGCCGTGGTGGCGATGGTGGGCGACGGCGTCAACGACGCCCCAGCCTTGGCCCGCGCCGACCTCGGCCTGGCCATGGGTTCGGGAACCGACGTGGCTATCGAGGCCGCGGACATCACCGTCATGGGCAACGATCTGGCCCAGATTCCGCAGGCCATCGAGCTCTCCCGCAGAACCCTGGGCATTATCAGGACGAACCTGTTTTGGGCGTTCCTCTACAACACGATCGGCATTCCGGTCGCCGCCCTGGGGCTGCTCAACCCCATGATCGCCGGCGGCGCCATGGCTGCCAGTTCGGTGCTGGTGGTTCTGAACAGCCTGCGCCTGCGCAGCTTCGCGAAGTAGTTCGGGCCAGCTCGTTTCGGGCCTCTGGCCGGCTTTCCTTCACTCGGCCACTTACTTGCTTACCCTAAGTAAGTAAGTTAGCGTTGTCAGGTAGCAACGCAAGGAGCCAATAGTGATCAATGACCAAGAAGCCGGCCAGATTCTCTCGGAAATGGTGCAAACCAGTCGGACTTTCCGCTTAGCCGGCCAACGCAATAAGGACCAGAGCTTCACGGGGACTAGGTTCGGCTTCCTGCAGCATCTGCGCCACCGTGACGCCCGTTTGGGTGAGCTGGCGACCCAGCTTTTCGTCTCGGCCCCCGTGGCCTCACGTGCCGTGGACTGCCTGGAGGCCGACGGATTGGTCGGACGCCGACCGGACCCCGAAGATGCCCGAGCCCAGCTCATCTCCATCACCGAACGCGGACTGACGAAGCTCACCGATAGTGAGACGCACGCCGTGCGCCGGTTCGCCGATTCCCTGACCGACTGGTCCACGGAGGACGCCGAACAGGCCATCAACCTCCTGCAACGACTGAACCTGCACCTGGAAGAAATCACCAGGGACCCCGAACTTCATGGACCCCACGGGGCCGACAAGCTAGCCACCACCTCCGACACCGGAAGCGAGTTGATGGGATGACGTCCTCCACCTCCACCACCGCGGCAATCAACACCGAAGAACCACGGGAGTATTCGCATCGCGAAATCCTCCAGGTGATGACCGGTCTGCTCGCCGCACTTTTCACCGCGATGATCTCCACCACCATCGTGTCCACAGCACTGCCCACCATCATGGCCGATCTGGACGGCACCCAGCGTCAGTACACCTGGGTCATCACCGCCAGCCTGCTGGCGATGACCATCGCCACCCCGATCTGGGGCAAACTCTCGGACCTCTTCAACAAAAAGACCCTGGCGCAGATCGCGATCATCATGTTCGTGGCAGGCTCCATCGCCGCAGGACTCTCCACGACCATCACCTTGATGATGACCGCTCGCGCGGTCCAGGGCGTGGCCATGGGCGGGCTCATGGCGCTGGTGCAGTCGATCATGGCCTCCATCATCGCCCCTCGTGAACGTGGACGCTACGCCGGCTACATGGGTGCCGTCATGGCCGTGGCCACGGTTTCCGGGCCGCTGATCGGCGGGGTCATCACCGATTCCCTGAACTGGCGCTGGACCTTCTTCGTCAGCGTCCCCTTGGCCGTCGTCGCGTTGATCCTGCTTCAACTCAAGCTGCATCTGCCGACCATCAAGCGTGCCAACCTCAGCATCGACTACCTCGGCGCCATCCTGGTCTCCGTATCGGCCGCCATTCCGATGCTCTGGGTGACCTTCGCCGGGAGCGAGTATGACTGGATTTCTTGGGAGTCCGGCGTCTTCCTGGCCGCCTTCCTCGTCGCCGCCGTCTTGGCGGTGATCGTCGAGTTGCGGGCCCCCGAGCCGATGATCCCCATCCGGGTGCTGCGCAACCCCACCGCTGCGTGGATGATCGTCGCCAGCGTGGGTGCCGGTGTGGGCATGTTCGGTTCCGGCGTGTTCCTGACCCAGTACTTCCAGCTCGGTGACGGACGCACCCCCACCGCTGCCGGCCTGATGACCATTCCGATGATCCTCGGCCAGACGCTCTCAGCCATGGTCGGCGGACTCATCGTCACGCGGATCGGACGGTGGAAGCCGGTGATGATGATCGGCAGCGTCATCATGCTCATCGGCCTCGTCGGTTTGGGCACCATCAACCACGACACCTCCTACCTCTACGTCGCGATCTTCATGGCCCTCATGGGTCTGGGCATCGGCACTCTGGTCCAGAACGTCGTGCTGGCCGTGCAGAACACGGTCGACGTCACCGAGGTCGGTGCCGCCTCAGCGGCCATCGCCTTCTTCCGCTCCTTGGGCGGGGCCATCGGCGTCTCCATCCTCGGCGCCGTGTTGACGAGCCGCGTCAGCACCAACATCTCCGAAGGCCTGGAAAAGCTAGGCATTCCCGCCGGCGCCATGTCAGCAGGAGGCGGGGACACCGAACTGGATATCAGCGGGTTGCCCGCACCGGTTCAGGAAGTGTTCCACAATGCCTACGCCGATGCGTTCGGTCCGATCTTCATGATCGCCGCCATGATCGCCGCCGTCTCGGTCATCGCCATCGCCATCGTGCGCGGCGCCCCGCTGCGCACCACGGTGGCCATGAATCCCTCGCCCAGGACCCCGGTGCCCGACAGGACTCAGGACGAGGACGGAACCCTGGAGGCCGACGGCGCGCCCCAGCCGGGGACATCGCCCACAACACCACCACCCTCAGGTCACCAAGACTGAGAACGCGGAGAAACAGGAGTCGAACATGCAGGACATCAAAACGATGAAGGCCTTCGTCCTTCCACACCGTGATGCCCAGACCGTGGAACCGGCCCGCGTGCCGGTTCCACGGATCGGCTCCGACGAACTGCTAGTGCGTGTGCACGCCATCGGCGTCGGAATCCATGATTCGTACTTCCTGCCCGGGGACGCCCGGTACCCCTACCCCATCGGGATCGAGGCGGCCGGCGTCGTCGAGCAAGTCGGCAACGACGTCACAAGCCATGCCGTCGGCGACCGCGTGTCCTTCGTCAGCGCCATGCAGCCGGGCGGAGGCACGTGGGCCCAGTGGACCGCAGTGAAGGCGGAATCGATGATCCTGCCGATACCGCAGGGCATGAGTTTCGTTGCGGCAGCGGCTGTTCCGGTGGCCGGGAACACTGCGTTGAAGGCGCTGCACACCGTGGCCGATGTCCCGGCAGGTGGGTCACTCTTTATCGCCGGCGGATCCGGGGCCATCGGCACGTTCGCCATCCAACTGGCCCGTCAGCGGGGCTTGCGGGTCGCCGCCTCGGCATCGGCTGCCAACCACGACTACCTTCAGTCGGTCGGGGTTGAAAAGGCCGTCGACTACCACGACTCCCGATGGCGCGAAGAGGTGCTGGCCTGGATGCCCGGAGGGGTGTCGGCCGTGATGGCGGTCCAGCCCGGCACGACGGCGGACAGTCTGCCAGTGCTCAGGGACGGCGGGACCCTGGTCTCGATTTCCGGTGACCCGCTGGTATCCGAGCGCGGGGCCCACCTGACCGGGCTCCCCTACCAGCTCGATGTCGGAGCAGAGCTCGGCAAACTCATGGAACAGATCGCCTCAGGGCAGGTGCACCTCGAGCTCGAACGGGTGTACCCGTTCGACGAAGCCTTGGACGCCTTGGCGAAGGTGCAGACCCGTCGGGCCCGCGGAAAAGTCGTCCTCCAGCTGGAATAGCCGCCTTGGAGCCCTCCGTTTCAGGAGCCCTCGGCCGGGCCCCAGCCCCTGCCGAACCCATAACCTTGCGCAAATTGGCCCGGCAGGGGAAGGCCTGTTTTTGGACCGCACGTATGCCGCTTTGTGGATATGTGACAAACCCCCGTGTTAACGTGTCCATAGCGTCGGCCCGGGCTATCTCCGGGCCATGGGGCGCGTGATCTATCGACTAATCCGACACGAGGAGCGCCAAAAACGCGATGAGCGATCTACATCCGGCACCTGCAGACCAGGCCGACAGCGAATCCGGTGATGAGTCACCCAAGGGTTCCGCACCGGTCAGGTGGCCGGTTTTCATCGCATCGCTCGTCGGGGTCCTTGCCGTCGCGATCTGGACCCTGTCCGCGCCAAAGCAAGCCGAGGCAGTCATCGGTGAACTGGTCGCCTTCGTCTCCACCAGCTTCGGCTGGTTCTATATCCTGCTGGCCACCGTCATCCTGGTCTTCGTGATCTACCTGGGGATGTCCCGGTTCGGGCACATCAGGCTGGGACCCGACGATTCTCGACCCGAGTATTCGACGTTTGCCTGGGCCGCGATGCTTTTCGCCGCAGGCATCGGCACCGACGTGATGTTCTTCTCCGTCTCCGAGCCGGTTTCGCAATACCTGAACCCACCCGTGGGCCAGGCCGAAACCGTCGACGCCGCACGAGAAGGAACGTTCTGGACGCTGTTCCATTACGGGATCACCGGTTGGGGCATGTACGCGCTGATGGGTATGGCCCTGGGGTACTTTGCCTATCGGTTGAATCTGCCACTCGCCGTCCGTTCGGCCCTCTTCCCGCTCTTCGGGCGACGCATCAACGGCGTCCTCGGTCACGCGGTGGACACCGCAACCGTGCTCGGGACGATCTTCGGCGTCGCGACCAGCCTGGGGATCGGCGTGGTGCTGCTCAACGCAGGACTCAACATCATCTTCGGCATCGCCATCGGGACGGCGGCGCAAGTCGGACTGGTGGTCCTGGCCGTGATCATGGCAGCCATCTCGGCGACCACAGGTGTCGACAAGGGCATTCGATTCCTCTCCCAACTCAACGTCATCCTGGCCATCGCACTGGCCGGCTGGGTTCTGGTCACCGGAAACACCCGCTTCCTGCTCGATGCGATCGTGATGAATGTCGGAGACTTCATCAGCATGTTCCCGGGCATGACGTTGCAAACCTTCGCTTTCAACGACGTCGACGAGTGGATGTCACTGTGGACACTGTTCTTCTGGGCCTGGTGGGTCGCCTGGGCATCCTTTGTCGGCATGTTCCTGGCCCGCATTTCGCGCGGTCGAACGATTCGCCAGTTCGTCCTCGGAACCATGGTCATCCCCTTCAGTTACATCGTGATGTGGGTATCGATCTTCGGAAACGCCGCCCTGTCCCGTGTTCGCGGCGGGGATACGGAGTTCGCCGATACGGCAGCATCGGGCAGCGGTCTGGGCTTCTTCAACCTCTTGCAGGAGTACCCGCTCTCCGGGGTGGTCATTGCCGTCGCGGTCCTGGTCGGCCTGCTGTTCTATGTCACCTCCGCCGACTCCGGCGCCCTGGTCATGGGCAACCTGTCTTCTCGTCTGCGGAGCGTCCAGGAGGATTGTGCCCCCTGGCTGCGCATTACCTGGGCCGGGACCACCGGCCTGCTGACGATGGGCATGCTCCTGGTCGGTGGAATCACCGCACTGCAATACGCCACCATCATCATGGGCCTGCCATTCTCGATCGTCTTGATCCTGGTGATGATCAGTCTGTGGAAGGCGTTGCGGGTGGAGGGCCGCCGGGCCGACAAGAGTACCGGCACCCGAGCCCATATCCTGGCGGCACGGTTTGAAAACCGCGAAACCTGGAAGACGAGACTGTCCAGGGTCACCAATTTCGTGAGCCCCGACGATGCCCGACGAGATCTCCAGGACCTGGTGTTCCCTGCCTTGCAGGAGGTCTCCAACGAGCTCAACGAGCGCGGTGTCCCGGCCCGGGTAGCGATGGAAGAGGGCGAGAGACCGGCAGTCCAGCTAACCACCAACGCCTCGTCGGATCCGTTCATCTACCGGGTGCAATTCGAACTTGTTCCGGTGCCGGCCTACGGTGGCCGCATGGTCGGAAGCAGGGACCAATACGCCCGCCTCGAGGTCCACCTCTCAGCCGGTGGGCAAGACTACGACGTGATGGGCTTCTCCAAAACCCAGCTGATCCACGACTGCCTCGACCACTACGAGGAACATGTGGAGTTCCTGAGGATCGCGGACTAGTTTCCGGATAGACCCCACCGGAACGGCACCCCAGGGGGTCTGGGAGATCGTCCGGGCCAAAAAAGCACCGCCGGTGCATGGGCTAGGCCATGCGCACGGCGGTGTTGCTTACCCGATGGCGCCTAGGGGGCCGGGTTGATCACGCGCCCCCACGTGGACTTATTGCCCCAAATGTTCTGGCGCAGACCCTCCAGTTGAAGGATCTGTGAGTGGTCCACGAACAGGTTCACTTCGTTCCCGTAGTTCTTGATGTACCACTCGAAAACCGGTCCGTCGGCGGCCTCAAACATCACGTTTTCCAAACCGACCGAGTTGATGATGGATGCTGCGGCGCCGGTGTTCCATTCATCGACGTTCTCGGTGATGCCCTCGGATTCGATCATGATGATGTCGGCCCCGGCGTCCAGGCATCGTTTCGCACGATCCGTCAGGTCGCCGATGTCCTTCATCGACTCAGCAGCCAGTTCGGCTTCCCCGGAGTCCCCTCCGGAACCGACCTGGATGCCCAACTCCGGTTTGGCTTTCAGCCCCGCCTGGGTGACTTTCTCGACCAGACGCAGCAGCCCGGTGGTGTTGAGCATGATGAAACCGGTGGAGATTTCGATGGTGTCGAACCCCACGTCCTTGGCCTCCTTCAAATACTGGTCCACCGCGTCATTCCCGTAGCGCAGCACGGTCTCGATCCACCCTCCCGAGGAGACGTAGGATCCGTTGTCGTGGGCGATATCGCTGAATTTTTTGACCTGCTCGGGCGGAACCAGGGCAAACGAACCTCCTGCCCATTTGATGCCGTCCACCCAGGGACCCGCGACGTCGAAGACGTCCTGGAGGTGACGGGTGCCGAAGGTGGAGTAGTAGGGCGCACGAATCTCGGTCAGTCCAGTGGTGCGCGGTTTCGACGGGCGGTACGCCCGGGGAACGAAGTTGAATGAAACGTCTTGAGCAATCTGGTGGGTCATACTGTCTCCTGAGAAAACTCGCGCCGATTCGGGCTCGAGGGTGTACTGGACCGCCGGGTGCCGACCTGGGCCAACAGGACGGTCAAGTCCGAGACCTGATGCTCATCGATGGCGTGCACCGTCTCGGCGATCTTCTCGCGCAGCTCATGGCTGGCGAAGGGTGAAGTGAGGGCATCAAATTTCCGCCGTGCCCCCTCCCAATCCAATGGGTCGTCATGGAACCCCTGATAGGAATCCCGGGCCGAGTGGAACCGTGTGCCATCGGCCAGGGTGATTTCCAGATCCGCTGGCATGTGCTGCGGGAAACGCCGGGAAAATTCCGGATCCTCGCTGATCTCCACCTTGCCCATCAGATCCTGGACATCCCGGGCAACGATGCGCTCGGGGGTGTACTGCTGGGGGGTCACCTCACCGTCCAAAAGGGCCGCGGCGAGCATCCAGGGCAGGGAGTGGTCGGCTTCCTCCTTGGCGGAGATGTTGCGCTTATCGCCTTCCTCGCCGCCCCCGATGATGTTCCAAGCGACATCGAAGGTACGGAGCCGAGCCGTTTGCACCGAGCTGGCGTCGAAGCCCTCCTGGCTGCGGACGTCCAGAGCTGCCTCCAAGGCCGACTGGGAATGTATCTCGGCGTTGTGCTTCTTGATGATGGTGCGCAGCACGCTCTCCAGATCCTCGCTCGACCAGTCGATGAAGAAATCACCGGCTATGGATTCCTTGAAACCCTTATTGCCCTCGAAAACCTGTGCCGGGCCGGTGATCCCGCGCGAAGCCAGCATGGCCGACCACGTACCTTCTTTGGATACGTGCGGGTAGGCCAGACCCTTCCAATGGCTCAGGTCCCCGGTCCGGGTCACGCGCAGAGCATTGTTGGCGGTGCCCGCCATCGCGATGGCGTTGGCCGTCTGCTCGACGGAGAGGCCCATCGCCTTGGCCGCTGATGCGGCGGCCGCGTACGCGCCTTGCGTGGTGTGGTCGAACCCCTTGTCCCGGACCGGGGCGACGTCGGAGAGGCGGGTGTGGACTTGATAGGCGACTGCCAGGGCATCCAGGAAGGTCTTGCCGCTGGCCCCTGCCATTTCCGCAGCAGCCAGAGCCGCTCCCAGGTTGTCTGAGGGGTGGTTGGTCTCCTTGGGTGCCAGATAGGAGTCCATGAAATCCAAATACCGTGAAAGCGCCGAGTTGAAGAAGGCCACCCGTTCGGCAGTGGACTTCCCTCCGCCGATCATGGTGGCCTGCTCGGTGCCTCCCAGATCCTTCAGCAGTTCCCGGATCGAGGAGATGGGCTTGGCATCGAGGGCTCCGATCGCGACCCCGAGCGTATCCAGGACATGGATTTTCAGTTGCTCCCGTGCTGCGGCGGACATGGTGGCCGAATCTGCCTGGTGGACGAAGGCTGCTAGTTCCTGGACCTCAGTCATGAGGACTCCTCACTGTTGAAACGAAACCCTTAATAGTTATTAGGTTTACCTTACTTAGTTTAATCATGGTTTTGTGTGCTATCAAGAGAAGGGGTGTGTGATGTTGAACGGCCACCCCCTAGGCGCCCACCGACGGAGCAGGGGCGGGAGGCCTCGCGCACCCCAAATATTTGATTTATGGTGAAGGAAATTACTCCCGAACGAGGTGGGCGGATTCACGGTGGACATGGTGCGGGTGTCGAGAATTCGAGCGTTCAGCACCTAGATCCACGCGAATGAGTCGGCCTCTTTCCACTCGGGAGTACCGTTCATTGAGCTGGAGGAGTTTCATCATGTGCGCATCGGATCCGGTCAACGACGGCGTTTCGCCGATTACTCTTTCCGATATCGAGCGGGCCGGGCAACTACTCAGCGACGTCACTGCCTGCACGCCAATCGAAACCAGCTCCTCGCTCAGCGACTTGGCCGGGGTGCAGGTCTTCCTCAAATGCGAGAACTTGCAGCGGACCGGTTCCTTCAAACTGCGCGGGGCGTTCACGCGGCTCTCGGCGCTCAGCGAAGCCGAACGTCGACGCGGGGTGATTGCCGCCAGCGCAGGCAACCATGCCCAGGGGGTGGCACTGGCCGCCCGCGAATTGGGGATCGACTGCCTCGTTTACATGCCCATGGGGGCAGCCCTTCCCAAGGTGACGGCTACCCGGGCCTATGGTGCCGAGGTACGTCTGGCCGGTGCCGACCTCGCGGAATCCATCGAATTCGCCCAAGCGGAAGGCGAGACCAGCGGACGTGTTTTCATCCCACCGTTCGACCACGTCAATATCGTGACCGGTCAGGCCACCCTGGGCCTCGAGGTCCTGGAACAGGTCCCCAACGTCGGGACCATCATCGTCCCCACCGGCGGCGGAGGCCTGCTGGCCGGGGTCGCCACTGCCGTGCATCTCTCCGGGTCCCGGGCCCGGGTCATCGGGGTGCAGGCCGAAGGGGCTGCCGCCTTCCCGGCGTCACTTCTCGAGGGTGCGCCAGTCCGACTGGCCAAGATGTCGACCATTGCCGACGGGATCGCGGTGCCGTCGCCCAGTGAACTCACCCTGGGGATCGTGCGTGATCATGTTGCCGAGATCCGGACGGTGACTGAGGAGCAGATCGGTGAGGCGATGCTGTTGTTGAGCGAGCGGGCCAAAATGGTGGTCGAACCGTCCGGCGCCGCGGGTGTTGCTGCCGTACTCGAAGGTGCCAAGGATTTGGAGGGTCCCATCGTCGTCGTGCTCTCCGGCGGAAACGTCGACACCTTGGTGCTGAACCGGGTCCTGCAGCATGGTCTCGTGGCTGCCGGGCGCTTCATGCAGATGATCGTCCGCGTACCCGACCGGCCGGGGTCTCTGGTCGAGCTGCTCACCGTACTGGCACGCACCGAATGCAATGTGGTCAACGTCGAACATGACCGAACGACCAGCGGGTTGGCGGCTAGTGAAGTGCAGATCGGCGTCAAGGTCGAGACCAAGGGCCAGGAACACAAGACGGAGATCATTGCGGAGCTCAAGCGGCTTGGCTACGAGGTTTCCTACCCCGCTTTTGAAAACGCCTGAGACCCCTACACGGAGGCCCGGCGGCCGGCTTCCTGGACCAGGGCGATCGTCAACTCCAACGCCTCGCCTCCCAGGCGGTAGGACGGGCCGGCGACACCGATCTGGGCGATCATCACCCCGTCGGCGCCGAAGACCGGCGCCGCTACCGAGGTTAGTCCCGCTTCGAATTCCTCCAGCGACAGGGCGTAGCCGCGCTGCGCCGTCGTCGCGATTTCGGCGTCCAGCATTTTGCGGTCGGTGATCGTGGAGGCGGTAAAGCGTTTCAACGTCCTGCGTAGTAACTGCTCACGAATTGAGGCCGGCTGGAAGCCCAGCGACACCTTGCCGGGCGATGTGCAGTGCAGGGGGGTTCGGCGACCCAGCCAGCTGCGTCCGACCACCGAGGAGGCGGGCAGGATCTGGTCAATGGTCACCGACTCCCCACTCTCGGTGACGTTCAGGGTGACTGTTTCGAGGCACTCTCCGGCCAACCAGACGCACGCCTGGTGCACCTGGGGACTGAAACTGGCGGTCGTCGGGACGGTTTGAGCCAGTCGGACGAGGCCGTGGCCCAGTTGATACTCCGTACTGTCCGAGCGCTGTTCGACCAGACCGTGGTCGGCCAAGGTGTTCAGGATCCGGAAGGCCGTCGACTTATGCACATCGAGTTCCTGGCCGACGGCACTGACGGTGCTCGCCCCTTCACTGGCGAGGAATTCCAGGACGATGGCGGCACGATCGACGGACTGGATGCTTCCTCTGGTCATGCGTTCGCTCGGTAACGTCATGGCGCTCACGCTACCAGTACGGTCTTCGGCTGAAGACTGGTTGGGAACTTCATCGCTCACGTCCGCATCCTCTGATTTTCGGGGTCGAACACCGGGGTGCGGCCGGCGCTGAGGACGGTCACCCGATGATGCTCTGCCAAATACTCGACCAGCAAGTGGTTGCCTTCCCGTGCCTGTTCCGGCGGGAGGTAGGCCATGAGCAGGTAGCGGCCCACCGAGGGTCCGTCACCGGCACTGGTGACGAAGGATCGCCGGCCTCCGGCGTCGGTGATGGCTTCCCCCTCGAGCGTGAGGATTGGTTCGCTGCCGCTGGGGTACCTTGCGGGCCCTTCACCGGCTACCGGGGCGTCCATGCCCAGCGTGCACAACACGGTGACGGGTTCGGCCTCACGCGCCCGCAGGTAGGCCGGTTTGCCGACGAACCCGGCGTCCTTGACCCGTGGCAACGCCAGTCCTGCCTCCACCGGATTGTAGTCGGCAGAAAGCTCGGCGCCCATCAGCCGGTAGCCCTTCTCCAGTCGCGCTGAGCCCCCGTAGACGCCGATTCCTGCCGGGCGGACGCCGAAGGGCCGGCCGGCGTCGGCGATCACATCCCAGAGTCGCATCCCCTGGTCGACGTCGGTATGCAGTTCCCAGCCGAGTTCCCCGACATAGGAGATCCGCACAGCCAGTACCGGGATATCGCGCACAGTGATGTGGGCCGCGCTGCCAAAGCCAAAGGCGGCATCGGAAACGTCGTTGGCGCTGACCGAGGCCAGGACATCGCGGGCCCTGGGCCCCCACAACCCGATGGTCGCCGTAGCCGCCGTCAGATCCGCGAGATGAACGGAACCATCGGTGGGAAGGTGGCTGCGCAGCCAGGCGATATCACGTCCCGCATCGGTGGCACCGGTGATGACGCGATAGTGGCCGATCCCCAGGCGGACCAGGGTGAGGTCGGATCGGAATCCACCGCGGGGATCCAACAACGGGGTATAGATGACCCGCCCGACGGGTCGATCGACCTGGGCCATGGCCAGCGACTGCAGGAAGTCCATGGCACCGGGCCCGGCGACGTCGAACTGGGCGAAAGCCGAGAGATCGATCATCACCCCACGCTCCCGCAGGCAGAGGTGTTCGGCGACACTGATCGGCGAATGCCAGCGGGCATCCCACTCGTGGGTCCGCTGCGGTACCGCGTCGCCGAATTCGGCCAGCAGATCGGCATTGGAGGCGAACCATTGCGGGCGTTCCCATCCGGCAGCTTCGAAGAACTCGGCACCGTTATCGATATGCCGCCCGTGGATCGGCGAGCGCCGCAGGCCGCGGGCGCTGAGGAACTGTTCGCGCGGGTGCACGATCCCGTAGGTCTTCGGGAACCCTTCCTCGGCGCGGGCCCGCACATAGGAGCGGGTGCGTTGGGAGGGGTGGAACCGGGCGATGTCATCGGCGTGCAGGTCGACCTCGGCCGAGCCGTCGCTCATCCATTGGGCCAGGTACTTCCCCACCGCTGGTGCCTCGCGGATCCACACCGCCGCGGCTGACCACAACCCCTCGACCTCGGGAGTGGGCCCCAGCAGGGCCCCTCCGTCGGGGGTCAGCGAGAGCAGCCCATCGATCGCCAGGGTGCGCTCCAGCCCGGGTTCGCGCAGCATCGGGAACAACTGCCGGGCGTGTTCGAGCGGTTCGGAGAAGTCCGCCTCGCTCAACGGAAGCTGGGTCGGGGACCATGCGGCGGTGCCGACGCG
Organism: Arthrobacter rhombi; assembly: GCF_900163545.1. Taxonomy (GTDB): domain Bacteria; phylum Actinomycetota; class Actinomycetes; order Actinomycetales; family Micrococcaceae; genus Arthrobacter_H; species Arthrobacter_H rhombi_A. The sequence goes on from NZ_FUHW01000022.1 coordinate 116,926, forward strand.
GGCCAGCGATTCAGCCTCATGCAGGATGGCCCGGTGGGCGTAGGAGCCGATCTGCAGTTCGTCCCAGCGTTGGCGTTCATACATCTTGGCGGTCATATCGCGGATGATCGGGGTGTCGATCTCCACTCCGCTGGCTTCGAACCCGGGGATGGGACCGAGGTTGATCATCTGGTGCACTGCGGGGGTGAGCGGGAGGGCGGCACCGGCCATCGCGCCGATCTTTGGGGACCAGACCCCACAAGCGATGACGACGGTGTCGGTGGCGATGTCCCCCACGCCAGTGCGCACCCCGGCGATACGTGCCGGTCCACCTCTCGCCGCGGGCTCGGTGAGCAACCCGGTGACTTCGGTGTCAGGAAAAACGTGCAGCGCATCGGCGTCGAACGCTGTTTGGCGCATCAGCTCCCCGGCGGCGAGGGGGTCGACGACGGCTGCGGAGGGGGTGTGGAATCCTCCGGTGAGCAGCGAGGTGTCGATGAGCGGGGCGAGTTCGCCGATACGACGGGGGTCAATGAGTTCGGCGTCGACACCCCAGGATTTGGCCGAAGCCAGCCGGCGGCGCAGTTCGTTGTGGCCTGCGTCGTTGCGGGCGACTTCGATGCCCCCGCAAGTGGTCAGCGTGCCCAGGTCCCTGAACTGGTTCATCGACTCCACGGTCAGTGCGGTGACATGGCGTTGGTGGTCCACGGGGAAGATGAAATTCGAGGCATGCCCGGTGGATCCGCCCGGATCGGGTAGCGGGCCCTGGTCCAACAGGACCATGTTCCGCCACCCGGCCTCGGCGAGGTGCTTGACCAGTGAACTGCCCACGATGCCAGCGCCGATGATGACGACGTCGGCAGTGCCTGGCAGGCCCCCGCCGGACGGTGCCGCGGGGCGGACCGTCCCGTCACCCGGCGGTGGTTTCGGTTGCGTTGGCTGGTTCACTGATGCTCCTGTCAGCTCCTGTTTCGGGGTGCGTTTAGGCCTTCGGCGTCTCCTTGGTCGGGTCGATGAAGGGTTTGCGCACCACGGTCCCCCGCCGGGCGCCTTCGGGAGTATGCACCACCATGGTGGTCCCCTCGGCGCTGAGGCCGATCGGGACCATCGCCAAGCCGATGTTCTGTTCCAGCCGCGGCGAGAAGCAGGCACTGGTGACCTGGCCGAGCTCGTCGCCGCCTGCCTCGGATACCGGGAAGGGCTCGATCATGGAACCGTCGTTGTAGCTGCCCAGCGGAGGCCCGTCGATCTGTAGGCCCACCATCAGACGCGTGGCGCCAGCAGCGCGAATTCCACGCAAGGCCTCCTTGCCCACGAAATCCGCTTCCTGGTCCAGGTTGATCATCCAGTTGTAGTCGTAGCCGACCTCCAGCGGGTTGGTGTCCAGGGTGATATCGCATCCGTAGGCGAGCATGCCTGCCTCGATACGGCGAATATGGCAGGGGCCGATGACGCGCAGGTCATGGGCCTGCCCGGTGTCCCAGACTAGGTCCCAGAGTTTGCCGCCGTCGCGACTGGCGTTCTCCAGGTAGATTTCGTATCCCGTTTCCCCGGTGTACCCGGTGCGGGAGACGACGACGGAGAGGTCCCCCAGGGTCCTGCGGGTCAGGTAGTAGTAGCCCAAGTCAAGAATGTCCTCACCGAAGAGGTCCACCATCAGGCCCTTGGCTTTCGGGCCCTGGATCTGGATCGGGGCCACGTCGACTTCCTTCACCGAGACGTCCCAGCCGCCGGCATGGGCCAGCCCCATCGCCCAGAGGTGGACGTCGCTATCGGCCAGCGAGAGCCAGAACCGATCCTCCTCGACCCGCAGCAGGATCGGATCGTTGATGATGCCGCCGTCGGCTGCGGTGATGAAGACATATTTGCACTGCCCGACGGCGCATTGGTGCAGATCGCGCGGGATCAGGTAGTTGGTGAAGGCAAACGCGTCGGGGCCACTGATTTCCAGCTGGCGTTCGACCCCGACGTCCCAGAGGGTGACGTCATTGAGCAGTGACCAGTATTCGGAGACGGGATCGCCGTAGTGGCGGGGGTGGTAGGTGTGGTTGTAGACGCTGTAGGCAGCCACCCCGTGTTCGCGGGACTTCCAGAAATAGGGCGACTTGCGTAGTCGGGTATACAGGGTCACCGCAGGATGCGGATTGACGAGGGAACCCGTGTGGATGGTGTCGATGGTGCCGGTGTCGATGCTCTCGGACATGATCACTCCTTGATCTGGCCCCCCGGCGCCGGCCCCATTGCCGATTGTTGCGCATGATGCGCGACACTGCGCTATGTGCAACAAGTGTGACCCGAGATCAGGCCAGGGTCAAGGGTTGCTCACTGCCTCGAAACGCGGACTCCTCGCCCCGTGGAGCACAGGAACCGGGATCGACGGAAAAGACTAAGTCAGGGCGATTTGAGCTCGTCGGCGCGCACCAACAGCACGCCGGCGACGATAGCGACCCCTCCCAGAAGCTGAATCGGCGCGGGCAGCTGACCCAGCAGCAGCCAGGCCCACAACACGGCAAAGAGGACCTCCGTCAGCGAGATGAACGAGGCAACCTTCGAACCCAACGCCCGGGCAGCCATGATCCCCGAGACATAGGCCAACACCGTGGACAGCAGGACCAGCCCGGCCAAGGCGACCCACCAAGAGGTTTCGAATCCCGCAAAACCCACCGCGCCGAAGGTCGCAGTGAACGGCAAAAGGCCGGTCACCCCGAACACCAGCATCAGCAGGGCCCCCACCAGCAGTCCGCCGGTGGCTAGCACCAGCGGGGGCAGCGACTCGTTGGCCTTGGCCGTGACGAAGAAGTACACTGCCAAGCCGACCGCTGCGCCGAGCCCCCACAACACTCCGATGACGTCGATCTTCTGCGGCCCGGCCAAGTCCAGGACCAACATCAGCCCGCCGAGGGAAAGCAGCGTGCCGGTGATGGTCAGCGGCTTGGGCATACGCCGGCTGTTGGCCCACAGGGCCAGGACGATGAGCACCGGAGCCATGAACTCCAGAAGCAGAGCCACCCCCACGTTCAAGCGGCCAACTGCCTGGAAGAAGGCAAATTGGCACACGCCGACACCGAAAACCCCGAACAGCAGGATGGGTTTCCAGTTGCTCAGCACAGAACTCCAGCGCCCACGCAGGGCCAGGACAGCCGGAACCAACAGGACCAAGAAGGCACCGAACATCCTCGCCGCCACGGCAGCACCGCTGCTCCACCCCGCCTCCAGCAGGGAGCTGGCAAAGGAACCGGAAATCCCAAAGACCGCCGAAGAGAATAAGGCGATCCACAGCCCCGGAATCCCCGGGTGGGCCAAGGTCCGTGGCCGGCTGTCAACCTGCTCGGTCATGCTGCTCCTCGGGATGATATCGGGCGGTTGGAAATTCTGCGTTCCCCACCAAACGCGTCATGAGTGAAACTCGCTATACTAGTGACTCACTATACGCCGCAGGAATGGCGGGTGGTAGAAGGAGTCACATGAAATTTGCCCCTGACACTGAGACGTCTTTGCAGACGGTCGTGCACCTACTCAATACCGCTTTGCCCGAAGTCGACGGGCTCCTCACCGGGGCCGACCTGGATGAATTCGTAGCTCGCGAGGAATACACCGGCGCCCGGACCCATAACGAGGCCGAACTACGTAGCGTCAGGCACCTGCGCGAGACTCTGCGCGCGCTCTGGATCGCCGGCGAGGACGAGGCGGTGGTCATCGTGAACAACATCCTGCGCAATGCCCGTGCTTTGCCGCAGCTGGTCAAGCACGACCATTGGAACTACCACCTGCACGCCACCAGCCCGGCGGCACCCCTCGCCGAACGGATGGCCGTCGAAGCTGCCATGGCCATCGTGGATGTGCTGCGTTCGGGGGAGAAGCAGCGCCTGCGAATCTGCGCGGGATCGGACTGCGAGGCAGCAGTGTTGGACCTCTCGCGCAACCGGTCCAAGCTTTACTGCCAGACGGGTAACTGTGCCAATCGCGAGCATGTGCGCGCCTACCGCCAGCGCCGGGCGGCCCTGCGGCCCTAGACTGGTCACAAGCTGCACGGTCGCAGGCATCGGCGTCGGAAAGGAAGAGATCGTGAACACCTCTGAACAACCCCAGGAGCACCACGCCTCGGAGAACTACGAAGTAGATCTCGAGCATGCCACGGACGGCACGCTGAAGGCGGCCGGACGCTGGTTCGTCGGACTGGCGGACGCGGTTCTGGGCGGGGACGGATCGGACGTGATGGGCGCCACTGCGGTGGTGCGTCGCCTCGACAACGATGCCGAGATCCTGCGGGTGACCGGGAACAATATCGACGAGGCAGAGGGCTTGGCAGCGTTGCTGCGCAAGGACCTGGCGGAGATGACGCGCGAACAGTTCCTGGAGGAATGGAACGGCAAGGACGGCGTGGAGACCGCCGACTGAGCCCCGAGGGCTACTTCTGGCCGGGCTGCTTCTGGGTCGGCTGATCAGAGGCCCGGTTCACTCCCGAACCTTCACTGAGTTCACGCGGGTTCTCTTTGCTGGCCATGGCCAGCACCGAGATGACCACCAGGCTGGCGACGAACGCCACCCCAAAGGCAATGAGTCCGATATCCACGCGCAACGGGTTGTCTCCACCGCCAGTGGCGGAAATCGACGCGACCACGGCGGCGATGATCCCTGCGATCAGCGAGAAGATTAACGGCGACTTGATGCTCTGTTGCCATGTGGGCTTCGGCTGGGACGGGTTGGAACCCACGGGGATGCCTCCTGAAAGAATGTGGAACGACTCCAGTCTAACGCTCAGTGGCCCGCTCGCGTGCATCGTGCCGGTACCCAAAGGCGGCGATGAGCAAGAAGACCGCAACGATGATGGAGCCGCCACCGGCGACGCCGAAGACCCCATGCTGGTCCAGACCTGGCCAGGCCAACAGGAGCACACCGGTGACCAAGGAAACTGCGCCGGTGATCAGGAAGTCCCGCACCGGGACCAGATCCCCACGGTGGCGGAAATAGACGGTGAGTTCCAGAAGGCCGGCAACGGCCAGGCCGATGCCTCCGGCGATCGAGGCGGCAGCGGTGCTGGCGAAAACGAGCATGAAAACCGCGCTGAGCGACCAGGCGATCGCGGCGCCCCCGAGGAGACCACGAACCGGGAACGGCACGATACGGGCCACGGCGAAATCCCAAACGGATTTCGCGGTCAGCACCAGGAAGCCGGCGAAAATATAGGCGACCACGGCTTCGCTGGGTTGCTGCCAGAAAACCGATAGGGCTCCGAAGGCCGTCGCCACGACGGCCCGGAACATGACCGGCTTCCAGACGGCGGAGGCTTCTTCAGGGGGTGTGGTGATGACAGGCACCCTACGATCCTAATAGGAATCGGCGATGCCCAGTTCCACCCACCGCCTGAGTGCCGCGCCCGGCACCCCTGCGGGGCAGGATCAGGACGGCGCCCCGACGGTCATCCAACGGTCATTGCGGATCCGCCACAGCAGGGTCCCCGCCCGCAAGGCCATATATCCGACGCCGAAGGCACACCACAGCCACAGGATCGGCAGATCCGGCACCAGTGGCAGCCAGGCGGCCCCGGCCAGCAGCGGCACATACAGCACGAGGGCTATGACCCCTGCCAGGGCAAGGTACCTGGCGTCACCGGCACCGATCAGAACACCGTCGAGCACGAAGACCAGCCCGGCCAGCGGCTGCGAGGCAGCGAGCACCCATAAGCCGATGGCCGCCGCCCGTTGGACCCCGGGATCCGAGGTGAAAACGGCGCCAAGGACGGGAGCCACCAGAGCCAGGACGAGGCCGGTGCCCACCCCGAAGAGCATCCCCCACCGGGTCATCAGCCGGGTCAGTGCCGAAGCGGTGGCCCGATCCCCCGCCCCGAGTTCCTTGCCGATCAGCGCCTGCGCGGCAATAGCCAAGGCGTCCAGGGCGAAGGCCATGAACGCGAAGATGGTGAACACCAGTTGGTGTGCGGCCAGGGTCAGTGCTCCGTCGGAGGTGGCGACCCACACCGTGGCCAGAATCCCTGCGCGCAGGCTCAAGGTGCGCAGCATCAGCCAGCTGCCGACCTTCCCGGTGCCGAGGACCCCGCCGATATGGGGGCGCAACGGAACACCTTCGGCACGCAACCGCGGGATCAGCATCGCCAGATACACCACGGCCATCCCCCATTGGGCGATGGAGGTGCCGATGGCCGAACCGGCCACCGAGAGTCCAGCCCCATACACGAGGGTGAAGTTCAGCACGATGTTCACCCCGAAGCCGGCACCGGCAACGATCAGCGGAGTTTTCGTGTCCTGCAGCCCACGCAGCACCCCGGTGGCGGCCAAGACCAGGAGCATGGCCGGCAAACCGGGCATCGACCAGCGCAGATAGTCCAGCGCGAAGCCCAACACCTGGCCTTCGGCCCCCAGCGCGCGCAGCAGAACTGGGCCTGCGAACCAGCCGGCGACGGCCAGGACGAGCCCCAGGACCACTGCCAGCCAGACCCCGTCACGGCCAGCGGCCAGGGCGAGGTCCAGACGCCTGGCGCCGAGCCACCGGGCGACGGCAGGGGTGGTGGAGTAGGCCAGAAAAACCATGAGTCCGACGGCGGTTTGCAGCACGGTGGTGCCCAGTCCTGCTCCCGCGAGTTCGTTGATCCCCAGGTGTCCCACGATGGCGGTATCGGCCATCAGGAAGAGGGGTTCGGCGATCAGGGCGCCCAGCGCCGGAACTGCCAGGGCCAGGATGGTACGTCCGAGTCGGGCCGGGATGCGCACCGTTCCTCCGGGACTCGCGCCTGTACCTGGGGTCCTTCGCTGTTCTTCAGTCATGTGTCGGCACCCCGGTTGCGGGCAGGCGTGCCCCGGAGGCCCGGAGGAAGATCGCTGCCACGACGGCGGCGATCCCCTGGAGCAGGAGAACGAACAGGACGGCGCCGGCCCACCCATAGGGGGCGAAGGCCAGTCCGACGGCCCAGCCGAACAGCGAGGAACCGGTGTAGTAGGCAAGGTTATACAGGCTGGCTGATTGGGCTCGGCCCGTGCGCCCAATCAGCGGGACCCAGCCGCTGGCAATGGCATGAGCCGAGAAGAAGCCCGCCGTGAAGATCACCAGCCCGACCAGCACGACGCCGATCTGTGGGACCAGGGTGACCAGCAACCCGAGGGCCATCACGGCGATGGAGCCCAGCAGGGAAGGCAGCCTGCCAAATTTCCCGACGAGGCGCCCTGCCTGCCGGGAGGACCAGGTCCCCGAGAGGTAGGCCAGGAACACCAGTGAGGTCAGCGAAGCGGGGATCAGGAACGGTGGGGCCTCGAGCCGGAAACCCAGGAAGTTGTAGACGGCCACGAACCCGCCCATGAGCAGCAGACCCTGCGCGTAGAGGGCCAGCAGCCTGATGTTGGCCAGATTCATCCACAGTTTCCGGCCCAACCCGGCGGTGCCCGGTTCTCGACGAGGAACGGGGATGAACCCTTGTGGTTTCGGTGCCAGGGTGATGAAGACCGCCGCGGCCACTGCGGCCAGCAGCGAGACGGCCAGAGTCCCGACTCTCCAGCTGACCAGTTCGCTCAGTGGTCCGGCCAGCAGCCGGCCCGAGAGCCCACCCAGGGTGGTGCCGGAAATGTAGGTCCCCGCGGCGATGGCCGAGTGCAGGGGGTGGATTTCCTCGCTGAGGTAGGCCAGTGCGACGGCGGGGATCCCGCCCAGGGCCACCCCTTCCAGGAAGCGCAATCCCAGCAGGGCCTCGAATCCGGGAGACGCCGGGACGAGCAGCCCCAGGATGACAGCGGCCACGACGGCGGCTTGCATGGCCTTGAGTCGTCCGACCCGGTCCGCGACGGCCGACCAGCCAATGACCGATACCGCCAGGCCCAGCGTGGCGGCCGAGACGCCGAGTGCCGCCCGGGCTTCGGAGATGCCTTCGGATCGGGCCAGGGCCGGCAGGACGCCTTGCACGGAATACAGCTGGGAGAAGGTGGCGATCCCCGCTGCGAAGAGCGCCAGGATCATGCGCCGATAGCCGGCCGAACCACGCTGGTGCCCCGGGAACTGGAGGGTTTCGTTCATATTTGGGGCACCAGCGGAAGCAGGTAGTACGCCACCGTCAGGGCGATGAGGTTATTGAGCAAGTGGATCAGGTAGGAATAGGCCAAAGAGCGGCCGCTCAGGACGTAGGCGACGCTGATGACGGCGCCCAGGCTGAGATAGGGCACCGCGGCGATCAACTCGAACGAGCCGGAACCCAGGAAGTGCATGCCGGCAAACAAGATGATCGATATGACGACGCAGACCCACACGTTGAGTTTGCGGCTGAGCTTGCCGATCAGCAGGTGCCGAAAGATGTACTCCTCCACGAACGGCCCCATCACCACGGCCATCACCAGCATGGTGGTGAACGGGACGGTGGTGGTCATCCCCTCGATGGCGAGCTGGTTCTCGCTTTTCACGCCTCCGCCCAGCGACATGATGACGATGGTGGTGACCACCAGGTTCGCCACCCAGGCGCCGGGGATCATGAAGACCTTGGCCCAGGGGCTGAATTTGAAGGTCCCGAAGGAATGCTTCAACGTCGGGAAGGCCATGATCATGGCGCCGCAGAACAGGACGGCGTAGACGATGAAGTTCACTGCCGCGGAGGCCGTCTCCGCGGTGCTGAAGACGTCGGTGAAGCCGGGAAAGAGTGTCAGCAACGAGGCGGCCCCGGCGACGAAGAGCACTCCGTAGGCCAAGACCATCACCGCATCCCCCACCCGGAAGCCACCCGGAAGGAACCGCGGGTTCCTGCGGGACCGCGGCGCACGGGGGGAAGGTCCCGGCGCTGCCGGTTGCGTGGTGGGATGCATGTTTCCACCCTAGCGACTGTTGGGGTTCACGACCCCTTCGGTCGGATCAGGTTTCGGGGGCGATGAGGATGCTGTATCCGCTCTCTTCCAACCGGTTTTGCTGTTCCGTGGTGATCCCCGGGTCGGTGATGACGTGGCGCAGATCATCACCGGAGACCGAGGCGAAGGAGCGCACCCCGAGTTTGGAGGAGTCGACCACCAGGTAGCTGCGCAGGGCCCTGGCCCCCATGAGTTCGTTCACGGCGGCCTCCCCCTCATCGGCCACGGTGGCCCCTGCCTGCGGATGCAGGCCGCCAACGCCGATGAAGGCGATGTCCAGGGTGACCCGGCCCAAGGTCTGCTCGGCGAAGGGCCCCACGAGTTCGTAGGACCGCGGGTTGAGTACCCCTCCGGTGACCATGACCTTCACGTGGTTGCGTACCGCCAGGGCCGAGGCGATATTCACGGCATTCGTCACCACCGTCAGGGTCGGGCGGGCCGGTTCCTGTTGCAGGTCCGCCCGCAGACCCAGTGCCGTGGCGATCGCCGAACTGGTCGTCCCCCCGGAGAGCCCGATGCTCATATCGGGTTCGACCAGGGCTGCCGCGTAGGCACCAATCCACCGTTTTCGCGTGGCTGCCGGATCCCTGTTGTATTTCCCGGGCAGGTCATAGGCCAGCGCGTTGGTCGTGGCCCCGCCGTGGGTGCGGGTCAGCAGCCGTTGGGAGTCCAACGAGTCCAGGTCCCTGCGGGCCGTGGCCGGGGAAACGCCCAACTTGTCAACGATTTCGTCGACTTCCACTTGGCCATCCTCGGCCAGCAGGGCCAGGATCGAACTGAGCCGCTCATTGCGCGTCATGCCGGCACTACTTCGTTGCCCCGGCGGCCAAACCGCCGATGAGACGCTTCTCGATGAGCATGAACAGGATGATCACCGGCACGATGGCGACGATCGAGACACCGAAGACGTACTGCCAGGCGGTGGAGTACTGGCCGACGAAGCGGGTCAAGGCCACCGACAACGGCTGGTTCTCCGCGGTGGAGAGGATGACCAGGGAGGCGGCGAATTCGTTCCAGCAGGCGACGAAGGTGAAGATCAACGCGGTGACGATCCCCGGCCAGACCAGCGGGAGGTTGATCGTGAACAACACCCTGAGTTTGCCGGCACCGTCGAGTTGGGCCGCTTCGTCGACCTCCTTGGGGACCCCCGCGAAGAAGGTGTGCATGATCCACACGGCGAAGGCCAGGTTGAAGGCCGCGTTGATCAGGATCATCGCCAACCAGGTGTCGTAGAGGTTGAAGACCAGCATTTCCTTGAAGAGTCCGACCGTGAGGATCGCCGGTTGGAGCATCTGGGTCACGATGACCAGGAACATGAAGGCCATTTTTCCGCGGTATTTGAACCGGGCGCTGTAGTAGGCGGCGGGCATGGCCACCAGGAGCACCAGCAGGGTCGCCGCGACGGCGATCACGACCGTGGAGATCAGGTTGTAGGCCACCGGGGTCTCGGGGGTGTCCCACATGGTCAGGTAGTTCGACCACTGGGCACCGTCGCGCGGCAGGTAGTCCGGCGGGACCGAGAGAATCTCCGACCGGGTCTTCAAGGACCCGATGAACATCACGGCATAGGGGATCAGGAACACGGCGGCCACGACGAGTCCGACCGTCATCCGGCCGATGACTACCCGTCGACTCGCGTGGTCTTCGGTAGCTAGTAGTGCCACGGTCTAGACCTCCTTCATGGGCTTGACCGCCCACACGTAAATCGCGACGATGACGACGACGATGCCGAAGTTGACCACCGATAGCGCGCTGGCGATGTCGATCTGGCGGTCGAACTGCAGGACCTTGAAAATGTAGGTCATCAGGGTGTCGGCGCCGTAGCCGGGGATCGAACCGGTCATGACCTTGAGGATCGGCAGGTTGTTGAAAACGTTGATGATGTTGATCAGCACCGAAACCGCCAGGGCGCCGCGCAGCTGCGGAAGGATGACGAAGAGGTAGGTCCGCCAGCGTCCGGCGCCGTCGACCTTTGCTGCCTCCAGCGTGTCTCCGGGGATGGCCTGGATACCGGCCAGGATCGTATAGGTCGTGAAAGGGATGGACACGAAAACGGCCACCGCCATGGCCACCATCAGCGCCGAGCTGGCGTTTTGGGTGAACCCGTAGGGGGAGTCCAGCAAGCCGATATCGGTGAGGAACTTATTGAAGATCCCGTAGTTCGGGTCCATCGAGTAGTAGAACAGCGTGGTCGTCATCACGACGCTGGCCGCCCAGGGGACGATCACCGCCATGCGAACGAGCGTGCGGCCAGGGAAGGGCTTGGAAAGGAACTGGGCGAGACCCAGGGAGATCAGCACGGTGAAGAACACCACGACCACCACCCAGAGCACCGAGTTCAGCATGATCTTGGGGATGTTCGGGTCGCTGAAGACCTGGGCGAAGTTCGCCATCCCCACCGAACCCAGATCGGTGCCGATCTGGCTGATTTTGCGGGTGGAGTTATAGATCATGTATCCGGCGGGGAACACCACGATCACCAGGATCAGGATCAGTGCCGGGGAAATCCAGGGAAGGGCGGAGGTGAAGGAGGACCCCTCAGCCGCAGTGCGCCGCTTGGAGCCGCGGCGTTTCGGAGTCTCGGGGGGCTCGGCCACCCCGGTCCGGGCCGGTGCGGTGGTGCTCATACTGGTCTCCTGACCTGATCTTCGTCTATTCCGGGCCCCGACGAGGCTCCGCGGCCCGCCGGCTGATGCCAGCGGGCCGCGGAGTCGGTGGGGCTACCCGCCGCGCACGACGGGGTCGAGCGCGGGCTACTTGGCCGCGTCGGCCTTCTTCTGAATCTCGGCCAGTACGTCTGAGGCGGACTTACCGGTGCCGATCTGACCCATCAGCGATTTGAAGGCACCATCGGTGGCGTTCCAGGCAGGGTTCGTCGTCGGGTAGAAGACGGCGTTGGGCAGCAGTTCCAGGAACGGCTTCAGCGTTTCGTCGGAAGACATCTCCTCGGACACCGAGGTGGTGGTGGGCAGGAAGCCTTCGGTCTGCACCCAGTTGCTGTAGACCTCGTCGGTGAAGAAGTAGTCCATGAACTTCTTGACCGATTCGGTCTTGCTGCCATCGTTCTTGAAGGAGAGCATCCGGTCGGCAACGCCCAGCGTTGCCGGCTCGCCGGTGTTGGTGGCCACGGGGGCGATCCCATACTTCAGATCGGGGTTTTCCTTCTCAATCTGGCCGACGGTCTGCGGCAACACGTAGGCGAAACCGAGCTTGCCCTGGATGAAGGTGTTCAACATCGGGGTGCGCTGGGTGGAACCCGGGTTCTTCTGCGTTGCGCCGTCCTTGATCATCTTCTGCATGAACTCGGCGGCTTCGACGTTCTTCGGGGTGTCGACCTCGATGGACTTCTCATCGCCGAAGTTTCCGCCGTTGCCGGCGAACCAGATCAGCGATTCGCCCTGGGCTTCCTCGGACCCCAGGGGCATACCGTAGCCGTCGGCCTTGGTGTCCTTGCTAATGGCCTTGGAGGCGGTCAGCAGTTCATCCCAGGTCTTGGGCACCTCCTTGACGCCGGCCTCCTTCATGAGGTCTTCGTTATAGGCCAGGGCGCGGGCCGAGGCGATCAGCGGCAGACCGTACTGGGTGCCATCGAATTTCTCGTTATCGGCAAAGGACGTCTGGAAGTTCTCCAGCGTCTCGGCGGAGGCGATATCCTCGGCCGGGGCCAGCAGTTCCTCCTCGGCGAAGCCGGCGAAGGCGCCGCCACCGTAGATATCCGGGGCCTTATCGCCCTGCAGCTTGGTCTTCAGAACACTTTCGATGTTCTCCCAGGACTGGATCTCCAGATCCACCTTGACGTCGGGGTTCTCCTTCTCGAAGCCTTCGATCACGTCTTGCCAGAGTGCCTTGGTGCCATCGGAGTAGCTGGGCACCAACATGCTCAAGGTCGTGGTGTCGCCGGACGCATCGCTGCCATCATCGCCGCCGCCGAAGCCGCAGCCGGTCAGGACCAGCGAACCGGCGGCCACGCCGGCCAGCAGTGTTGCGCGTAGTGAACGTTTCTGCATGATTCCCCATCTCAAAGGTATGCGTCGGCGAGTGACCCGAAGCTAATTCCTAACTGAAAATGCTCTAATTGACCATAAGTCGATCAATAAAGAACATGATTATGACAGTAATGTGACCGAGGTCTCGTCGTCAAGTCTCCTTGTCAACTGCTTTCAACCCCCTTGTCGGGGGGTGAGGAAACGCCCACATACGGCTAGTTGTACTGCCCAGGGAGGTTCGTTGAACTCGTGCCACGACACGATCTGAATTAATGGGATGAAGAAGGCCCCCTGATGTGGAGTGGAGCTGTCTAAGAAAC
>NZ_FUHW01000003.1 GCF_900163545.1 Arthrobacter rhombi
TCACTACGAGGACTTCCACCCGCTGCCCGCGTACCCAACCTCAGTGGTCAATACAGCTAGCCCTCGACGGTAAGGGTGTTCAGCGCCAAGGTGGATGCAGTCTGACTGTGAAAGAGCTGACACCAATGGATCTCCAGGACTTCAACAATGCCTCTGCCGATCAGGCCGTTGCCACGTTGCGCCCCTGCGCCGACATCGACCGCTGGATCCAGGGCGTCGTTGATCACCGGCCGTATGCCGGGGTCGAGGACCTCTTCTCACGCGCCGAACTGGAGGCCAACCCCTTCACTGCCGCGGAAGTTGATGCAGCCCTAGCCCACCACCCTCGTATCGGTGAGAAGGCAGAGGGCCAGTCGGCCGAAGCCACGCTCAGTCGCGACGAACAGTCGGCGGTTGATGCGCAGTCGGATACGGCACGCAAAATCCTGGAGGGAAATAAGGAGTACGAGCAGAAATTCGGTCGAGTGTTCCTCATCCGTGCTGCGGGACGCAGTGCGGAAGAGATCTTGGCCGAGTTGGAACGCCGGCAGGCGAATTCCGAGGAGGCCGAGAGCGCCGAGGTTGCCGTGCAATTGCGCGAGATCGCACTGCTCCGCCTACGCGGACTCTTCGCCACCACCTAAGCATTGGCGCCGGGCCCGGAGTCATTGGCCCCGCCCCGCACCTAGCGACCCATCCCAAGGAGTAATTCGATGAGCGCAGCAGCGTCCGAACGCAGTCACATCACTACCCACATTCTCGACACCGGGACCGGGAGGCCCGCCTCCGGTGTCAAGGCCACGCTGGAGGCCAAGCAGGCATCCGGCTGGCAAGAAATCGGCTCAGGAAGTACCGACCAGGATGGTCGGATCAACAATCTGGGGCCGGTCGCGGTTGAAGTAGGGCAGTACCGGATCACTTTTGATACCGGGGCCTACTTCGGGAAGACGGGAACGGAAACCTTCTTCCCCGAGGTCGCGCTGGGATTCGTCGTCGCCGACGAAACGCAGCACTACCACGTACCTCTTCTTATCAGCCCGTTTGCATATTCCACATACCGAGGGAGCTAGACATGACTACCACCGCTTCTCAGCCCAGTACCAAGATCGTCCTGGCCAAGAACCAATACGGCAAGGCCGAGGTCCGCCTGGTCAAGATCACCCGCGACACGGCTCGCCACGAGATCGAGGACCTGAACGTCTCCTCGCAGTTGCACGGCGACTTCGAAGCCGCCCACACCGAAGGCGACAACGGTCATGTCGTCCCGACCGACACGCAGAAGAACACCGTCTACGGCTTCGCCCGTGACGGAGTCGGTTCCCCGGAGAAGTTCATCAAGCGCCTCGGCGATCACTTCGTCTCCGAGTTCGACTGGGTAACCGGCGGACGTTGGGCGGCAGAACAGTACTTCTGGGACCGTATCCAGGACCACGATCACTCCTTCTCCCGCAATAAGAGCGAAGTTCGCACCGCGGTTTTGGAGATCGCAGACGGGAAGAAGAGCATCCTGGCCGGCATTTCCGGACTGACCGTGCTCAAGTCCACCGGCAGCGAATTCCACGGCTTCCCGGTCGATAAGTACACGACCCTGAAGGAAACTTCCGAGCGTGTTCTCGCCACGGACGTCAACACTCGTTGGCGCTACAACACCGAGGCTTCGACCTCGGAGGACACCGACTTCAACGGCATCTACGCCTCCGTGCGTGAATTGCTGCTGAAGGCCTTCGCCGAGACACACTCGATGGCTCTGCAGCAGACGATGTACGAAATGGGTCGCCTGGCTCTCGAGGCACACCCCGAGATCGAGGAGATCCGCTTCTCGCTGCCGAACAGCCACCACTTCCTGGTTGACCTGTCGCCGTTTGGCCAGGACAACCCCAATGAGGTCTTCTTCGCGGCGGATCGCCCGTACGGACTCATCGAAGCAACCATCCAGCGTGAAGGCGTTTCGCCCACGCACCCGATCTGGGAAAATGCCGCAGGCTTCTGCTAATCGGTAGTACGCGCCGGGCGTCCGCAGTATTGCGGGCGCCCGGCCTTCACGGAAGTGCACAAGGAGGTCAGCCGTGAAAGCCAAGCAACATCGAAGCGCCACAGCAGTAGTCCGTCCCGAAGACGAGAAACTGCCACTGGGACGCACCCTCGCCTACGGCTTGCAGCATGTGCTCACCATGTACGGCGGCATCATCGCTCCGCCCCTGATCATTGGTGCAGCTGCAGGCATGGACAGCACCGATCTAGCTCTGCTGGTCGCATCCTGTTTGTTCATCGGCGGCCTAGCCACGATCCTGCAGACGGTCGGAGTTCCCTTCTTCGGCGCACAGCTGCCCCTCGTTCAAGGCACGTCCTTCGCCTCTGTCGCGACGCTGGTCACGATCGTCAAGGGTGACGGTGGTATCCAAGCGGTCTTTGGCGCCGTCATGGTCGCCGCGGCCATCGGCTTCCTCATCGCCCCATTCTTTGCCCGCATCATCAGATTCTTCCCGCCGGTGGTCACCGGCGTGGTCATCACCATGATCGGTCTTTCGCTGACCCCCGTGGCGGCGAACTGGTCCATGGGTGGCAACGACTCGTCGGATGACTACGGTTCCTTGGCCAATATCGGCTTGGCCGCATTGACGCTGCTCATCGTGCTGCTGCTGAGCAAGGTCGGCAATGCCGCCATCTCACGCCTGTCCATCTTGTTGGCCATCGTCATCGGGACCCTGGTGGCCTGGGCCGTCGGCATCGCCGACTTCTCCACGGTCGGTGACGGTGCCATCTTCGAAATTCCGAAGCCGCTGGCCTTCGGCATGCCGGTCTTCGAGATCGGGGGCATCATCTCCATGACGATCGTGGTGCTGGTGATCCTGACCGAAACGACGGCCGACATCCTGGCCGTCGGAGAAATCGCCAAAACGCGTGTCGACTCCAAGCGCATCGGAGACGGCCTGCGGGCCGACATGATCTCCAGTTTCATTGCCCCCTTCTTCAACACGTTCACGCAGAGTGCCTTCGCCCAGAACGTTGGGCTGGTCGCCATCACCGGGGTCAAGAGCCGCTTCGTGGTCACTGCCGGCGGCGGCATCCTGGTGGTCCTGGGTCTGCTGCCCATCCTGGGGCGCGTCGTGGCAGCCATCCCGCTGCCAGTCCTCGGTGGAGCCGGCATCGTGCTCTTTGGCACGGTGGCAGCCAGTGGCATCCGCACCCTGTCGAAGGTCAACTACGACAAGGGGATGAACATGATCATCGTCTCCGCGTCGCTGGCTTTCGGCCTGATCCCCGTGGTCAAGGCAGACTTCTACGATGCCTTCCCCACCTGGCTGGCAACGATCCTGGATTCCGGGATCAGCTCCGCGGCCCTGATGGCCGTGCTGTTGAATATCTTGTTCAACGAACTCAAGCTGGGCAACCCGTCCAAGAACGCCTCGGTCTTCGCGGCCTCGCCGCCGCGTATGGTCCGCGAGGACCAGGTGCACAGCCTGCAGGACGGTGACCACTACGAGTCAGGCAAGCTGATCTCCGCCGACGGCGACGAGATCCCGGTGGTCAGCGTCGACGAGTACACCGTCGTCATGGCTGAGCACGTCAAGGCCTGTGAAGCGGAAGGCGTCCCTGCCGCCCTGCCAGATGGCATGGAACCGGAGGAGGTCAAACGACAAGCCGAAAACGTCAAGGCAGAGCGTGTGAACGGTGTTGCCGAAACGACGGCAGCTCAGCCGGAAGCAGCTGGCCAGGAACTGCGCGCCGACGCCCTGCGCGAGAACGATGACGCCGAACGCGAGGAAGGCTCCCCGGAACACGGAGCCCATCGGGCCTAGGGTCCGAACCTGCCAGCAACATCAACAGCCCGCCTCCCACCAGATTTCTGGGGGAAGGCGGGCTGTTTGGTTTCTCCGAAGACCGTGGTGCTGGTCCGCGGTCTCGGAGATGCGGTGTCATCCTGCCGTGGTGGAGGACTCCGCTGCCGGGCGCCGAGCGCCCGACTGCGGTCCCCAAGGGGCAGAGCGGCAGAGGGAGGGGCCGATGGCGACGCTGGTTCGCCTAGGAGCTCGTGGAGCCGCGCAGGGCGGTAGCGATGGCGTCGGCCACCCGCTGAAGTGCCGGGACGGCGCGGTCGCCGAAATCAAGATCGACCCGGGTGGTCGGTCCGGAAATGGAAACGGCCATGGGTGTCGGAGCGCCGGGTACTGCCATGGCAAAGCAACGCACTCCCAGTTCCTGCTCCTGTTCATCGACCGAATATCCTGCTGCGCGAATCCGGTCGAGCTCGGCATGGAGTTCCTTCAGGGTCCCGATGCTGTACGGCGTGGGGGTGGGCATCCCCGCCTGGCTGACCAGGCGGTCGACCCGTTCGCTGTCCATGACCGAGAGGATCGCCTTGCCAGCGCCGGTGTCGTGCAGATTGGCCCGGCGGCCCACTTCGGTGAACATCCGCACGCTGTGCGGGGAGGGGACCTGATTGATGTAGGTGATCATGTCGCCGTCGAGCACGGAAAGGTTCGCCGATTCACCCAGCTCATTGACGAGCGTCTTCAACAGCGGGGCGGCAACCGATCCCAGCTGGCGGTTTGCGACCTCCCCCAACCTGATCAGCCGAGGGCCCAGCGCATAGCGGCGGTTCGGCAGTTGGCGCACGTGCCCGATACCGACCAACGTGCGGAGCAGCCGGTGGATGGTCGGCAGCGGCATCGGGGTCTCGGCAGCTAATTCACTCAGGGTGCATTCGCCGCCGGCCCTGGCGATGAGTTCGAGCAAGTCGAAGGCGCGCTCCACGGATTGGACACCGGTGGCTGGCTTGGTGGGCATGGTTTCTCCTTGAAACATGGTTGCCGGCCGAAGACGTTGCACGGGGTGGCCGGATATGGAGCGGCATTTCGCTCCAGAGTACTTGAAGTATGAAAACTTTTTCCGTTGGTCGAGAAAGTTGCTCCGCAGTACGAGGAACAAATCTCAGGACTGACCTTGATTTTCCGTAGTACAAATAATATTATCCACTATACGGAAATTAATTTTATGACTGGTACTGCAACTGCAGGCCGATCGTCACTTCTAGTAGGAGGAATTCATGGCGAATCCCAGCCCCGGATATTCAATGACCCTGCGGGTCGAGGCACCGGCCAGCTTCACGGCCACGAGCGATCTTGCCGCAGCCGTCAGCGCTGCAGGCGGTGCGATCACGGCGCTGGACGTCACTGAGTCAACGCACAGCATCATGGTGATCGACGTCAGCTGCAATACGACGGATGCCGAGCATGGCGAACGCATCCGCGAAGCACTCGACGCCCTCGACGACGTCACGGTGCGCAATGTCAGCGACCGTACGTTCCTCATGCACCTCGGTGGCAAGCTCGAGGTGGTTCCGAAGGTGGCCCTGCGCAACCGCGACGACCTGTCCCGCGCCTACACGCCCGGCGTCGCCCGGGTTTGCCAGGCCATCGCCGATGACCGCTCAAAGGCGCGCAACCTGACGATCAAGCGCAACACCATCGCCGTGGTCACCGACGGCTCCGCAGTGCTGGGGCTGGGCAATATCGGCCCCGAAGCATCCCTGCCGGTTATGGAGGGCAAGGCAGCCCTGTTCAAGCAATTCGCCGACGTCGACGCCTGGCCGGTGTGCCTGGATACCCAGGACACCGATGAGATCGTCAACATCGTCAAGGCTCTCGCCCCGGTCTACGGTGGCGTGAACCTCGAGGACATTGCCGCACCGCGCTGCTTCGAAATCGAAGCCCGTCTGCGCGAGGAACTGGACATCCCGGTCTTCCACGACGACCAGCACGGCACCGCCATCGTCACCCTCGCTGCCCTGCAGAATGCGCTGCGTGTGGTGGATAAGAAGATCGAGGACGTGCGCATCGTCGTCTCGGGCGTCGGCGCTGCCGGTAACGCCATCGTCCAGCTGCTTCTGGCCCGCGGGGCGAAGAATGTCATCGCCTGCGGACGCAACGGTGCCATCGACCGCAACACCGAGTACACCGATTCGCACCGCGTCTGGTTGGCCGAGAACACCAACCCGGAGAACTTCAGCGGCACGCTCCACGAGGCCATGGTCGGATCCGATGTCTTCATCGGCGTCTCGGCCCCGAATATCCTCGAGGAGAAGCACATCGAGTCCATGAACGCCGACTCGATCGTCTTCGCGATGGCCAACCCCGACCCCGAGGTCGACCCGGTCGTCGCCGGTCGCCACGCAGCAGTGGTCGCCACCGGTCGCAGCGACTACCCGAACCAAATCAACAACGTTCTGGCGTTCCCGGGCTTCTTCCGTGGCCTGCTCGACGCCCACGCTGTTGATATCATCCCGGAAATGCTGGTTGCCGCAGCCGACGCGATTGCCGCGCGGGTTGACAGCAACGAGCTGAACTCCGGATTTATCATTCCCAGCGTGTTCGACCCGCACGTCGCCGGAGACGTGGCCGACGCCGTCGTCGCCGCAGCACGCGCCAGCAAGTAGGAGGATCATCATGAGCATTTCACTGACACACGTTCCCGACGTCAACGGGGCCCAGGAAGTTCTGAGCGACGAAGCTCTGGCCTTTGTGGAGAAGCTGCAGCACCGCTTCGCGGCGACTCGCGACGAGCTGTTGACGGCACGCGAGACGGCTCAGAAGGCTGCCTCCGAGAAGGGGTCCATCGATTTCCTTCCAGAGACCGCAGAGGTACGCGCCGGAGACTGGAAGGTCGCCGAAGCTCCCGAGAAGCTGCGTGACCGTCGGGTAGAAATCACCGGACCCGCCTCCCCGGCCAAGATGGCCATCAACGCATTGAACTCCGGCGCGAAGGTTTGGCTGGCTGACCTGGAGGACGCCTCGACCCCCACCTGGCATAACGTCGTCGACGCGCTGGTGAACTTGGGTGAGGTAGCTCGTGGAACCCTGTCGTTCCGCTCGCCCGAAGGTAAGGAATACAACCTCCGCAGCGATGCCGACCTAGCCACCGTCGTGGTGCGCCCCCGTGGCTGGCACCTGCCGGAGGCCAACGTCCTCGTTGACGGTGCTCCGACCGTGGGGGCCCTGGTCGATTTCGGTCTGCACTTCTTCCACAACGCGAAGGAACTCGCCGCCAAGGGCGACGGCCCGTTCTACTACCTGCCCAAGATGGAATCCCACCTTGAGGCACGGCTCTGGAACGATGTCTTCACCTTCGCCCAGGAGGAACTGGGCATCGAACACGGGACCATCCGTGCCACGGTGCTCATCGAGACGATCCCGGCAGCCTTTGAAATGGATGAGATCCTCTACGAACTGCGCGATCACGCCTCGGGCTTGAACGCCGGCCGCTGGGACTACTTGTTCAGCATCATCAAGTACTTCCGCTCCTCCGGCGATAAGTTCATCATGCCCGACCGTGCCGATGTCGCGATGACGGCACCGATGATGCGCGCCTACACCGACTTGCTGGTGCAGACCTGCCATAAGCGGGGAGCGTTCGCCATGGGCGGCATGGCCGCATTCATTCCGAACCGGCGCGAACCGGAAACGACGGAGGCGGCCTTCAAGAAGGTCCGGGCCGATAAGACCCGCGAAGCCGGCGACGGCTTTGACGGCTCCTGGGTGGCGCACCCTGATCTGGTCGAGGTCTGTGCAGAGGTCTTCGGTTCGGTGCTGGGCGATCGCCCCAACCAGCTGGATAAGCAGCGCCCGGAGGTCTCGGTCAGCGCTGAGGACCTGCTCGATGTCCCCTCGGCCCCCGGCCAGGTCACCGAGAAGGGCGTGCATGCGAACCTGTACGTCGCTGTCGCGTACACCGCCGTCTGGCTTTCTGGTAACGGCGCCGTGGCGATCCACAACCTGATGGAGGACGCGGCCACCGCCGAGATCTCCCGGTCACAGGTGTGGCAGCAGATCCGTAACGGAGTGGTCGCCGACGACACCGGAAACACCATCACCGCCGAACTGGTTCAGGCCGCACTGGCAGAGGAAATCGAACGCCTGCGTAACGAGGTCGCCGATCAGGAGGTCTTCGAGAACTACTACGTCCCGGCGGGTGAGCTTATTGGCCGTCTGGTCTCCGGTCGCGACGAGGACTTCGAAGAGTTCCTCACGCTGCCGGCGTACCGTCTGCTCTCCACCGAGCTGGTGAAACGATGAGCGTGAGCCCGGTGCTGGACGAGACCATCCTGAAGACGGTCGAAACCCGCCTCGCGGCCACCGATAAGCTCTTGGAACGCTCCTACCCGGGAGACAGCGGGGCCCGCCAGCCGGTGCATACCGCCTATGTTCCGGCGGATAAGTTCACCGCCGAAGTGGCCGGGCAATGGGGGCAGCAGGCCCTGGCCGCGGCCCGGGACTTCGGTGGGCTGGCCGTGCTGGCCCGCGCCGTGGGACTCGACGCCGAAGGTGGCGCCGACGCCAGTGGAGGTTCTCGCGCAGATCTGCTCGCCGAGCTCGTGGCGCAGAAGCTGGAACGGGAACCGATCGAGGATCTGCGCATCGACTTCGAAGACGGGCTGGGACACCGGCCCGACGACGAGGAAGATGCGCACGCCATCCGCGCTGCCCAGGAAGTGAACCGTGCCGTCGCGGCGGGCATCGCCCCGCCCTTCATCGGGATCCGCTTCAAGTGCTTCGAGGTTCCCACCCGTAAGCGTGCGCTGCGCACCCTGGACCTGTTCATCGCCTCGCTGGTGGAGAGCGGGGGACTACCCGACGGGCTCGTGTTGACCCTGCCCAAGGTCAGCACGGTGGCGCAGGTCGAAGCCATGGTCTTCGTCTGCGAGAAGATGGAAGCCGCCCACGGGCTGCCCGCACGGCGGCTGCGCTTCGAGGTCCAGATGGAAACCCCGCAGCTGATCCTCTCCGCCGAAGGCACGGTGCCCTCGGCCCAGCTGATCCACGCCGGGCGGGGCAGGGTCTCCTCCCTGCACTACGGAACCTACGACTACTCCGCCTCCCTGGGCATCTCAGCCGAGTACCAGTCGATGGAGCACCCCGCGGCCGACCACGCCAAGAACGTACTGCAGGTGGCCGTGGCCGGAACGGGGGTCCACCTCTCGGACGGGTCGACGAACATCCTGCCGATTGGTGAATCCGAGCATGTCAGCAAGGCCTTCGCCTTGCATGCCCGTCTGGTACGCCGCCATTTGGAACGTGGGATCTATCAGGGCTGGGATCTGCATCCCGCACAACTGGCGACCCGCTACCTGGCCACCTACGCCTTCTACCGTGACGGCTTCGATGCCGCTGCGAACCGGCTGCGCAACTACGTGCACCAGGTCGAGTCGTCCATCATGGACGAGCCGGCCACCGCGCGTGCCCTGGCCATGTTCATCTACCGCGGTCTGGTGTGCGGCGCGCTGACGGCCGGCGAGGTCGAGAACGGCGTCGAAATCACCCAGGAGCATCTGAGGGCCTTGGCCCTGGGGCGCCCCGCGATCAACGCAAAGGAATCCCATGTCTAAGACCAGCACCACTTCCGTGGAGGCCCCCTACTACACCGCCCAGGGTGGACACCCGCCTCAGACCGACCTGCTGACCGACCGGGCAGTGGTCACCGAGGCCTACACGGTCATCCCGCGCGGCGTGCTGCGCGATATCGTGACTTCGGTCCTTCCCGAGTGGACAGGGACCCGGTCCTGGGTGCTCAACCGCCCGGTCTCCGGCGGAGCGACCACGTTCTCCCAGACCATCGTCGAAGTTTCCCCGGGCGGGGGTTCGGAGAGCCCCGAACCGCAGGCCGAGGTTGAGGGTTTCCTCTTCCTCATGCAGGGTTCCCTGCGCGTGGTCATCGACGGCGCGACGCACGAGCTGACCGCGGGTGCCTTCGCGTTCATCCCGGCGGGCACGGCGTACAGCGTCCACAATGACGGCGTGGAAGCCGCCAGCTTCCACTGGTTCCGTAAGCGCTACCAGCCGCTGGAAGGGCATACACCCCGCCCGGTGGTCGGCAACGAGCGCGATCTGGAGCCCAAGGCCATGCCGGGCACCGATAACAAGTGGCGGACCACGCGCATGCTCGATCCCGAGGATCTGGCCTTCGACATGCACGTGAACATCGTGACGTTCGAACCGGGCGCCTCGATCCCGTTCGCAGAAACCCACACCATGGAGCACGGGCTCTACGTCCTGGAAGGCAAGGCCGTCTACCGGCTGAACGCCGACTGGGTCGAGGTGCAGGAGGGCGACTACATGTCCCTCCGGGCCTTCTGCCCGCAGGCTTGCTACGCGGGTGGACCGGCGAACTTCCGCTACCTGCTCTATAAGGACGTCAATCGCCAGATTGCGCTGTAGTCAGGCTGTAGTAAAACAGTGATCTAGCCGGTCGGCGGGGAATCTTCCCCGCCGGCCGGTTTTTTCGTGTGGAACCGGTCTGGAAGGGGCAGCACGATTGGCTGCCACCGCCGGACCGAGTGCAAGGGAAGTAGCCGACCGCTCGAATCACCGTGCCGATCGGCGATGGAATGCGCCGTGGCGCCCGCAGAAGGCGCCGATCACGTTCCCCGGGGCAGCCTCGGTGCACCCAGGAAGTCAGCTTTCCTTGACCGACGGAGGAAAGCGCATCCCTCATCAGTGTCGACGATGAAGTCTTGACAGGTGATGCGGGCCTCACCTAATGTTTTCAGTAGGCAGAAGTAAACTTCCACAATCTGGAAATAACCGTTCCGAAAGGAATCCACATGGCTTACACCGTCAACTGCTCCATCCTGCTGACCGAGCTTCCCTTGCTGGAACGCCCGGCGGCAGCAAAGAAGGCCGGTTTCGACAACGTCGAGTTCTGGTGGCCCTTCGCCGAGGCCGTTCCGGCCGACGCCGAGGTGGAAAAGTTCGTCAGCTCGCTCTCCGACGCAGGCGTCCAGCTGACCGGACTGAATTTCCTGGCCGGCGAAATGCCGGCCGGTGACCGCGGGATCGTTTCTTGGGTCGGCCGCGAGAAGGAGTTCGCCGATAACATCGACGTCGTCGCCGCCATCGGACAGGCCACGGGTTGCCGTGGCTTCAACGCCCTGTACGGCAATCGCCAGGACGGCCAGTCGGCCGCCGAGCAAGACGAGCTGGCCCTGACCAACCTCGTCGCCGCCGCCCGGGGAGTCGCCAAGATCGACGGCACGGTCCTGCTGGAGCCCGTTTCCGGCACCGAGGCCTACCCGCTGAAGACCGCCGCCGACGCCTTGGGCGTCATCGCGAAGACCCAGGAAGCCGGCGTGGACAACGTCAAGCTGCTGGCCGACTTCTACCACATGGCCGTCAACGGTGATGATGTCGCCGACGTCGTGAACAAGCATGCTGCCGACTTCGGGCACATCCAGATCGCTGACAACCCCGGACGTGGGGCCCCCGGAACCGGGAACCTGCCGCTGGGTGAGTGGATCGAGAGCAGCCGGGCCAAGGGCTACACCGGACCGATCGGTCTGGAATACAAGGCCTCCTCCGACTCCGCCTTCGACTGGTTGATTCGCCAGGGCGCCTAGGCCCCGACCGGTACGCATCACTAAGACTTCAAGGAGAACAACATGAGCGAAAACAAGAACGTTGCCTTCATCGGCCTGGGCATCATGGGACTGCCCATGGCCAAGAACCTGGTCAAGGCCGGCTTCCAGGTGACCGGTTACAACCGCAGCCCCGAAAAGGCCCAGGATCTCGCATCCGCCGGCGGCACCGCCGCAGCCAGCGTGGCCGAAGCCGTCGCCAATGCCGACGTCGTCATCACCATGGTCCCGGATTCCCCGGACGTGGAAGCAGTCGTGGGCGGGGCGGACGGTGTCTTCGCCAACGCCAAGAAGGGCGCCCTGTGGATCGATAACTCGACCATCCGCCCCGATGTCGCCGTGGTCCTGGCCGATGACGCCCGCGCCGCCGGCCTGCGCCCGCTCGACGGTCCGGTCTCCGGTGGCGAAGCAGGAGCCATTGACGGGGTGCTCTCCATCATGGTCGGTGGCGAGAAGGCCGATTTCGACGATGCCGAAACCGTGCTCAACGCCATTGGCAAGACCATCGTCCACGTCGGACCCTCGGGATCCGGCCAGACGGTCAAGGCAGCCAACCAGCTGATCGTGGCCTCCAACATCCAGGCACTCTCGGAGGCCGTGGTCTTCCTGGAGGCCTACGGCGTCGACACCCAGGCCGCGCTAGCGGTCCTCGGCGGCGGTCTAGCTGTATTGACCACTGAGGTTGGGTACGCGGGCAGCGGGTGGAAGTCCTCGTAGTGA
>NZ_FUHW01000040.1 GCF_900163545.1 Arthrobacter rhombi
AGGTCTTCCCTATTTCAACTACCCCGGAGCGTTACCAACGTCCGTGGTCAATACACCTAGCCTGCCGTCGTTGTGCACCCGCCGTGGCGTTTCGCCGCCGAACCGGCACCGGATGGGGAATAGTAGGTGCGGTAAGGCGTACCACCTGCGTGAGGAAAGCGGTCATGGAACCCATCCGCCCGGAGCACCCCGCTCCGGACCGAGTGCTCATCCACCTGAGCGACACCCATGTTCGAGGCGGGGGCCATCTTCTGGCCGACACGCTGGACAGCATCGGACGACTCCGTTCGCTGGTGGACCGGCTGGAGGCCTCCGGGGTGCGCCCCGACGCCCTCGTGGTCACCGGAGACCTGGCCGATAAGGGGGAACCCGACGCCTACGCCACCCTGCGGTCGATCCTGGAACCGGCTGCCGAACGGTTGGGGACCCGGATCATCTGGGCCGCCGGCAACCATGATGACCGGTCGAACCTGCGTACCGAACTGCTCGGCGAGCCGGCAGGCACCACCCCGTTGGACCACGTCTCCTGGCTGGGCGGGCTCCGCCTGATCACCCTGGATACCACGGTTCCCGGCTCCCACCATGGGCACCTTGAAGATACCCAGTTGCGGTGGCTCGAAGCCGAATTGGCCACCCCGGCCCCCGACGGGACCATCCTGTCCATGCATCACCCGCCGATCGCCAGCGTCCAACCACTGGCGATCCTGGTGGAGCTGCGGGGGCAGGCGCGGCTGGCCGAGGTGCTGGCCGGCAGCGATGTGCGCGCCATTCTGGCCGGGCACCTGCACTACTCGACGTTCGGGACCTTTGCGGGAATCCCTGTTTCGGTGGCCTCGGCGAGCTGTTACACCCAGGACCTGGCGGCGCGAGCCGATCCGGTGCGCGGGATTCATACCACTCGCGGACGCGACGAGGCCCAAGGCTACAACCTGGTGCACGTGCTCCCCGAGACGGTGGTGCATTCGGTGGTCCCGGTGGCCAGCGGTGTCAGTGTCGGGGATGTCGTGGAACCTGAAGAGGTGGCCGCGATTCTGCGTGAACACGGGATCGACCCCGATACCGTGGGCCGGAGCCCCCACTCCATCGGCGCCCCCGCCCCCGGGGACGACGGCGGTGCCCCGGCGGCGCGGGATACTATCGGTCGGTCTGGGCCACCTCCCACGGGGCGGCCAGCGGGAAGTAGGCCTGCAGGAAGTCGGTAACGACTTCCTGGCGTTCCTTGGCCGGGACTTCGGGGAAGGACCCGTCGTTGAGGCAGAAGAAGTCCTGGTTGCGTTTCTTCAACAGTTTGCGCAGCGCGTCCAGACCCGAGTACATGGTGGTGTCCACATACTTCACCTTCGCCTTCTCCTTGGTGACGGCCCGGCCGGTCAGCAACGCGTAGTAGTGGTAGAGCGAATTGGTGACCGAGATGTTGTCCTTGGCGCGGAACCTGCTGGCGGCCGTTGCCGCGAACTCCTCGGAGAAGACCTCTTCGAGCTCCTTGAGCACGCTGCGGCGCAAGGGGGCAGCGGTGTGCTCCAGGTGGCGGGTGGTGATGCGCCCGAACCGGTCGTTGAGCAGCCGCCGGTTCACCCGGGCCGAATTCTCGAAACCCGAACGGTCCAGATGGTTGTCACCCAAGCCGATCCGGGTTCCTGCCTCGATGAACTTGGTGATCCCGCCGGGGGAGAAGAACATATCGGGTCCTAGCGGGCGACCCACGAACATATCGTCGTTGGAGTACAGGAAGTGCTCCGAGAGTCCATCGATATGCTGCAGCTGGGACTCCACGGCCTGCGAGTTGAACGTGGGCAGCACCGAGGGGTCGCGGAAATGATCGGGGGCCCGCACCACCGAGATGCGTGGATGGTCGGCATCCAACCAGGCGGGCACGGGAGAGTCCGTGGCGATATAGATATGCCTGACCCAGGGAGCGAACATGTAGACGCTGCGCAGGGCATACTTCAGCTCATCGATCTGCCGGTAGCGGGCCTCTGAATCGTCTCCCTCGCCGACCACGACCCCGTCCATGAAGGAGGCCCGATAGCGCTGGTGCTCGGGGTCGTTGCCATCGACCCAGGAGAAGACCATATCGATCGGGAAGGAAATATCCGCTGCATGGTCGGCGAACATGTTCTCGATGGTCGGCCACTCACGGCCATACCGGTGCACGGTGCCACGCACCGCCTCGTCGGCCGGTAGCGTGGCCCGGGTCAACGAATTCTCCATGGGCAGATGCAGCAGCCCGGGATCCTTCCACTGCCATAATTCGATCTGCACCCCCGTGGAGGCACCGAAAGCCAGCCCGCCAACAGGTTCGATCCGCGGACGGTAGAGCCGGTACATCCTGGCTTTCGGCTTCTCGGCCAACGCGCCATCGGCCACCAGCAGGGACTTGCCCTTGCGGGTATCAACGGCCAGCGAATAGAACGGTTCGTCCTGGCAGGCAGCCACGAGGGCGGCGCGCATCGCCTTGCGTTCATCCCAGGAGACGGCGATCACCGGGCGGGCATCGTTGCCACGCACCAGCAGGTAGGCCACCGATGCGGCATCGAGGACGTCGCGGATGAACAGCAGATCGGTCACCATCGCCTCATGGGGGGTGATCGTCGAATTCACGAGGGCGTAACGGCCGTCCGAACGCAGGACGTCGGTGCGCTCCATAAACCGGGCGATCGCCGCCGCCGAGGTGACTTCCCTGACCGGGGAGGCTGCGCCGTCGTCCTCCGGGGTCCCGTGGAAGACCTCATCGGGATGCGGGGCCGTCCGGGTGGCCTCGAGCGGGTCGGTGGTGAGATCGCTTTGGTTCATGCGCGGTCCGCCTCGGACCAGCCGAGGTTGGTGGCCATGCGTTGCAAGGTGGCGATGGTCGTTTCGTACTGCTCCGGCGTGACTCCGGCGCTGGAGCGTTCCCGCATGCCCTCGACCAGTTCGGTGAGCCGTTCCAGACTGATGGTGCCGCGGTCGGTCAGGGCGTAGGAATCCCCGTCCTGGGAGACCCACCCGGATTCCAGGAGTTCGGTCAGATGCTCTGCCGGGGAGGCCGGCTCACCTTCGGGGGACACCTCGTCGAAGAACGGGGCCAGGGCCGACATGAGTTCCTCCGAGGTATGGGGTTTGGCCCCCAGGAGGTTCAGGAGCTGCCATTGCCGGCGCGTGACGCCGTGCTCCTCTAGGGATGTGGCGAACTGCTCGGAAATGAGTGAGTCCACCAGCTTGAGCCAGTATCCGATCGGTCGTTGAGCGTTCATGGTTTCACCCTAGCTCGGGACGGAGCGGCTGTCGCGCCATCGGCGCGGACGTGACCCGGGAGGTTGAGCGGGACCTAGAATGAAGTCCATGACCTCGAAGAACCACGCCCGCGCCCGCCTGCTCGAACTCATCACCGAACTTGCCGTGGTCCGCGGCAAGGTCATTCTTTCCTCCGGCAAGGAGGCCGACTACTACATCGACCTACGCCGTATCACCTTGCACCACGAAGCGGCACCGCTGGTCGGTGCCGTCATGCTCGAGCTGCTGGATGAGGCGGGCATCGATTTCACCCATGCCGGTGGCCTCACCATGGGGGCCGACCCCGTGGGCACCGCTGTGATGCACGCCGCCGGGCGGGCCGGCCGCGCAGTGGACGCGTTCGTGGTCCGCAAGGCGCAGAAGTCCTACGGGATGGGCCGCCAGGTGGAGGGTCCCGACGTGTCGGGGCGCAACGTCGTGGTCCTGGAGGACACGTCCACCACCGGCGGCTCGGCGCTCACCGCCGTCGAAGGAGTCCGGGCGGCCGGTGGCCACGTCGTGGCCGTCGCCGTGATCGTGGACCGTGACACCGGGTCGAAGGAACGCATCGAGGCCGAGGCCGGAGTTCCCTACCTCTTCGCCTACGGCAAGGATGAGCTCGGCCTCTAGTCCGGGTGGGCCTCCGGCTCGCCGGTCGGGCTGGCGGGGTCCGTCTCGGGGGTTGGCCCGGTCCCGGCATGTGCGGTGGTGAAGCCCTCGGGGTTCGCCGCGCGGATGATGGTCTGCTGGACCAGCGGGATCCGCACGCCGGCAGCATCGAGGTCGGCCTTGAGTTGCGACCGCATCGCCCGGGCCACCGCCCACTGCTGTAGTGGCCGGGTGCGGAAGACCAGCCGAATGGTGATGGACTCCCCACTGAGATCCTGGACGCCCCAGATCTCTGGATCGTCCAGGATCTCGTGGGACCACTTCGGATCGGCCTGGAGTTTTTGTGCCGAGGCGAGGATCAGGTCGTTGACCTCGGGCATCTTCGAGTCGTAGGGAACCGGGACATCCAGCACCGCACGGGCCCAGCCCTGGGAGAAGTTACCCACCCGCAGGATCTCGCCATTGCGGACGTGCCACAGACTGCCGTCGACGTCACGAACCTGGGTGACGCGCAAGCCCACTGCCTCCACCTCGCCGGAGGCCTCGCCGAGGTCCACATAGTCGCCGATGCCGAACTGGTCCTCGGCGACCAGGAAGATCCCCGAGAGGTAGTCCTTGACCAGGGCCTGGGCGCCGAAGCCCAAGGCAACACCGACGACGCCGGCACTGGCGAGCACCGGGGCCATGTTGATGCCCAGCTGGGAGAGCACGGTCAGCAGGACCACCGCGGTGATGACGATCGTGGTGACCGAGCGCAGGACCGAGCCAACGGTCTGGGCCCGCTGGGTGCGCCGGGCCACGGCGATCGGAGATTCCTGCACGAGCCAGCGCCGCCCGCTCTTCTCTGTCTTGCGTTGCTCCTTGGACAGGGCCGCGGCCTCACCGGCGGCAATATGCTCGGTGGTCCGGCGGATGAGACGGCGGATGACGAAGTTCAACGACACGCCGATGACGATGACGATCGCGATCTTCAGCGGGCGGTCCAACCAGAAGGACCAGTCCAAAAAGGGGGAAGCATCGGCGGGGGGAGCAAGGGAAAGCGACAGGGGCATATGTCGAAACTAGGGGCTTGCCTCGGGGTGGGGCAAGCCGGGGACGGCCAGAGTGAGCAGATCAACAGCGCTGGTCGACCAGCCGGTGCCCTAGAGCCGGGGGAGGAGCTCGGCGACGGAGGGGAAAACGGTGTCCGGGCGGAACGGGAAGCGTTCGATGTCCTCGGGCTGGGTGATCCCCGAATGGACCAGCACCGTATACAGTCCGGCCTCCATGCCGGCGACGATATCGGTGTCCATCCGGTCCCCGATCATCGCGGTGGTCTCCGAGTGGGCCTGGATCCGATTCAGCGCCGAACGGAACATCATCGGGTTCGGTTTGCCGACCACGTAGGGCTGCCGCTCAGTGGCCTGGCTGATCAAGGCAGCCACGGCCCCGGTGGCCGGCATGACGCCTTCGGGCGAGGGGCCGGTGGCATCGGGGTTGGTCGTAATGAAACGGGCACCCTGGGAAATCAACCGGATCGCCCGCGTAATGGCCTCGAAGGAGTAGGTGCGGGTTTCCCCCAACACCACGAAATCGGGATTGCGGTCCGTGAGGATGAAGCCGGCGTCGTGCAATGCCGTGGTCAGTCCCGCCTCGCCGATGACGAAGGCCTTGCCACCCGGTGATTGGCGGCGCAGGAACTCTGCGGTGGCCATGGCCGAGGTCCAGATGTTTTCCTCGGGGATCACCAGGCCGGCGGCCTCCAGCCGGGCGCAGAGGTCGCGCGGGGTGTAGATCGAGTTATTGGTCAGCACGAGGAAGCGTTTGGAGGTGGAGACCCAGCGTTCGATCAACTCGGCGGCGCCGGGAATGGCCTTGTTCTCGTGGACCAGGACACCGTCCATATCGGTCAGCCAGCATTCAATATCGGCGGGGGTGCGGTCGTCGGTACTCATTCTCAGCCTCTTTTGCCTCGTGGTGGTTCCACGGTTCACGCTATCCCGTCAGGGGAAGGGGCGCCGTACCGGGGCTCACAGCCACCTGTTGTGCTTGAACACCACGTAGAGACCGACGCTCAGCCCCACCATCAGCGCCAGGGCCGCCGGATATCCCCAGACAAAGGCAAGTTCGGGCATATGGGTGAAGTTCATCCCGTAAATGCTGCCGATCAGACTGGGAGCGAAAAGGATGGCGGCCCAGGAGGAGATCTTCTTCATTTGTTCGTTCTGGGCGACCCCCGCCTGGGCGGCCTGCTGGGAGACGAGGGTCGCCGACAAGGACAGGGCGTTGGTCAGCAGGGCCCTGAAGGAGGCGATGCGTTCTGAAACACGGATGGCGTGATCCTGGACGTCGGCGAACCGGTGGTCAAGTTCGAGCAGCTGCTCGTCCCGGGCGACGGCCGGTGCCGGTCGGCCGCCGGGCCCCACCGGCTGCCCGCCGGCCAGGTCCCGGCGCAGGATGGACAGGATCCGTTCCAACGGTACGGTGGCCCGCTGCAGTTCGATGACTTCGCCGGAGAGCTCGTAGATCCGCCGGGACACGTCGGGGGTGCCGGAGAAGAGCTGGTCGTCGATTTCGTCGATGTCGTTGGAGAGTCCGTCGACGACCGGCTCATATTCGTCGACGACCTGGTCGAGCACCGCATAGAGCACGGCTCGCGGGCCCATGGACAGCAGTTCGGGTTCCTCTTCCATCCGGTGGCGGACCCGGGCCAGGTCGGGGGATTCAGCGTGGCGGACCGTGACGACGAAGTCCTCCCCGATGTAGACGTGCAGCTCCCCGAATTCGACCTTCTCGGTGGCGTCCAGATAGCGAGCAGGCCGCAGCACCAGCAGGGAATGGTCCCCATAATGGTCCAGCTTGGCCCGCTGGTGGCCCTTCAGGGTGTCCTCGAGGGCCAGCGGATGCAGTTCGAGCTCCTCGGCCACGGCCCGCAGTTCTTCTTCGGTGGGCCGGTAGAGTCCGAGCCAGGCCATCCCCTCGTGCTCGCGCAGTCGCTGCATCGTGTGCCCCAACTGCGATGGATCGTGCACCCGACGTCCGTTGACGTAGATCCCGTTATCGATAATGGCCATGACCACCTCCAGCGCATATTCTGCCATCTGCGCGGACGGCCGACGTGCCCTGCGCGGCGCGGCGGACGCACTACGCTGGGACGGTGGATCAATCATCGCCAGAACCTGCCGCCCCACCACGCCCGGACGCGGTTCCGGCCACCGAAGCCGACGCCGCGGAACGACCCGAAGTCGGCGTGGGCCCCTGGGAAGGGCAATGGCCCGACGGGGAGCATTGGGATCCGGAACTGCTGCGTGAGGGGGACCGCCGCAATGTCGGGGACCGGTACCGGTACTGGTTGCATGAGGCGATCGTCGCGGATCTGGATACCCGGCGCCATGATTTCCATATTGCCATCGAGAACTGGCAGCACGATATGAACATCGGCACCGTCGTACGCACCGCCAACGCCTTCCTGGCCAAGGAAGTGCACATCATTGGACGACGCCGGTGGAACCGTCGTGGGGCCATGGTCACCGACCGCTACCAGCATGTGCGCCACCATCCAACGGTGGAGGAATTCGTGCAGTGGGCTCAGGGAGAGGGCCTAGCCATCATTGGTATCGACATCTTCCCGGATTCGGAGCAGTTGGAGACCTATGATCTGCCCCGCAATTGTGTGCTGGTGTTCGGGCAGGAAGGCCCGGGGCTCAGCGACGAGGTTCACGCGGTGGCGGATACCACGCTGAGCATCGAACAGTTTGGTTCCACCCGCTCCATCAATGCCGCCTCCGCAGCTGGGATCGCCATGCACGCCTGGATTCGACGCCACGTCTTCGGCCAGTCGCCCGGCTAGAAAAGGACGTCTTTCTTGTGCCCCGGACCATCGGGCAGGGATCTTACGCGTTCGCCAACCGGGCGTGCCTGCGTTCCAAGGCGACGGCGTCACGGCCGAAGGACAAGAGCAGCAGGGACAGGCCGAGCGCCACGACCACCGTGGCGACGGGAACAGGGACGACGGGGACCAATACAGTCACCAGGACAACCGCCTGGATGGCGGCCACGACCCTGCGGAATTGGCTGAATTCCAGTGGAGCCCGCAGTGCCGGACGCCACCAGGACCAGGCCACGAACAGATAGCGCATCAATCCGATCGCCAGCACCCACGGTCCCAAGGTGAAGGCCAGCGGCACCGAAAGCACCAACAGCAGGGCGGCGTCGGTTTCCATGTCCAACTGTGATCCCTGGGCGGAGGCGGTGCCGGTGCGCCGGGCCACCCATCCGTCGACGGCGTCCAGCAACACCGCGGGGATGGCCAGCAAGACCAGCCACCACGACCTGTGCGGCACGGCACCGAGGATAGCCAACACGACGAGGGTGGTGCAGCCACCACCCAAGACGGCGCGACTCAACGTCACCCGGTCCGCTGGGGTGGAGAAACGGGGTTCGCGTCGTACGATGCTCAGCGCTGCAACTAAGACCAGGGTCAAGCCACTGGCCACCGCTGCGACGCTGCCCCAGGACGAGCTGCTTCCGAACTGCACCAGCAGGATCCCGACCCCCAGGTAGCCGACGACGGCGCAGACCGCGTCGGTCAGTGCTCGCTGACGCATCCGGCTCGTCGAGCGGTGCATCGGGCTCCTCTTGAAACGTCTGATATCTGTCTGCGAGTCTACTGGCAGCATGCGGAGCCTCGGCGGTCAAAGAGGAGGCAGGCATAATCGAAGCATGGATTCACAGCAGTCGATGAACAGCACCGCATACTGGACGACGGCGCCCGAAACCGGCGAACTCCGTCGCGGGTCCTTCACGGCCCCGGGGGACGACGAGGCGCTGGTCAGGAGTCTGTACTCCGGGGTGAGTCGCGGCACCGAGATGCTGGTGTACCGCGGGCAGGTTCCCCCGAAGGTCGCCGAACGGATGCGGGCCCCCTATCAGGAAGGGGAGTTCCCCTTTCCGGTGAAGTACGGGTACCTTTCCGTCGGCGTCGTTGAACGGGGTCCACGGGATCTGCTCGGACGCCGGGTGTTCTGCCTGTACCCCCATCAGGACCGCTACGTGGTCCCGGTTGACGCGTTGACCGTGCTCCCCGAGAGTGTTCCCAGCCGACGTGCCATCCTGGCCGGACCGGTAGAAACGGCACTCAATGCCTTATGGGACGCGCCGCCCTGCCTGGGTGACCGCATTGCGGTCATCGGGGGCGGGATGATCGGTGCCTCGCTGGTTGCGCTGCTGCGTCGGTTCCCGCTGGCCCGCCTGCAACTCATCGACCCCGATCCGGCTAAGCGGGACATGGCGCGCGCCCTGGGCGTCGAGGCCGTCGAACCCGAGGCCGCCGAGGATGGAAGCGATATCGTCTACCACGCCTCCACCACCGAGACAGGCCTGGCGCAGGGGTTGGCGCTCCTCGGTGATGAAGGGGAACTGGTTGAACTTTCGTGGTTCGGATCCCACATCCCGGTGGTTCCCTTGGGCGCCGATTTCCATGCCCGCCGGCTGCGTATCACCGCCAGCCAGGTGTCCACGATCGGCAGCGCCCGCCGCCACCGGCGCAGCCATGCGGACCGGATGAAACTGGTCATGCAATCTTTGGCGGACCCGGTCTTCGACGCCCTGATCAGTGGAGAATCGGATTTCGTCGACCTGCCTCAAGTCATCGCCGATCTCGCCAGCGGGGCCCTGCCCTCGCTGTGTCGAGCTATCAGGTATCCCGGGGTCGGACAGTTAGGCTCGCTGCATGTATAGCTTGACCGTACGCGACCACATCATGATCGCTCATAGCCTCCCCGACCCCTTCTTCGGCCCCGCCCAGGCCTTGCACGGAGCGACCCTGGTCGTGGAGGTCACATGGCGTCGTGCCGAGCTCGGCCCGCATGGTGTGGTGATGGACATCGGTGCGGCGACCTCGATGCTTTCCGACGTACTGCAGAGCCTGCGGTACGCCAACCTGGATGAGCATCCCGCTTTCGCCGGACGGTTGAGCACCACCGAGACCATCGCCGGGCATATCAGCGAAGAGCTCTGTCGAAATTTCGATACCAACGAATTCGCGGGCCTGGGCGTGCTGCTGCGTGAGCATCCCGACGCCTGGGCCTGTCATGACATCGACTTCGACTGAGGGAGCCGGGACCACGTTCCTCATCCCGGCGGCACTGGCGGGTCCCAGCGGGGGAAGCCGTTACAACGAGTGCCTGGTCAATGCGTTGGAGGCCATCGGCCACCCGGTGTGCATTCTTGGGGTGCCCGGTTCCTGGCCGCGGCCAGGGGATGCTGACCTTCTTGCGTTGGGCACCGCGCTGGCTGGAAGATCCCAGGTGGTCATCGACGGGCTCATGGCCTCGGCCGCCCCCGAAGAAATCCGGGCCGCCGTGGCGGCGGGAACCCGGGTACATATCCTGTTCCACCTCTCGCTGCTGGCCGAAGGTGGACTCGCACCTGCGGAGGCCGAGCGCGTCAGGGCCGGGGAACATGGGGCACTGCGGGCCGCGCATACGGTGATCTGCACTAGCAACTGGGCCGCGGACGACGTGGTGGACCGTTATGGGCCCCTGCCCACTGTCGTGGTGCTTCCCGGCACCACCCCCGCCCCGCTGGCCGGTGGAAGCAGTCCGCCGCACCTGCTGATGTTGGCATCGCTGACCCCGCGCAAGAACCAACTGGCCGTCCTGCGGGCCCTGGCTTCGCTCACCGACCTTCCCTGGCGGACCCGGCTGGTTGGTCCCGACACGATGGCGCCCGACTATGCCCGACGGGTGCGGGATTTCGCTGCGACCACCTTCGCTCCGGAGCGCGTGCAGGTCACCGGAGCCCTGACCGGCAGCGAACTCGAGGAGATCTGGGCGGGGACAGACCTGCTGCTACTCGTCTCAAGGGCTGAAACCTTCGGCATGGTCGTCACCGAGGCCCTCGCCCACGGTATTCCCGCTGTCGTTGGTGCCGGCACCGGAGCCGAAGAAGCGCTTGCCCTCGCGGGAGCGGCGCTGCCAGGGGCCGCCGTGGAACCTGACGACCCGGTAGCCCTTGAAGCGGTCCTGCGCCACTGGCTCACCACTGCCTCGCGACGTGCCAGCTGGCAACACGCGGCGGTCAATGCCCGCGATAGACTCCCGACATGGAACCAGTCGGCGAACCACATGCTTCGGATCCTCGCACCGTGAAACGGCTCGAACGCCCCATCGCCAGCGACTGGCTCGCCCTGCGACGCCCTGCCGACGAACGCGCCCGCGAAGCCTCCCGGCCGCTCCTGCACGCGCTCGCCGATCACTTTTTTGTTTCCGAGGAGGTTCCCGTGGTCGAGGTGATCGACATCGGGGCCGGAACCGGGGCCAACCAGGCCTGGCTCGCCCCGCGCCTGGACTTCCACCAGAGGTGGACCCTGCTCGATCACGATCCGGAACTGCTGGAACTCGTGCCGGATCACCAGCAGGACGGTCCCGTGCAGCAGGTCACCCGCGTGGTGGCCGGAATCGAGGACCTCGGTGCGTTGGACCAGGCAACGGGGCAACACTGCCTGGTCACCTGCTCGGCGCTCCTCGATCTGCTCAGCACCGCCCAGCTTGACGGACTCAGCGATTTCCTGGTGGAGCGAGGCATCCCGGCACTACTCAGCCTCAGTGTGACCGGAGACGTGGAACCGGACCCGGCCCACCCGTTCGACGCCGAAATCAACGCGGCCTTCAACGACCACCAAAGCAGGGATCCGCTGGCGGGGCCGGCAGCCGTCGGGTACACCGCCGAACGTCTCCGGAACGCAGGTATGCGCGTTCAGCTCATGGACACACCGTGGAGGCTGGAGGCAGCCGATGGTCCGCTGATGCGCAGATACCTGCAGGATCGTGCGCAAGCGGTGGCCGAACAGAATCCCGCTCTGGCTGCCGCCGCGGACGCCTGGTTGGCTGATCGGCTGGCCCGTGAGAGCGAAGGCCGGCTCCACCTAGGCATCGGTCACCAGGACCTGTTGTGCCTGCCACCGCGCTGAGCGGCCGGCGCGGAAGAAGCCGACGGTCCCTGATCGTGACCGCGTTGCAGCTGGTCGTGGCCGCGGGTGCCTTGGTGTGGATTCTCGCGATTTGGGGGCTGAGCCCCTTTGCTGCTGCGGCCGGTGTCCTGACGTGGTGGTCGATCGCGGGTGCGCTGATTCTGGGTTTCGTCGGCGTGTTGGTGCAGGCCCAACGCTGGCGGCTGGTCGCCCGCGGCCAGGGAATCGAGCTGGGGCTGGGTGCGGCCCTCGAACGGTGCTGGCAGGCGGCCTTCATCAACGCGTTGCTGCCCGGCGGGCTGGCCGGCGACGCAGTTCGGGCCGTGGAACAACGGTCGGAGGGTGGGCCGTGGGGTGGTGACCTGCTCAAGCGCAGCGTGGGCGCCGTGTCGGCTGAGCGGCTGGCCGGAACCTCGGTCGTCTTCCTGGCCGCGGGGCTCGCGTTGTTGGATTTACGGCCCGGGGCAGGGGTGCTGGCACTGGTGGTGGCCGTTGCCGCGGCAGCTGCTTCGTGGCCGTGGCTGCGGCGGCTCACGGTCCGGGACATCGGGTGCGTGTCCGCGCTCTCGGTGGCCGGATGGGCTGCCTTTGCGACCATCTTCCTGCTAGCTTGCCTCGCGGTGGCCCCGGAGCTGCCGGCCGCGGAGATCCCCCTCCTGGCAGCCATCACGCTGGCTGGCATGTCCATTCCGCTCAATCTGGCCGGATGGGGTCCGCGAGAGGGTGCCGCGGCGCTCGGGTTTGTCCTGCTGGGCCATGCGGCCGCTGGGGGTGTGAGTGTTTCGATCGGCTACGGACTGCTGGCCTTGGTCTCAGTGCTGCCCGGTAGTGTCATCCTGTTGCTCCGCACGCTGCGTCGGCTCCGTCGCCGCGCGCATGCTGGAGAAATCGAACTCGGTACACACATCGTCACCGAGCACGAACCGGCGGATCGGGGCGGATAATGCTCCGGAGAGGGCATCGGTGCCGTCGAAGCGGATTCCGGGGACGCCGTCGCCCACCAATAGCGGTGCGCTGGTCAGGTAGAGCCGATCCAACGAACCTGCACGCAGAAAACGTGACACCGTGAGCCCACCACCTTCAATAAGGACCCGGTCAAAACCTTGCCCGGAGAGGAACCGGAGGATGCTCGCGGGTTCGAAATCCGCTTCCTCCGTGAAGCGGTGCACGCTCACATGAGGTTCCACCTCCTCGGGCACGACGGCGTCGGGGCCCACCAGCCAGAAGGTCCTGCTGCGGGGGTCGGTCAAGACCGTGGTGGTGTGTGGGATGCGTGCATGCGGATCCACGACCACCCGCACAGGGTTCTGGCCGCTGACGGCGCGGACGGTCAGTTGGCAGTCATCGGCCTGCACGGTCCCGGCGCCGACGACTACCGCGTCCACCAAGGCCCGCAGCCGGTGCAGATGTTTCCGGTCCTCTTCCCCGGTGACGAAGCACGCATCCCCGGTACGTGAGGCAATGAATCCGTCCAAGCTCTGTCCCAATTGGGCGATCACCAACGCAGGATTGCCATCGACCAGCGGGCCATAGCGCAGGACCAGGTCCTCCTCATCCGGCGAGAGTGCCCCCTCGGGGAGCCGCCCATCGACCAACAGGTCCCAGGCATCACGGTCGGGAGGACTGTCGTGGTTCATACGTGCCCTTTTGGTGGCCAAATAGGCGGAATTCTCGGCGCGGTCAGCCACGTTCAGACGCATCCGGGACTCCACCTCGATGTCTAGCCCCTCCAGGGCCATCTGTTTGGCAGGGTTCGAGGAGAGTAAGCGGATCCGGGTCGATCCTAACTCGTGCAGGATCTGGGCGCTTTGGACATAGTCACGAGCATCGACCGGCACCCCCAATCGAGTGTTCGCATCCACGGTGTCGACACCGGAGTCCTGCAGAGCGTAGGCGCGCAGCTTGTCCATGAGCCCGATACCCCGCCCCTCGTGCCCGCGCACGTAGATCAAAACGCCACGACCGGCGTGGGCGATCGCCTGCAGGGCGGCGTCGAGTTGTTCCCCGCAGTCGCAGCGGTAGGACCCTAACGCGTCGCCGGTCAGGCACTCCGAATGAAGCCGCACCAGAGGGGCCGGACCCCCGGTGGCCGACACATCGCCCCGGGTGAGCGCCACATGGTCGATACCCGTGGCATCCCGATAGCCCAGTAGTTGGAAATCCCCGTGACGGGTGGGCAGATGGGTACTGACCAGCCGCGTGACCCCCGGAGTGCCGTCAGAAGTAAGAAAATCGAGAGACATGGGTTCAGCATAGGCGTATCCCTCTATTTTGTGACACCCCTGGGGCGCGCGCTGAGCGCTGAAGTCTGTCGATACAGCGCACGAAGTGGGATTCTTGAACTAGTAGCGATCGGGTTCTCGTGCGGGAGGTGGGCGATGTCGACCCGGACGGATATTGACCCGGGGGCGGGGAATGTCTCGACCCTGGAACTTTTCTTTGATCTGGTCTTCGTTTTCACCGTCACCCAGGTGACGCAGGTGATCGACCTGCATCCGGACCCGGCAGGAATCGCCCAGGCGATCCTGATCCTGGCGATCCTGTTTTGGATGTACGGAGGATTCGCCTGGTTGACGAACGCCATGGGGACCGATGGCACCCTGCAACGCCTGATCGTCCTGACCGGAATGGCTGCGTTATTCGTCTGCTCACAGGCGATACCCCAGGCTTTTGGCGAGGCGGGCATCGTGTTGGGGATTGGTTTCCTGGTCCTGACCCTGGTGCATCTGGCGGGGTTCTTGTGGTTGCAGGGCCCGCGGGAGGACGTCTCCATCCGATTCGTGGCGCCGGTTAATCTCACCGGCGCGCTGATGGTCCTCGCCGCGGGCTGGGTGACCGGGGCGGGGGACTGGATCCTGTTCGGCGGTGCGGCGCTCCTGTTCGCCTCCTCCCATCTGCGACCATCCGGCCACCGTCTGGCGGTCCGACCCGGGAATTTCGCCGAACGGCATGGGCTGATGATCATCATCGTGCTGGGGGAGTCGATTATTTCCGTCGCGCTCGCGGCCCAGTCACAAGATCTCGACCTCCCGCTCATCACCGGCGGATTGCTGGGGGTGGCCGCCATCGCCGCCATGTGGTGGGCCTACTTCGTCGGTGATGACGATCTCGCGGCGAAGCACTTCGCTGCGGCGTCCGGGGAGCAACAGTCGTGGATGGCCCGGATCGGCTATGACATCTCGCATCTGCTGATGATCATCGGAATCATTGGTGTCGCGGCCGGCATCAGACTTGATCTGGGTCATCTGTCATCTCCTGCCCCGGTCGTGTCCGCATGGCTCGTCGGCGGTGGGGTAGCCGTGTATTTGAGCGCGACTGGGCTTTTCCGGTGGGCGTTGCAGGTCGGGCCCGCCTGGGTGAGGTTGATTGCGGCGGCCGGATGCCTGGGCACCGTCCCCGTGGGGGTGGGCCTCGGAACGGCGCAGCAACTCGGCGCCGTCGCGGCGATCACCGTGGTGGCCATCGCCGCGGGGCACCGCCGTCGCGGAACTATGGCCGGTACACCTGGACGACCGAGGGGCGTGGTGCCCTGACCTCACCGGGGCCCGGACGGGCCTCCGCAGGGACGTAGTCGGGGAAACGCGAGCGTAGGTCCGTGAAGGAACCGTCCTCGCCCGGGTGTTGGACCGCAACAAAGACCATCGACTCCTCGTCGTGGATGACCGGCCCGCAGGTTTCACCATCCCGGGGGACCGAGAGGAACTGCTCGACCTTCCCGCGGTCGCTGCCCTCCACGGTGACCTTGAACAGGCCGTCGTTGTAGCCGATGCCGCTGGGGGCGCCATCGGTGGAGATCCAGAGGTTTCCGCGGGTATCGAAGGCCACGTTGTCCGGGCAGGAGATCGGGCTGACCTTCTCGGCGGGGAAGCCGCTGAAGTACGTCGCGTCCCCCTGCGCCGGATCGCCACACAGCATCAGCAGGTCCCAAGTGAACCGGTCCCCGCTGTGCCCGCCCCGGTGCTCGGTGATCTCCACGATATGCCCGTCCCGGTTTTCGCTCCGTGGGTTGACCTCATCGGCCGCCGCTTGGCCGGAGGTGCCACGCTGGGAGTTGTTGGTGCACGCGACGTAGATCTTGCCGCTTTTCAGGCTCGGTTCCACGTCCTCGCACCGGTCCATCTTGGTGGGCCCGACCTGGTCGGCGGCCAGCCGGGTGTGGACCAGGACCTGCTCAACGCTCATCCCCGGGACATGGCTCGTGCCGTCCTTGACCAGGGGCAGCCAGCGACCTGTCCCGTCGAACCCGCCATCGGAGGGGACGTCACCGGAGCCGTCGATCTCATCGTCTGAGGTCCCCGTGAAGCGGGCCACGTAGAGGTCGCCTTCGGTCAGCAAGGTCATGTTGTGGCGGCGGTTGTTCTTGCGGTATTTGCGTTTGGACACGAATTTATAGAGGTAGTCGAAGCGTTCGTCGTCCCCCATATAGGCCACGACGTGCCCGTTGTCGGCGACGATGACGTTGGCGCCCTCGTGTTTGAACCGGCCCATGCTGGTGTGTTTGCGCGGCGTCGAATCAGGGTTCTCGGGGTCGATCTCCACGATGTACCCAAAACGGTTCGGCTCGTTGGCGAAGCGTTCGGCGCGGGCGTCAAAGCGAGCGTCCTCCTGCTCCCAGCCCATGGAGGTGGCCTTATTCTCCAGCCCATAGCGCCGGTCCTCGGGGGAGGTGCCCTGTGTGCGGAAGAAGCCATTGAAGTTCTCTTCGCCGGACAGGACGGTGCCCCACGGGGTGGTCCCGCCCGAGCAGTTGCCCAGCGTGCCCTCGACGAAGCGGCCGCGCTGATCACGCCGGGTCTTTACCAGTTCCGAACCGGCCACGGGGCCGGTCAGCTCGAATTCGGTGTCCAGGGTGATCCTGCGGTTCCGTCGCCCGCCCCGGATGTATTCCCAGGGCGTCCCTTTCTTTTGGCGCTCCAGTTCCACCACGCTCAGCCCCACCGCCTGACGGAAGATATTGCGGCGACGGCGCTCCTCGGCGGTGGTCCCCGGGGCCGCCGGGAACATGATGCCCGGGTTGACGTATTCGTGGTTGCACACCAGGACGGCCTTCTTGCCGTTCTTCGAACGGAGGATGTCGGTGTAGTCGTTGTTGTAGCCGAACTGCTGGGCCTGGGCCCGGGGGCTCTGATCATCGAAGTCGAAATCCGGTGTGTGACGGAACAGGGGATCGCCCCAGCGGATGATCGGGGTCCATTCGAAGCCTTCGGGGACATCGAACACGTCGATGGCGGCGTCAACCGGTTTGATGGGGTCGAATTCCAGCCGTCCATGCCGGGCCGGGTGACCGGTGGGCACCGGCCCGGCCATGGCCGTGTCGACCCCACCGAAGGCCACGACGGCAGCGCTGAGTGCTCCGGCAGCCCCGAGTCCCAACGCCGATCGACGGGTCATCTGCGCCGAAACGATATCGCGGAAATATTCGTTCGCGGAGGTGTTGCAGACGGCCTTCGAGCAGGCGTTGTCGCATTTCAGGGCGCAGGTGACCGGGCTGCGCTTGCCGCGCGTGTGGCCGAGCATGGGCAGGAGGGTCCGGTTATCGGGGGTCATCGTGAACCTTTCGGCGGTGGGAACTGGAATCGACTTCACCGTGTCAGCGGCGGGTGAACGCCGGGAGACGGG
This sequence comes from Arthrobacter rhombi, assembly GCF_900163545.1. Taxonomy (GTDB): domain Bacteria; phylum Actinomycetota; class Actinomycetes; order Actinomycetales; family Micrococcaceae; genus Arthrobacter_H; species Arthrobacter_H rhombi_A. Next base: position 17,432 of record NZ_FUHW01000040.1, read on the forward strand.
AATGAGAAATTGGGAAAGACAGGGGTCTTCCATTTAGTCAACCGGCACTTTAGGGTGTGAAGTGCATCACTAGTTACTCGCTAGTAATATCCGGTTCTTGTCAATGAGTTGTCATTCTGTGCGCCGGTCTCTGGTCCCCCTCAAAAGGAGCGAACATGTCCCCTGTCAGCAAACCCCCCGTGTCGCAGCACAGCAGGCTGCGTGTGCTGTTCTCCTGTGTTGCCGCCTCCTCGCTATTGTTCGCCGGGCTCGGCCCGGCGGCTGCCGCGGCGACCGCCCCCTCGGATGCCGCCTCCATCGAGAAGACCGATGCCGCCGATCCCGGTGATGTGCAGCGCCAGGAAAAGCTCGAGCAGCTCTCGCGCAGCGTGGACTCAGATTTCTACACCCCACCGGCGACACTGCCGTCAGCAGACGGGGCTTTGGTGCGCAGCGAGCCGGCCGACTTCTTCCTGGACCCGGTCAAGCTCATCCGCCCGGACGCGACCGTGACGCGGATGATGTACAAATCCACCGACTCCCACGGGGAAGCGATGGCCGTCACCGGCACGGTGCTGGTGCCGAAGAAGAAGTGGTCCGGAACCGGTGAACGCCCGGTGATCGGTTACGCCGTGGGCACTCAGGGGCTGGCGGATAAATGCGCTCCCTCCCGTCAGATGGGCGTGGGCCAGGAATATGAGGGGCCGATGATGACGGCCCTGCTGGAGTCCGGCTACGCGTTGGCGATCACCGACTACGAGGGGCTGGGGACCCCCGGTTCCCACACCTTCATGGCGCGAGCCTCGCAAGGCCATGCGCTGCTTGACGGGGTCCGCGCAGCCCAAGACCTGGGAGTGAAAGGCCTCGATGTAGATAACCCGGTCGCCCTCATGGGTTACTCGCAGGGTGGTGGCGCCAGCGCGGCGGCGGCCGAGCTGGCCCCCGAATATGCGCCGGAGATGAAACTCAAGGGAGCCTTCGCCGGTGCTGTTCCGGCCGATCTGAGCGAGGTGGCCGACAGTCTCGATTCCGGGCTCTACACGGCGTTCCTGTTGTTCGCTATCGATGGAGTGGGCACCTCCAACGGTCTGGAACCCGAGTCGTACCTGAATGCCCAGGGCATGAAGGAGATGGAAGCGGCCCGGAGCGAGTGCACTGTCGAAGCCATTGGAAGCCACGCCTTCGTCGATACAACGAAATTGACGAAGAGCGGCAAGAAGCTCAGCGATGTGGCTGACGAACCCCAGTTCCAGGCGGCGTTGAAGGAACAAGAAATTGGTGCCGGCCGTAAACCTGAGGTTCCGGTCCTGCTCTCCCACAGCTTGCTCGACGACGTCATTCCCTATGCCACGGGACGGGACCTGGCGAAGCGCTGGTGCGCCCAAGGTGTTGACGTCTCCTGGGATGCAACGGCCGGCCCGACCCATATTGGCGGCTATGTAGCCGCCGTCCCGCAGGCCCTGTACTTCCTGAAGAGCCGATTCGACGGTAAACGTCAGCTGTCCAGCTGCTGGCGTCTCTGAGCCCCGTCACACGCTGGTGTGGCTTTGGTCGCATGTCGGTAGGATGGACCTAGCCAACGATGTCTACTCCCAGCCCAACTCATAAGGAGTCAGCATGCCCCTTGCAACCCCGGACAAATACAACGCCATGATCGACGCGGCGAAGGCCGGTTCCTACGCTTTCCCCGCCGTCAACGTGACGTCCTCGCAGACGCTGAATGCCGCCATCCGCGGATTCGCTGAAGCCGAGTCCGACGGAATCATCCAGGTCTCGACCGGTGGCGCAGCCTACTGGTCGGGATCCTCGATCAAGGACATGGTGGTGGGCTCCCTGGGCTTCGCCGCCTTCGCCAAGGAAGTGGCCAAAAGCTACGGCGTGAACATCGCCCTGCATACGGACCACTGCCCAGCAGACAAGCTCGATGGATTCGTGCTGCCGTTGCTGGCCGCTTCCGAGGCGGAGGTCAAGGCCGGCCGCGACCCGATCTTCAATTCGCATATGTGGGACGGCTCGGCCGAAACACTGGAGGAGAACCTCCGCATCGCCAAGGAACTGCTGCCGCGCTCCGCCGCTGCCAAGCAAATCCTCGAAGTCGAGATCGGCGCCGTCGGCGGTGAAGAGGACGGCGTGGAAAACGCCATCAACGACAAGCTCTACAGCACCGTCGAGGACGCACTGGCCACGGTCGAAGCGCTGGGTGCCGGTGAACACGGCCGCTACATCACCGCCCTGACCTTCGGCAACGTCCACGGGGTCTACAAGCCCGGCGGGGTGAAGCTGCGCCCGGAGATCCTCAAGGACATCCAGGCACAGATCGGCGCCAAGCTCGGCCAGGACAAGCCCTTCGACCTGGTCTTCCACGGTGGTTCGGGATCCTCCGAGCAGGAGATCTCCGACGCGGTCTCCTACGGCGTCATCAAGATGAACATCGACACCGATACCCAGTACGCCTTCACCCGCCCGGTCGCCGGGCACATGCTCTCCAACTACGACGGCGTCCTGAAGATCGACGGCGAAGTCGGAAATAAGAAGGTCTACGACCCCCGCGTCTGGGGTGCGGCCGCGGAGACCTCCATGGCCGAACGTATCGTTGAGGCGGCCCGCCAGCTCGGTTCCGCTGGAAAGAGCCTGAAATAATATGAGCGAAGCACTCGGACGCAACCTCTTGGCCATTCCGGAGACCCTTCTGGCTCCGGACGAGGACGTCAACGCGCGCCTCGAAGCCGGCGATGAAGCCGTGGACCTGGCGGCCAGGTTCCCGGCGTCATCGCTGCCGTGGGCGATGCTCGCCGACGAAGCCTACGACGACGGCCGCACCGTCGAGTCCTATGCCTACGCGCGGGTGGGCTACCACCGTGGGCTCGACGCCCTGCGCCAGGCCGGCTGGCGTGGCCAGGGGCCCGTGCCGTACTCGCACGAACCCAACCGCGGTTTCCTGCGCTCGCTCTATGCCCTCCAGCGGGCCGCGGCAGCGATCGGCGAGGCCGAGGAAGTCGACCGGATCGGAACGTTCCTCAACGACTCCGACCCGGCGGCGGCGGCAGCCATCGAAGCGAAGTAGGACGACTTCCGGCTTCTGCTAAGTGAAGAGTGGATGTTCGTGCCGGCCGTGAGGCTGGCATGGACATCCACTCTTACTTTAACGGCCTCGGCGGCAAGACCCGTGATGACTATGACTCCCGCGGGCGGGTTATTGCCATCACCGACCCGTTGGTTGCCACCATGCGCCGGAGCTATAGCGAAGCGGATGAGGTCGTGGCGGAAACTGATCCGTTGGGCCGGACGACGACGGCAGGTTATGACGGCGCTGGGCGTCAGATGTGGCCGTGCGAGCCTCAGCGGTGACCGACAGATCCCGTGGAGCTGTGTCTTGCGCATAGACTCGGTGCGCACACCGCAACGAAAAGGAACGCATTGGCCAAGCTCTATTTCCGCTACGGAGCCATGAACTCCGGTAAATCCACGGGGTTGCTGCAGGTTGCCTTCAACTACGAGGAGCGTGGACAACGCGTTCTGTTGGCCAAGCCGGATGTCGATACCAAGGGCGATGACCAGATTGTCTCCCGGCTCGGCGTCAGCCGTACCGTCGACTTCCTCATCCCGACCGGGGAATCCGCCGTCGAACTGTTCAACGCCCACGCCGCCGGTGATGATCCGGATGCCCTGCTGGAACACGTGGACCAGCAGCCGGTGGCCTGTCTGCTCATTGATGAGGCCCAGTTCCTCTCCGCCGATCAGGTGGATGACCTCTTCCGCATCGCCGTGCGGCAGAACGTCCCGGTTCTGGCCTTCGGCATCCGTACCGACTTCAAGACCCGGATGTTCCCCGGTTCGCTGCGGCTCATGGAACTAGCGCACACCCTCGAAGAGCTCAAGACGATCTGCCGGTGCGGGCGCAAGGCCATCTTCAACACCCGGAGGATCGGTGACACGGTGGTCTTTGACGGCGACCAGGTCGCCATCGACGGGCAGGACGTCTGGTACGAATCGCTGTGCGGGAGCTGCTACCTTGAAGCCTCGGAGGGGCGGCTGGGCAGCTGAAACGGCCTGCACGTCGGCCGCCGAGACGGGGGCCGCGGCTGGAGGTCTTCACTTCCGCGTCCACGCAGGGCATGCTGCAGTCATGGGCACCGCAGCGAAGAATGACGAGAACACCGCCTACCAGGCCAGCGAACACATCAGTCTGCCCGTCCAACGCGTCTGGGCCCTGCTGACCGACTTCACCGCGGCACCACTGTGGCTCACCGGTGTGACGGAGATGCACGCGGATGCCCCGCTGGGCCTCGGCGTGGAACTGGAGGTCCGGATGGGAGAGCATATGCGGACCTATACCTTGGCCGGTTTCGCCCCGGAGCGGGAGCTGGTGATCTCCACCGGTGACGGTGATGTGCACACCATCTACGAATATCAGCTATCCCCGGACGCCGGTGGCACACTGCTGACACTCACGGTGCAGGTGGTGATCAGCTCCCAGGTGCCGGGAGATGGTTGGGACATCCGCCGGGCCGTGGCGGATGCCGAATCAAGCCAGCTCCCTGCCTTTAAGGGGTATGCGGAACTCGCCCCCTGAGGTTCGTGGTCCCGATGGCGGGACCGGCGGGGCTACTGGCCCATGTTGTCCTTGAAGTGCTTCTCGTAGGCCGCATCCATCTGCGGGGCCCAGTCCGCTTCCGCTTCGTACAGATGCGTGGCCATTTCGGTAGCCAGGTCCGGCTCGGTGAGGACCGTGGGGTCCGAGAAGCCGTCTTCCTGGCCTTCCGCCGCGTGGATGAGGACGGCTGAGGTCGTGGAGTCGTCCTCGGAACAGTGCCAGGCGGCCTGCAGCTCCACGGCGGCGGAGGCCCCGGGAAGGTTGCTTTCCTTCACGCCGTGCTTGTTGATCGTGGAGACGCCGTTTTCATCCTTTTTGACGTCGTCCGCGCACTGGCCGTGCTTGAGGAAGCCGGATTCGTTCAGGGTCTTGTATTCCTCGTCGTTGGAGAGGTAGTACCTGCGGATCTGGACCATCGCCGATGCCTGATGAGGGTCGTCGTCCAGATTGCTGGCGGTGAAGGTGCAGCCGGCGTGAGTGTAGAGGCCGCTGAGGTACATCCCCCCGACGTCCGGCAGGGCGGTGGCCACGGCGTCCAGGGTCTTCTGGTCCAAGAGCTCATCGACACAGCGGGTGGCATCCACCTCGCTGTCTTTCGCGCCCGCCTTCCGGGCCTGTTCCTTCCACGCCTCGTCGGCGGCACCGGGGTCGATCGCCCCCGTGTCCTGGCTTGCGGATGCCGGTGCTTCGGAACTGCCAGAGGCTCCGCCGGGGCTCGACGAGGTACTGGCCTCTCCGGCGCCATTGGCATTGCTGCAGGCTGTCAGGGAGAGGAGTCCCACCGCGGCAACGGCGAGCAAGCGGGGGCCGGCCGAGCGGCGTACCGGGACGGATGATGCTGTGGCGTCGTCGCGGCGACGGGTGGTCTGCGAGATGTTGATCATGCTGTACCCCTTCGAAAGTGCTGAGACCGAACCCGGAGAACCGGGTTCCTCCATCGAAGGTACGGAAACAGTTGCGAGCCCACAATGCACCCGGCTGCTTCGTTATGCGTTCGACGCTTCGCGGGCCGGAAGGGCGCCGTCGAGGATGACGACCAAACCCCAGGCGAAGGCGTCGGCGCCCAGTTGGGGGCCTCCGGGGATCGAGGGGTCGGTGGCCGCGAGGGCCGCGAGTTTGGCGTATTCCTGCCCTGCGGCGACGGAGCCCAGGATGTGGTTGAGGATCAGATGCTGTGCCCAGGCCGAATGCGCCGGATCGATGCCGGCGGTCTCGAGCAGGTCACGCAGTCCGGTCAGCGGGAGCAGGGCCGCCGGTTGCATGGATTGGGCCAGTTGCACCACTTCGGCGCTGTCGGGCACCGGCAGGAGGGCCGAGCGGATGGCCGTGGCCACCTCGATGATTGCCGCGCGGGATGCGGCGGCCTCGCCGGGGGAGGCGGCACCGGTTGGGACTGGAAGCGTGATCCCTCCCAGCAGGCGGGCGGCGACATCGACGAGCAGGTCCTGCTTATTCTTCACATGCCAGTACAGGGCGCCGACCTGCACCTCGAGTTCCCTGGCGAGGCGACGCATGGACAGGTCGGCCAGACCGAACTCGGTGAGGATGCCGACGGCGGAGCCCACCACCTGTTCCCGAGTCAACGCCATGCCCGTAGTCTACGGCGTCTCCATCGTTGTTGAACACCGTTCAATTTATTGTACGCTGGATCAATTGCACCGCTGAACGGTGTTCAAGTATGACTCATGAGGGAGATGCAACGTGGCAATGCCAACAGGAACACCCGAGGCCCAGAGTGCTGAACCGACCGATGGGCAGTGCGTAGCCAGCGGGACTCCGGGGGGATGGCACCGCGCCGTCGACGAGGTGGTCGCCGGACGCAGGCTCGACGCCGCGGGGGCGGCAACCATCCTGGCCACCCCCGACGAGGAGACCCTGGCGCTCGTCGGTGCCGCGGGTGAGCTGCGCCGTCGTCATTTCTCGAACACGGTCAAGGTCAACTACCTGGTGAACCTGAAATCGGGTCTGTGCCCCGAGGACTGCACCTACTGCTCCCAACGGCTGGGCTCCGCCGCCCAGATCCTGAAATACACCTGGATCGACGCCGATGAAGCGGTCAGGCAGGCCGAACTGGGCATCCAAGGCGGCGCCAGCCGCGTCTGCATGGTGGCCAGTGGCAAGGGACCGGCGAATCGCGACGTCGACCGCGTCGCAGGAATGGTCGGACAGCTCAAGGAACGCAACCCCGAGGTGGAGGTTTGCGCCTGCCTGGGAATCCTGAAATCCGGCCAGGCCGAAAAACTGCGCGACGCCGGGGTCGACGCCTATAACCACAACCTGAACACCGCCGAATCCAAATATGAGGACATCTGCACCACCCACGAGTTCTCCGACCGGGTCGCCACCGTTCAGGCCGCTAAAACGGCAGGACTCTCCCCGTGCTCCGGACTTATTGTCGGCATGGGCGAAACCGACGAGCAGCTCGTCGAGGCCGTCTTCGCGCTACGCGATCTGGACGCCGATTCCATCCCCGTGAACTTCCTCATGCCCTTTGATGGCACGCCGTTGGAAGGGACCTGGGAACTGACCCCGCTCAGATGCCTGCGCATCCTGGCCCTGGTCCGGCTCGCGGCACCGGCCTCCGAAGTCAGGATGGCCGCGGGACGCGAAATGCATTTGCGCTCCCTGCAGCCGTTCGCCCTGCAGGTCGCCAACTCGCTCTTCCTGGGCGACTACCTCACCAGTGAAGGCCAGGAGGCCGAAGCGGATCTGGCCATGATCGCCGATGCGGGCTTCGAGGTCCTGGGCGCTAGTAGGGAAAACGTCGGGGCGAACCCGACCATCCGGCGTCGTGGTGCCGGAACGGAAGTGGCCCCCAACGCATGAGTGAGAACCACACCGGCACTGCTGCGCCCACGTTGCTTGAACGGGACGCGGGCCTGCTCTGGCACCCCTATGCGAACCTGGACGCCGGGGCGCTGTACTGCGTCAACTCCGCCGCCGGCAGCCAGCTGGAACTCGCGGGCCCCGGAGGCAGCCACCGGGTGATCGATGGGATGTCCTCCTGGTGGTCGGCAGTCCACGGCTACAACCATCCGACGCTGAACGCCGCGGCCCACGCCCAGATCGAGGACTACAGCCATGTCATGTTCGGTGGGCTCACCCATGCCCCGGCGGTGGAGCTGGCCGAACGCCTGCGGGCGGCGGCCCCACCCGGGCTCGAGCATGTTTTCCTGGCCGATTCCGGATCGGTCAGCATCGAGGTGGCGTTGAAGACCGCGGTGCAATACCAGGGGGCACGCCGCCGTGCCGGCCGCCACCGTTTCCTGGCCCTGCGGGGCGGCTACCACGGCGACACCCTCGGGGCGATGGGTGTCTGCGACCCGGTGGATGGCATGCATTCGGCCTTCCCCGGTCTGGTGGCGGGTCATCTCTTCGCCTCCCGTCCACCTCGGGCCCGCTTCGAACCCGACGCCGGGAACGCGGAGGGCGGGCTATGGGCCTATGACACCGAGGCACTCGAGGCCTGGGAGGGACAGGTCCGCCGACAGGTGGCCGAAACGACCGACACCCTGGCGGGAATCGTGGTGGAGCCGGTGCTCCAGGGTGCCGGCGGCATGTACGTCTACCCACCGCAGGTCCTGCGGATCCTGCGAGCCATCGCCGACGAGGAGGATCTGGTGTTCATCCTGGACGAGATCGCCACCGGCTTCGGACGCACCGGAAAGTACTTCGCCGGCGAATGGGCCGGCGTCGTCCCGGATTTGATGTGCGTGGGCAAGGCGTTGACCGGAGGCTACGTGACCCTGGCGGCACTGCTGGTCGGGCAGAAGGTGGCCCGCGTCATCGCCGCCTCCGATACCGACACGATCCTGCATGGGCCGACGTTCATGGGCAACCCGCTGGCCTGCCGCATCGCCGCCGCCTCGATGGACCTGCTCGCCATCCCGGACGCAGGCGGGGCCCCCGCCTGGAAGACGGCGGTTACTGCCCTGCAGACCGGTTTGCACACCGGACTGCAACCGGCGATGGAACTGGCCTGCGTCAGTGACGTCAGGGTGCTGGGAGGCATTGGCGTCATTGCGTTGGACCGGCCCGTCGACGTCACCGCGCTCACCCACGCCGCCGTCCGGGCCGGTGCCTGGGTGCGCCCCTTCAGGAACCTCGTCTACCTCATGCCGCCCTACGTCGCCGAGCCGGAGGAGCTCTCCCGCCTCTGCTCAGCGGTGACCGGGGCGATCGCCGAGGTCCACGCATGAGCGCGTGGCAGCAGTGGCTCCAGGAACGTGCCCGGGTCCGCGAGCTGCGTGGATTGACCCGCGCCACCGACGAAGCCACCGGGCTCTACGATCTGGCCTCCAACGACTACCTGGGCCTGGCCCGCGACCCCCGATTGGTCGAGGCGGCGCACCGGGCGAGCCTGCGCCACGGGACCGGCGCCTCCGCCAGCCGCGTGGTCACCGGCACACATCCGGTGCATCGGGAACTCGAAGGCGGGCTCTGCCGGCTGACCGGCAGGGACGAGGCGCTGGTCTTCTCCAGCGGCTACCTGGCCAACCTGGGGATTCTCGGCGCGCTCGGCGGACCCGGCACGCTGCTGGTGGTGGATGAGCAGGCCCATGCCAGCCTCATCGACGGGGCCCGACTGGCCCGCAGCCCGCTGGCCTGGACCTCCCATCATGGCGTGCAGGAAACCATCGACCTGCTGGCCAGCCGCAACCAACCGCGGGCCGTGGTCGTCGTGGAATCCGTGTATTCCGTCGGTGGGGACGCCGCCCCACTGGCCGAACTCGCCGCCGCCTGCCGTCAGTACGACGCCTTGCTGCTGGTCGACGAGGCCCATTCACTCGGTGTGGGCACCGCAGGTGGGGCCGTACGGGCCGCCTCGCTGGCCGGGGACCCCTCGGTGGTGGTCACCGCGACGCTGTCCAAGGCGCTCGGTGCCGCCGGCGGGGCCGTTCTGTTCGGTGGGGAGCCGGCAGGAATGTTGCGCACCCACTTGGCCAGTACCGCCAGAAGCTTCATCTTCGATACTGCCCTGGCCCCCGGCTGCGCGGCGGCCGCCGGCGAAGCCGTGCGGATCCTGGAGAACGACCCAGCCCTGGCCGCGGCGGTGCCGACCCAAGTCGAGCTGATGACCGACACGCTGGGCCGGCTGCTGCCTGCCGGGTCGCGGTCGGGGCAGAGGAACCCGGCCGAGCCCGGGGTCATCGAATCCGGGGCCGGAGCGGTGGTCTCCCTCCGGGTGGGCTCGGCCGAAACGGCCACCAGCATTGCGGCCGAACTGCGTGAAGCCCGGATCGCCGTCGGATGCTTCAGACCGCCCAGTGTCCCGGACGGGGTGTCCCGCATCCGGTTGACGGCCCGGGCCAACCAGCACCCCGAAGAGCTGGCGGACGCTCTGGTCACGGTGGCCGCTACCGTGTCACGCCATGCCGGGGTTCCTGCATGAAAACCGCCGACTACTTCACCGTCACCGACCCGCAGCAGGTGCGCGAGGTCCTCGAGCGCACCACGGAATTCCTGCCCACCAATGCCCTGACCGCCGTCGAACCCCTGGGGCCGGAGGCGCTGCGCGTCCTGGCCCAGGTCGGCTTCGCCCTGCCGCCGGTACTGGCCTCGGCCGTGGGGGACGAACACCTGCGCGTCAGGAAGCTCGTCGCCCGGTTCTTCAGCCCGGCCAAGGTCGCAGCCGTCGCCGACCGGGTTGCGTCGCTGGCCCGCGAACAGGCAGCCGAAGCCCGGTCCACGCTGGAGAAGGGGTCTCCCGGGGATCTAGGCGAACGCGTGGGCGCGATTCCCGCGCAGATCATGTGGGAGCTCATCGGGGTGTCCGGACCGCCACAGGAATCCTTGCGGCGGTGGAGTCGTGACTCGCTGGAACTGTTCTGGGGGTGGCCCGGGACCGGCCGCCAGGTTGAACTCGCCCACGGTGCCGCCGAATTCTATGCCTGGCTCAAGCAAGCGGTCACCGCCAGCGTGGGCAGCGAGAACCTGTTCGGGGTCCTGCATGCGGCGGGGCTGGGGGTACGGCAGATCTGTTCGCTGGGCTACTTCCTGGTCATCGCCGGACAGGAAACGACGGCGTTGCTGATCAACACCGTCCTCTACCGCGCCCTGGCCGATCCCGGGGCCTGGGACGATTGCGCCGGAACCGACGGACTGGCGGCCAGCAAGCGTCTCGTCCGGCGGGTGCTGGCGACCGAATCGTCGGTCCCCACCTGGCGACGCAGAACGGTGGAGGGGGCCATGCTGGGTGGCCGTCAGCTACCAGCGGGGGCCGAGATCCTGCTGGAACTGACCGGTCACCACGACCCGGAGACGGTGGCCGACGGAGGCGCAGGCTACGGGCTGGCCTTCGGCCACGGATTGCACCGCTGCCTGGGCTCCCGCCTGGCCGAACTCGAAGCGGGACTGGTGCTCCACGAGGTGGCCAGCACCCTGCCGGATGCGGTGCCTTCCGGCCCCGAACCCGAGTGGCTGCGACTGCTCTCCTTTCAAGCGCCCCGGCAGGTCCGGGCGCAGATCGCTGGAGGAACATGAAGATCCTGATGGTCACCGGAACCGATACCGGTGTGGGCAAAACGGTCGCCACGGCGGCGTTGGCCGCCCGCTGGCAGCACGAGGGGCTGCGTGTGGGCGTCTATAAGGCGGTGCAGACCGGCATCTCCGCCACGGGTAGCGGACCTGAACCGGCGGATATCTCCGAGGTGCACCGGCTGGCCGGGGAAGACGTCGTCGTCCGGGAGGGGATCCGGCTGCCCCTGCCCGTGGCCCCGGTGCCAGCGGCCCGGGACGCGGGGGTGGCGCTACCGCCGTTGAGCGAGCATGTGGCCACGATCCGGGACCTGGCCTCGAGCGTGGACATCGTCCTGGTCGAAGGTTCAGGGGGACTGCTGGTGGAACTCACCGCCGCCGGGGAAACCCTGGCGGATCTGTGCGCCGCAGTGGATGGTGAGCTGATCTTGGTGGCCCGCCCCGATCTGGGCACGCTGAACCACACCCTGCTGACCCTCGAGGCCTCCCGTGCGCGCGGGCTCGACCTGGCGGGAGTGCTGCTGGGCAGCTGGCCCGAACAGGCAGGCATCGTCCATGTCAGCAACGAGGCGTACCTGCGCGATCACTGCTCCGCCTCCTCGACCCCGTGGTTCGGCCGTATCCCCGAGCGTGCGGGCTCATTGTCGCGATCCCAGTTCCGGGCCGGGGCCGTCCACTGGCTCTGCCCGGAGGCCACCACCGCTTCATGACTGGTCCATTATGTGGAAAAGTCGCATGTTGGCAGGCACTTGGGTAACCTTGATGCGTAAGAGCCCCTTTCACTCTTACGCTCCAGCCCGATTTCTGGGCGGGGTACGGAGGACAGGGGCGTTCTTGTGTCCGGCACCGCCGGAACCCGGCGCAAGCCGGCCGCTGACCCACGCAAGGGGGAGGATCCCATGCCAGCAATCGTGATCGTCGGAGCCCAATGGGGTGACGAGGGAAAAGGCAAGGCCACTGACCTGCTCGGAGGCCGTGTCGACTACGTGGTCAAACCCAACGGCGGCAACAACGCCGGGCATACCGTCGTCGTCGGCGGCGAGAAGTACGAGCTGAAGCTCCTTCCCGCGGGCATCCTTTCCCAGAACGCGACCCCCATCATCGGCAATGGCTGCGTGGTGAACCTGGAAGCCCTGTTCGAGGAGATCGACGGGCTCGAGGCCCGCGGTGCCGACACCTCGAAACTGCGCATCTCGGCCAACGCCCACCTGGTGGCCCCCTACCACCAGACCATGGACAAGGTCACCGAACGGTTCCTGGGCAAACGGGCCATCGGCACCACCGGGCGTGGCATCGGCCCCGCCTACATGGACAAGATCGGCCGGCTGGGCATCCGCGTCCAGGACGTCTTCGACGAATCCATCCTGCGCCAGAAGGTCGAAGGGGCCCTGCGGCAGAAGAACGAACTGCTGGTCAAGGTCTACAACCGCCGCTCGGTCGAGGTCGACGAGATCGTCGAGTACTTCCTGGGCTTCGTGGAGCGGCTGCGCCCGCTGGTGATCGACTCCACGTTCGTGCTCAACGAGGCCCTCGACGCCGGCAAGGTGGTGCTCATGGAAGGCGGGCAGGCCACGTTCCTGGACGTGGACCACGGCACCTACCCGTTCGTGACCTCCTCGAACCCGACGGCAGGAGGGGCCTCCGTCGGCTCGGGGATCGGCCCGACCCGGATCACCCGCTCGGTCGGAATCATCAAGGCCTACACCACCCGTGTCGGGGCCGGCCCTTTCCCCACCGAGCTCTTCGACGAGATGGGCGAGTACCTGCAAAAGACCGGCGGCGAGTTCGGAGTCAACACCGGACGGGCCCGCCGTTGCGGCTGGTACGACGCCGTACTGGCTCGCCACGCTTCGCGGGTCAATGGCTTCACCGACTATTTCGTGACCAAGCTCGACGTGCTCTCGAACATCGAAAGAATCCCGGTGTGCGTGGCCTACGACGTCGACGGGGTCCGCCACGATGAAATGCCCATGACGCAGACCGACTTCCACCACGCGAGGCCGATCTTCGAGTACTTCGACGGCTGGACCGAGGACATTACGAAGGCCAGGACCATGGAGGATCTGCCAGAGAACGCGCGGAACTACATCCTGGCGCTGGAGAAGATCTCTGGAACCCGGATTTCGGCCATCGGTGTCGGCCCCGACCGCGAGCAGACGATCGTGCGGTACGACCTGATCGACGACACGCTCTAAGCGCCGTGGCGGTTCGTCCCGACCCGTTGCCGCACGGCAACAAAACCGTCGGGGCGGACCACCACCACCGTTCCGTCGGGTAGCCCGCGCCGCGGTGACGCACCGAAGGTGTGCAACTCGAAGTCATACTGTTGCGCCGTGATGGCTCCCTGGCCTGCTGCCCTTGGCCCGTAGGCATGGACCTGCCACTGGGCCGAGGCCAGCGGCGCATGGTTATCCTCGCCCGGATTCGTTGCCCCGATCCACGGCAGGCGGCGGCCCACCACCGGATCCCGGCGTCGGGCCCGGGCAGGACCACGCAGCGCCTCGGCCTTGACCCGTGCCCCCTCCGTCATCCAGTAGTGGATGCGCAGCTGGGAGACGTAGCCGAAGATCCGGGCACCCAGAGGGCCGCGAGGCACCAGCCGCACCAAGACCGGCCATACCAGTGGCATCACGCGGCTGCGGATGAACCGGGCCCGCGCCGTGGAGGACGTGACCCGGGCGAAGAGTCGGTCGGTGGTGGCGACCAGCCGCAGGGCCACCGGCCGACGTTCTGCCTCGTACCGTTCGAGATAGTCCTCGGGCATCCGACCGGACAGGACATCTGCGAGCTTGCACGCAAGATTATGGGCATCCTGCAGCCCGGTGTTCATGCCCTGGGCGCCGATGGGAGAGTGCACGTGCCCGGCATCCCCGGCCAGAAAGACCCGTCCGGAGCGGAAGGCCTCGGCCACCCGGTGGTGCACCCGGTAGGTCGCGAACCACCCGGCACGGGAGTAGGTCACCCCGAAATCCGTGTCCAGGGCGGCCCGGGCGCGGGACTCGTCGAGGGTCACGGTGTCTGGACCTGAGGATTCGGCCGTCGGGGAGGGGCCGTCGGGAACATCGCGCAGGATACCCAGCAATCTAACCCGCCGGGCGCCCGGGGTCGCGTCGGACATGGGAAAGGTCAGCAGGAAGTCATCTCCGGCCAGGCGCACGTTGATGCCCGAATCCGTGCCATGGACGTCCTGGGCGTCGATGACGTAGAAGACCTTCGCGTTGGTCTGGCCGTCGAAGCCGATGCCCAGCTGGCCGCGGGTCGGGGAGGAAGCCCCATCGGCGGCGATGACGTAGCGGGCCCGGAGGGTCTCCCGGGTTTCGCCTGCGGATTCGACGTCAATGTCGACCCTGTCGCCGTCTTGCTGGACGGAGAGCACCCGGGTGTTCCAGCGCACGGGCCGCCCCCGGGTGACGAGTCGATCTGCCAGGATCCGTTCGTTGGCGTGCTGTTCGAGGATGGTGATCCCCGGATAGGGGGTCAGCCCCTTCCCGATCCGGTCCAGCGGGACCGCACTCCACGAGGTGCGCCCGACCCCCGGACGCATCTCGTTCGCCGGTACCGCCTCGGCCAGCACCTGGTCCACGACCCCTAGTTGGGCGTAGATCTCCATGGTGCGGGCCTGGACGCCCAGCGCCCGCGATTCCCGGGTGGGGCCGGCCTTGCCGTCGATGATGACCGCCTTCACACCGAGGCGTTCGAGCCAGTTCGCGGCCATCAGACCGGTGGGTCCGGCGCCGATGACGCAGACGTCCACGGAACGCGGGTGGGCTTCCATGGGCTCAGGCTACTCCTGGCTGAGCCCCGCGTCTGCGCCCGTTGCCCCCTTGCCGGTCAACCGGGCCGCGGAGGCGACCCGGAACGAGGCGATCAGCCCGAGGATGAGGAAGGCCGCAGCGCCGAAGAGGGACCACTGCACACCCGTGGCGAACCCCGCGGTCAGGGCATCATGCAGCGGGCTGGCGGCGTTCACGCTGGAGATCAGGCCGCCAGCGGAATCGCTGAGCCCTGAGGCCATTTTGGTGGCTGTCGCATCATCGGCGCCGGCATCGCGCAGCAGACCCACGGCGCTGGCGGCCGTGGCGACGGCCAGGATGGTTCCGGCGATGGCCGAGCCGAGTCCTGAGCCGATCTGACGCACGGTGGACTGGGTGGCCGAGGCCTCGCCCGAGGCTTCGGTGGGGATGTCCCGCAGGACGGTGCCCGTCAGCTGTGCCGAAGCCAGGCCCAGCCCCAGCCCGTAGACGACCAGCACCGGAACCAAGAGGCCGATGGGCAGGCTGTTGCTGGTGAAGATGGCCAGCACCAGCACGCCGGCGACCTCCAGGGCCAGGCCGAGGATGACCACACGTGCCGCGCCCATCAGATCCGCCAGATGCCGTGCCGCCGCTCCCGAACCGAAGGCGCCCAACGCCATGGCCGCCAGGATCAGGCCGGCGCCGAGGGTGCCGGTTTCCAAGACGTTGACCAGGAACAAGGGCAATACCAGCAGCAGGCCGAATTCGCCCACGGCGACCGCTGCTGCAGCGGTATTCCCCCAGGAGAACGTGCTGATCTTGAAGAGCTTCAAATCCAGCAGGGCGGCGTGGCCCAGTTTGGCGCGGTGTGCCTGCCAGCCCAGGAACGCCGCGAGGAGTACGACGCCGGCGATCGCCAGCGGAATAACCGGAGAACTGCCCGCGGGCCAGGAAACGGGGCCGATAGCCAAGGGTTGCTGAGGGGTCCACCAGCCCAGAGTGGGGCCCTCGATCAGTGCGAAGACCAACAGGCCGAATGCGGAGGCACTGAGCAGCAGCCCGACGACGTCGAAGCCCGGAGCCGAATGCGTGTCACTGGTTTCGGGAACGAAGAGCACGGTCCCCACGAGGATCAGGAGACCGAAGGGCAGGTTGACCAGGAAGATCCACCGCCAGTCGACGCTGGAGGAGAGCCAGCCGCCCAGCAGCGGGCCGACGGCAGCCATCCCCGACATCACGGCGCCCCAGACCCCGAAGGCTGCGGCGCGATCGCGTCCCTGGAAGTTGGCGTTGACGCTGGCCAGGGTGGACGGCAGGACCGCGGCACCGCCGACGCCCTGGATGGCACGGCCCAGGATGAGCGCGGACGAGGAATCGGCCATCGCGGAGAACAGGCTGCCCGCCATGAACAGCACGACGCCGGCGACGAAGAGTTTTCGTCGTCCGACCCGGTCGCCCAATCGGCCGGCACTGAGCAGCAGGGCGGCCAGCACCACCGAGTACAGACTGTTCACCCATTGGGCATCACCCAGATCCAGTCCGAGGTCGTCAATGATCGTCGGTAAGGAGACGCCGACGATGGTGCCGTCGAGCACGATCATGGATAGGCCGGCGGCCAGAACGGCCAGGGCGGCCCACTTATTAGGTGGGGGTTTCTTCACGTCTTTAACGTTACGGGTCACACCGACCGAGGCCATCCACCTTTTGGTCGATCGTGGGTAGGCTGGAGGGACGCACAGCGGAAGGCGAAAACCATGAAGATCAGTGTTGGACAGCTCTCACCCAGCGGCGATATGGCAGAGAACCTGCAGGTGGTTCGCCGGTTGGTCGCCCGCGCCAAGGATTCGGGTGCGGAACTGGTGCTTTTCCCCGAGGAAACGATGTTCACGGTCCGCAAGGTCGAGGGGAACCTGACCACCGCCGTGGAACGGGATTGGAGCACCTTCGTCCAGCAACTTTCCCTGCTGGCCGCGGAATTCGGGGTCGCGATCGTGGCCGGGGGATACGAGCCCAGTGAAGATCCCCAGCCCTACAACACGCTGGTGACCATCGACGGTAGCGGTGCCATTTTGGGTACCTACCGGAAGATCCACCTCTATGACGCCTTCTCCTATCAGGAATCCAACCGCATCAAATCCGGTGACGCCTCGGCGGTCCCGGTCTTTGACATCGGCGGGCTGAAGGTCGGGATCATGACCTGTTACGACATCCGTTTCCCGGAGATGGCCCGCCGGCTGGCCCTCGCCGGTGCCGACGTGGTCCTCGTCGCCGCGGCCTGGTTCAAGGGCGACCATAAGATCGACCACTGGGAGACCCTGCTCAAGGCCCGCGCGGTGGAGAATACCGTCTGGGTCGCCGCCGCGGGAACGAGTTCGACGAACACCGTCGGCCATTCGGCGATCCTGGACCCGCTGGGCATTCCGGTGGACTTCCTCGGCGAGGAGACCGAAGCGCTGGTCACCGTCGATGTCACCCGGCGCCGTGTCGAGGAGGTGCGCCAATTCCTGCCGGTGCTGGCCAACCGGAGGATCGGCACCGACATCAACGCCTGAGGAATCCGGCGTCGACGGCCGTCCCGAGCTTCGGGAGGGCCGCCGTCGTTGTTTCTAGGCCAGGACCTGCCGTTTGGAGGACACGACGCCGGTGTTGAAACCGGCCAGATGGAGGCCTCCGTGGAAGCGGGCGTGCTCGATCTTCACGCAGCGGTCCATCACCACGTTCATTCCCGCGGCTTCGGCCTTCGTCGCGACCTCTTCGTGCCAAGCGCCGAGCTGCAGCCACAGCGTCTTCGCCCCGACAGCAATAGCCTCATCCAGAACACCGGGCAGGTCGTCGTTCTTGCGGAACACCTCGACCAGATCGGGGACCTCCGGCAAATCGGCCAACGATGCGTAGACCGGCCGGCCTAGGATCTCGTCCAGGACCGGGTTCACGAAGTAGACCCGGTAGTTGGTGGAGGAGAGCAGGTAGGTTGCCACGAAGTAGGAGGCGCGTGCCGTCTTGTTCGAGGCTCCCACGATCGCGATGGACTGTGTGGAGCGCAGGATGTTCAGCCGCTCGGGGGCCGAGGGGCCGACCCAGCTGCGTTCGGTGGTTGCCGTGCTCATGAGAAGACTCCGATCTCTTCGGCCACCGGCGCCGCAGGCGTGCCGGAGTCTTCGTGTTCCTCGAAGCCTGCCTGGGAGACCGTGAGGGCCTGGTCCAGATCCCAGATGATGTCCTCGACGTCTTCGAGCCCCACCGAGAGACGGATCAGGTCCTCCGGCACTCCGGCGGCGGCCAGCTGTTCGGGGTTCAACTGCTGGTGCGTGGTCGAACCCGGATGCAGGACCAGCGTGCGGGCGTCACCGATATTGGCCAGATGGCTGGCCAGTTGCAGCGCCTCGATGAATCGGCTGCCAGCTGCGCGTCCGCCGGCAACCCCGAAGCTGAAGACCGATCCAACGCCGTCGGGCAGCAGTTCCTTGGCCCGGGCGTGCTGCGGGTGGGAGGGCAGCCCGGCGTGGTTGACGTAGGTGACGCGGGGGTCGGCCTCGAGCCAGGCGGCGATCTTGGCGGTATTGGCCAGATGGGCGTCCATGCGCTGCGGGAGTGTTTCGACCCCCTGCAGCAGTTGGAAGGCCGACTGGGCGGAGAGGGCAGGACCAATATCGCGCAACTGTTCGGAGCGTAGCTTCGTCAGGAATCCGTATTCGCCGAAGTTCCCCCACCAGGAGACATTGCCGTAGGAGGGCACCGGTTCGGTCAGGGTCGGGAAGTTTCCGTTGCCCCAGTTGAACCTCCCGGATTCGACGACGACACCGCCCATCGTCGTGCCGTGCCCGCCGAGGAATTTGGTGGCCGAATGGATGACAATATCGGCACCATGTTCGATGGGGCGCAGGATATATGGCGGGGTCAGGGTGGAATCGACGACCAGCGGAATACCCGCTTCCCGGGCGACGGCGGCCAGACCCTTGAGGTCGGCGATGTCGCCGGAGGGGTTGGCGACCACCTCGGTGTAGATGGCCTTGGTTTCCGGGCGGAGGGCTGCGGCGAAATCGGCGGCCTCATTGCTGTCCACAAAGGTGGTGTCCACGCCGAAGCGGCGCAGCGTCACGTCCAGCTGGGTGATGGTGCCGCCATAGAGCTTCGACGAGGCGACGATATGGTCCCCGGCACCGGTCAGTGCGGCAAAGGTGATGAACTCGGCGGCCATACCCGAGGCGGTAGCCACGGCGCCGATGCCGCCCTCCAAGGAGGCGACGCGTTCCTCGAAGGCCGCGACGGTCGGGTTGCCGATCCGGGAGTAGATATTCCCGTACTTCTGCAAGGCGAACAGATTGGCCGCATCGTCGGTGTCCTTGAAGACGAACGAGGTGGACTGGTAGATCGGTACCGCGCGAGCGCCGTGCTCGGCGTCGGGGGTGCCCCCGGCGTGCAGGGCGCGGGTACGGAATCCAAACCGATGTTCCGACATCTCCGTGGTGGCTCCTTCGAAGTGGGGGTCGGGAAGTTCCCGATGCCTTCCATCGTGACAAATCATCACCTTTCATCAAAGAATGTTTCGTCACGTGGCAGCTGATCGAGTGTAGTCCGAATAAGCTGCGCCCCAGCACCCCCAGATAGGATGGGTGTATGGGAACACGCATTGCGCTGGTGCGCCACGGGGAAACCGCATGGAACGCCGAGGGCCGTCTTCAGGGGCAGACCGACATCCCCCTGAATGAGACCGGCAGGGCCCAGGCCCGGGCCGCCGGAAAACGGTTGACAGAACACGACGGCGGCTGGGGCACCCTGGTCTCCTCCCCGCTGGGCCGTGCGGTGGAAACTGCCGCACTGATCGGCGCCCAGCTGGGCCTGGAGGCGGTGGATCCTGTCGTGGGGCTCCAGGAGCGCCACTACGGCGACGGGGAGGGCCGGGCAGTGGTCGGGATGCCGCGCCCCCAGATCGACGAACTATTGCTCAGCGCCGAGCCCGAAGCCGAGGTCGTCGAACGGGGCCTGGCCGCGTTGGTCAGTCTGGCCCGGGAGTACCCGGACACCGATCTGGTGGTCGTCGCTCACGGAACCCTCATCCGCCTGGTCATGAGCGTCCTGCAAGACTGTAGCCATCCTCGGTTGGAGAACGGGGAGATCGTGCTCACCGATACCTGCCAGCTCGAGCGCACGACGGCGAGACGGGATTCGGCCCCCGTCCACTAGGTGTACTGCCCAAGTAGGTTGGTTGAACTCGTGCCACGACACGATATGAATTAATG
>NZ_FUHW01000034.1 GCF_900163545.1 Arthrobacter rhombi
GATGGTACTGCACTCGGGAGGGTGTGGGAGAGTAGGTCGCCGCCGGACAAATTTTGAGTAGGGCCCTGGACATCGTCCGGGGCCCTACGCATTTAACGGTGCCGATGGAGCGCCAGCGCACGCTGCCGGCGCTGAAGGTAGTCTTGAAGCATGGACGGCATTTTCTCCCACGCGGAGCCCACACCCGACCCGGGAAGCGACGGAGGCCGCCCCCGGCTGGAACCGGTGGTGGCTTGCGTGACGGTCGCAATGGAATGTGAACAAGCCTATGAAGGGTTCGTCGACTACCTGCACCTCTGGTGGCCCCTGGGCACCGTGGGAACGATGGGTCCGGGCTCCCACTTGGGGATTGAAGATGGACTGCTGATCGAGGAGTCCGAAGAGGGCGAACGCAGGCAGTGGGGGAGCGTGCGCCACGCAGAACCGCCGGGACGCAGCGAGGCTTCGGAGCGCTCCCATGGCCGGCTGGAATGGGATTTCAGCCTCGGCTACGAGCAAGAAGCCCCGACCCACGTAGCGATCGACTTCGAGGAGACCGGCACCGGAGCCACCGACGTGAGGGTCACCCACGACGGCTGGGCTCCCGGCCCGGCAGGTGAAGGCCAACACGAGGTGGCCGAAGCCTGGCCCGAGATCCTGGGCTACTACCAACGGTTCATGGGTGGTGCCGCATGAGCGCACCGGTACAAGAGGTCGATGCCACGCTCGTGGCCGAACGCCTCACCAGCGCACTCGATGCGGAACAAGTCTGCGTTGAAGCCATCGTGCTGGAGGACTACAGCCACGATTATGGTCACGTGGCCGATCCGCAGGTGCCCCTGGCCGTCGTCTTCGCCAGGGATGCCACCGACGTCCAGCAGGTCGTCCTGCTGGCCGGCGAGCTGGGCTTCTCGGTGATCGCCCGCGGCGCAGGGACCGGGGTCTCCGGTGGCGTCCATGCCACCCGGAATAGCGTGGTCCTCTCCCTGGAACGGATGGACGCCATCCTTGAGATCCGTGCCGAAGACGAAACCGCCGTCGTGCAGCCTGGAGTGATCAACTCCGATCTCAATGATGCAGTGGCCGTCCACGGGCTCATGTATGCCCCCGACCCTGCCAGCCATAAAATCTCCACGATCGGTGGGAATATCGCCACCAATGCCGGGGGACTGCGCTGCGCCAAATATGGGGTCACCCGTGACTCGGTCTTGGCGCTGGACGTCGTGCTGGCCGACGGCCGACTCATCCACGTCGGACGCAACACCTTCAAGGGGGTAGCCGGCTACGACCTCACCAGCCTCTTCGTCGGATCCGAAGGAACCCTGGGGATCGTCGTTGCGGCCACTCTCAGGCTGCGCTATCTCAGTGCCGACCAACGTTCGATCGTCGCGCTCTTTCCCGATTTGGAAGGTGCTGCCGCGGGCGTACTGGCCATCGGCAAGGCCCGGGTCCAGCCGGCGATCACCGAAATGCTCGACTCCGGAACCATGCAGGTACTGGACTCGATCCACGGAACCCACCTCACCGACCGTGGGGGAGCGATGCTGCTGATCCGTACCGACGGCTACGGGGCGGCCATCGAGGAAGAAGTGATTCGCAAGGTTCTCACCGAGCTGGGGGCAGAAGTCAGTGCCTCGGGTGATGCCACGGCCGCGGAGCTCATCGAGATGCGCAGGAACAGTCGCGGCGACGAACAAGACGACGAGTTCCGGGCCGGCGAGGACATCGCCGTGCCGCGGTCGCAGCTCGTGGGCTATATCCACACGCTCCACGAAATCGCCGACAGGCATCAGGTCTGGGTCAGGGTCGTCTGCCATGCAGGAGACGGCAACCTCCACCCCACCTTCTGGATCGACCCCCGTGAGGGCCAGGCCGGGATGAAGCGACTGGAGGCCGCCTTGGACGAGTCGGTGCGCGCGGCCCTGGACGCTGGAGGAACGATCACCGGCGAGCACGGCGTGGGCCAATATAAGCGCCGCTGGCTGACCTGGGAGCTTGAACCCGACGTCCTGGACCTGCAGTACAGGATCCGCGGCTTGCTGGACCCGCAGGGCCTGTTGAACCCCGGAAAGGGAATCTGAAGCCACCGAACCCGATTAGTGAATTCGGGTCCGAACCGGTAAACTTCTTGAGGTTGATGACCCCACGGGGTGTGGCGCAGCTTGGTAGCGCGCGTCGTTCGGGACGACGAGGTCGCAGGTTCAAATCCTGTCACCCCGACCATCTTCCGGAGAACGAACCACGAGTTCGAAGAAACCGGAACAGTCGTCAACCACGAGGATGGGGCCGAGAGATCGGCCCCTTTTTCGTATCCGCACCCACGGCCGTCTGCACTAGGTGCGCGGCGGGGCGCCCGTGGAGGAGCGTGACGTGAACTCCGTGGGAAAGAATCCAGCCGTCGGGTCTGGGCCGCTGGCAGGATCTGTTTCGCCCAGAAGCGTGAGCAGTTTGCCCACCGCGGCGGCCCCTTGTCCTCCTGGATCCTGGGCGATGGTTGTCAGCCCAAGGAGCTCGCCGAGCTCGTGTCCGTCGATGCCGATGACCGACACATCCTCGGGCACCCGCAGGCCAAGGTCGCGGGCCGCGAGAATCGCCCCGAAGGCCATCTCATCGGAGGCGCAGACGATCCCCGTGGGGCGCCGACACGGGCTGGCCAGGACGTTGCGGACCTTCTGATAAGCGCCCGCTGTGGAGAAATCGGCGGTCAGCAACCAATCCCGACGGATAGGTACCTCTGCCTGGTCCATGGCGAATTCGAAACCGTCCTCCCGGGCCGAACCCAGCTTGAAGTCCACCTCGAATTCCTCGGTACCGCCCAGGAAGGAGACCTCCCGATGGCCCAGGCCGATCAGGTGCTCCGTGGCCAGCGCGGCGATATTGAAGTCATCCACCCAAATTGTATCGATCTGGGGGATATATCCCCCAATGGCCACAACCGGCTTACCGACGGAGGCCAGCTGCTCGATCTCCTCGGGCTCCAGTTTGAGCGTGACCGTAATGACCCCGTCGAGGCGTTTGCGCAAGAGCAGTTCCGAGAACACGGAATCCCGGTGACGTTGTTCGCCACCGGTGTTGTACAAGGTGAGATCGTAGCCGGCATCGATCAGAGCGCTGGTGGCCCCCTGCAGCACGGTCGAGAAGAACCATCGGCCCACGGTGGGAACCACCAAACCGATATTCCGGCTGCGCCCAGAAGCCAGGGAAGAGGCGTTATAGGACACGACGTAGCCCAACGACTCGGCGGCGGCCTGAACTCGTTCCTTGGCGGCGGCCGAAACCTTCCCGTTGCCGCTCAGGGCACGCGAGACGGTGGCTACTGAGACACCGGCCAATTCGGCCACGTCCTTGATGCCCGCCATGAGCGTCCTTCCGTCCACGGGCGTGGATTCGCCCCGTTGCCTATCGGTGCTGCCGCAGCCAGATCGCAGCATTCGGGGCCAAGACCACCACCCCGTCCGCGTCGGTGGTGGCTCCCGGTCCGCTGGAGAGCACAACCTCCCCCTCGGGCAGGGGCACCGGATCGTCCGAGGTGTTGAGCACGACGCCGATGCCGGAGTTCTCGAAGGCAATCACCCCGTCCGCAGGACGGGTATCGAGCCATCGCAGCCCACCGGAGCCGAGCTCCAGCCTACGCCGTGTCGCCAGAGCCTGCCGATACATGGACAAGGTCGACGCAGGATCCCCGTTTTGGGCGGACCGGGTGAGCCGTTCCCAGTCGGCTGGTTGGGGCAGCCAGGAAGTTTTCCCCGGGCCGAAGCCCAGTGTCGGGCCCGAAGGTGTCCAGGGTAGGGGAACACGACAGCCGTCACGACCGACCCGTTGACCGGCAGTGCGGAAGAAGTTCGGGTCCTGACGGAACCTGTCCTCCAAGGTGGTGTGGTCGGGCAACCCCAGTTCCTCACCCTGATACAGATAAGCCCCGCCCGGGAGGCCCAACATGAACACGGTGGCTGCCCGAGCGCGGGCCAACCCCAACTCATGATCGGGTTGCGGATCACGGGGGCCCAGACCGTCGCCGAAACGGACGGCGGCCGTGGAACCAAAACGGGTGACATGTCGGCTGACGTCATGGTTGGACAAGACCCAGGTACTGGGAGCCCCCACCGCGTCGAAGGCCGCCAGTGAACGGTCCACCACGGCTCGCAGGGCCCGGGCATTCCACCCGGTATTGAGATACGGGAAGTTGAAGGCCTGTTGCATCTCATCCGAGCGGACCCAGTCGGCGACCGCATCCACCGGGTGGGCGTTGGCCTCGGCACACAGGATGCGTTCGCCGTCGTACTCGGCGAGGATGTCCCGCCACCTGCGGTAGATTTCGTGCACCCCCGGCTGGCCGAACATGGGGGCCTCGGAGAAGGGGAAGCCCGTGCTGGGGGAGCCGTTGGCGTTGCCGCCCCAATCCGGCAGCCCCGGTTTCTTGACCAGGGCATGGGCGACGTCGACCCGGAACCCGGCGACCCCGCGAGCCAACCAAAAGCGCAGGATCCTCTCGAACTCGGCGTGGACTGCCTGCGAATCCCAGTTGAAATCGGGTTGGGAAGAATCAAAGAGGTGCAGGTACCACTGCCCCGCGGTGCCATCGGGTTCGGTGACGCGGGTCCATGCGGGCCCGCCGAAGTGCGACTGCCAATTATTCGGCGGCTCCTGGCCTGCGACGCCACGACCGTCGCGGAAGATGAAGAGCTCGCGCTCGGCGGATCCCGGACCGGCCGCCCGGGCCGCACGGAAGGCCGTGTGCTCCTCGGAGCAGTGGTTGGGGACCAGGTCGACGATGACTCGAAGGCCGAGATCGTCGGCCCGGGCGATGAGTGCGTCGAAGTCGTCAAGGTTCCCGAAGAGGGGGTCCACGTCGGTGTAATCGGAGACGTCGTATCCGGCATCGCGTTGCGGGGAGGGATAGAACGGGGAAAGCCAGACGGCGTCGACCCCCAAACCGGCGATCTGGTGCAGCTCGGCGGTGATGCCGGCCAGGTTGCCGGTGCCCGAACCGTGCAGATCCCGGAAGGACCGCGGGTAGATCTGATAGATCACCGAACTACGCCACCACGAGCGGTCCGTGGAAGGGGCGTGGGCTAGTGGGCCGCGGGCAAAGGCCGGGTGCGGGACCGCTGAGGGGGCATCGGGGCGGGGTGCGGCGGTCGGCAGATCCGACACCGCGCTCACGGCAGGGGCTGGTCGCATGCGCTCCAGCATAGCGGCGGTCGCACCGTCGTGAAAACGTTTGCACACACTCCGGGGCTACGCGTCACGGAAGCCCACGCCGCTCGTGTGAGAGCTTACGATGATGACGTGCATCACCATCGGATTCACCGGAAGCCGACGATGAGAGACTGTCCACCAGGAGGCACCCATGATTCCAGCGCCACACCACGACGGCTCCGCACTCTATGTCGACCGCCAAGACCCCGCCCTGGGTCAGGACGTCGCCGTCCGGCTGCGAGTTCCTGCCGAACAGCCCGCCCCCGGAGGGGTCTGGCTGCGCAGCGTCCGCGACGCCGAACCCCATTACGACGAAGCAACCCGTCTCGGGGAGGCTGAAGGCTGGGTCTGGTGGCAAGCCGTGCTGACCGTGGTGAACCCGGTACAGAAGTACCGCTGGGTGATGCGCACCGGGACGGGCTCGCTCTGGGTCAATGCCCGGGGAACCTCCCAGCGGGACACCCCCGATGCCCAGGATTTCAGGATCTGCGCCGGTGCCGCGATCCCCGAGTGGATCCACCGTTCGGTCATGTACCAGGTCTTCCCCGACCGGTTCGCCCGCTCGGCTTCGGCAGCTGACCGCGAGCTACCCAGCTGGGCGGTTCCCGCCGACTGGGACACCAGCGAGGTCATCGGCCGTGGCCCCGACACCCCGTACCAGTACTACGGCGGGGACCTGGCCGGCATTGGCGAACACCTGGACCACCTCGAGGCGATCGGGGCGACCGTGCTGTATCTGACACCGATGTTCCCGGCCCGTTCCAACCACCGCTACGACGCCTCCGACTTCGCAGGGGTCGACCCGCTGCTGGGCGGCGATGAGGCACTGATCCGACTCGTGGCCGATGCCCACGCCCGCGGGCTTCGGGTCGTGGGGGACCTGACGACCAACCACTCCGGGGACGCCCACGAATGGTTCAGGGCTGCCTACCGGAACCCCGAAGCCCCCGAATCCGATTTCTACTATTTCAGCAAGGACAATACCGAGTACCTGGCCTGGCTCGGGGTTGACTCGTTGCCGAAGTTCAACTGGCGCTCACAGGGGCTGCGGGAACGGTTCATCCTGGACGACGATTCGATGGTGGCCCGCTGGCTGCAGCCGCCGTTCAGCATGGACGGCTGGAGGATCGACGTCGGGAACATGACCGGGCGGGCCGGCGCCGACGACTTCAACCACGAGATCGCGGCACTCATCCGCCAGCGGATGCACGACATCAACCCCGAAGCCCTGCTGGTGGCCGAATCCACCTCCGATGCCGCCCCCGATTTCCAGGGGGACACTTGGCAGGGGGCCATGACCTACACCAACTTCACCCGCCCACTGTGGCAGTGGTTGGCCCGTCCGCGCACCTGGCAGGACGACGGCGCCGCGGTCATGCCGCAGGGCAATGTCACCTCCCAGCCGTGGCCCGACTTCTACGGTTTGCCCCAACGGGGGCCCGACAGCACCGGTGCCGAGGAGTTCCTGGACACTCATCTGGACTTCGCCGCAGCCTTCCCCTGGCGGGTGCGCCTGGCGAACCTCAACGCGATCGACACCCACGACACCGCCCGGGCGGCCAGCGCCATCCTTCCCGGCGCGCAACCGTTGGCCGTGGCCCTGCAGTTCACCCTGCCGGGGGTGCCGATGGTCTTCATGGGGGATGAATTCGGGCTCGAGGGTTTCAACGGGGAGAAATCCCGCACCCCCATGCCGTGGGATGATCCGCGCCGGATCCCCGCGGATCTACGCGGCCTCTACGCCTCGTTGTCGGCACTGCGACGGGAGCGTCCGGCACTGACCTCCGGGGGACTGCGGTGGCTGCACGCCGAGGGCGGGACGCTCGCCTTCATCCGCGAAGACCACCACGAAGCGGTTCTGGTGGTGCTCTTTCGCGATGCCGCCCGCGGCCTCCGGCTGGAGGGCCTGAACCCGGAGGCGAACCCGGTGCCTCTCTGGAGCCACGGAACCGTCACCTGTGAGGTGGACGAAGACTCCGGCGTCGTCCTCGGCGCCCAGGCACTCTGCGCGGCGGCCTTCACGCTGCCCGGAACAACCCTCCCCGCTGAACGGCGCTAACGACGGGATGACCGACGCCCATCATGCTGCCGGTTGCGAACCGCGAGGAGACGATCGAAGAAACCCACTTCCGGTTTTCGGACTCTCGATGTAAGCTGCATCACAATAGTCATCACCTGTTCGCATGGATAACCTGGTGTGGCTCTCCTGACCTCGTCGGCCTCAACCATGCCAGCGACAATGCCCCCCACAGTGGAGTGGGCACCGTTGCTGGATAGGTCGGAGGAGGCTCAATCATGACCGATGCCGCGGATCAAACCACCCAGGACATGGCTGCCACGGCCGTGACCGTCAATGACCACGAGATGTCCGTTGCGGACGTCGCCCCGCATACGACCACATTGCAGTGGTTGCGCGGCAGTGGGATCACCGGCCCCAAGGAGGGCTGCGCTGAAGGCGAATGCGGAGCCTGCGCCGTGATGGTCTCCCGCCCCGACGGAGACGGCGGCACCCGCTGGACGTCGATCAACTCCTGCCTGGTCCCTGCCGCCGCACTCGCAGGCCAGGAAATCTACACCGCCGAGGGGCTGGCTTCCTCCGAAGCGCTGCACCCCGTCCAACAGGAAATGGCCGTGCGGGGAGGCTCCCAATGCGGGTACTGCACCCCGGGGTTCGTCTCCTCGATGGCCGCCGAATACTATCGCGAAGACCGCACCGGTTGCGCCTGCGGCCCCGCGGGTTGCGGTTCGGCCCCCAGCACCTCGGATATCGTCTCCGCCGCCCAGCCCGCACCCACAGGAAACGAACTTCCGTGGCCGATGGTCGCCCACGACGAGGCCCGGCCCCTCAAATCCTGGCTGCCCCCGCGGACCGGCGGCGCTGCGGAAGCGAGGACCGAACCGGCCACCAGATACGAAGCGACGCCGGCGCATGAACCGGATGTCGGAGCCAATGGGTTCGACCTTCACTCCCTCTCCGGGAACCTGTGCCGGTGCACCGGATACCGGCCGATCCGCGACGCGGCCTTCGCCCTGGGAGCCGTGGACCCCGACGACCCGATCGCCCGGCGACGAGAGCAGGCGGCACCGACCAGTCAGCCGTTGCGCCTCGAGAGCGACGGCGGCACGTTCGTTCGCCCGGTGGATCTCGCCGAGGCCCTGGAGCTTCTGGCCACGACGCAGGACGCCGTCCTGCTGGCCGGCTCCACCGACTGGGGCGTCGAACTGACCATCAAACACCGCAGGGCCCCCCTGACCATCGCCATCGACCAGTTGTCCGAAATGCGGCGGTTCCACGTCGCCGAGGACCATATCGAGATCGGAGCGGCGCTCACCCTCTCGGATGTTGAACGCCTCCTCGGCGGGTCGGTGCCCTTGCTCGGTGAACTCTTCCCGCTGTTTGCCTCCCGACTGATCCGCAATGCCGCGACGATCGGCGGAAACCTGGGAACCGGCTCCCCGATCGGGGATCTGGCGCCGGCGCTGTTGGCCCTAGACGCCGACCTGATACTCAGCTCCCCCCGGGGAGACCGGACGGTGGCCCTGGCCGAGTACTTCACCGGGTACCGGCAAAGTGTCCGGGAGGCGGACGAGCTCATTCGTGCGGTGCGCATCCCGACGCCGGTCGCGCCGCTGGGCAGGTTCTATAAGGTCGCCAAACGCAAATTCGACGATATTTCCTCCGTCGCCGTGGCCATCGCCGCGACCGTCACCGACGGCATGATCGAACAGATCCGCATCGGGGTCGGGGGAGCCGCCGCCACCCCGCTCCGTGCCCGGGACACCGAGGCGGCCTTGCTCGGCCAGCCGTGGACGGCCCCGACGTTCGAGGCCGCCGCCGCGGTGATGGAGGCCGAGGGGACGCCGATGTCCGACCACCGGGCCAGCGCCGCCTACCGCAGTGCCACGCTCGCCCAATCCATACGCCGCTTCTCTGAGGAGGTCGGATCATGAAACCGTTCTCGTCCCGGCCCCTGGCCGAAATCCCCGAAGACAGCGTTGCCGGGGTCGTCATGCCGCACGAGGCGGCGTGGGAACATGTCACCGGTCGGGCGCTGTACACCGACGACCTGCCCCACCGTTCGGCTCATGTCCTGCACGCGTGGCCCTTGCAGGTGTTCTCCGCGCACGCCCGGATCGATTCCCTCGACACCTCCACCGCGGCGACCATGCCGGGGGTGGCCCGGGTGCTGACCGCCCACGACGTCCCGGGGATCAACGATTACGGTGACATCGGGGACGAGACCCTCTTCCCCGAGGAAGTGCAGTTCCACGGCCAACCCGTGGCCTGGGTGCTCGCCGACACCCTGGAACAGGCACGGCTGGCCAGCGAGGCCATTGAGATCACCTATACCGAGCTGCCCTCCATCATCACCACCCAGGAGGCCATCGCCGCCGGACAGTTCCAAGGTCCCACGGGAACCCTCCAGCGCGGAGATGCGGATGCGGCCCTCGAGCAGGCCCCCCACCGCCTCAGCGGCGGGATCGACATTCAGGGGCAGGAACACTTCTACCTCGAAACCCAGGCATCCTTCGTCACCATCGACGAGGGCGGCCAGGTCTTCATCCAGTCGTCGACCCAGGCACCCAGCCACACCCAAGAGGTCGTCGCCCGGGTCCTGGGGATTTCGTCGAGCCAGGTCACCGTGCAGTGTCTGCGCATGGGGGGAGGCTTTGGCGGGAAAGAAACGAACGCGAACGCGTTCGCCTCCGTCGCCGCCCTGGGCGCCGTACTGACCGGCAGGCCCGTGAGCCTGCGTCTGAACCGCACCCAAGACCTGACGATGACCGGCAAACGCGGTGGATTCCATGCCACCTGGGAGGCAGGCCTGGACGATGAGGGCCGTATCCTCGCCTATAAGGCGGTGCTGACCGCCGATGGTGGTTTCAGCGTCGATCTTTCGCCGGCGGTGGTCAGCCGGGCGTTATGCCATGTTGATAACGCCTACTATCTTCCCAACGTCCACGTGGTCGGCCGGATTGCCCGGACGAATAAGACCTCGCATACTGCCTTCCGCGGTTTTGGGGCCCCGGCAGGAATGATCGTGACCGAAGACCTGCTGGGTCAGGCGGCCACGAAACTGGGGATCAGCGAAGAAGAGATCCGCCGCCGGAACTTCTACACCCCGGGCCAGACCACACCCTACGGGCAGGTCGTCAGCCAGGCGTCACGTATGGAGGATATCTGGGACAAGCTCCTGGACACCAGTGACTACGATGACCGGCTGCGCGGCATCACGGAATTCAACGCCCGGCACCCGCACCTCAAACGCGGGCTGGCCATCACCCCGGTGAAATTCGGTGTCTCCTTCAATAAGCCGGTCCTGAACCAGGCCGGTGCCCTCGTGCTCATCTATCGGGACGGATCGGTACTGATCAATCACGGAGGCACGGAGATGGGCCAGGGGCTGCACACCAAAATGTTGCATGTCGCCGCGACCGCGCTGGGCCTCCCACTGCGCCGGGTACGCCTGGCCCCGACCCGGACCGATAAGGTGCCCAACAGCTCGGCCACCTCCGCCTCGACCGGTTCGGACCTCAACGGAGGGGCGGTGAAGAACGCCTGCGAACTCATCCTCGACCGGTTGGCACCGGTGGCCGCAGGGATGCTGGGCGTGAACTCCAACGACGTCCGGATCAGCGGGGAGGTCGTCAGCGGTCTGGGAACGAAGAACACCGTGGGCTGGACAGAGCTCGTCGAGACGGCCTACCAACAACGGGTGTCCCTGTCGGCGACCGGCTACTTCCGCACGGAAGGCCTCTACTTCGATCCGAGCACCTATCAGGGCAACGCCTTCAAGTATTACTCCCGCGGGGCAGCCGTGGCCGAGGTCGAAGTCGACGGGTACACCGGGGCGTATACGACACGGCAGGTGGACCTGCTGCACGACGTCGGAAGTTCGCTGTCGCCGTTGATCGACCTCGAGCAAATCGAGGGGGCCTTCGTCCAAGGAGCCGGTTGGCTCACCCAGGAGGACCTGCGCTGGGATACCAGCGATGGTGCGCAGCGGGGCAAACTGCTCACCCAGGCGGCGAGCACCTATAAGTTGCCGTCCTTCTCGGAACTGCCGCAGGTGTTCAACGTCGACCTCTACGTCCACCCCACCGATGACGGCAGCGTCTATGGTTCCAAGGCAGTGGGGGAGCCGCCCCTGATGCTCGCGATTGCCGTGCGGGAAGCGTTGCGGGCAGCCGCAGCGGCTTTCGGGGAGCCGGGACAACAGGTCGAACTGCCGTCCCCAGCCACCCCCGAAGCCGTGTACTGGGCGCTGGACCACGTCCGGCGCGGGGCCCCCGACCCGGCCCTCGCGGCCGAATGACGGTGGTGGGACATGATGGATTGGATCAGTGGAATCACCCGTGCCCGCGCTGCCGGGACCGCGGGGATCCTCGCGACGATCATCGACGTCCGGGGACATTCCCCCCGGGAGGTCGGTGCGAAGATGTTCATCGGCGCCGAGACCGCTTCGGGCAGTGTTGGCGGAGGCAATATGGAAGCCACCATCACCGAGCAGGCCCGCACCATGCTGAGAGACGGGGCGGACACTGTCGTGGAAACCGAGTTCGGCCTCAACGAACACGCGCAGGTCGCCTATGGCACCCAATGCTGCGGCGGGACCGTCCGGGTGCTCCTTGAACCGATCGGCCGGCGCCCTACGGTAGCGATTTTCGGTGCCGGCCACGTCGGCAAGGAATTGGCCCGTATTCTCAGCCGCACCGATGTGACCCTCCACCTGGCCGATTCCCGGCGGGGCATGGTCGACGAAACCCTGGCCGAGTGCCTGGAAGCGGGGCCTGCCACCGTGCACCTCCACACCCTGCCGGCCCCCGAGACACTGATGGCTGCCCTCCCAGCCGACGCCCATGTACTGATCCTGACCCACGACCACGCCGAAGACCTGATCTTGTGCGACGCAGCCCTGCGGCGCGAAAGCATCGGGAGTATCGGAGTCATTGGCTCCTCCGCCAAATGGTCAAGATTCCGCATGAAACTTGCGGCCGAAGGCCACAGCGAGTCGGCTATCGAACGTATCCAATGCCCCATAGGGGTCCCCGACCTCACCGGAAAACACCCAGCCGTCATCGCCATCAGTGTCGCCGCGGACCTGATGCGCGTCTTTCAGAAAGCCACCCCATGACCCATGAAGCCTTTGCGCCCGTGACGATCGTCCACGGCCTCATCCTAGACACCCCAGAGGACCCCTTCCACGGCGGTGAACTGCGCGCCGAGGAATGCGCGCTCGCCGTCATCGACGGGGTGATTACCTTCCGAGGCTCTCTCGCCGAAGCACAAAAACGCTACCCGGCAGCAACGCTGGCCACGGTGAGTGGGCTGCTACTTCCCGGGCTGGTCGACACCCATGTGCACTACCCGCAAGTGCGGATTATCGGTGGGCTGGGGATGCCGCTGCTGGAATGGCTCGATCACTGTGCCCTGCCCGAGGAAGCCCGGATGGCCGATCCGGCCCATGCCCAGGCGGTGGCCAGCGAGTTCGTGAACGGACTGATTGGTGCAGGAACCACCACGGCACTGGCCTTCGGCGCCCATTACGTTCCCGCGACCGACGCACTGTTCCGTGCCGCACACCACAGTGGTCTGCGCATGACCGCGGGCCTCGTCGTTGCCGACCAGGTCCTGCGCGAAGACCTCCGAACCACCCCCGAACGAGCCGCCCGGGAGGCCGCCGGACTGATCGAAGCGTGGCATGGGAAGGGGAAGCTGCGGTACGCCGTCACACCGCGTTTCGCCCTGTCAGCGAGCGCCGACCTGCTCGACTCCTGCCGGGAGACCCTCAACGGCACTCCCGATCTATTCTTCACCTCCCATGTCAACGAGAACCCGGCAGAAATGGCGGCGGTGGCCGAACTCTTCCCGGACGCCTCGAACTACAGCGATGTCTACGACCGGCGCGGCCTGCTCGGGCGCCAGAGCCTCCTGGCCCATAACGTCCACCCGACCGACGCCGAACTGGCCCGACTCGGTGAGACAGGCACCGCGGTCGCCCACTGCCCCTCCTCGAACTCCTCCCTCGGCAGCGGCCTGTTTCCGCTGCGAAGACACCTCGAGGCGGGGGTGCGAGTCTCGCTGGGCTCCGATGTCGGCGCCGGGACCGGATTCAACCATTTCAAGGAAGGCCTACAGGCCTACTTCCATCAGCAGCTGCAACCGGACGGGGTACCCCTGGGTCCCGCGCATCTGCTCCATCTGGCCACCGTGTCCGGGGCCCGGGCACTGGGTCATGACGACGTCGGCCATCTCAGCGTCGGTGCCGTCTTCGACGCGATCGAGGTCAACCCGCCACCCGGGACACCCCTGGAAGCCATCCTGAAGAATGCTCCCAGCGCCGACCGCGCCCTGGCAGCAGTCTTCGCCAACGGGACAAGCGCGGATCTCGACCGCGTCTGGATGGGCGGTGTGGCGACTCATACCCGTACGCCAGAGTGATGTTCCAGACCCCCGCGGGTCAGCCGGGCCATCGTCCTTTGTGGATTTGATGAACCGCACCGTGGTGGTCCCACCAATGCTCAAAGGAGAGCAATGAGTACCAACATCCCAAAACGTGAAAGTGATCCGCCGCAACAAACCGCCGTCGCCGGTCGGAGCGTGATCGACAGATACTTCAAGGTCTCCGAACACGGCTCGACCTACGGCATCGAGATACGTGCCGGCATCACGACCTTCCTGGCGATGAGTTACGTCATCTTCGTCAACCCGAGCATTCTCAACGATGCCATGGCCGGCCAGATGCCCGAGGTGGGCAACCTGTTCACCCAGCTGGTCATGGTCACCTGTATGGCCGCGATCCTGGGCTCGCTGTATATGGGTTTGATTGCCCGCTACCCCTTCGCCCAGGCACCCGGCATGGGGCTGAACGCCTACTTCTCCTACACGGTCGTGCTGGGCTTGGGATATCGCTGGGAGACGGCGCTCGGCGCCGTCTTCATCTCCGGTGTCCTGTTCATCATCCTCAGCGTGTTCGGCATCCGGCAGGCGATCGCCAAGGCGCTGTCGACCAGCATGAAATACGCGATCACCGCAGGTATCGGTGCGTTCTTGGCCTTCCTGGGCATGAAGAACATGGGATTCGTGGTCAGCAACGACGCGACACTGGTCAGCATCGGGGACGTCACCAAACCGCACGTCTGGTTGGGGATGCTCGGACTGCTCATCATCGCCGTGCTGATGAAACTCAAGGTCAGGGCGGCGATCCTCTTGGGGATCATCGCCACGACCCTCATCGCGGTCATCAGCCGTCTGCCGGTCTACCCGGGGGCCGAGGAGGGCACCTTCGCGGCGTTCGGCGGCTTCGGTGGCTCACCGGTCCAAATGCCGATCTGGCCCAGTGACCTGGCCTTCCACCTGGATATCGGTGGGGCGTTGGGGGCAGGACTGCTCTCGGTGGTATTCACGTTCTTCTTCGTCGATTTCTTCGACGCCACCGGAACGCTCACCGGTCTGAGCCAACGCGCCGGCATGATCGGCAAGGATGGTGAAATGCCACGGGCAAAGACCCTGTTTTCGATGGACGGGCTCGCAGCGCTCAGCGGTGCGGCACTGGGTACCTCGACCACGACCGCTTATGTCGAGTCGGCTGCCGGGGTGGAAGAAGGGGGCCGTACGGGGCTGACAGCGGTCACCGTGGCCGGCTTCTTCGGTCTGGCGATGTTCTTCTCACCGGTCATCGCCGCCGTACCAACCTCCGCCACGGCACCGGCACTCATCCTCGTCGGAGCGCTGATGATGGAGGGGGCACGCCATATCGAATGGGATGACATCTCCGAATCCTTGCCCGCGTTCCTGACGATCATCGTCATGCCCTTGACCTTCTCGATCGCCGAAGGTGTGGCCGTGGGCATCGTCTCCTACGCGCTCATCAAGGTGTTCTCGGGGCGGATCAAGGAAGCGCACTGGATTCTCTATCTCATCGGCGCGCTGCTGATTGTGCGGTGGATCTGGCTGGGGTGACCCTAGCGGACGGGCCCGTCGATCCAGCCCGGGGTCCTACTCCCCACCCTCGGGCTGGTCGACGGCGTCCAAGACCCCCGACGGGGGGTTGAGCATGATCGCCGCCTCGTCGCGGCGGTGACGCAGGATCGTCTCGATATAGGACTCGATGGTCTCGGCCATCGGGACGTTGCTGCCACGCTGCTCGGAAATGAACCAGCGGTGCTCGAGCACCTCATGGACCAGCTGGGCCGGTTCGAGCTTGCCATGGAGTTCGCGCGGAATCGCCTCGGTGATGGGTTCGAAGACCTCGTGAACCCATTGCGCCGCATTGAGTTCCTCATCCATCTCCGGGTGCTTGCGGGCTCGGAAGGCATCGATGTCGTTGAGTAGCCGTCGAGCCTGGAACTCTTGGACATCCAAACCGGTCAGACGCAGCAGCCGGCGTTGATGGTGCCCGGCGTCGACGACCTTGGGCTGGATCTGAAGTTGGGTGCCGTCGGCGGTGGTCCGCAAGGCGATTTCGTCGACGTCGAAGCCCAGATCATTGAGTCGGCGGATCCGCTCATCGACCCGCCACCGTTCGGCCAGATCGACGTGGTCGCGGCGGGTGAGTTCCTGCCACAGCCGGTGGTAGCTGTCCATGATTTGCTCGCTGGTGGCCAGCGGGTCGACCGAGTCCTCGATCAACGAGGCCTCCATCAGATCCATGAGTTCACCGGCAATATTGACCCGGGCAATTTCGAGGTCGTATTCGCGTTGGCCCTCGGACAGCGACGGATACAGTTCTCCCGTTTCGGCGTCCACGAGATAGGCGGCGAACGATTCGGCGTCGCGGCGGAACAGCGTGTTCGACAGGGAGACATCGCCCCAGTAGAAGCCGGCCAGATGCAGCCTGACCAATAACAACGCCTGGGCGTCGATGAGCCGGTGCAGCGTCTCGCGCCGCAGCCGCTGGGAGAAGAGGGCACGATAGGGCAGCGAATACTTCAGATGACGGGTCACCAGGACCGGGTTGAGTTCGTCGCCGTTCTCGTCGGCACGTCCGGTGATCACGGCCACCGGCTCCACGCAGGGGACCCCCAACCGGTTGAGTTTGCGCAGCATATGGTATTCGTGCCGGGCAATATGCTCCCCGGTCTCCTTGACTGCGATCACGGTTTCGCCCAGCAGCGCGAAGCGGACGACGTGGCGGGAGATGCCGCGCGGCAGCGCTGCCAGGTTCTTGGCGGGCCATTCCTCCAAGGGGAGATGCCAGGGCAGGTCAAGCAGCGCCGAATCCATGGTGGCCGACGTGATGTTCAACGAACCGCCCAGCGACGTGCGCGGGGTTTCGTCGCTGATCGCGGTTTCGCGGGGAAGCTTACCGTGCTGGCTGTAATCGGTCGGTTCGTTATGCCAGCTGGCATAGTGGCGGGTCATCGCATCCTCGGTTCTGCACGGGGCCCACGGGCTGGAGGGGGGGGGTGGAACGACGGCGGCCCCGCCTTCGCGGTGAAGGCGGGGCCGCCGTCGGCTACCGGTGGTGGTTACTCGGAATCGACGAGGTTCTCCACGTCGGCCAGCGAGGCCTGCGGGGCGTTGGCCGCCTCGGGATCACCCAGGCGCTGCCCGGTCTTGGTGTCGAACATGTGGATGTGCTCGGCCTTCGGGCGCACCATCACGGTGGAACCCTTCAGGGGGGGCCTGCGGCCATCCACGCGGATGACCATCGGGTACTCGCGGCCGTCCAAGGTGGCGTGGCCGTACACGTAGGCGTCGGCGCCGAGTTCCTCGACGACGTCGACCTCGACGTCCAGGCCTTCACCGGCCCCGACGATCTCCAGGTCTTCGGGGCGGACGCCGGAGGTGATCGTCTGGCCGTTGGCCTCGGCCAGGACGGCCGGGTCCACCGGGTAGGTGTAGTTGCCGAATTCGATGCCACCGGAAACGGCGGGCAGTTCCAGCAGGTTCATGGCGGGGGAGCCGATGAAGCCGGCAACGAAGACGTTGGCCGGACGGTCGTAGAGGTTGCGAGGGGTATCCACCTGCTGCAGGATCCCGGCGTTGAGGACCGCGACGCGGTCGCCCATCGTCATGGCCTCGACCTGGTCGTGGGTCACATACACGGTGGTGACGCCCAGGCGACGAGTCAGCGAGGCGATCTGCGTACGCGTCTGCACACGCAGCTTCGCGTCGAGGTTCGACAACGGCTCGTCCATGAGGAAGACCTGCGGGGAACGCACGATCGCGCGGCCCATGGCCACACGCTGGCGTTGGCCGCCGGAGAGGGCCTTGGGCTTGCGGTCCAGGTAGTCCTCGAGGTCCAGCAGCTTGGCGGCCTCACGGACGCGTTCGGCGCGTTCGGCCTTGTCGATGCCGGCGATCTTCAGGGCGAAGCCCATGTTCTCGGCGACCGACATATGGGGGTAGAGCGCGTAGTTCTGGAAGACCATGGCGATGTCACGGTCCTTCGGCGGGACGTCGGTGACGTCGCGATCGCCGATGAGGATCCGTCCCGAGTTGACGTCCTCCAGCCCGGCGAGCATACGGAGTGATGTTGATTTGCCGCAACCTGAAGGCCCGACGAAAACGAGGAATTCCCCGTCGGCAACATCGAGGCTGAGCTTATCGACTGCGGGCTTCGAAGTGCCCGGGTAAAGCCTGGTTGCCTGGTCAAAAGTGACTGTGGCCATGATTGATCTATCCCCTCACGGGCAGGTACGTGCCCGACGGTCCGTTGTGAATGGTGTCACAATCATCGCACACCGAGGGCCAATTGCAGAAGAGCCGGGACGTCACCAATTCCGTCGACCCGGAACGGGGCACGTGTTTTCCCCGGCCCGACCTTGACCCCGACGTCGCCCCGACGCAGGACGGAGAAGGCGTCTTCGTCGGTCACGTCGTCGCCGGCAAAGAGCACCGCATCGGCGTCAACCACCTCGCGTAGCCAGTTCAAACCGGCACCCTTATCCGCCCGGATGACCGAGGCTTCGAGGACGTTCTTGCCATCCGAGAGGCTCAACCCGGACAGGGCTTCCAACCGGCTCCGGGCCTTTCGAAGGGCAGCGGCACCCACCGCGGGTTCGGCCTGCCTGACATGGAGGACGACGCCGGCCGGCTTATGTTCCAGCGTGGTCCCCGGATGCGCTGCGGAAACGTCCTCGAGCCGGGAGACCGCCGCGGCGAGCAAGGTGAGCTGTGCTGGGCCGAGCTCCAGGCTGCCGGCATCGGCGGCCAGTTCAGGGGGCGCCCATAGCTGGCCGCCGTGGCTTCCGGCCAGCAGGACGCGGGGCCCCGGGCGGGCCACGGCGCGCAAGCTGTCCAGATCCCTGCCGGAGAGGAGTGCGGTGACGGTATTCTCCGCCTCACCCAGCTCGGCAAAGGCCTCCGCGGCGGCAGGCAGGGCGCGGGCATCTCCTGGCCGGTCC
Source organism: Arthrobacter rhombi (assembly GCF_900163545.1). Classification (GTDB taxonomy): domain Bacteria; phylum Actinomycetota; class Actinomycetes; order Actinomycetales; family Micrococcaceae; genus Arthrobacter_H; species Arthrobacter_H rhombi_A. Next base: position 18,532 of record NZ_FUHW01000034.1, read on the forward strand.
ACGAAGGGGGCCATGGTGCCGTCGAAGTCCATGGCCACCAAGAGCAGCCCGACGTCGCCCAGTCCGTCCACGGCGCGACGAAGTGCGGCATCCAGAGCCATGGTCAGTCCTCCTCGGCCTGGGCCAGTGAGGCCAGGAAGTCGCGGGACCAGCGGGCCACGTCGTTGGTGCTGACCTGGCGACGCATGATGCGCATCCTCCGCGCTGCCTCCTGCTCCGGCATGCGGATGGCATCGAGAATGGATTCCTTCATCCCATCGATATCGTGCGGGTTCACCAAGACCGCGTGGCGCAACTGGTCGGCGGCCCCGGCAAACTCGCTGAGCACCAGGGCCCCCCGGTTGTCGGCATGGGCCGCCACATATTCCTTGGCGACCAGGTTCATGCCGTCGCGCAGGGCGGTCACGAGCATCACATCGGCGGCCAAATAGAGGGCCACCATCTCCTCGACCGGGTAGCTGTGGTGTAGATAGCGCACCGCTGTGTGGCTCATCGTGTCGTATTCGCCGTTGATCCGTCCGACACTTCCTTCCACGTCCTCGCGCAGGGTGATGTAGTGGTCGACGTGTTCACGGCTGGGGCTGGCGACCTGGACCAGGGTGGCCTGACCCACGGTGAGTTCCTGGTCGGCGAGCAGTTCTCCGAAGGCCTTGATGCGGTGGCGGATGCCCTTGGTGTAGTCCAGCCGGTCGACGCCGAGCAGGATCACATCAGGATCGCCCAGATCGGCGCGAATCTCCCGTGAACGAGCCAGGACTGCGGGGTCCTCGGCCAATGCGGCGATCAAGGCCGAATCGATGGAAATCGGATGGGCTTCGGCCCGGGCCACCCGGTGCGGTGTCCCGTCCTCGTCCTGGACGTGCACACGCTGGGATTTGACCGTGAAACCGAGGTAGCGCTTCACGCAGCGCAGGAAGTTGCTGGCATCGGATTGGCGTTGGAAGCCGATCAGATCGGCACCGAGGATCCCCTCAAGGACCCGGTGACGCCACGGCAGCTGCGCGAAGATCTCCATCGGGGGGAAGGGAATGTGGTTGAAGAAGCCGATCCTCAAATCCGGGCGCATGGCCCGCAACAACCGGGGGACCAGCTGGAGCTGGTAGTCCTGCACCCAGACCGTGGCGCCCTTCGACGCCGCCGCTGCTGCCGCTTCGGCAAAGCGCACGTTGATCTCGCGGTAGCGGTCCCACCAGGTGCGGTGGAACTCCGGGGGCATGATGACATCGTGGTAGAGCGGCCACAGGGTGGAGTTGGAGAAGCCCTCGTAGTACAGCTCGACATCCTCTTGGCTCAGCGGCACCGGCACCAGATGCATGCCATCTTCCTTGAACTCTTCGAGTTCCTCGTCCGTGGCCCCATGCCAACCGACCCAGGCGCCTTCGGCCGAAGCCATCACCGGGGCCAGGGCGGTGACCAGGCCGCCGGGGGAGCGGCGCCACTGAGCGGTGCCCTCGGCCGTGACAACCCGGTCCACGGGCAGCCGGTTGGCGACGACGACGAAGTCGAATTCCCCGGTGATGGGCTTCTTCTCGGCGGTGACCGGGGCCCGGCGCTCGCGTGACGCCGTCGTACTGCGGTAATCCTGCATGCTGTTGACTGTATTGGGCACGGCTTGCCTCCTTGGGGTGCGTGGACGTACCTCTTCTGCCCCGAGCTTATGCGTCCGGGGCAGCCCCTGCACTTCTCTCACGGCTGGCACACAGGAACGGTGCCCTAAACTAAGTGGGGTTTCCCTGTCCGATCCAGCAGAGTAGGAATGTACTTTCATGGCATCAAACACCCCGCGGCCGCCGAAGGCCGAGAGGAACGCCACGGCCCGAGAGCAGGCCCGGCAGCTCCATGCACGGCAACAGACGGCCGCGAAACGCAACTCCCTGTTCTTGAAGCTCGGCGTCGTGGTGGCGGTCGTGGCGATCATCGCGATCGTCGTGACGCTCGTATTGCAGAATAACAAGACGAGCATCCCCGATGCCGGACAGGCCCCGTCGCACGGCAATAAGTTCGGTGGCTACACGCTCACCCCTGACGGTCTGACCGATACCCCGACCATGTCGGTCGATAAGGAAGCTGTCCCCGATGCCGGGACCATCGACGGCAAGAAGGTCCCCGGTGGCGTCACCGAAGGCAAGAAGGGCGAGCCCGTCCAGGTCGTCATCTACGCGGATATGAGCTGCCCGGTCTGCAAGGACTTCGAGACCCAGTACGGTGCCGAGCTGGAAAAAATGGCCGACGCCGGTGACATCACCCTCGAATACCGCATCGCCACGTTCCTGGACCGCACGTCACCGACGAATTATTCTTCGCGGGCGGCCAACGCCGTGGCCTGTGTCGCCGACAGCAAGCCCGAGGCGTTCAGCGACTACTTGACCGCCCTGTTCGAGCAGCAGCCAGAGGAAGGCAGCAAGGGCCTGCCCAATGCGAAGCTGGCCAAGATCGCCGAGGAGTCGGGGGCCGGAGACATCTCTTCCTGCGCCGACGGCACCGAATTCCGGCCGTGGGCCGACTACGTGAACGCCGGTTTCCAGAAGTACGAGATCGGCGGAACCCCTTCCGCCTACATCAACGGTCACGAATGGAAGATCGGCGAAGAGGACTTCAAGCAGGTCCTCGACAAGGCAGTGGCCGACAATAAGTAGCCCCAGCCAAGGTCTCTTCACGGGCGGTCCCTGCTTCGGCGGGACCGCCCGTTTCCGCACCGGAGGGCACCTAGGCTAATCTTGTTCATGCTGCCGGGCTTCCGGCGCACATGCCTCCTTAGCTCAGCTGGCCAGAGCACCTGTCTTGTAAACAGGGGGTCGCCGGTTCGAATCCGGCAGGGGGCTCCACCGAAAGTGAAGCATCAAACAGGGCGGGCCCGACCAGGGCGTTGAAGTCCCGGCCTGTTATGGCCCACAGGGTCAGTAGCAGTCCTGACTCACATGACTTCGGAGTTCTCCGGGGTCATTCGTGGTTTGGCGAGGGCGCGCGTCGTATCGGTGGCTACCCCCGAGAGCCGCTCTGGAGGGGGCTTAGAAGATCATGCGCAGCAGAAAAAGCCCGACCCAGACATAGCCGATGATCAGGCCGGAGAGGGCCAGCCCCGCTCCACCCTCACCAGTTTGGCGGATCTGGGATCGGGCGATGTGCCCGAAGATGATTCCGAGGATGCCGGTGAAGATGCCCAAAACCAGGGCAAGGATGGCGAACAGGTTCGTCTGTGGCAGCACGGGCTGCTGATACATCGGTTGCCCGTTCATGGTGTAGCCGATTTGGGTGGGTACGCCCTGCGGTTGCCCGGCATTGAAATTCGCAGCGACGCCGGCCCTCGGCCTATTGGATGACTTCAGAACAATGACGAGAACGAGTCCGACAACCATGATGGCCACCAGGGCGATCACCCCGAGTATCAAAATGTGCCATCCCTGCAATCCGCCCACGGTTCCCCTTCCACGGCGGTGGTCGGGCCACCGCAACGATTTTTCTTCCCTTTACTGTCCCACCTAGGCCCGGCGTCCTGTCTACCCGTGCTGCGTCATGTTGACTGGTCTACTCGGCCTGGTCTTCCACGGTAACGCCGGTGACGTTCGCCAGCTCCGAGAGCCGGTGGACCAGCTCGTTGAGGGCTCCCGTCCCTTCGATCTCCAGTTCGACTCCGACCTCGCCCGCGGTGGATTGCTGTTCGGGGCCCTTCATCAGCCGGCTCATGGTCCCGCTGCTTCCGGCATCTTCGCGTTCGGTGGAGAACCCCTGGATTTGGAAGCCTTGGGTGGTGCAGGCCTGGAGGATCGCACGTAATGCGCCGGTGCCGTCGACATAGCTGACCCGCAGGCCATGCTCGGTCCGGTTGCCCAGAGACGTGCGACGGACGATCCATGGGTAGGTGTAGGCGACCACATAGTGGGCGAAGACGACGAAAACCGCGGGAATGATCAGGCCAGCCCCCGATGCTGTGCCGATGGCCGCGGTCAGCCACACCGACGCAGCGGTGGTCAGGCCGCGGACCTTATTGCGCCGAACGAAGACGAGACCGGCGCCGATGAAGCCGATGCCAGAGACGATTTGGGCTGCGACACGGGACGGATCGAGGTTGATGTGCTCTTGGACGGCAGGGGCGATCACATCGGAGAACCCGTACTTGCTCACAATGGTGAACAAAGCGGCACCGACACCGACCAAAGTGTGGGTGCGCATACCCGCCGATTTGGCTTTGAGCTGGCGTTCGAACCCGATGGCCGTGGACAGGACGAGGGCAACCGATAGACACAGCAGCATCTGCCACCAGGTGGTTTCCCCGGACAGGATCATGATTTCGACTCCTTCGTGGCGCGGAAGAACCCACCATCGCTAGGTCATATTCCATCAGTGCCTCCCATCATCGCGCTGGTGAAGCGCGGATGCCAGCCGTTGCCGGATTCCAGAAGGAACGATCCTGCCCTATTATCAAAGTTGCGCTGAAACTGGGTGGTTCAGCGACGGCTTGCGGCGCTCCATCGGCAAGCAGGGGGGAAGCGGATCTTTTCGCTGCCCAAATCATCTGAACCAAGGGCAGTACTCCGTTATCCCTACTTGTGAATGTTGAGCGCGAAAAATGAATAAAACCCGAAACCTGCTGTGGTCTACAGCGACCGCAATGGCCTTGATCGCTGGCACCGTGGGGGTGGCCCCGGTTCAAGCAGCCCCGCCCAAAGATCATGTGGTCTCGCCGCTCAAGCCCAAAACCTATAGGTATTCCTCACCGCAGGGGCCGCGATGCATCCCGGTGCGCAACGGCACCACCATGCATCTCGGCCAAGACCTTCCAGCAAATGAGGGCAATGCGATCTATGCCGTGGCCGACGGTGTGGTGACAGCCACCCATCGAGGGGCCCGCGGAGGTTCCTCGGGCTACCTCATTGTCCGGCATGTCCTCTCCGGGAACACCTACTACACGGCCTACATCCACATGTGGGATGGCGGGAAGTTCGTCAAGGTCGGGCAGAAGGTCAAAGCGGGGCAGAAGATTGCCGAGGTCGGCAATTCCGGCCCGTCGACAGCCCCCCACCTGCATTTCGAGGTTTGGGGATCTGCCGGGTGGATGAAGGGCCCGACCATCGAGCCGATGGCCTGGCTGAAGCGCTATGGCGTGGATATGCGCGCCAACGCGAGCGTCGTCTATAACTTCACGCTGCCTAAAAGCTGCAATTACTGGGCGGCCAGCGATCTGAACCTGCGCTCTTCCTCATCGTCGGGCTCCAAACTGGTCAAAAAGGTCCCCAAAGGCACCCCGATGACCAGCACCCCGGGAGCCTACTTGAACGGCTACGTCAAGGTCGTTGCCGCCGGTACGAGTGGTTGGGCACTACATGGAGCCGTGTCCCCGACTCGGGTCACCGCGTCGACCAACGACATTGAGGTCGTCCCGCTCTCGACCGCGGACTACAGCACCACCGGTGCGGTGAACCTGCGCCAGGGGCCGTCGACCGCATATAAGAGTCTCGGCGTTGTCCCGAAGAACGCTCAGGTCAAGGTCAACGGCACGGCTGGCGGCTGGATGAGGGTGGTCTATAAAACCGGATCCACCTCCACCACCGGATTCATCGCCGGCTCCTATCTCAAACGTTCCGCACCGGCCGTCACCAAGCCGCCGGTGACGAAGCCGAAACCTGCAGCCCCGGCGAAACCCGCCAAATCTGTGCCCCGCCAGACCGCCTCCGCAGTCAACATGCGTCGCGGTGCGGGGACGAGTCACCAGACCGTCTTGGTCTTGCCAAAGGGTGCGAAGGTCGCGCAGATTTCAGCTTCCGGCGGTTGGTCCAAGGTCACATACTCCGGCAAGACCGGCTACGTTGCTACGTCCTTCCTGAGAAACGTTCCGTCCACGCCCGCGAAGGCGCCAGTCAAGAAGCCTGCAAAGGCTCCCGTGAAGGCCCCTGCGAAGAAGCCTGCCGCGAAGTCGGTCACGAAGGTGACGAAGGCAAACCTGA
>NZ_FUHW01000024.1 GCF_900163545.1 Arthrobacter rhombi
CGGAATCGTGCTACCAACTGTCCAGACGTGCGCTACCGTCAAGCGCTACTCGCCACATTATCGAGAATCAGCATTCAAGACGTTGTGAGGCCTCCCATCAAACACCGCCAACAACCGCGGCGCACGACAGACAGGCGCCGCCCGTGTAGGTGTCCCCCGGAAGAAATACAGCGCGCCGGCTCCAACGCCACAAGGCCTTCCGGGTAGCTGAGTTCACTTCAGACAATATGCGCAGCGGTTCGCTTACGCGTCCAAACATTCCAATCACCACCTGGTAATGTTATGGGGCTAGTAGAAACCTAGGAGGTTTATCCGGTGATTCCGGTCATTGATGTTTTCGCCGGTCCCGGTGGTCTAAACGAAGGGTTTTCGAGCGTACTCGCCTCAGGCGATACTCCAGCATTTCATACGGTTGCTTCCATCGAGATGGAAGCATCGGCAGTTCGAACCCTGCGCTTCCGGAGTGCAATGCGCCACTTCCGTCGTTTGCATGGCGATGGCTCGGCAGCACTCGACGACTATTTGAATTTTCGAATCTCGCTGCACCAATTAGAACTAGACCCCGGTTTCAAAGAGGCCCTCCAGCTTGCTGACCTCGAGGTACACCAACACGAACTCGGGCCAGAAAATCACGAGGAAACAAGTAAAATCATCACGAACGCCCTCGGTGACAATGGCCAGCCGTGGGTACTAATCGGAGGGCCGCCATGCCAAGCGTATTCACTCGCCGGGCGTTCACGACGCACTAAAGACGCCACCTTCCAAGATGACCACAAACACTTTCTTTACCGCGAGTATTTGCAAATCATCAAATCTCATAGACCGACAGTATTCGTGATGGAAAACGTGAAGGGACTCCTTTCTGCGGTCAATCGCGGAGAACGAATGTTTGACCTAATTCGGGGGGACTTAGAAAATCCGGCGCCAGGACTGTCCTACGAACTACACTCCATGGTTTCCAATGACGTTTCGCCCCCGTCGGGGCAGGACTTCTTGATTCGCGCAGAAGACTACGGCGTGCCTCAAAAAAGACATCGCATCATCATTGTTGGTGTTCAAGTCGGCTCGGGCCTTTCTGCACCAGAAGCCCTAGAGCCTCGTCCCCGAATCTCCGTAGGCGAAGCCATTACAGACTTGCCCAAACTCCGCTCCACTCTTTCGCGAGGCGTGGATCCGTCTGGAGAGCACTGGAAGAAAGTCGCGTACCGCGTTCGAGATTTTTTGGGAAATGCTGGATCAGAGTTTGATCTTGCGCCAAATTTACCTTCGTCTTCCCGAGAACCAGTCAACGCTTCGGCTTACGTGAAGGACAGCGCCAAGGACTACTTTTCATTCGTGCGGCCGTCAAAAATTAGAAAACTGCCTACTTGGAATCATGAGGCACGCGGTCATATGGAAGCCGACCTCGTTCGATACGGAATGCTAAGTGCGCTCTCGAACAAAGCCGGGCGTAGTCTAAAGGTCAAAGACTTGGATAGGAGTTTTTGGCCGAACCACAAAAATATTGAAGCAGAAGTAGTCCCATTCCAAGACCGATTCCGTGTCCAGGTTCTACCATCCCCCTCCTCGACAATTGTTTCGCATATTGCCAAGGATGGTCACTACTTCATCCATCCCGATCCAGCACAAATGAGAAGCCTCACTGTCCGCGAAGCGGCACGGCTTCAATCATTTCCTGACGACTATATCTTTGTCGGGAACCGAACTGAACAGTTCACCCAAGTCGGCAATGCCGTTCCGCCTCTCCTAGCAAAACGCATCGGTGAAAACATCGCGGCGATAATGATCACCTAGATAAGACTATTGCCGCCTCACTTTCGGCGAAGGTTTCATCCACAAATTCAGCGAGCTCCAGTGTCGACAGTCCATAAATGCTGATAACCGCAAGTTTTCGCGTAAAACGCTTCATGGCATCCCGTAAGAGAATCATCTTCTGATCTGTCTCCTCCGAGACTAAATGTCGCTTAGCGATTGCAGAGCCTAGTCTTTGATATCCCCCTATCCGGGGGCGCTCAATTATCTGAACCGCTTCGTCTTCTCCTAGTTGGGACGCAGCATCATTTCCGAGTAAGTGTGCTCGCCACCACAGGCGACCAAATGTCGTGCGCGCAAAGCTGAATACCCGATCGTGAGCAACCGACCACTTCAATTCTGAGCTATTCCACGTACCGTAGCGCCACACCATCACGTCTGGGAGCAAGAGCAAGTTGAAAGCAATCCAGACTTCATTGCAAGACGCGTCTGCCGGGTGAATATCAACGGTGTCGTGCAAAACCTCGCACGCCGCCCTATCAAATTGAGTCCGTTCGTGACTACTGACTCTCGAGGGGAAGCCATGCTTCACCGCGACCCCGAGCACCCCGTCACGTATAGATTTAAACTCCGCGTTGGATACCCTCGACTTTGCAAGCGGGTAAAAGGTGGCGCCGTCTACGGTCGCGAGTTCGGCGCTCATTGAAAGCTCCGAAAGAGACCTCGATTGGAGCTCCGTCCATGTCATCGCCCCCTGGTGCACGCTCATCCGGGGAAAGCAGTGGTTCTGTCTGGTCATTTCTGCACCCTGTTAACGATCGCCTGAAGTTCTGTCTCGACTCTTCCCGCGTCCTCTTCGTATCTTGATCGCAGAACCTCAAGCGCCACTCCAAAGAGATTAACAAAACCGACAAGGAGCTCACCGAGCGAGCTCTCAGGGTAGTCCTCGTTCGAGTCAAGATCAGGAATTCGCAATGCCAGTTGCAGCAGTTGTCGTGAGAAATCAGTGCGTAAGAAATGCATCCACGCGCCAGCGAGCTCACCATCGGGCTCGTTTAGAAGCGGAGCCAAGGCAGAATTGTCGGTGTTTAGCCAGAGCCATATTGCGCCGTCTGCTGGCAAGTACAGATCGTGGGTCATGATCTTTAGCCACCACATCGCGGTGCTCGGATTTGGGAAATCCTGTCCGGCAAATGGAATGGGCAGGATAGGAACTTGGCCGCCGTCACCCTCGAGAACCAACTTATTTTCGGCCGAAAAGACGAGGCTACCAATTCTTGAAGGCGCTAGGACCGAGTCAAGAACGTTGGGAACCCACTTGACCACAATTTGAAATTCGATGGTGGCAATCCCGCCAACTGAATCTCCCGGAAGCTCAAGAGTCAGATGCTGCTCCCCTTCGCAGAGGATGATGGGTTCAGCTGCCGTGACTGCCGGGTTTCCTGTTGAACGGGCTACGAGGAATGCTCCTAAAACTGTTTCGCTTGGGAGCTCCAGTTCAGTCTTGATAGCTGCTAGATCAACAGTCACTTCAGTGCTGGCAGCAACCACAGAGTGGTAATTCCAGCCTTCAAGGACATCTCCCAACATCTCCATAGGATGTCCGTCCAATGAAAACGTCCAAGATACTGCAACGTTCCGCTCGTTCTCGACGACGAGGTGTCCGAGACTCACGTTCTTCACAGCCGCACCTCTCGCAATTCAACCGAGGCTCTCAGGGCCGTTTCACGCGGCTGCACAAATACTGCAGTGACCTCCGTATCGTCCGGGGTCTCCATGATTAGAGTTGATCGGAGTTCGCGCTCCTTCCCGTATCGCCAGCCAGCAAACTCAGGGGCAACGGCGGCTGCTGGACCTTCGTCGCGCTCAATTCCGCCACCCGCGACAACCACACGCGCGCTGGCTAGGAGTTCGACGCAATCCCCACGTTTGCCGCCACGAATCGCATACGTGAACCCTACATGGACTATGCCCTGGATCTGATGCAATCTAGGCGAGCGCACTTGCTGAATTGAGACACGCCTACTGAGCGAAGACTTGGAAGTGGAATCTCTCTCCGCAGCCTGCCCAAAACTCCTCACCGAATTGCCCGCGAAAGAGCCGATCAATGAACCCAAGCTGGCCGAAATACGGCTGGCCCCATGGGTATTCGACGCGCCTGTCGTATCACTGGCCACGGCTGAGGTCGCGGTGAAAGTCTCACGAACCCTCCTAAGCGCTAAGGACACAAAGTTTGCTCGCCTCGCAACGTGACTCATCGATGCGACCCAGTCATCGTGCGTTACAGGTTCGGCTTTCGCGAATTCACCATCCACCTCAGGATCAGCCAAAAATACACCGTATGCATCACCGTCGGCATCAATCGGTGCAACCGGCATGTACTTAACGATCATTCGTGGCTTCCGCATTAGGGCCACCGTATTCGCGTATCCGGCCGTTATCGACGAGCCAGATTCGGGCGTCCGCCGAACAACTAAGTGCCCCAATTGCTGCTTCGGGTTCTTGGACCAAATTTCCTTACCAAAACTTAGGCCATTCGGCGGGCCGAATTTTCCTTGAGACCACTTGTCAAGAGCCTGAAAAGCATGCGCAAAGTGCTTTGTCCGCGGATCCTCGAATGGACGTATCGGGGCCAGTTCAGAATCATCGCTTTTGAACACGAAAGAGACGTTGGGCCCCGCATCGGTCTCGATTGCGTGCGGCCAAGCCCACAGAAGGGCGGCTTCTCGCAAAGCATCAATACGCGATGCTGCGGGCGCCTGTTCCTCCAGTTCGGTGTACTCCAGCGGTACTAAGATCATGATTGACGTACCAGTCATATCGGGTTCCATCACCGGGATACCGAGAGCGATGGCTAATTGCCGCGCTTCGTCCCCGAGGACAGGGTCGACAACGTCGTCCGATGCAATCTCACCCCACCAATTCCTGCCTGTAAATTTATACCCGTCTTCGACGTAGTCCGAGTCGCCTCCAGATACGGCTATAAGCCTCGGCTCCACGACACCGTTGACTCTGGGTTGCGAGTAGACAATACATACGCCAACCTCACTTGCTGAGTACAAGGCCCCCTTGCCGAGACCGTAGGTGCCACCTTCCAACCCCTTTAGGTGCGAACGTCCAAAGTTTCTGATGAAGTCGGCGAAGTCACTTCGTTCGCCTTCCCCAGGAGCAACGTTCGCGCGTATTGGACCACCTAGACCGCGGGTACAAGTATCGGTTATTGTCAGGACCCGGAAACGATTCAACATGGACAGTCGCCTGATCTTTGTTGATTTCCCTTCAGGCGGCAGCTCAGCGAAAACCAAGTCTGTCACCACAGACATCTGGGAATCCGACAAGGTAAACTCAGAGATTTCGAACTGTATTTGTTCCAGAATTCGGGCATCCCAAGAATTCTGCAAAGTTTCCCGTAGCAAGACACTCCACATGTCGAGGCTAGTTCTACCCATGGCGTTGTTGATTGACTGAGCATCACCGCTGCCGGCAGCGTCCCATTGCTGTCTGTAGAGTCGCAGCTTCTTCATTCTCTAGCGCCCGTAAGTCTAAACATTTCCGGGTCACCCTCAACATCTGGTCTCTCAAATAAGTTAATCGAGTACTGCAGACCAGTCACGGCTTCCATGATCCACTTTGGAACCGTCTCTTCCGTGAGCCTAGGAAATTCTTCGTCGACCTCGACTGTCCGGCTTGTCAGCAGTTCGAATCGGCGGCCAGCGTAGAGGCCGGAATCCGATTCGTCGTATCCAAGATTTTTCACCGCGCTAAGGATCGCCACTCGGTTGAGACCCCGCTCATACAGGCGCTGCAAAACCTGCGGGACCGATTCCCCACTCGGACTAGCCTCAAACTGATACCCGCGAATAAGGAGTCTCCCCGACATGGGGACAACCAGTTGAGAAGCGCCGTGGACAGTAATCGGGAAAGTCTCCCGAACAGTCGTAGATTTCACTTCCACGGAGAGATCCTCAAACACGAAGTCGTGACGAGCACCGAATGGCCCCCTCCACGCTTGCATTGCCCCGGGCCCGCGCAAAAATCCGATCTCATCTAAGAACTTGAGCTCACCCAACAACCCAACTAACTGATTATCGGAGAGTACTGGCATCCGGTCGTCACGAAGTAGTTCTCGCCACCGTTCTAGGGTTTCGCGTGCAATCTGTGACGCATGGTCAGGCATCCGAACAACGGCCTCAAGTATGTCGTCGACCAATAAGCTGAACTGCGTCAGAAGGCGGAGATCCATACATTGCAGAACCACAAAATCCTGAGGCCCACTATTGGAAACAATCGTTCGACATTCGAAAGTGATCGTCCTATTTTGCCAGTCCGCGGGGCCCGGTTGTGGTTCATCAATAGGTATCAATAGCGAAGGATACCCACTTCCGTCGACGGCATGAAGGAGCGGGCCTTTGCTCGTTTCCACTTCCGTTATTCTGACTGTCAGTCCAGGGTTTGACGCTACTTGAGTAGACAGGTATTCAAAGATGGCGTGAGATGGCTCCGCTACAGTGTTCACTGGACTTGAGCCTCCTCTTCCGAAGCGCGCTTCTCGTCCAAGGAGTCGGCCTCTTCGGCTTCTGAATCAGCGTCCTCCAAGTAGCCGGGTGTTACCGGTGCGGAGTAGTAGTCGACAGTGTCAGCCTGGTTCTCGGCTTCTGGAAAGAGAATGCTGATTCCAACTACATGTTCCTTGGCTTGCAACGGTTCCCGAACAGGATCCTTTGGAGTGGACTGCTCATTTTTCACCTCGACTCCAGGATCAACCTCAGAATTTTTGTTGATCGGATAGATCACAAGCAACCCCGTGCGTCCAAGACCTTGCTGCCGTCGTACAAGCTTTAGGACTTCATCATTAACTTTATTTTGTTGTCCATCGAAGAACGTGTCTGCAATGCTCTGCTTCGAAAGTGAGAGATCGGCGACCCTGTCCCATCGGGAGGTGATGGCCTTCAAATTCGCGGTTCCGTCGTCGTTAGTCATGACCTTCCGGCGCCGAAGTAATTTCAGCGGCTCTGACAACCCAAGATTCAACCCCGAGGAAACCCCGTCTCGTCGCTCTACGAACACGACGTTCCAATCCTTAAGCGCGCCCTGCTCATTTTGTTTGCCGATGTATTTTGTAATCGATTCAGTATCGATGGTCCTGGCATCTTTATGCACCAAGTATGAACTCAAGAAGGCAATAATGCTCTCGACGTTGAGGCCCTTGAAACCGCGAATCGAGCTCCCAAGCTCTCGTTCGCTGTGGCCCTCCCTCAACGCAGTCTCTACCAGATTGATTACTGACCTTTGATTGGAGAGAAGCCATTTAGAGTCTTGGTCCCGGAAGAGTATGGTTTGAACTTTCCTGCCCGAGTAGCTCACCGAAGTTTTTGTGCCAGCACCCATTTTTGCCGCCGATGTAATTGCCATCTGCGGGTGAGTCCGGATCCGAACAGGCACTTGCAGAGGCGTCTTATTTTCCCTCGCATACACTTCAATATCACGACGGATCTCAAGCTCGACGGTTGCCAAGGCGATAAACCACTGGCGCAATTCGTTGGTCATCCATACCCTGACAAGATCCTCATAGCCTCGTCGATACCCAAACCATCGTCCCATTTGAAGCAGAGTGTCGTATGCCGTTGAAGCTCTAATGAAGTAGCTAGAAATCAAACCTTCTAGAGTCAACCCACGTGAAAGTGTGTTCCCTCCAACCACGATGACAGTCGCTGGTTTGTTGTCGTCATAGTTGAGCCGTTCCGAGGACAAATAGTTGTCAACTACGACATCGACAGCAAAAAGTGTTTTTTCAATGTCTTCCCGTAGCGCCTCGTATGTGTACTCCTCATTACCAAATTCGGCCCCTGTGACTCGCGCACTCTCGAGTTCCCAGATCGACCGTACTTCAGCTTCGAGCTTGCGGTCCGCCCGCAGGAAATCTGCTCGAATATCTTCGAGTTCTTCTTCGATGGAAGCCGCAGTTGCCATATGCGCCCGGGCAAGCATAGAGGTGTGAACGAGCATAGAAGAGTGTTTGGTCTCCCCTGACCTACGCCGACGGACAGTCGTTGCCAGCACAAACCACAACAAACTCCGTCGCAACGAGTCGGGGATGTCGGGCGCCCAAATTTCAAGGTCATCCTTCTTCTTCGGCGGCCTGACTGTATCCACGTCTTCAAGACTGACTATCCTGACGACATCCATACCGTCATCTGGCGTTTCGCCCTCGTCATGTTCCAAGGTCCCAAAAAGACGTTCGGGCCCGAAGTACGCGTCCGGCTTGGGAAGATTGACTATGAAATGTCTCGGATATAGTCCCCCTACATCAGCAGGATCGATCAACAAGTTGGCAAATGGCGTTGCCGTGTAGGCGATGTATGCAGCCTTTGGATGCGAAAGAACTTCGCCAATCAACGCATTAATCGTAGATTGACGTTTACTTCCTACATCGATCGATGCTTGATCTGCCTCATCGTCGATGACAAGAATTGGTAACTGGGCAATAGTTGTGGACGAAGCCCTATTCAGCCACGCGTTGAGTCGCCGGAGGCGCGCCGGGTTCTTCTTCACCACGGCGAGAAGTCGAAGATCTTTATTACTCAGGAGAGCGTTGGGATTCGTTGTTTCAGCAAAATCATGATCACTAGTTGTGAGCAAGTGAAATCTTGCGGAGCAGGGGTCCACGACATACTCACCTATGCGTTCCTGCGTTTGTTGCCGCAGGTTATCCGTAATACCTGAAAGAACGATAACGAGTCGATATCCGACATCGGCCGCCTTGGCGATGACAGACATGAAGTTTGTCGTCTTCCCGCTTTGGACATACCCGAGGACAAGGCCGCGCGTGTCGATTGTTTCGCTCCCCGGAGGCGATCCAAGACCGACTACACGCGACGATGAAGAATCGATCCCCTTTACAGCATCTTCCAGCTCAACAGACAAGCGGTTCCTCAGCGGCGGCCAGAAGTAGTCGTCGTGGCGTGGTCCTCCGTACCAACCCGCGAATGTGCTGGTTAACGTTCCTCCTCCGGCTTCGTCCTCGCCTCCGGGCCAAGTGTCGACCTTGCGAATTCGCCTTTCATATTCCGCTCGACCAGCCAAAACTAATGAACGTTCCAGCCTAAAAACGCCGCTTTCGAGCTTCTCGCACACCCTCGATACTTCTAGTCCTCCTCGGACCTGAACTTCGATGTGTTCCGCAACCTCACGGACTTCATCCTGCGCGAAATCGCTAGTGCCTTCCCCAACCGGATATACCGACATCCAACCCCCAAAAAACTCGTAGTCCTGTGACCATCGCTACTTTTCCTGATCATATCCAGGACTTACCAAATTTCATTGAAGTCGATGCCCCGTGTATGGCTAAGTCCAACTGACAGCCTGTGATTTCCGAGGCTCGCGTTTATCTGCGCTCGTCAGCTCAACCTCGATATCAATTACGACAAGCGTCCACGCACTAAAAACGTCGCACTTGTTGAGGATCTAGCCCACGAACTTCGGACTTCATTTGTCGTTCGCAACAACTCAATGGAGAACCGAAATGTCAAAGCGTCAACTGGCATATTCAATCCATGCGTCACTAAGTTGAAATCAGCTTCGAATGGGGAAGCCTAGCCTTCACCATTCCACGCACGTCTGATTTCGGGCCAAAGCAAGACGCCGACCTAGGTGCCTAGAGCGTATTCTGCGCCGAATCAGCTGAAGACAGCGTTGCTCATTCATTCCAACATTCGAAACGGCGGCCCCGAGCCCGAAAACGGTCTCCTCGTCCATTACTCCACCGCCGAAATCACTGCAGCCGCCCTCAAAAATTGACTGGACATTGTCAAAAGTGACCCAAGGATTCGGCCCAGACCGTTGAAGTCACTTCAAAACTAGGGCTCCATGGGGCGGTGCAAAAGTGGCTCCCACTCCTTGGCCTGATGTAGAAAGAGATGACAGTTGTAGGGTCATACTGCATCGAAGCTGCGTTGAGGGCACACATTCCGTCACGATCTACCCACTGTTATTTGCTATCGTCCGATGTCCCCGGGACAACCTTCCATAACGTCCAGACGACGTCGACGACATAGACGAAGACCCAGAGCCGCAGGGCAGCCGCCAGGAGGGCAACGAGGTCGAATGGCGCGGTAACGGCATGGACGACCGCGCGGAACGGGAGGATCGCTTCTTGCCCGATCCCGAGAAGCGCCTCCGGGTTCAACGAGGGCAGGAAGAGCAACCCGAGGAGGACGGCGGTCCCGAAGAGGGCCGTATGCCAGAACAGGTCCACCATGAGCTGCCGTCGGTTCTTCTCCGGTGTGGCTACCTCCGGGTCCACGGTCACTTTCTCTTCAGTGTCCACTTCCTTCTCCAGCGTGCTGTCCGGAGTCTCGATGGGCGTTGGGACCAGCGGTGTCGGCTCGAGAGTGCGGGGCTGATCCACCGCGCCGAGCCGGCGCACTGCCGCCGGCACCAGCGCCGCCCCGGAGAGGATGACCACTGCGAAAACGAGGCAGGCCATGAGCCAGGATCCGGCGTCGTACAAGAATCCTGCCGCCAGTGAACCGACCATGGCCCCGGCCAGTGTGCTGGCTTCATAGAGGCTCAGCCCGCGTCCCAGGTGGCGGGGGCCGACTGATTCGGCGATGACCGCCTGCTGGATGGGCATGATGGCCGCCCAGGCGGCCCCGGAGAGCACCCACAGCCCAGCGATCACCAAAGGATTGGGCGCTAAGCCGAGGCCCGCGGCGAAGATCGCACTGGCCACTGAACCGAGGATCAGGATTTTCCGGCGCCCGTACCTGACGACGGCACGGTGCAGAAGGGGTGGCAGGATACTCATGGCGATCGCCCCGGGCAGGAAGATCAGTGCGATTTGAAAGGGCTCTAGATCGAAGTGACGCTGCAGCTGCAGGATCATCAGCAGGCTGATGGCGGCTTCCGCGGCCTCGACGATGACCACTGCCAGCAGCATCGGTCGCAGTTTCCGGCCCACCCCACCCAGGTTCAGTGAGGTCAGCGCCGTTGCGGAATCGTTCTCGGCTCCTTCCTCCCCACCGCCGGCAGGTTCATCGGGCACGGCAGGTAGGACCCACCGCCCCGGTGAGGTGGCCAGCACCACGGCCGCTGCGAAGGAACAGAAGGCCAGCGCGAAGAACACCGACACGTAGTTGGTCACCGAGAGCAGGACGACCGCCGGAACGAACACGACCCAGCTGCCGTATTCCTCGGCCGAGAGCAGCTTGGCGAAGACGCCCGAGTCTATGTCCAACCGTTCGCCCACGATGGCCCGGATCGCCACCCACAGGAAAGCGCCTCCCACCCCGGACACGGCTGCTGCCGTCACCGCCAGAGGCAACCCGGAGGCCAGCCCGAAGAGCACGCAGCCGACACCGATGGTCGTTGCGCCTGCTGCCGCGATGCCGAGGCGTCCTCCGCGGTCGACCAGGGTCCCGGCGAACGGTCGGGTGAGCAGGGAGACCAGCACGTCCACGGCGAGCAGCACCCCGGTCTGGGAGGCCGAGAGCCCCAGCACGGCACCGGCGAACAGCGGCAGGACGAAGTCGATGAACGTCCCGGTTCCGCTGGTGAGTGTGGCACTGGTGAGCACCCGACGTTCGCGGCGCAGCAACGCCGGCGCAACGGTGTGATCCGCGTCATCGCGACGTACCATCAATACCCACCCCCATATCCGGCGCCATGTGCACCGTCACAGGCACTCTACGTGCCCCCGTCATGCAGAACGGTGAGAACTGAAAACAGCCTACGGTGGATACGTGACACCCGACCCACTTGAGACCGCAGACACCGCGACTGCCACCGGCCCTTCCATCACCGACCGGCGCGCGCGACTGGCTGTCTCACTGCTGTTCCTGACCAACGGTGCCCTGTTCGCCAACCTGCTCCCCCGCTATCCGGCCATCAAGGACGGACTCGGGCTCTCAAACGGTCAGTTCGGTGCCGCCGTCGCCGCCTTCCCGCTCGGAGCCCTCATTGCCGGCTTGGCGGCGGCCACCCTGATTCGCCGCTTCCGCTCCTCGAGGGTCGCCGTAGCTGGGACGATCCTCACCGGCACCGGCATCCTGCTGGCCGGACTGGCCCCGAGCTGGGCGTTGCTCGCCGGCGCACTGTTCATCGCCGGGGCCGCCGACGCGATCACCGATGTTGCCCAGAACTCCCACGGCCTGCGGGTCCAACGCCGTTATGGTCGGTCGATCCTGAACTCCTTCCACGCCGCCTGGAGTGTGGGCGCGGTCCTGGGCGGGCTGATGGGGGCCGCGGCCTCCGGAGCCGACATCCCACGCGGCATCCATTTGGGGCTCTCACTCATCCTCTTCAGCGCCCTCGCCCTCTACTGCCGACGCACTCTGCTTCCCGGTCCCGAACCGACCGGCCTGGACACCGCGGACCAGCACGACGACGGTATCCCCCGGGCCCGCATCTCCCGGCTGGCCACCTACGGGATCCTCGCGGCACTGGTCCTGGTCGCCACGGGCGGCTCGATCATCGAGGATGCCGGCAACTCCTGGTCGGCCATCTACCTGCACGATTCCCTCGGCGCCGTCGCACCGGTCACCGCGCTGGGCTTCGTGGCCCTCATCGGCTGCCAACTGGTGGGACGGCTCATCGGTGACCAGCTCTTCGATACCTTCGGCCAGCGACTCGTGGCCCGCGCCGGGGGTGCCATCGTCGTGGTCGGGATGGGGCTGGCGCTGGCCTTCCCGACCATCCCGGGCACCATCATCGGTTTCGGGCTCTCCGGCTTCGGCATGGCCACCCTGATCCCGGCGGCCATGCACGCCGCCGACGAACTCCCCGGCCTACGCCATGGCACCGGGCTGACCATCCTGGGCTGGCTGATGCGCGTGGGATTCCTCTTTTCCCCACCGATCGTGGGTTTCGTCGCCGACCGCACCAATCTGGCCACCGGGCTGCTCATCGTCCCGCTGGCAGGGCTGCTGGTCATCGTCTGCGCCGGGGTCCTCCCCCGCAAGACGAGGACGTAGACACTCTCCTCCCCCGGCACTGAGCCACCACCGACGAGTCCCCTGTTCCGGAGCACTCGGTGTGCTGCTACTTTGTATCCATGCACTTCAGGGCCCGCTGGAAGCGGCGAATACGCCGTGTCACCGCGCCGGTCCTTTCTCGAACCGCGACATGGACCCGACGTTGGCGTCCCCACCGGAGTACCGCGGAGCAGTTGCACCGACACCGACCGAATTCGCCGGCCTTGGCGATCGTCGCCGGTTTCTTCACCGCGCTGGTCATCGGAACCCTGCTGCTGATGCTCCCGATCTCCAAACGGGGCCCCGGGGGCGCCGACGGCCTGGACGCCTTATTCACTGCCACGTCGTCGGTATGCGTCACCGGTCTCATCACCGTGGACACCCCGACGTACTGGACCGGCTTCGGCCAGGTGGTCATCCTGGCCCTGATCCAGATCGGCGGATTCGGCGTCATGGCCTTCAGCGCCCTGCTGGGAGTCCTGCTGGCCGGGCGGCTGGGCCTGCGGGCCAAAATCCAGGTCGCTCAGGAGACCAAGTCCGCGGGATTGGGTCATGTGGGACGGGTCCTGGTCGGTGTTCTCAAGATCGGCCTGCTGACCGAGGCGGTCGTGGCAGTGCTCTTGGCGCTTCGATTCTTTCTGGGCTACGGCTATGCTCCCGCACGGGCAGTGTGGGAGGGGATCTTCCACGCGGTCTCTGCCTTCAACAACGCCGGTTTCGCCCTCTATACCGACAGCCTCAGCGGTTTCGTCGGCGACCCATGGATCTGTCTGCCGATTGCTGCAGCCGTCATCACCGGTGGGCTCGGCTTCCCCGTCCTGTTCGAGTTGCGCCGGCAGTATCGCCGGCCTGCCCGCTGGAGCATGCACACCAAGCTCGTGCTCTCGGGTTCGGCCCTCCTCCTCGTGGTCGGAACGGCGTTCTTCACCGTGGTCGAATGGACGAATCAGGCCACCCTGGCAGGATTGCCTACGGGCCAGCGGTTCCTGGCCGCCTTCTTCCAGTCGGTCGTCTCACGCACTGCAGGATTCAACAGCATCGACATTTCCCAGATGCACCCGGTGTCGTGGATGGGCACCGACATCCTGATGTTCATCGGCGGCGGGCCTGCGGGCACGGCAGGCGGCCTGAAGATCACCACCTTCGCTGTGTTGTTCTTCATCCTCTGGACAGAAATCAGGGGCGGGGCCGCCGTGAACATCTTCGGCAAACGACTTTCCAGGTCGGTCCACCGCCAAGCCATCACGGTGGTGTTGCTGGCCCTCGCACTGATCGTCATCTCCACCATGGTGCTGATGTTCCTCAGCGATTTCGGTCAGGAACGCCTCCTCTTCGAGGTCATCTCAGCGTTCGGAACCGTGGGCCTGTCCACCGGGATCACCGCTGCACTCCCCCCGGCCGGTCAGCTCATCCTCGTCGCCCTGATGTTCATTGGGCGACTGGGACCGGTGACCCTCGCCTCGGCTCTCGCGTTGCGCAGCCGCGCACCGCATTATGAATACCCCAAGGAAAGGCCGCTCATTGGCTAGGTCACCACGCGCAGGACGCCCACCTCAACTACCCAGGAAAGCCCGCACCGTCGCGGTCATCGGCCTGGGCAGGTTCGGGGGCGCGCTGGCCCTTGAACTTGAAGCCCAACGCACGCAGGTCCTGGGCATCGACCTCGATGAGGACACCGTCCAGTCGTTCAATGGGCTGCTCACCCACGTGGTCCGGGCCGATGGCACCCGCGAGGAGACCCTGCGCGAGCTCGGGGTCGATGAGATTGACGTCGTCGTGGTCGGGGTGGGCAACGACATCGAGGCCAGTATCCTCATTGCCTCGCGTCTGGTGAAGTTCGGCAACACCGAGATCTGGGCCAAGGCCATCACCGAACCCCATGCCGAAATTCTGGGGCAGCTTGGCATCACCCATGTCATCCGCCCTGAACACGATATGGGCCGGCGCACCGCCCACCTGGTACGCGGTGGCATGCTGGACTACCTCGAAATCGAAGGTGACTTCGTCATGGTCAGGACCCGCCCGCCGGAAGCTGCTCAGGACCGGCCGCTGGGTGTGCTGGGGCTGCGCGAAAAATACGGGGTCACCGTGGTCGCAGTCCGTGGACCTGATGGCGCCTGGCAGCACACCACGGCCCAAACAGTCCTGTATGCGGAGGACGAGATCATCGTCCAGGGCTATAAGGACGCCACCGAAGCGTTCTGCCTGCCCCGTACCTGAGTTTCTCGGCTTCCGCATCAAAACATAGTGTTTGGTGCTCCAAACTTTTGTTTTCTGAGTACTTGATCGTAAAGTACAGATATGCACATCCCTCACTTTCTCTGGCCAAAAACCGGTAGGCGCCGCCCCGCTGCCGCCGCCGCCCTGTTGGCCGCGACCCTAGGCCTGACGAGCTGCAGCGCGGCGGCCTCGTCCACCGGTGGCGACGACTCCGACCTGCCCGTGGTCCTGACGACGTTCACCGTCCTGTCGGACCTGGCCACCAATGTTGCCGGCGAGCACCTGCAGGTGGAGTCGATCACCAAGCCGGGCGCCGAAATCCATGGTTATGAGCCCACCCCCGGGGATATCAAGAAAGCCTCGAAGGCCGATCTGATCGTGGACAACGGCATGAACCTTGAAGCCTGGTTCGAAAAATTTGTGGACCACTTGGACGTCCCCCATATGGTGGCCAGTGAAGGCGTGGACGTCATCGACATCAGCGAGGACGAACAAGCCGGGCTGCCCAACCCGCACGCCTGGATGAGCCCCGACAACGCCCAGCTGTACGTCGACAACATGGCCGAGGCCTTCGGGGAACTCGCCCCCGAACATGCCGATGCTTTCCTCGCCAACGCCGAGGAATACAAAAACGAGATTCAGCAGGTCGGCGACGATCTCGAAGCCGATCTGTCCACGCTGCCGAAGAACGAACGGGCACTGGTCACCTGCGAGGGTGCCTTCTCCTACCTGGCCCGCGACGCCGGCCTGACCGAGCAGTACATCTGGGCGGTCAATGCCGAACAGCAGGCCCGGCCCAGCCAGATCGCCGCGGCCATCGAATTCGTGAAGGACCAGCAGGTGCCCGCGGTGTTCTGTGAATCCACGGTCTCCGATGCCCCGATGCAGCAGATCGTCGAAGCCACCGACGCCGACTTCGGCGGAACGCTCTACGTCGACTCGCTCTCCGGGCCCGACGGACCGGTCCCCACCTACCTGGATCTGCTGCGCCATGACGCCGACACCATTTCCTCGGCACTCACCGGGGCCACCTCGTGACCGCCGCGATCGACGTCCGCGAGGCCACCGTCCACTACGGGGAGGTCCTGGCCCTGGACCGCGCCACCGTGACCTTGCAGCCGGGCCGCATTTGCGGCCTGGTCGGCATGAATGGGTCCGGAAAATCCACGCTCTTCAAAACGATCATGGGTTCGGTGACGCCCGACCAGGGTTCGGTGCAGATCAACGGTGGGCACCCGGCTGCCGCCCGCAAGGCCGGCACCATCGGCTATGTTCCCCAAAGCGAGGAAGTGGACTGGGCCTTCCCGGTTTCCGTCCGCGATGTGGTGATGATGGGCCGCTACGCTCAAATGGGCATCACCCGCCGGCCACGGCCCGCGGACCGCGCCGCGGTCCAGGACGCCCTGGAGCGGGTGGAACTCACCGAATTTGCCGACCGGCAGATTGGTCAGCTTTCCGGCGGGCAGAAGAAACGGGCCTTCGTGGCCCGGGGTATCGCCCAAGGGGCGACCATCCTGCTGTTGGATGAGCCCTTCGCCGGCGTCGATAAGCGCACCGAGGCCACCATCACGTCCCTCTTGCGTGGACTCGCCGCCGAAGGGGCCACCGTCCTGGTCTCCACCCACGATCTGCACGCCTTGCCGGCGCTGGCCGATGAGGCCGTGCTACTGATGCGCAAGGTGCTCATGCATGCCTCCCCCGCGGAAGTCCTGCAACCCGAGAACCTCGCCCGCGCCTTCGGCCTGGACGTCATGGACCGGGAGGTGCTGGCGTGAATCTCATCGAACTCCTCGCCGAACCGCTGAGCTATGACTTCATGGTCCGCGCCTTGGCCACCACCGTCATCGCCTCGGTCGTCTGCGCCGTGCTCTCCTGCTGGCTGGTGCTGGTGGGCTGGTCGCTGATGGGTGACGCGGTCTCCCATGCGGTGCTTCCCGGCGTCGTCCTGGCCTACGTGGTCGGGGCACCCTTCGCCCTGGGAGCCATCGTTTTCGGGTTCCTGGCCGTCGCCCTGATCGGGGTGGTGCGTGACACCAGCCGGGTCAAGGAAGATGCGGCGATCGGCATCGTGTTCACCACGCTCTTTGCCTTGGGGTTGGCCCTGATCTCGGTGACCCCCTCGCAGACGGACCTGAACCACATCATCTTCGGCAACCTGCTCGGTGTGTCCCGGGCGGAGCTGTGGCAGGTGGGCATCCTGGGGGCCATCACCCTGGCGGTCCTGCTCCTGAAGCGCCGGGACTTCACGCTGTATGCCTTCGATCCCACCCACGCCCAGGCGATCGGGCTGAACCCCCGCCTGCTCGGTGCCGCCCTTTTGGGGCTGCTGGCCCTGACCTGCGTCGTGGCCCTGCAGGCGGTCGGCGTGGTGCTCGTGGTGGCCATGCTCATCATCCCGGGTGCCACGGCCTACCTGCTCACGGACCGGTTCTCCCGGATGCTGGTGCTCGCCCCACTGATTTCCGTGGTCTGCGCGGTGGCCGGACTGTATGTCAGCTACTACCTCGATACCGCTTCCGGGGCCATGGTGGTCCTGTCCCAGGGGGCGGCCTTCACGGTGGTGTACCTCTTCGGCCCGCGCCACGGACTGCTGGGCAAACGGTGGGCTGCACGGCGCCGCAAACGCCTGCTCACCACCGCGGCCTAGGGGGCACCTAGCCGGTGGCCACGGACACGAAGAGGGCATCGCTGGCCGTCTGGCCCAAACTCAACGGTTGCTGGCCTGAACCGTCCACCTGCACTTCCAACGTTCCCGAATACGGTTCGCCGGCACCGACGGTCAACCGGACACCACAGCTGATGTTCCGATCCCTGAAGTAGCCCAGCAGCTCGCTATCGGAATCGGAGATCCGCTCAACCACCACCACGGTTCCCGGTTCGACGCCGGTGAGCTGGACGGCATCGGGAACCTCCACGGTGCCGTCCGCTGCGGGGATGGGATCCCCGTGCGGGTCACGGGTGGGATGCTCCAGGATCGCGTCGATGCGTTCGATCATGAAGTCGGAGACGGCATGCTCGAGGACCTCGGCCTCATCGTGGACCTGTTCCCAGCCGTAGCCCAGCACCTCGACCAGGAACGATTCGATCAGCCGGTGCCGGCGGACCATCGCCACCGCGTGGATCCGTCCGGTTTCGGTCAATTCAACGGTGCCGTATTTGGCGTGGTTCAGGTATCCCTGCTCGGCGAGCTTGCGCACGGCATCGGAAACGGTGGAGATCCGCAGACCGGTTTTTTCGGCGATGTCCTTGGTCGTGACCGGTTCGCTGGTCCACTCCGAGAGACCCCAGACGGCTTTGAGATGGTTTTGGGCGCTGTCCGACAATTCAGTAACCGACATGCAGGCCAGTCTACGCAGCCCGCGCCCCGCACGCCCGTTGGGCCCCGTTGGAGCCGCTCCACCCGGTCCCGCGCACCTGCTAGCCTTCAAGTCATGGCCCTGCTGCAGCCCTGAAGCAACAGGTCCCGCGGTCGGCGGCAGTAACGAGGGGAATCTATGGACGGGACGATCACCGAGCTGGACGATCCGGTCCTGATCGCGCGCGCCCAGTCAGGAGATCTGGCGGCGTTCGAGGAGATCGTCCGCCGGTACCAACGCCCCATCCTGCGGTTCTGCCGTGGCATGCTCGGTCGCGGACCGGATGCCGAAGACGCCGTCCAGGACGTCATGGTCACCGCCTGGCGTCGGTTGCCGACCCTGCGCTCCGCCGAGGCGGCGTCGACGTGGTTGTACCGGATCGCCCGGCATAGTTGCATCGACCTGCTCAGGAAACGGCAGCCCGACGGCGGCGATCCAGCGGAGTACGAGGACCGCCAAACCCCGAGCGAATCATCTCGGCACCCCCTAGCGGGGCCCGCCGAGGACACCGAAACCCAGTTGGCTCTGGCCGAGCTGTGGCGCTTCGTCGCCACCATGCCTTGGGCCCAACGCGAAGCCTGGATGCTGCGCGAGATCCACGGGTTGAGCTACCAGGAAATCGCCGCTATCACCGGCGAAAAGCTGGCCACCGTCCGAGGACGCATATCGCGCGCCCGCACCACGTTGGCCGAAAGGATGGACCCGTGGAAATGACCACCGGAGGCGAGGAGGTGCCCGCTTGCGACCGCTCCGAAGAGGACATCTGGGAGCGCCTGGACCTGCCTCCCGACGAGCACGAACTCTCCTGCCCGCACTGTCAGGAACAACGCCGCCGGCTCCAACCCCTGCTGTTGGCGACCCGACGGCTCCGGGAGACCCCGCCGGAAGAGGCCGCCGAGGAGGACGCCGCCTTGGAGCGGATCCGCCATACCGCCATGGACGGCATTCGTGCCGAAATTCGGCGTGGCCGGCGCCTCGAGGTGCTGGTGACCCCGCACGGCCCCCTGGAGCTCAGTGTCTACGTGCTCAATGAGGTCATCCGCCGGGCCGCCGACGGTGTTCAGGGCATCAAACTGGGCCGCCACGGCACCACGGGGACGACGACGGATGCCGGGCTCCCCGCGGTGCTCTGCCACCTGTCGGTGCAGATGAACGCCGATGAACAGGTCCCGGAGGTCGCCGAACGACTCCGCGCGGCCACCCTGGCCGCCCTGGCCGACGAGCTGGGCGTCGTCCCCGCGGCCGTCGATATCACCGTGGAGGACATCACCCATGACTGAGCCAACCGTTGAGCCCACCCCCACCGAAGCGGCCCGCACGGCGGCCATCACCGAAGTCTTGGAAACCGACGGGGTGGCCGAGGTGTTCCCGCCGACCTTCGCCATCGTCCGCGCCCTGTCCTCCCGGCCGGCCTCCCCCACCGAAGCCCTGCGCCTGCGCCAGGGCACGGAAGGGACCGAGGCGCGGATCGACATCGGTGTGGAGGCCGGTCACCGGGCCACCGACGTCGCCCGGGCAGTGCAGCAAAAAATCCATACCGTCCTGCTCGGCCACGGTCTCAAGATGGCCTTCGTTGCTGTCACCGTCCTGGAACACGGTCGAGCCGACACGGGGCCGTGGAACTAGCGTCCAAAGTTTTTTTCGTTTCGACCGTGACGTTTTCCTCCCGAGCCCGTCTGTACTCATGAGACCGACGCACCGTGCGTTGGCACCAGGGAGGAAATCATGGCCGAGAACACGAACACGAACCTGCCGAAGACCACCGAGGAAGCACGCGCGAAACAGGCTTCCCAGCCGGCCCAGCAGTCCCCGCAAGCCCAGGGACCGCTGCAGACCGACCACGGCACCACCACCATTGCCGAGACCGTCGTGCAGAAGTTGGCCGGAATCGCTGCCCGCGAAGTTCCTGGCGTCTACGCCATGGGAGCCGCAGGCCGCCGCGCCCTGAACGCGATCTCCGAACGCATCCCCGGATCCCAGACCAATGTCAGTGGCGGGGTTTCCGTGGAGAAGGGTGACCTGCAGACGGCCATCGATGTGAGCATCGTCGTCGAATATGGTGTCTCCATTGCCGAGGTCGCCGAAGACATTCGCCGCAGCATCATCCAGGCCGTCGAGCACGGAACCTCCCTGGAGGTGATCGAGGTCAATGTGAACGTCACCGACGTGCACCTGCCCGAGGAAGACAACGACGACGCTGTTTCCGATCGCTCCGATCGTCTGGAGTAGACGATGACGAGCACACGCTTCTGCACCATTATCGGACTGGTCCTGGGGACCATCTGGGTGATCGCCGGATTCTGGGCGATGCTCTTGGTGGCCGTCGTCGCGGCGGTCGCCTTCGGCGTCGGCCGCGTCCTGGACGGACGTGTGGACCTGCAGGACTGGGCGGGCCGCATCCAAGGCCGGCGCTGATATGACCGCCTCCAGCCTCAGCGCCGCCACCACGCCGGAACCGGACGCACCCTCGTCCCCCGCAACCCGGGGTCGGCTGACCATCAGCGAACGGGTGGTCAGCCGCCTCGCGGCGAAATCCGCTGCCTCCCATCCGGCGGTGGGCGCCCGCTCCGGCGGCGTCCTGGGGGTCGGGGCCAACCAGGATTTCAGCGCACTGCCCCCGGCAACGGCGACGATCGCCGGGTCTTCGGCTTCCGTTTCCGTACGGATCGGGCTGCGGTTCCCCAGCGACATCCGCGCCACCACCGAGGAGGTGCGCCAGGGAATCATCACCGACCTTGAAAGATTCGCCGGCGTCACCGCCGCACCGGTGGACATCCAGGTGGAGTGGCTGGAAGCCGCACCACCGGCCAGGAGGGTCCTATGACGAAGACATCCTCGCTGCGGCCGCGCCCGGCCCGGGTCCTCCCGGCGACGATTGCTGCCGTGCTGCTCATCGCCGTCGGAGTTTTGCTCACCGGCCTGGCGATCATGCGGCTGCAGGACGGGCAGTGGCCCAGCGCCGCCACGTTCATGGCCGACGTCGGATCCCGTACCTGGGGTTCCCGCTCGGTAGCCGCAGGTGGTGGCCTCATCGCCATCGCCGGCCTGGTGTTGCTCCTCTGCGGGATCCTGCCCGGACGCCCGTCCCCACGTTCATCGCCGAGCCCGCAACGGTCCGATTCCGTCGGTTCCTCGGAGGCCGTGGTGACCCGCCGTGGGACCGAACGCCTGGTCGAGAACCGGGTCAACGCGATGGACGGGGTGGGGACCTGCAAGGCCCGGATGAAGGGCACTTCCCTTTCCCTCACCGTGCGCACCCCCTTGCGTGAGCATGGGCAGTTATCCGAGGCCGTGAAAACTGCGGCCCGGGAGATCCTGTCCGAAAACCTCGTCGGTGCTCTCCCGGCACTGAACGTCAGGATGGTGAGTACCTCATGAGATCCTTTCCCGCCACGTTGAACCGCACGCTACTGATCATCATCGGCTTCGTGATGCTGGCCGGTGGGCTCTGGCTGATCTGGCCCTGGTTCCAGACCACCGTGGGTCTGCGGGTCCCGGAAGGCGCCTCGGGGTTGCTGGCCGATCCCTCGGCCGACCTGGCGCCGGGTGCCACCGATGTTCTGGAACAGTCGTGGATGCCCGCGGCGCTGATCGTCGTGGGCATGATCGTGCTGTTGCTCGGGCTGGCCTGGCTTGGACGTCAGGTGCCGCGCTCGCGGCGGGCAGAAACCCTGCGTTTCACCGCCGACCCGGGTGCTGGAACCACCACCTTGGACCCGAAGGTTCTGGAATCTGCCGTCTCCCAAGCGGCCGCAGCGTTGCCACAAGTGGCCGCCGCGAAGGCCATGCTCAGGGGGAGCGTCGGTGCCCCCGACCTGCTCCTGCAGGTCCACGCGGAGCCGGCTGCCCACCTGCCCCACCTCACGGCAACCCTCACCGAGCAGATCGCGGCCGACGTCGTGCTCTGCCTGGGCCATCCGCTGGAACACTTCGCCATCGAGTATTCGGTCGAGAAATCCAGCTGAGAACGCCCCACCACTAGACCCAACCCCCCAACACCAAAGGAGAAACACATGGGACTCGGAGACAAGATCAGCAATAAGGCCCAGGAAGCCACCGGCAAGGCCAAGGAGGCCGTCGGCGACGCCACCAACAAGGAAGACCTGCAGGCCGAAGGCGTGGCCGACCAGGCCGCCGCCCAGGCCAAGCAGGCCGGCGAGCACGTCAAGGACGCCGCGAAGGATGCCTTCGACAAGTAGCATGCCCAACGCACCCGTCGTCATGGTTCCGACCAGGACGACGGGGGCGTTGTCATGTCCTGATGATTCCGGCTAGAAGTCCAGGACCACGCGGAGCACCACGTAAGCGGCGACCACGAAGACCAAGGAGGCGAAACCGCGTTTGAGTACCCGTTCGGGCAAGGAGCGTCCGATGTGCCCGGCAATAGAGGACGCCACCATGGCGGTACCGGCGAAGGCCCCGGTCAGTCCCCAGTCCAGGTCGAGGCTTCCGATATGGGAGATGAACCCTCCGATGGAGTTCACCACCACGATGACCAGCGAGGTCCCCACTGCCATGGTCATCGGCAGCCCCAGGATCAGCGCCAGAGCCGGAACAATGAGGAACCCTCCCCCGACACCGAGCAATCCGGTCAGGAATCCGACGACGACGCCGGTAGCCACCGCCTTGGGCAGACGGCGACGCCAGATGACCGTTCCATCGGCAGCATAGTCGTGGCCGGCTCGAGAGCCCACGGGAAGCAGCATGCGGATGCCGGCCAGCACCATGATCGCGGCGAAAACGATCAGCAGGACCTGCTGATCGAGCAGCTGGTTCACCGCGGTGCCGGCAAAGGCCGTCGCCCCACCGGTGGCCCCGATGATCAGGGCCAGCCGCCAATCCACATCGCGTCGGATGCGGGGCAGCACCGCCATCGTCGATGAGGCGCCCACGACGACCAAGGAGCTGGGGATGGCCGCCGACAGCGGCATCCCCACCCCGTAGACCAGTGCAGGCACCGCCAGGATGGAGCCACCCCCGCCGACGAGCCCCAGCAGCCCGCCGACAATTAGCCCGAAGACCAGGGCGGCACCGATCACCGCTGGCTACTTGGCCTGCTGGGCGGCCCAGGCGGCATAGCTGCCCTCGAGCTCGACGACGTCGTAGCCGGCATGGCGCAGGGTGCTGGCGACCACCGAGCTACGCACCCCGGACTGGCAATAGGTGACGATGGTGCCGCTGTTCGGCAGTTTCTCCAGGTTCCAGAGCACCCGGCCACCGTGGAGTTGCTCCGAACCGGGGACCTTCCCGGCCTCGTGCTCGGATTTTGCCCTCACGTCCAGCAACAGGGCCTTGTCGAAGTCGGCGACCTCATCCGGCTGCACCAATCTCGGTGTGTGGTGTGGCAGGCCCTCGATGCTGGTGACATAGCCGGAGACGTCGTCGATGCCCACCCGGATCAGGTGGTCCCACATCGCCTGGGCCGATGCGGGACCGTCGGCCAACAGGACCAGCGGGCGCCGGTCACGTTCGGGGTCGATGGCCCAGGCACCATAGGTGGCCATGGATTTGATCGCCGGGATGTTCACCGATCCGGCGACCGTGCCCCGATGGACGTCGGTCTGGGACCGGGTGTCCACGAAGGTCGCCTCGTTGGCGGCCAGCCAGGCGGCGACCTGCGCCGCGTCGAGCTCGGCCAACGGCTGGCGTTCCCCCAGGACCGCCGGGCCGGCGAGGTTCTGGCGCTTCATGCGTCCGAAGTATGCCGGGGCGTCGGGCTGGCCCTCGAGCAATTCGGCGACGAAGCCTTCCTCATCGTCGGCTTCCAGGTATTTGCCCCACCAGGCGTTGAGTCGTTCATAGCCCACGGTGCTGGAGGGAACGGCGCCCAGGGCCTTGCCGCAGGCGCTGCCGGCCCCATGTGCCGGGTGAACCTGGACATGGTCGGGCAGGGTGAGGAATCGATCCCGCAGGCTGGCGAACATCTGTTGCGCCCCGATGAACCGGGTGTCCACGCCGCCGGCTGCCTCGTCGAGCAGATCGGGGCGGCCCAGATCTCCACAGAACACGAAGTCGCCGGTCAGGGCGTAACCCGGGTCCTGGGAGAAGGCACCATCGGTGACCAGGAACATCAGGTGCTCCGGGGTGTGCCCCGGGGTATGGGCGGCGGTGAGCGTGATGTTGCCCAGGGTGATCGTTCCGCCGTCGGTGAGCAGGCTGGCCTCGAAGTCATAGAGCCAGTCGGGTCCGCCCTCGCCGGAAACATACATGGTGGCCCCGGTATCCGCCGCCAGTTCGCGGGTCCCCGAGAGGTAGTCGGCGTGGACGTGGGTTTCGGTCACCGCGACGATCTTCAGGCCGTTGGCCGCGGCGATCCGGTGGTAGACGTCGGTATCGCGTCGGGCGTCGATGACCACTGCCTCCCCGTTGGACTGGCAGCCGATGACGTAGCTGGCCTGGGCCAGATCGGTGTCGTAGATGCGTTCAAAGAACACGTGTGCGCTCCTTAATGGTGGCGGGGGCCCGCATCAGGCGCGGCCCTTGAGGATGAGGTTCCAGTACATGAACGGCAGCCCGTAACGCTTGAGATACCACATGTCCTTGCGTTCATGGGTGGTGTCGATGAACGGGATGCTCGGCGCCGGACGCATGCTGTAGTCGAATTCGGCCAGCAGCATCGTGTGCCGGGAGGTGGTCAGCGGGCAGGAGGCATAACCCCCGTAGCTGGCCGACGGCGTCTTGCCGGTCATCGCGGCCAGCAGGTTCTTCACCAGCACCGGTGCCTGCTTGCGAATGGCCGCCCCGGTTTTGGAGTTCGGGCTCGAGCCGGCGTCGCCCAGGGCGAAGACCTCCGGATATTTGGTGTGCCGCAGCGTGTTCTTGTCGATCGCCACGTAGCCGGCAGGGTTGTCCGGGTCGGCCAGAGCGCTGTTCTTGAGCCAATCCGGCGCCGACTGTGGGGGCACCGCATGGAGGAAGTCGTAACCGAGGTCTTCGCTGGCTTCGGTGGTGTTGTTGCGCACCGAGACGGTTTTGGCCTCCGCGTCGATGGAGGTGACTTCGCTGGAAAAACGGACTTCAATACCGTAGTCGGCGACGACCCGGTCGAGTTCGTCGGAGAATTCCTTGACCCCGAACATCCCGGGTGTCGGCAGGACCAACACCATGCGGATAGCGTCCAGGACCCCTTGTTCACGCCAGTAGTCGGCGGCCAGGTAGGCGATCTTCTGGGGTGCCCCGGCACATTTGATCGGTCCGGCCGGCATGGTGAACACCGCGGTGCCCGAGCGCAGGGCGCGGATCATGTTCCAGGTCTTGGGGGCCAACTCGAAGCGGTAATTGCTCGACACCGCGGGGGTCTCCAGGGCTTCGGACAGGCCGGGTAGCTGGTCCCAGTCGAGCTGGATGCCGGGGCAGACCACGAGGTAGTCGTATCCGACGACGGCCCCGGAAGCGAGGGTGACGGTCTTCGCCTCGGGATTGGTTTCCGTGGCGGCGTCCTTGATCCAGGCGACGCCCTGGGGCATCACCGAGGCCTGGTGCCTGACGGATTCCTTCGCCGGGGCCCGTCCACCGCCGACCAGGGTCCATAGCGGCTGGTAGTAGTGCTGGTCGCTGGGTTCGACGACGGCGATGTCGTCCTGACCGGCGTGGCGCAGCCGGGCGGCCACGCTCAGTCCGGCGTTGCCGCCGCCGATGATCACGATGCGATGGTGCAGGCCCATATGAAACGTCTCCACTTCGTTCGGCTCTGCCCGCCGGATGTGGCATACGGCGGGGAAGCGCCGGGGATCACAGCACCTCATGACCTAATGTACGTACATTTACCGTTGAGGGGAAGCCCCTGGGCGGCGAGGATGATCGAGAGGCCGGGCTCCGCCGGTTCAGCGCCCGGCCGCAGGGGCCGCGGGATACGAGGTGGTGACGGTGAAACGGTCCCCCCGGATGAGGGTTTCGCGCCACTCCACTGCTTGTTCCCCGGCCAGGCCGAGACGTTCGATGAAGAAGACAGCCGTCCCGGCAGGGCAGGCCAGGCGCCGGGACTGCTGCGCATCGGCGGCCAGGGCGTGCAGGGTTTCGTGTCCGGCGCTCAGGGTGATCGAACATTTGCGGCGCAGCACCTCGTAGAGGGCGGTATGGCTCAGGTCGGCGCCCAGGACCGGGGCCGCGACGTTTGCGGGCAGCCAGGTGTCGTCTACGGCGATGACATCGCGGTCCGCATAGCGGGTTCGGGAGATGAAGACGAGGTCGGCGTCGGCGTCCAGGCCCAGGTGCGCGGCCGCCGTAGCGGACCGGCGCAGTTCGGCGATTTCGACGACGCTGCGCTGGGTCATGCCGGCATTTTCGACGGCGGCGAAGAGGCTGTAGACGGGGCCGAAGCGCTGTTCGTCGACGACGTTGACCACCGAGGACTGCCTACCCCGTTGGGCCGAGAGCAATCCGGCCCGACGCAGCGGTGCCAGGGCGGAACGAATCGTGGACCGGCTGACCTCGTATTCATCGGCCAGGGCCATTTCGCCGGGAAACCCGTCGGCGAATTCTCCGCGGCCGATCCGTTCCTGGAGCTGGTCCTGCACCGATTGCCACAGGGGGACCTTGCGCCCTGATCGATCTCGCTGCCCGGTGGCCATCATCTCCCCGCCTCGCTGTCTGGGGTGCCGGCCGGATGCCGGACGCGTGGCCGCCAGGTCTTGACCAGCCACTCCCGTGACCGATGCTATCGCGGGGCAGCCGTCGAGGACGTCAGATGCGGACGTAAGCGGCGCCGTCGCCCTGCCGTCGGGCCAGGTGGGCAATGGCGGCAGGAACGACCCGGACCCCGCCGGCCAGGCTCGCAGCGCCCACCGCTGCCGAGCGCAGGCTGTTGGCACATGCGCTGATCGCCACGTTTCCCGCTCCGGTCAGCTCCGCGACGCGCGCCGCGTCCTGGGCCGATGCCAGCAGTTGGGTCACCGCCGGGCCCTGGACAACGATCTCCACCTCGGCCCCAGGTAATTCGTCCAGGGCATTGGCGGCGACCTTCAACGCCGTGGCCAGGTCGGGGAACGGTGCCTGTCCCGGACCTGCCAGATGCAGCAGCAGGGCGCTCACGGTGTCTCCTGTCCCGCGGCGCCGGCAGCGCGCTCGCACGGCCGGCCCGAAGCAACCTCCTGCGGGCCGGCGTCATGTGATCCGGCGTCACGTGAGTCGACGTCGCTCCGGGGGCTTTCGTCGTGTCCTGATGCTTCGGCCTGCAGGTGACGGCGAACCGCCACGACCCACCAGCCCAAGAGCACCAGTCCCAGCAGTGCCGGCCAGGCCCAGCCCGGTAGCGCCGCATCAATGGAGCTGGCCGCTGCGGAGATCTGGTCCATCAGCGAAGCGGAGATCAGTTCATTGGAGGTCACGAGTCCTCCGGTGGCCAGCATGATGACCCCGACGGCCACGGTGACCACTCCGGCGATCAGCATATTGGTGTTGAAACGGAATCTGCCCAGGGACAGGGTCCGGCCGCGCAGCCAGCCGGCCTTGAAGGCCCCGGTCCTGCGGATGATGCCGGCCACTGCCAGCACCGGGATCACCATGCCCAGGGCATACATGGCCAACAGCAGGCCTCCCGAAACGGCGCTGCCTTGGGCCAACACGAGCGTGAGGATCGCCCCCAGCACGGGGCCGGTGCAGAATCCTGCCACGCCGGCGGCGGTGCCCAAGAGGACTGCCCCACCCAGCGACGGGGTCGCCGGACCCTTGCGACGGGCCCAGTTCGGCAGCAATCTGCTGACGTCGAATCCCCCGCCGAGGATCTGCACGAGGCCCAGGGCGATAATGACCCAGGCGGCGACGACGATCAGGGCCCGGCGGTCCACCGAGATGGTGCCTCCGAGCCAGCCGATGCCCAGGCCGAGCGGGACCAGGGTGGCGAGCATGCCGATCAGGAAGGCCAACCCCAGGGCCGAGAGCCTGCGGGTGGAGGTTGCCGCGTGGGCGAAGAACGCCGGAAGGAGCAGGGCGTTACAGGGACTGAACAGCCCCAGCACTCCCCCGACGAAGGCAAAGACCAGTCCTGCTTCCATCTACTGATCGTCCTTCTCGGCGGCCTTGATTTCCTTGTCAATGGCCTCGATGAAGTTCTCGGTGGGCTGGGCGCCGACGAAGGGGGTCTTATTGAGCAGGAAGGACGGGGTGCTGGTCACACCCAGTTCCATGGCTTCGTCGATGTTCTGCTGGACGACGTCGGGGGCGTGGACCCCGTTCATGTCCTTGATGAGCTGATCGCCATCCATCCCGAGTTTCTCGGCGGTGGCCTTCAGGTTCTTATCCTCGAAGGCGGAGGCCTTGGCAATTTTGCCGCCCTTGGACATCTCCTCATGGAAGTCGAGGTAGCCGTCTTGCATGGCTGCCGCCTGGGCGGCTTCGGCGGCCTTCAGGGACTCATCACCGAAGATGTCCAGATCGCGCCATTCAATGCGCAGCTTTCCGGTTTCGACGTATTTGTCCATCAGGGTCGGCAGTGTGTTGGCCGTCCACTTGGCGCAGTACGGGCATTGGAAGTCCGAATAGGCCACCATGACCACCGGAGCATCCACGTCACCCACGGCGGTGGGGTCTTCGGGGTCCACGCGGGCCATATCGGGGACCTCCACCTCCTCGCCCGGCGCTTGCTGCTGCTGCGGTGGTTGCTGTTGTTCCTGCGGCGCGGCGTCCGGAGCCGGCTCGGAGGCGGCGCCATTGCCGAAGGGCAGCTGGATGCCGATCAGCAGGCCGATGATCAGGGCCACGGGGATCGGGATGATCCACACCCAGGGCAGTTTCCTGCTCCTGGCTCCGTGATTCCGGCGGGCCGGTGTCGACGGATCGTCGGGCACTGGTGTTTCAGGCATGGGGGTGCTGCTTTCGATCGATTAGTTACTATGTTGCATAGTATCTCTACTATCCTTGATAGTAGATAGAGCGGCGACGATCAAGTTTTCCGTTCAACATCACAGACCAGCCCAGGAGCCAGAACCCATGTCACGCCCCTCACGACCGCGCATCGGCCTCACACGCCGCTTCACGTTGGCCGCGACCGCCCTGCGGTACTGGGGGCCCCGGCAATGGGTCATCTCAGCCGTCGGGCCCTGGCCATCGGCGTGCTGCTCGGCGTGGCCACCGTCCTGATCCCCAACGACTTCTTCACCCGGGACATCGCCCCGACGGCATGGAATCGTCCGGTGTGGATGGTGACCTCCTTGCTGTCCGGACTGTTGATCGGCAGCTATGTCAGTGCCCGCGGAGCGCCTGCGGCACCGGAAAACCCGTCAACCGATAGCGGCTCGCGGTGGGGATTGGCCGGTGGGCTGCTGGCCTGGTTCGCCATCGGCTGCCCGGTCTGCAATAAAATTGCCCTCCTGGCCTTGGGCTACTCCGGCGCCTTGGCCTACTTCGCCCCCTTGCAGCCCTGGATGGCCGGGCTGGCCCTGGTCATGACCTTCGGCGCCGTGATCTTCCGCCTCTCGGGGCAGGTCGAATGCCCGGTGTCCATCCCCCGGGCCGAGTCACCGCAGGAAGCAGTGGAAAGGACCCAAGCATGAGCACGACGACCGCCCAGGAAGCTGCCTTGCCTTTCGAACCGGGAGAGGCTCCGCAGGTGGGCACGCTGGAACGCCGGGTCCTGGATGTGCTGTGGAAGACCAAGCAGGCCCACACCACCCGCAGCGTCCTGGAGGTCCTCACCTCCGACGCTGCACCGCATCCCGCCTACACCACGGTGGCCACCGTCTTGGGGCATCTAGTGGATAAGCAGTTGGCCACCCGTGAACTGATCGGTCAGGTCTGGTCCTATACCGCCGCGTTGAGCGGCTGCGAGTTCTCCGCGGCCCATATGGTCAGGGCGTTGGGTGAAACCAATGACCGCCGCCGGTGTCTGGCCAGTTTCGCCACATCACTGGATCCTGCCGACCGGGCCTACCTGAAATCGCTGCTGTAGCCACCGAAACCGTGAGGATGCGTCCGCATCCGCCCCGCCTTGCTAAAATGGTACGGATCTTTTAACCCCTCACGTTAAGTGAGGTCCAGGAGCCACCGACACAGGGACGGAAAAACCATCGGCAGCCACGACCAGGACGAGCAACCGGCCGTCCTCGGTGCTGCCGCGAGCACACCAACCGGGCGCCGTCGGGAGTTTTTGACCGGCCTGTCGGTGCCTGCCGGGGTCCTCGTGCTCTGGCAGGGAATCATCCTGGTCTTCGTGCTGCCGCTGGTGAATTTCTTGTTCACCCACGCGTTGGCCCTGGCCGGGACCCCGAATCTGACCGACAGGAACTTCCCACGAATCCTGCATAGTCCCTCGTCGGTGCTGTTGTTCCTGGCCATCGGGTTCATCGCCTTGGGCGCCCTGGCCTTGCAGTACACCTCGGTCATCGCCCTGGTGGGCAGGATCCGTGCCGGTTCCGAGCATCCGGGAACGACGGCGGGACGCCAAGCCTGGCGCGCTACCGGCAGGGCCCTGGGGTTCCAGGCACCGTTGGTGGCCGTCTACGTTTTTTTGCTCATGCCGTTGGGCGGTCTGGCCGAGCTCTCCCCGCTGACCCGCGAGATCGGCGTCGCCCCGTTCGTGACGGCCGAGTATCTGAAGAAACCGTTGAGCCTGAGCTTGTACCTCTCGATGATCAGCGCGCTGGTCTATCTGAACCTGCGCCTGTTGCTGACCATCCCCCTGCTGGTGACGCGCGGGCTGAGCCCGCTGCGGGCCATGCTCAGCAGCTGGCAGGCCACCTGGCACCGGCGGCTTCGCTGGCCCGGGATCCTGGCTTCCCCGCTGCTGGCCGCTGCCTTGATGTTCGGTGTCCCCGGCCGCACCGTGGCCTGGCTGGCCACGCTGCCCGGAGCCTTGATGAAGACCGACTCCCATCTGGTCGCCACCCTGGGTTTGGGGGCCGCCCGGGCCACGGCCTTCGTCCTCATGGTCGTCACCACGGTGGCGTTCATCCGGTGGGCACTCGCCTGGCTGGACCGGAACGTCCCCGGGGGCAGGGCCACCGACTCGACGGAATCCCCAACGGTGCACCGGGCGCGGTCCCCTCGCCCCGGCAACCCTCCGACCCGCGGCCCCGGTGGGCGTCGGCTGGCCCTGCGCACCACGGCGGGAGCTGCCGTGGTGGCCATCGCCATCATGGGCGCTCCCGCGGTGGCCGCCGCTCCGCCACCGACTTCCGAACCTCTGGTCATCGCCCACCGTGGTTGGATGTGGGGCGGGGTCGAGAACACCCTCGGCGCCTTGGAATCCGCGGCAACCCAGGACCCCGAGCTGGTGGAAGTCGACGTCCAGCAGACGAAGGACGGACACTTCGTCGCCAGCCACGACACGAATCTGCTGTTGCTCTCGGGGCATAACGTGAACATCTACGATCTGACCCTCGCCGAGGCCGAAGCCACCACGGTCAGTGCCCGCGGCTTCACCGACCACATCCCCTCGATGGTCGATTATGTCCGCCGGGCCCGGGAGCTGGGGGTCAAGCTGCTCATCGAACCCAAGGTCCACGGCCACGAAACCGCCGACTATGTGGACCGGTTCGAGGAGGAACTGGCCTCGGTGGGCCCGCTGGAGAATAATATTTACCACTCCTTGGATGCCGACCTCGTGGAGTCGCTCAAGGCCAGACGCCCCGATCTATCCGTCGGCTACACCATCGCCATGACCGTCGGCGGCGTCCCCGACGTGAACTGCGATTTCCTGGTCGTGGAGCAGGCCTCCTATTCGAAGCGGTTCCTCGACCAGGCCCACGCGGCACATCTGCCCGTCTACGTGTGGACGGTCAACCGCGAGGACCGGATCCGCAACTATCTCTACGACGGGGTCGACGGCATCGTCACCGACCACCCGCAACGGGCCACGACCCAACGTTCCCGGGTAGAGGCCCACCCCGCCACGGCGTTCCCGCTCCGCGACGTGGTCAAGCATCTGGCCAGCGTGATGCCGACGTCGCGTTAGGTCGGTGCGGGAATGCCCCGGGCGCCGCAGGGGTTGGCCACAGCATGGACCTGACCACGATTCCCCTCACCACCATGGATGAGCACACCACGACCCTCAACGACTATGCCGGACAAGTAGTGATGGTGGTGAACGTCGCCTCCCGCTGCGGCCTCTCCGGGCAATACGAGCAGCTCGAGGAACTACAACGCACGTATGGCGATCGTGGCTTCACCGTTTTGGGTTTTCCCAGCAACCAGTTCCTCCAGGAGCTGGGCAGCAACGAGGCAGTGCTTGAGTATTGTTCGACGACGTACGGCATCACCTTTCCGATCTTCGACCGGGTGCGGGTGAACGGGCGGCGCGAACATCCGCTGTATACCGAGTTGAAGAAGACGAAGGACGCAGCGGGGAAGGCAGGACGGGTGAGCTGGAACTTCGAGAAGTTCCTCCTGCTACCCTCCGGTGAGAGGCTGCGGTTCCGACCGCGGACCACACCCGACGCCCCGGAAATCATCGCAGCGATCGAAGCGAATCTCCCCGGCTAGCCACCCCCGAACCGATGCGGAGCCACCGATGATTCTTCCTCAGGCACTCATTCCCGTCGCCCTGAAGGCCACCAGTGCCGGCGCCCCCTTCATCACGGAGGCAGCTGCCCGCCGGCGACTGCACCGACGGACGCTCCGCCCAGCTTCCTACGGCCCACCCCGGGGGCTGCGGAAAGACGTCGTCATCTCCGCTTCCCGCACCGAAGCCGGGTGGCCCGCCTATACGCTCGCTCCCCGCAGCACCGGGGCCCGGGGACACGTCGTCTACGCCCACGGTGGTGGGTGGGTTAGCGAGATCGCCCGGCAGCACTGGCAACTGGCTGCACAGATCGCCGCCGAGGCACGGACCGCCGTCCACGTTTTGATCTATCCCCTGGTCCCCTTCGGCACGGCCCGGCAGGTCGTCGACGGGTTCACGACAGAGGTCCTCACGTGCTTGGAAAGCGCTGAACCAACGGTTCTGGCCGGCGATTCGGCAGGAGGGCAGATCGTCCTCTCCACGCTCCTACAGTTGCGTGACCAGCACGGGGTCACCCTGCCCCGGACAATCGCCATCGCCCCGGCAGTTGATCTGTCCATGAAGAACCCGGAGATCGCCATCGTCCAACCCAGCGACCCATGGCTCGGCACCCGGGGAACCCAGGTCTTCATCGACCTCTGGAAAGACACCCTGGACGTGGACAACCCAGTGGTCAGCCCGCTCAACGGGAAGCTGGACGGCCTAGGGCCCATCACGCTGTTTACCGGAACCCGCGATATTCTCAACCCCGATGGGCGGCTCTTTGCAGAGCAGGCTTCCGCAGCCGGCGTCGAGATCGAATACCTTGAAAAGCAGGGGCAAATTCACGTGTATCCACTGCTGCCCACGGTGATCGGACGTACTGCCCGTCAGCACATCGTGGCCCGGGTCCGCGAAGCGACCACGCGCTAGACCCCGAACCGCAGGACCTGCAGGGGTTTCAGCTGCCGCGGATCCCGACGCTGATGATCTGGTCGTCTTCGGGCCCGGGGCTGCCGCGCCCGTCGGTGTTATTGGTCAGGAACCAGAGGTCCCCATCCGGCGCGACGACCGCTTGCCGGAGTCGGCCGAACTGGCCCACATAGTGTTCGTTCGACGTCCCATCCTCGGCCACCGGCACCACTCGCAGGGCTGCCCCCCGCAGGTTGGCGATGAAAATCGCTCCGGCGGTAATGGCCATCCCGCTGGGGCTGGCCTCCGCGGGCTCCCATTCTTGGACGGGGTCGGTGAAACCCTCCTCGTCGGCGATGCCTTCCACCGCGGGCCACCCGTAGTTGGCCCCGGCGGTAATCACATTGAGCTCGTCCCAGGCGCTCTGCCCGAATTCGGTGGCATATAGGGTGCCCACCGCATCCCAGGCCAGCCCCTGCGGGTTGCGGTGCCCATAGCTGTAGACGTAGGAGTCGTCGAAGGGGTTCGACGCCGGAATACCGCCGTCGGGTTCCATCCTCAAGATTTTCCCGCCTAGACTTTCGCGGTCCTGGGCCAGGGACCGGTCACCACTGTCCCCGGTGGTGGCATAGAGCATCTTGTCGGGGCCGAATCCCAGCCGCCCGCCATTATGGTTGGTGCCGGCAGGAATTCCGTCGAGCAGGGTGGTGACACCGCCCAACGCCAAGGACCCCGGTTGACCAAGGAGTTCAAAACGCTGGATCCGGTTGCCGTCGGCACCCGTGGAATAGGCGTACAGCTGTTCGGTACCGCGCATCGCCAACCCCAGCAGACCACCTTCCCCGCCATGAACCACCCCGGGAACGACGCCGATCTCCCGGGTTCCACCGTTCTCCTCCAGTTCAAGGATGCGCCCGCTATCGCGCTCACTGATCAGGGCTGTCTGCTCGCGGAAGACCACCGACCACGGTGCTTCCAGATTCTCGGCGACTACGTCGTGACCGTCCGTGATCATCGACGTGGTCGGGGCAGCCTCGACGGGCTGAGCCGGAGAGCTGGCAGGTACCGAATCGCTCATCGCTGCCGTGGACGTCGCCTGTCCCGCGGTTGGTCCCGGTGTACAGCAGGTCAGAGCCAGGCTGGTGGTGATCCCCGCGACGGCGAGAAGCGAACCGCGGCGCATCCGCATGCATGGCCTCCTGGCCGGATGGCTCTTCACCAGGCGTCGGCAGCTACCTCGCTGGCGGGAACACCGCAACCGGCTCCGACGGCTCCCCTTCCGCCCAGTATGGACGCTGGACCACAAAAGTGCACCAGTTGTCGACCATCGGCAGGTCCCCCCCTACGCACAGGCCACGAGTCCGCGTTGACGACCGGCCCCCTGACTGAAAGGGTTAGTCCTCTTCGACCGCCTAACCTCCAGGGGACCCCAACAGATGAAAATCGTGACGTACCTGGCCACCCTCCTCGGTGGCCTGGTCTTCACTACCGGTTTACTGGCCTGGGTGCTCGCCACCTCCTCGGCCATGGCTCCGGGAGCCGTGCTCTTAGCGGCGCTGGCACCGACGGCCTTCGTGGGGGCCGCCTGGCTATTGGGAACCAGTCGCGTCCGCGGGAAGGAACAAACACCAGCACGGACACGGACAGGAACCGAGCCAGAGACAGTACCCCCTGGTTCGTGGTGGCAACGGAGCGGCCGAGCCTTGCTGGCGATCGGAATCCTGGCCACCCTCCTCCACGCTCTGCTCAGCGCAAACTCCCTACGGCCCACCGTCGTCATCTTGGGTAGTGGCTTCGCCCTGGCCGGCCTCGGGATAGCTGCCGGTCGGTGGATCGCCACCCACCGTCCTGATGATCTGGTCTCCGAACAATTGAGGATGCCCACAGCCGAGCGCCTACAACGGCAGATGGCGTGCCTGGTCGCCGTCGGTTCGCAGGCCATCTTCTGGATTTCTCTGCTGGCCGGCGCTCCCTCCCGCCCGCGGGGCGACACCGTGCAACTGGTCTACCACCTGCTGGGAAACACCCAGCTGGCCTTATACGGCACCGGCATCGCCGCCCTGATTTGCGGGGCGTACCTGCGCGATCAGATCCTCCACGACGCCCGGGTCAACAGGGACCAGACGGCCCTGCTGCGCCGGGTCATCTTCGGGAGCACGCCGCTGCCCCAGGACGCGGAACTCCGCCGACAAGCCCTGAGGTATTCGGTGGCCATGCCCTATCAGTCGTTCTTCCGGCTCATGGTGATCCCGCTCCTTTTCCTGGCGCAGGCCCTGCAGTATTACGTGGGCATCATCCGGGGCGAGGGCTCGCTCTTCGGCCAAATCACCTCGGTGGCCTTGGCGATTGCCTTGGTCCTCTCCACGGTCCACTTCCTGCGGTTGGGCCGGGCGGCCCGACGCTTCGCCCGCGAGCAGATGCAAGACCCACCGGTGAGGACCACGCAGGGCTGAACGGCAGGGACCGTGGTCGTGCCTGGCGCTTCAACGCCCGACATCGGCCTCCCACAGGGGCACCGGCACCGTGCCCCACGAGCGTCCACTGGCATCGAGGAGGCGACCCGCCCGCTTATAACGCCTCACGGTGGCCTGCCGAGACACCACGGTGGACTCGGGGGACCTGCGGGCCAGCTCCACCTCGAGTTCACGGACCTCTGAGAAATGATGCACCCACAGGGTGACCAATAGATTCGCTGCCCCCAGCACCTCGGCGCTGAGTCGACAATTGGGCAGATCCCCCAGATAGGCTCCGATAGCTTCCACAGAGGTCGCCGGAACGCTGAGGAGCAGGGAGACCTCCCGCTGCCCGGCACCGATCTCCACTGCGGCATCGCAGCGCAGTGAGAGGAACCCCGCATCGAGGATGCGACCGATCCGGCGTTTGGCTGTCTGCGCGGATACCCCGCACTCCTGCCCCAACCGGACCCACGACATCCGGCCGTCGGCGGCAAGCCCCGCCACCAGTCGGGTGTCTAGCGCATCCGGGACGTGCCCTGCCCTCACCGGATGTGCCGGGGCTGAGAGTTGACGCACCTGGGCTGGTTCCAGCGTCCCGCTGCGCCATTCGGATGCCCCACGGTGCAGGGTGGTGGAAAACAGCACGTCACGATGAACCAACCCGGGAAGTCTCGCGAAGGAGCGGGTCAGCGTCCGGATCAGTTCGTCGTGGGAGGAGGCATAGCAATCCACCAACACATCGTGAGGACCCGAGATCAGCGAAACGGTGGCGAAGGCCGGGTCCTGGCACAGCTGTTCCACCAATTCTTCCTGCCGTGCCGGCGTCGAGGTCAGGTAAGCGAAAGCCGACCACCCGGCGTCGAGATACCGCGGCCCGGGAAACGGGGTCACCCAGGCGATGCCCGCCTCGCGCAGGGCCTCCCAACGCCGGGCCAGGGTCACCGCCGAGACGCCCAGCACCGTCCCGAGATGCTCCCAGTCGACGCGGGGAGAGATCTGCAAGGCATGGACGATTTTGAGATCAAGTTCCGAAATCATGAACTATTCCTTCGCATGTAGTTCAAAAGATAACTTTTCCATTGAATTTTCCGTGTGCTGAACATACACCTTCAATATAGGTGATGTACCCCACATTGGTCGTTCGAGCCTCTCGGCCGAGCTGCCTACACAGCCCACCCCACCAAGGAATTCCCATGCGAACCACCTCAGAGGCATCCGCACCAGTGGTGCGGCGGACTATCACCGGCATGATCGTGGCCATGGCCCTGATCGAGTCGCTCAGCGGCGTCACGCAGGGCTATCTGAACCCGATTCTGCCGGCCCTGGGTCCGGTCCTGAACATCGATGACCCCACCATTAACGGGATCTTCCTGATCTCCAACGTTTCCTTCGCTGTGATGACCCCGATCATCTCCCGATTGGGTGACAGGTTCGGCTATCGACTGGTCCTGCGCTGTTCGACGGTCGCCGTCGCAGCAGGCGTCATGCTGATGGCCTTGATGCCGACTTTGCTCACCGTGAGCATTGGCGTCGTCATGCTCACCTGCGTCGTAGGATTCATCCCCCTGATGATGGGCATCCTGCGCGTGACCAGCTCTGCCGACACCCGGCGCGGAGTCAGTGTCATGATCGGCACTTTGATGATCACCGTCGGGTTCGGCGGACTGTTGGCCGGCCTAGTCGGGGCACACGACCCGGCCCGCGGGTTCTGGGTCGGCGTTCCGTTCGCGCTACTGGCCCTGCTGATGACGTTCTTCCTGCCCGATGCCGGTGTCCCCACCCGGGAGCCGGTCGCCCTCCTGCCGATGATCTGCTGCTCGCTGGGCCTCGTGGGTCTGGTCACCGCCCTGTCCATGGGTCCTGACTGGGGCTGGCTGTCGTTGAAAACCCTGCTCTCAGGTCTCGCCGGGGTGGGCCTGCTGCTGTGGTGGACCCGCATCGACGCTCGTGCTGAGAAACAGTTCATCAACCTGCGCCTGCTCTCAGTTCCCCGGGTGCGCAGCGTCTCGCTGGCCACCTTCTTCTTCGGATTCGCCTCGATCAGCTATTTCGGCACCAACGGGATCTTCCTGCATTCCGATGCCGCGGTTACCGGATACGGTTTCGCGCTTAATCCACTGGCCATCGCCGTCGTCCTCGCTCTCTCCTCGGTCCTCGGGCTCGGTTCATCACTGCTGACCGGTCGAGCCCTGACGACCATCGGCGAGCGCACCACGCTGATGCTGGCCGGGATAATCCTCGCCTCGGGGTTCGTTGTCATGGCAGTGGGCCATGGCTCCTTCGTCGGATACTGTGTGGGCTTCGCCCTGTTCAACGTGGGGCTGGGCACCTACCAGT
This sequence comes from Arthrobacter rhombi, assembly GCF_900163545.1. Taxonomy (GTDB): domain Bacteria; phylum Actinomycetota; class Actinomycetes; order Actinomycetales; family Micrococcaceae; genus Arthrobacter_H; species Arthrobacter_H rhombi_A. The sequence continues at coordinate 38,417 of NZ_FUHW01000024.1, forward strand.
CGGCCACCCGGGCACTATCCGTCGAAGGGGTCCCGCTGGAGGAGACGGCCACGGCCGCCGGGCTGAACGAACTGGCACTCTCCGTGGGCATCGCCGTGGGCGCCGCGGTGGTCAAAATGCTCTCCTCCACCTTCGCCGCCGACGGACATATCCTGATGCAGGGGATGATCGCCATCTGGATCAGCCTGGCCCTTGCTGCCCTGGTCGCCACCTGGTTTTCCCGTGGGTACACCCCGGTCACCGCATCCGTTACCACCGAAGAGGCCACAGCATGAATCCACCACGCACCCAGCACGACGCCGGCACCCGCACCCAGGTCCTGGCCTCCACGATTACTCGAACTCTTGAGCGCGAGCGATCCACCGTGCTTGAACTCAGCCACTGCCTCCATGCCGACCCGGAGCTCGGCGGGAACGAGCACCGTTCCGCAGCACGGGTACGCACCGTCCTAGCCGAGGCCGGCTTCGACTTCCCGGACCACCAGCCGGGCTCGCCCACCGCCTTCCATGCCACCACCGGAGGCGGCGATCTGGTCGTGGCCGTCTGCGTTGAATACGATGCGCTGCCGGGGATCGGCCACGCCTGCGGACATAACGTCAATGGAGCCATGGCGGTGGCCGCCGCGCTGGCGCTCGCCGACGTCGCCGATCAGCTGGGTCTGACGGTCGCGGTTTTCGGCACCCCCGCGGAGGAGACCACCGGAGGCAAGGTCGACCTGATCAACGAGGGCTTCTTTTCCGGAGTCCATCTGGCCCTGATGGGTCATGCCGCCGATACGGACGGGGTGGGGTCCGCTTCTTTGGCACTGGGCTGTTGGGACGCCTATTTCTCGGGGGTTCCGGCCCATGCGGCGATGAACCCCGCGGCAGGGGTCAACGCCCTGGATGCGGTGGTGGTCGCCCAGACGGCGATCGGATTGGCGCGTCAGCAGCTGCCGGCAGGGGCCATCGTCTCCTTGGTGGTCCTCGAGGGCGGTACCGCAGTGAACATCATTCCGGCCAGGGCCCACGCCCGGGTGGAAATGCGGGCGCCGACGGCCGAGACGTTAGAGCTCATCCAGACCAAGATCCGCGCATGCCTCGAAGCCGGAGCCTTGGCCAGTGGGGCCACGTTGGAGATCGAACCGCAGGGCCACGACTTCGCGGACCTACGTCAGGACCGTTTCCTGGCCGAGTCCTATGCCGCAGCCATGACCGATCGGGGCCGGGACGTCCCCCTGCTGGATGCCCCCGCGGCGTCCACCGATATGGGCAACGTCTCCCATCTGGTCGCTGCGATCCACCCGTTGGTCGGCTACGAGACGCACGGGGCCACTCCCCACACGGCCGAGTTCGCTTCCTTCGGGACCAGCGAGGGGGCCGATCGGGCGGTGCTCGACGGAGCCTACGGTTTGGCCATGGCTGCGGTAGCCGCCGCAACGGATCCGAAGCAGCGGGCCCGCCTGCAGGCAGGGTTCACTCTGCGGTGACCCCCGTGCCGGCCTGCGGTGCCTGGCGTAGTTCGAACCATTTATAGGCTTCGGTTCTGGCTTCTTCGGTCAGCGCCGTGTAGGCGGCGGGTTCGGCGCCGGCATCGCGGGCCGCCTGCTCGAGGTAGTCACGCAATACCCACACATCGACCGGGTCCACCATCTCGCGCAACTCCAGTGCTGCTTCGAGGGCATGGTCGCTGAATTCAAGATCTTCGCAGATCTGCTCCCGGCTCAGACCGGACAACGACAAGTTGGCGGCAAGTTCCTCGCTGGTGGCCTGTCGTTCGGCTGGTTTCAACGTCATGGGTGGCTCCTTCGGCTGATGGGGTCCTTCTCTTGAACCCTACTCGTCCACGTCAAGCCGTGGCCCTCCCGTTTTGACCTGAGACTGTGAGCGGTGCCATCCTACTGTTCATGAACCTGTCAGACAGCTGGACAGCAGGACAGCAGCCGATCGATCGCACGAGTGCCTCCGAGTCGGTCTTCGTTTCGCTGCGATCAGCCATCGAAGCTGGCGATCTGCCGGTGGGCACCAAGCTCAGTTCCGAGGCGGCCCTGGGCTCCCGCTTCGGGGTCAGCCGTTCGGTGATCCGCGAGGCGCTGCGCTCCTGCGCCGCCCTGGGCCTCACCCGCACCGAGACCGGCCGGGGCACCTTCGTCATCGCCGAACAAGCCACCGCCGACCTGGTGCTGGGCACCTTCTCCTCCACCGACCTACTCGAAGCCCGCCCACATATTGAAGGCCCCGCCGCCCGGCTCGCCGCCCAACGACGCACTGATGCGGATCTTGAACGCCTGGAATCGCTGATGGATCAGATGCGCAGCGAGGACGACGCCGAAGCCTGGGTCGAATTAGACACCACCTTCCACTTGGCGATCGCCGCCGCCGGAGGCAACGGCGTCTTCATCAAGGTCCTCTCGGATATCCGCGATGCCCTGGCCCGGCAGTCGGAGACCTTGAACCTGGCCTCGGGCCGGAGGAACCCCTCGGATGCCGAACACCAGCTCATCGTCGCGGCCATCGAAGCCCGCAACCCCGACGCCGCCGAATCTGCCATGCAAGAACACCTCGGGGCCGTCCACGGCGCCGTCGACCATCTCGTGAAGAACGGATATCAGTGAAGCTCCCCGCCCACGCCCCACTCGCCGTCCAGACCCGCGGCGACGCCGTCGAATCCATCCATTACGGATCCCTCGTCACCACGGGGCCGGATGGGACGGTGACCTCCAGCATCGGCGACGCCCGGGCGGGGTTCTACCCACGCTCGGCCTTGAAACCTCTCTTCGCCGTGGGCCTGGTGCGCGCCGGGCTGGCCCTGTCCAGCGAACAACTCGCCCTGGCAGCGGCCAGCCATTCGGGCTCCGAACGCCACCAGCGCATCGCCGCCTCCACCCTGGCCGACGCGGGCCTCGATGCCTCTGCCCTGGCCAACAGCACCGACCTGCCCTACGGCGTCGAAGAGCAGAAGGCCTGGCTGCGCGACGGAAACGGGCTCACCCGGTTGGCCCAAAACTGCTCGGGCAAGCACGCGGCGCTGGCCTCCCTCTGTGTGACGCGTGGTTGGCCGGTTCAGGGCTACCTCGACACGTCCCACCCCATCAACGAACTGCTACGCAGCACCGTCGAGGAGCTGACCGGCGAAGCCGTGGGTGCGACCAGCACCGATGGTTGCGGCACTCCGGTCTACACCCTGTCCCTGGTCGGGATGTCCCGCGCCTTCGGCCGCTTGGCCGCCGCGGCCGACGGGACAGCTGAACGTGCCGTGGCCGATGCCATGCGCGCCCACCCCGAACTGGTCGCCGGCGAAGGGCGCGATGTCACAGCCATCATGCGGGCCGTACCGGGACTGATCGCCAAGGACGGATTCGAAGGCATCCAAGCCATCGGCCTGCCCGACGGAACGGGACTGGCCCTGAAGATCTCCGACGGTGGCGACCGGGCCCGGATGCCGGTCGCCGCGGCAGCCCTCACGCGGCTGGCCGATGACCGCTCCGTGCGCGCTGCCGTGGAACCGTTCCTGTCCGTCGGCGCCCTCGGCGGCGGCGAGCAGGTCGGCGAACTCACCGCCGTCACCGCCTAAACCCTTCACGGGCCGTCGGCACCGCCGGCGTCTCCTCCCCCGCTTTTTCCTTGTACCCACCCAGAGCAACACCCTTCAGGAGCATCACCCCATGTCCATCAGCACCCAGGCCGCCACCCGTCTCGAACACGATCTGATCGGTGACCGTGACGTCCCGGCCGAGGCCTACTGGGGCGTGCACACACTGCGCGCTTCGGAAAATTTCCACATCACCGGGCAGCAGGTGGGTTCGAACCCGCATCTGATCCGCGCCCTGGCACTGGTCAAGCAGGCAGCGGCCCGGGCGAACCGCGAACTCGGTCTCCTCGATGCCACCCGCGCCGAAGCCATCGATGCCGCCTGCACCGAAATCGCCGGGGGCGCCCTGCATGACCAGTTCATCGTCGATGTCCTCCAGGGGGGTGCCGGGACCAGCACGAACATGAACGCCAACGAGGTCATCGCCAACCGGGCCCTGGAGATCCTCGGCCACGCACGCGGGGACTACCAGCACCTGCACCCCAACGACCACGTGAACCTCTCCCAGTCCACCAACGACGTCTACCCGACGGCAGTGAATGTGGCGACCTCCTTCACCGCTGCCCCGCTGCTGGCGGCCATCGAAGAGCTTGAAACAGCGTTCCAGGCCAAGGCCAGCCAATTCCGCACCGTGGTGAAGATGGGCCGCACCCAGCTCCAGGATGCCGTGCCGATGACCCTGGGCCAGGAGTTCGGCACCTATGCGGTGACCATCCGCGAGGACCACGATCGGTTGGCCGAGTCCCTGGAGCTGGTCCATGAGATCAATCTGGGCGCCACGGCGATCGGCACCTCACTGAACGCCCCCGACGGCTATACCGAGGCCGCCTGCCGGCACCTGGTCGAACTGACCGGCCTACCGCTGACCACCTCCCCCGACCTGATCGAAGCCACCCAGGACGTGGGCGCCTTCGTGCACCTTTCCGGCGTGCTCAAGCGCGTGGCCGTGAAGCTCTCCAAGATCTGCAACGACCTGCGCCTGCTGTCCTCCGGCCCACGGGTGGGCTTCAACGAGATCAACCTGCCGGCCGTTCAAGCAGGTTCCTCGATCATGCCCGGCAAGGTCAACCCGGTGATCCCCGAGGTTGTCAACCAGGTCGCCTACCAGGTCGTCGGGCACGATGTGACGATCTCCATGGCCGCCGAGTCAGGACAGCTCCAGCTCAACGCCTTCGAACCGGTGATCGTGCACTCCCTATCGATGTCGATGCGCCATCTGGAAGCCGGCTGCCTGACGCTGGCCCGCAACTGCGTCACGGGCATCACCGCCAATGAGGAGCTGCTGCGGGCCAACGTGGAAAACTCGATTGGCCTGGTGACGGCGCTGACCCCGCAGCTGGGGTACGCCACGTCGACGGCGATCGCCATGGAGGCCTTGCATTCCGGCCGCGGGATTGCCGAATTGGTGCTGGAGCAGAACCTGCTCAGCCGCACCGAACTGGAGGAACTGCTGCGCCCGGCACGCCTGGCCAACCTCTCCGAATAGTCCCTGTTCCCCGGGGCCACGCGCCGCCCCGGGGATCGACGGGCCTTGACTTTGAATTCCTGGGTTGAAGAATCAGAGGATGAGCACCCCCGTAACCCAGACGTTCTCCGCCTTGGGAGACCCGGTGAGATCGACGATGATCGACCACCTCTCCGCCACAGACGCCACCGTCGGTGAGCTGGCCGCGCTGTTCGAGATCTCCCAGAGATCTCTCTCGCGGCATCTGGGCGTGCTGGAACGCGCTGGCCTGATCACCCGCCACCGGGAGGGCAGAACACGCCGCGTCCGGTTGGAAGAGCAGACCCTGGATGCCGCCCACCACTGGATCCAGGAGCAGCGACGACGACTCGAACACCGCCACCGACGCCTCGGTGCCGTACTGGCCCGCCATCCTGAGCGATCCGACCCAACTGCCCTACGGGAAAAGATGAACTCTCACGACATCCACCAACCGGGACTGACCGAACACCGTCGGGTCGGTGAACAGAGCGTCGTGCACCGCCGCGAATTCGCCGCCCCTGCGGCCCTGGTCCAGCGCGCCCACACGGACGTGGAACTATTCAGGCAGTGGATGGGTCCGCGCGGGACCACAGTCCGTGTGGAGCGATTCGATCCGGTCACCGGAGGAGCCTTCCACTACGTCGTCGAAGCCGACGGTGGCGGCAGCTGGCCGTTCCACGGCTCGTATCACGTGGTCTCCCCCGGCCTGATGGTGCATACCTGGGAGTACGAGGATGACCACGACGTCACCTTGGAGACCCTGCATTTCGTCGATCACGGCGACGGTTCCAGTGCCTTGGAGGCCACCTCCACCTACACGTCCAAGCAGACCTGCGACGCCATGATCGATTCGGGCCTGGACGCCGGGATGGACGAGAACTTCGAACAGCTCGACGCTGTTCTCAAGGAGGCCCTCCGCTGAATCCTTCGGTGAGCTTGCCGCCTCAGGGCCTTCGTCGCCCCGCCCACAGTCCCATGAGCAGCGGGACGACAGAGACCGACATCATCACGTTGCCCAACACCACGTCATCGGGACGGACCAGTGAACCGGCGATCAGCACCGCTCCGAAGACCACGACGGCGACCGCGCGTTGGACGGTGCGCTGGAGTCTGGCGACCTGCCGTTCGAGCCGGGGGCTGCCCACCGACAGGGAACCGTCTTCGAGCCCGGTGATGAGCCCATCCAGGCGCTTCGGTAGGCGGAGTGCGACTTTGGCGACGTCGAACCCTTGCTGCGCCAAGTCCTGAACCACGTTGCCGCGTTCGTCACGCACCAGCTGCGCCGCATAGGGCTCGACGGAGTCCCACAGATTGAATCGGGGATCCAGCGTGCTACAGACCCCGGAGGTCAACGACATGGCCCGGATGATGAGCAGGAAGTTCTCCGGTAGCTGGAACGGGAGCGAGCGAACAACGTCACCGAATTCGACGGCGAACTCACGGAACTCCTGCGGATCCACGTCCTTGAGTTCGGCGAAACCCATTCCTCCGAACCGGGCGAAGAGCTGGACCATCGCGCGCTCCAATTCGACCGTGTCGGCAGAGGACACCAATACTCCGACGTCGTTGATCGCGGAAACCAATCCTTTTCCGTCGCGGGACGCGGCGGCGATCAGCAGTTTCCTCAAGCCGCGACGCGTACTGGGTGGAACGTCCCCCATCATGCCGAAGTCGATGAACGTCAGCTTCCACGGGTGTTCCGCAGAGGAGTCGCCGGTTGGGGTGACGAAGATGTTCCCGGGGTGGGGATCAGCATGGAAGAAGCCGTTCGTGAACATCTGGTCGAACATCACCGAAGCGAAAACCGGTGCCACCTTCACTGGGTCGATGCCGGCAGCGCGCAGCGCCGCTGCATCGGTGATCTTGATGGCCGTGACATCCTCCAGCGTCAGGACGCGTCGGGTGCACCGCTCCCAGACGACCTCGGGCACGGCCACCCGGTCGTCGTCAGCGAAATCGACGGCAAAACGCTCCGAGTTTGCCGCCTCCTGCAAATAGTCGATTTCTTCGAGGCTGGTCTGGGCAAACTCCTCGACCAAAGCGGGCATATCCGCGCGCTTCGACACCAGACGCACGTGACTGAGCCAGCGTCCGACCTTCCGCAAGGCCGCAAGATCGACATCGACGATCAAATCGATGCCTGGTCGTTGGACCTTCACCACCACGTTCTCGAGCCCGGTGTCTTCCGCGTTTGCTGGCAGAAGCCTGGCCTGGTGCGCCTGTCCGAGGGAGGCTGCAGCGATGGGTATCTCCTCGATCGAAGCAAACACCAGCTCCAACGGCGCACCCAGTTGCGCCTCGGCTAAGGCACGAATGGCCGGGAACGGGACGGGAGGCACCTCGTCCTGAAGCCCCTCCAATTCGGCAGTGATCTCCGGCGGGAGCACATCGAGTCTGGACGACAGGAACTGGCCCACCTTGATCATGAGTCCGCCCAGTTCCACGGCGAGCCGATGGAAACGCTGTGCGAAATTGAGCATGCGCTTGGTCCGGGTACGTTCGGCGATCTTGGCCAGCCCGATACGAGGCAGGAACAGTTCGAACCACCAGGTCACCGATAGATGCCAAGCCGCGAAACGCAGGATACGCCGATAGCGGGCGCGGGTGTTCCCCGCGCCCACCGTCGGATCCGCCCGGCTTCGACGAACCGATGCCACCCGTGTCAGCCTTGTGCGAGGATCGAGTACAGCCGACGCCGGGCCTCGTCGAGCACCGTCACGGCTTCCTGCACCTGTTCCGGAGTTCCGGTGCGACCGACCTGTGACGCTGCCTGCGCGAGCTCGACGCCGGCCTTGGGCAGCGCCGCGAATCCGGGTCCTGAGGCTGCCCCGGAGTTATCCCAGAGAGCCGGCTCATCGTTAGCGGCCACATCCTCGCGCCCAGCCTCGGTCAGCGAGTAGACCTTGCGTCCGTTGGTTTCCTCGGCGCTGATGAAACCCTCGTCGGCGAGCAGCTGCAAGGTGGGGTAGACAGAGCCGGCACTGGGCTTCCAGTTACCGCCGCTGCGTTCCTCGATTTCGCGGATGATCTGGTATCCGTGCATGGGGCGTTCCGCGAGCAAGGCCAGGACGGCAGTGCGTACCTCGCCCCGTCCTGCACGTGTTCCCGGGCGCTTTCCGAAGCGGGCACGCAGTTCTTCAACGGCTTGCCACATGCCATCCATGTTGTTGCCGTCGAATCCACCTGACGGATATGAATTACGCATTCTGCTCTCCTTCTGAAATCGCCAACGATGTACAGCGATACTCAACGATATATCGCGATACACGTAAAGCCAAGGGAATGCGGCCCCGAGTACCTTCTCGCGCTCCGAATCCACGATGGGGGTGATCACTGGCCTTATTGCTGGCTGGCTGACGTGCTGCCCCGTTTTTGAAGACGCGGAACGACGATACCGAAAACACAATACGCAAGAACCCAAGCGACGAGCCCGACAATCAGAAAGTACCCTCCGATGACCAGAATGTCCGCAGCTGTCTGTGCGGGGAACCAGCCACTCAAGCACAGAGCGGGAAAAACCGTCAGGGCCATCGCCAAAAAGTGAACGACCGTCTGGCGCCTCAGGGACCAAGCTTCAACGTCGTAGATCACCGAGGCCGCCATGATCGAAGCGACGATGACACCGGCAGTCAGCGTGCCGCGTGCGTCTGATGTCTTGTCCAACGCCGCCAGTCTCGCCGCAATACCCGACATGATCACGAGCGGAATACTGCCCCGTAGCACTGCTTTCCCCCAGAGCTTCATGGCTCAATCGTAGCCGGATCGGCAATCCCGAGTCGGCGGGCCATAGCTGAAGGCACGATGGACTCCTGGACGAAAACCACGCACGGCTCGGCACCCTCCCGAAAAACGTATCCGCTGCCAGCGCCCTCCGGTATCTTGTCCTCCATGGTCCTCAACGTGCATGAGCGAAGAATTGCCGCACCCCCAGCAGTGGTCGCCCAGTTGATCGATTCCCTGGCCAGCTCCGATGATCGGCTCTGGCCCTGCAGTGAGTGGCCTGCCATGCGCCTGGACCGAGGACTCGAGGTAGGTTCCGCCGGCAGGCACGGCCCGGTCCGTTACGTCATCAAGCACTATGAACCCGGCCAGCGGGTGGAGTTCCGATTCACTGGCCCAGCGGGCTTCCACGGACACCATTCCTTTGCGGCCTTCAGTAACCCAAAGGACTCAACGCTGCTCTGACACGAACTGTTCTTGAGGCCACGGGGTATCGCGATCATCTCCTGGCCGTTGTTTTTCAGCCCCCTCCACAACGCCCTCGTGGAAGAAAGCCAGGATCGCACCGAAACGGAATGCGGTGCTCCAGCCAGCTCGCCCTTTCGGCGAACTTTATGGACCAGAGTGCTTCGGGCCGCATTCTCGAAGCGACTCACACTGCACCGAAGTAACAGTTAAGGATTCCTGGGCCCCTCCGGGTCAGTGTTCAGAGTGACGAATCGTCAGTGGCCAGAGTTTCGATCTGCGCGCGCGGCAGGAAAACAACATAGGCACAGATCGCCGCGATAAATAGAGACACGAAACCCAGCAAGCCCCAGCCCACCGAATCGCTCGACACCTCGTTGGGCGCAACGCCGACGATGGCCAAAATGCTGGCCACCGCAAAACCAATCAAACCGAAGCCACCGGCCTCCATCCCGACGGCGATGGATTTCTCGGTTTGATACCAATGGCTTTCCTTCAAGAAGCCCCTTGCTGTCGCACCACCGATGATGAACGCCACCGCTGCGAGGGAACAGGCCCCTGCCAGCAGGAGTGAAAGAGAACCATATTCGACGCTGTCGGTGCCGACATGGACAACTGCCCGGCTCGGTAGCCATGGGTTCACGGCCAGATATAGGAGGGGGACCAGGACGATGGAACTTGCGGGGGCAGCGATCAACAAGGCAATTGCCCTGGACCTGCCAATAGTCCTTGAGGACTCCGATCCGTCACGAAGTTCAGTCATTGCCCGCTACATCCCCCTCTGTAGTGGCCAAGCATCTGCAGCTTCGGCCATCGTATGACACGGATAAGTGGTGAAAATCTTTCCGCGCCTCGTCACGTTCCTCTACGATTCCCCGGAGACTTTGATGAGGTAGCTGTTGATGTCGGCGACCTTCGCGGTTTTCGCCGTGCTCTTGAAACGCAGGACATGGCAAAACGCGGTTTCTCCTCCATCAGCCAGCCGAAGCACTCCATCGACCCCGGCCCCACGCCCATGGGTCAGGAACGTTCCGAACGTCAACTCGTCGACTGGTGGAAGGGCCAGCGCCATTCCCCGGGCCGCTACGCGCCCGGACACGGTCTGCTCCCCGACGACTGTCCATGAAACGTCTTCGTCAAGGACCGCCGCCAGGTGTTCGACGTCCCGTTGCGCGAGAGCAACCACCAGATCCCTGAGGATTTCCTTGCGCGGGGAGTTTCCGCAGTCCGGTTCTTCGTGAATGGTGACCATGCGCCGAGTGTACTCAGCATCGGCTGCCCCACCGTCGTCGTACGATCGAACCATGGCCCTTCGAATTCGCTCTGCAACCCCAGCAGATGAGGCGTCGGTCGAAGCGATAGAGAACGATGCCGACCGGATCCTGATCAAATGGTTGTCTCCCGATCATTGGCCTCCTGCCCCGTCCGGTGCCTCGAGGGCGTCCGAGAACGGATACCTCTTGGTTGCCGAAGAAAGCAATTCACCCGCCTTTGTCGGCTTCGTCCATGTCCTGGAAGCCGAGGGGCTTGCCCATCTGGAACAGATGTCCGTGGCACGCGCCTACGGTCGACGTGGCTACGGTCGACTCCTCCTCGACGCAGCTCTCGATGAAGCCCGGGAACGCGGCTACGACCGCATCTCCTTGCGGACCTACGCAGACATCCCCTGGAACGCACCGTTCTACGCACGCGCAGGCTTTGTTGAACAGGCTCCCGAAACGAACTTTCACCGTGGCTTGATCGATATCGAAGAGGATCTCGGGCTGCCTGGCTACGGGCGTCGCATCCAGATGACGGCATCACTGAACGACCGTACCGTGGGGCCATGACTTCACCCTTGACCTGAGAACAGCTCACCGCCCTCTACGACGCAGAGAACCTGTGGTCGGTGGACGACGCGTTCTTCTTGTCCGTCATCAACGAACTCCCCAGCAGCCAGGTTCTTGATCTGGGATGCGGCACTGGACGACTCACCCGGGCCGCCGCTGCCGATGGTCATCACGTCGTCGGCATCGATCCGGATGCCGACGCCCTTGACGCCGCACAGAGGAAACCGGACACCGAGAACATCAGGTGGGTTCACGGAACATCCACCCGGATCCCCGACGGGGTTCTCTTCGATACCGCCATCATGACCTCCCACATGGCCCAAGCCATTAGCGACGAGGCGGCCTGAGCCCAAACCCTTGAAGATCTTCATCGAGCACTGGTCCCCGGTGGACGTTTAGCCTTCGACTCCCGCGATCCTGCGGCCCGGGTCTGGGAGCGGTGGACTCCGGCCAACACACGGGATACCTACACACTCCCCGATGGCACAATCGTCGAAACGTGGATTGATGGCACTGTCCCACGCGACGGGCTGGCACTTCTGACTGAACACCGGCTCCGTCGCGGCCACGAGGAAGAGACCGCTACGCTGGTTCTCGCCTTCCGCCCTGAAGCACAGCTGCGCCAGGATCTCAGGGCAGCCGGGTTCACTTTCGAACAGGTGCTCGGCGGTTGGGCTGGCGAAGTCGTCGGGGAAGGCCAGGGTGAACTGATCGTGATCGACGGCAAGCGAAGCTGAATAAGAGCAACAGCTGGGCCCACGACATATCCATTCGCGCCCCTGCTCCTGGGGGCCTGGCTTGCGGGCACTCACAGCTCCAGGATTCATTGCCACCCCATGTCAGACTGGATCGATGATCCCCCAGCCCGACTACCGCAACTACGCAGCAAAAATGCGGCACCTCGTACTATCTGGAATTGATATGGAAGTCGAGGCCCGCTTCGTCGACATGATCAGCGTTCGCGGTGCCCGGATCCTCGACGTCGGCTGCGGGATCGGCACTGCCGTTGCTGCCTTGCGCAGCAGAGGCCACGCAGCCTACGGGATCGATCCCACTCCCACCGTCCTCGACGTGGCAGTAGAGCTTTACGAGCCCTCATGGTTTCTCGCTCTCGGCGCCGTGGAGATCGCCCCGTCACAGCTGGTTCGCCAGGGCCTTCCCGGCTCCTACGACGTCATCCTCATGTCGGGAAACGTCCCGGCATTCCTCTCCGGGGACGAACTCGAGGAAGTCTTCGGGCACGTGGCCGCCCTGTTGAATCCCGGCGGAACGCTGGTGGTCGGAACCACCACCGCAGTCCGCGGTGGGCCCGGCGATCAGGATCGGGCTGTGGCATCAGCCGGGCTGGAGCTGGCTCAGCGCTACGCCGACTGGCATCTGGGCCCCTTGAGCGCCGACTCCCCCTGGTCGGTCAGCGTTTTCTCGGCACCCGGCACACAGGATCCGCCCCAGGGGCCCGACGGGATCTTCCTCTTGGCCTGATGGACTCACCTGCTGCACCGAAGAGCAGGCTCTACCGTCCCTCCCCCACATCGCCCGCCGTGGCAGCAACCGTGGAGGTATCGGGGGTCGTGCGTCGTTGGCCGGTTCTGGTGGCCCCGATCCCTGCGGCGATGACCAGGACGACCCCGATGACTGCTGCCGGACGCGGGACCTGATGCAGGATGGTCAACCCGATCAGCACGGCGATCGCCGGTTCCAGGCACATCAACGTTCCGAAGGCTGCGGTGGTCAGCTTCCGCAGGGCCAGCATTTCGAGACTGAAAGGGATGACGGGCAGGAGCAGGGCCAAGCCGAACCCCCCGAGCAGGATCGGCCAGCCCAGGTCTCCGAGGACGGAGGGACCGACCGCGAGGGTGGCCACGACTCCGGCCACCGGCATAGAAATCGCCAGCGCACTGATTCCCGAGACGGCGTCACCGGCCTTTTGGGTGAACAGCACGTAACCGGCCCAGCAGGCGGCAGCGCAGAGTGCGAAGCAGATCCCTACCGGATCCGTGGCCCCCAGCCAGGGTTCGGTCAGTCCCAGGACACCGGCCCCGGCGACCAGTGCCCACCAGCGTGCTGCGCCCCGTCCCTGGACGATGGCGACGGAAAGCGGTCCGAGGAACTCCAGCGCGCTGGCGGTGCCCAACGGAATCCGTTCGACGGCGAACATGAAGAAGATCGTCACCCCTCCAGTCGCCACCCCCAGCAAGGCACTGGTGCCCAAAGCCGCCCGACTGTACGCAACCTTCCACGGGCGTCCCACCACGACCAGGATCACCGCGGCCCAGCACAGGCGCAGCCAGGCGACCCCGGCTGGACCCAACGTGTCGATGAGTCCGACGGAGACGGCCAGCCCCAACTGGACGCAGACCATCGCGGCGAGCGCCATCAGCGAGCCGGTGCCTGCCGAGCTCTGTGCCAGGCGGGGTGAGGAGTTCATGAGTCCATTGGAACGGAAACACTCCGTCAACGTCCACGTGACAATCCTCAACAGATCGTCCAGTATTCCTGCACAATAGAAGGATGGAAACCCGGCGTCTGCAATATCTCTATGAACTCTCCCGGATGGGCTCGATGCGCGGGGTGGCCGATCTCTTGGGCACGACGACGTCGACCGTCTCCCAGCAGATCGCCTTCCTAGCGCGGGAGACCGGCGCCCGGCTTCTGGAACCCGCAGGTCGCGGAGTGCGCCTGACTCCCGCAGGACGCAGGCTGGCCGATCACGCCGAGGCCATCCTGACCGCCGTCGACTCGGCCCGACTCGATCTGGTCCCGGGGGCGGCCCCCTCGGGGACCCTGCGGGTGGCCGGCTTCGCCACGGCGATCCGCACGACCTTGATGCCGGTCATCGCCGAATTGGCCGACCGCCACCCCAGCATGGACATCGTGGTCTTCGAACACGAACCGGCGGAGGCAATGAAGCTCCTGGGCGTGGACCAGATCGATCTGGCCCTGACCTATGACTACAACCTGGCACCCGACCAGGTCGATGCCGGAGTGGACACTCTGCCGCTGTGGAGCACCCCGTGGGGCCTCGGCGTACCGACGGCCGACGCCCGCCGGCTAGGGTTCCTTCCCGCTCCAGGCACTCACGACGCGCCGGGATCCGCCGCCCCGGATGCGGCCACGGTGTTCTCCGCGTTCCGCGACCACGACTGGATCGGGAATTCACGCAATATCGCCGATGAGACGGTGCTGCGCATCATTTCTTCGATGGCCGGATTCGAACCGGCGCTGCGCCATCAATCCGACAGCTTGGATCTGGTCGAGGACCTCATCCTGGCCGGCCTCGGCGTCGGGTTGCTCCCCGAGAACCGGCCGCCCCGGGAGGGGATCACCATCCTGGAACTCCATGATCCCGATATCAGGTTGCGCGCCTTCGCCCGCATCCGCCGCGGTCGCAGTGCGTGGCCGGCGCTGGCCCTGGTCCTCGATCGGATCAGTGCCTGACGTAGCCGCTGCGTCCGGCCACCATCCCCGCCGGGAGTTGGACGATCAGAGCCGCGAGCAGAACCCAGAGCAACGCCGTCCAGCTTCCCGTCAGGTCGTGCAGCACCCCCGCCAACAGCGGCCCGCTGGCCGACATCGAGTAGCCAATGGTCTGGGACATGGCCCCCAGCTCCGCGGTCGCCGAGCCGCCGCGGGCCCGCAGCAAGGGCAAGGAGAAGCCGACGCCGGTCATGATGCCGAAGCCCACGCCCAGCAGCAGCATCCACAGCAGGGTCAGCCCGGTGGGCGCCGCCAGGACGCCGATGATTCCCGCAACGGTCAGCAGGGTTCCCGCCACGGCCCCGCCGATCTGTGAATGGTGGCGGGCGACGGCGATCGAGGAGATCAGGGCGGGAATAATGGCCGCCAGGTTGGCGATCGACAGGGCATTGCCTGCTTCGGCGGCAGGCAGGGCTGCATCCATGAGGATCACGGGCAACCAAGCGTTGGCCGTATAGAAGACCAGCGAAAGCACCGCGAAATACAGGGTCACCGCCCAGGCCAGCGGCTGCCGCCAGACGGAGACCCCGCCGTCGTGCGTTTGAAGATGTCCGGCACCGGTGGCCGGTTGCTTGCTTCCACGTAGGAAAGGCATCCAGACGACCAACCCGATGATCGGCAGGATCCCCCACAGGGCCAGCGCCCCGGACCAATCCAGCCCCAGCGCGCGCTGCAGCGGCAAGGTCAGGCCGGCGGCTGCTGCCGGACCGGTGAACAGGGCCGTGGTGTACAGCCCGGTGAGGATCCCGGTGCGTCCGGCATAGTCGCGTTTGATCAGAGCCGGGAGCAGGACGTTACCGAAGGTGATGCCCACGCCGACCAGCGCCATCCCGGCGAAGAGGAACCCGGTGCCCGGGAGCATTCGCAGCCCGGTGCCGGCCAGAATGACGACCAGCGCGGCGGATATGGTGCGTTCGATGCCGAAGCGGCGGCCGATCCGTGGTGCCTGGGAAGAGAGCAGGACGAAGCTGAGCAGCGGGGTGGAGGTCACCAGCCCGGCGATGGCCGAAGAGAAGCCCAGCGAATCCTGGATCTGCCCGATCAACGGGGCCACGGCGGTGATCGGCGGGCGGAGGTTCAGACCCACCACGACGACGGCTACCGCGGCGAACCACAACGGCACTAGCGTGCGGTGCGCGGCGGCGGTGGGAACTTTTGCTTCGGTTCCGGCACCGGGTGTTGCGGTGGATGGCGCTGTCTCTGCTGGGTTCATCATCGTCCTTCGTCTGGGGCACGCCCAGCCTAGGAAGACCCTGCTATTCTTGCAACATGGCCAATAACGATTTTGAGCATTACAAGGGATGGGCGGTGGACCTCGCCATCGACCTCGTGAATACGGCGGCCACCGATGATGACCGGCTGGCCCATGCCGGGGACGTGGCCGAACTCCTGGCCAGGCACCATGTAGCAGCGCGCCGGCGGGCCAGCGACGACGACGCCACCCACCTGAGGGCCGTCCGGGGGCAACTGCGCGCCGTGATGGACGCCGACGACATCGCTCAGGCGGCTCCCTCACTGAACTCGCTGGCCGCCGAGGGTGGCTGCACCCCGCGGCTTTCCAACCACGACGGGCACGATTGGCATCTGGATCACCACATTCCGGGGGACCTGCTGTGGAGGCACGTGGCCGCCGAATGTGCCGCCGGGCTCATGGACTTCGTGCTGCGGCATTCACCGCGAAGGCTACGCAGCTGCGCAGCCTCGGACTGTTCGCGCTACTTCGCCGACCGCACCCGCAACGCGTCGGCGCGCTTCTGCCCGCAACGCGGCTGTGCGAACAGGACCCGGGTGCGCAGGCACCGCCAGGCCAGGGAACTGTAATGCCCTAAATTTCCGCTGGGACGTTCCCCGGTGGTGAAGAACACACGATCAGAGGAGTTCGCGGATCAGGGCGCAGGCACTGGGGATCGGTTCGATGATCTCCACCGCACCGCCCGCCGCTAGTCGACGCGCGGACTCACTCAACGGCCCCCCGGCGATGATGACGGCGCGGGCGCCGGCCGCCCAGGAGCGCAGTGCCGCGCTCTGCAGTTCGGCAAATTGGGCTTCGGGGTCGCTGGCGAGCTGCACCGGGCCCGAGGCAGTGGTCTCGACCCCGCAGAAAAGCCCTGCCTCGGCATGCTCGTGTGCGAGCCGCTCCAAGGAGGGAACCAGTCGAGGGGTGGTGGTGGCCATCCCAAATCGTCGGCCTCCCCGCGCAGCGGCCAGGATGGAGGCCTGGCCGATGCCAACGACAGGGATTCCGATCTCCCGGGCCAGCGTGCTGCGGCCCGGGTCGCCGAAAGCTGCGACGATGACCGCGGCCACCCGGGCGCCCTGTTCAGAGGCCAGGACTTCGTGGACGGTGCGCCGCACCTGCTCTCCGGCCTCGGTCAGGGCCCTGGAGTCCACGATCATCCGTGGTCCCGATGGGACGGTCACCGCGAGCAGCCCGAACCCGGAACCGGCGAACTCCCCCTCGGCAAGGGTGGCCATCAGGGAGGTGGTGTCCTCGTTGGTGTTCGGATTGATCAGCAGCACCAAGCCGCCGGAGCGGGGAGGGGCAGTTCTCACGGGTGGCGAACCCCGTGCCCGTCGAGGACCGCCGCGTAGCCTTCCCGGTAGCTCGGATAGGCGAATGCGAAGCCGGTGGCGCGCAGCAAATCTCCACGCAGTCTCTTACCGGCGGGCTGGCCCTCAGACGGAACCTCCTGCCATGGCACCCCCAGTCGCCCGGCGAGGAAGGAGAGCACCTGAAGTTGGCTGACCGGCTCCTCGTCCACGCCCAGATACAGCCGACCCGGCTGATCCACGGCCGTGGCCAGATGGACGATCGCAGCTGCCGCGTCGTCACGGTGGATGCGGTTGGTATAGCGCGGGGCGGCGGCCGGGTCGGCCGTTCCGTTGCGCACCTGGTCGATCAGGCGCGTCCTGCCGGGCCCATAAATACCTGACAGGCGCAGCACGGTGCCCTGCGGGGCCCGGGCGGCCAGCAGTTCTTCGGTTTCGCAGAGCACCGCTGCCGTAGCGGTCGGCGGGTCCAGGGGGCTGTTCTCGTCCATCCACACGCCATCGACATTGGGGTAGACCGCAGTGGAGGAGACGACGATGATGCGCTCGGGGTGCACACCGTCTCGTTCCAGTGCATCCAGGACGTTGGCCAGCCCCTCCAGGTAGACCTGCCGGTAGGTCTCTTCGCTCCGCTCCCCTGCCGCCGGGGCCACGACGACGATGCTGGTGTCGGCCGGCACGGGAGGCAATTCGCCGGTCAGGTCCGCCGCCACGGGCTCGATGGCTTCCGGCAGCTTCGCTGCCGAGCGTCGCCAGCCGATGACCCGGTGCCCGAGAGCCGCAAAACGCAGCCCGGTTTCGGTCCCCACATCGCCACATCCAGCAATCAATACGGTCATACGTGGTTCTCTCCTTGAAGACGTTTCGGGCCTCCCATCCTATCCGCGCTGGACCACCGACTGACTTCTCTGGGCTTCTCTCAGAGGACCTTCCACGGACGCGGATGGTCATGTACTCGTGGGTAAGAAGATTTTTCCACTCGTTCTACATAGAATTCTGCCCAACACGCCTTGTGGCCCGGACCACCGAGTACCGGGATGTCCTTCCGGGGGAAACCATGAACTTTTCACGACGCCGTTCCGTGGCACACTCCGTCGTGGCACTGGTATCGCTCGTCCTGCTCACGGCCTGCGCCGCGCCCGGGGCCCAGATGCCACCACCCCAGAGTTCAACCGCTGCCCCGAGCCCAACAGCCACCGATTCGACCCGGATCCGGATGCTGGTTCGTTCCGTGGCCAACGGCTACTTCGAGTTCGAGGCACCCCCCGCCTGGACCGTGGAGGAGCTAGAGGTCCGGTCTCGCAGCGCCGACCGCCCCGAGGCCGGTCACGTACGGGTCCTGAACGAAGATGGCGAGGTCATGGCCGAGTTCATCTCCGGCGACGCCCCGCTGGCTGGGGAGGACGCGGGCGATACGAACCTGCCCTACACCAGATTCGACTCAGCCCCGACGTTCATCGAGGAACACGATTTCGTGTACGACGCAGTGGGCGGGAACGGGGAGGACGCCTCCATGGCTTTGGCCCCCCACGATGAGCAGGATGATGACGCCTCGGCCTCGTCGCGTCGTTTCTCCTATGTGGGCGGCAGCGGCGTCTTTCGTCGAAATATCGGGCCGGATACTCCGTTGGCCGGAATTTCCTCGAAGTTGAAGGGAATCAAACGGCTCAAGGCCTACACCCGGACCCGCGAATACCTGCAGATCAAGGCGATGATCACCTCGCTGCAGCAGGCCAAGACAACCCACGCTTCCTCCCAGTAGCTTCAGGAGAGCGCATCCGACTCTTCCACGGAGGACCGTGATCCACGGCAACGGCTCGTCACCTCGGGATCAGCCACTGACATCGTCAACCGCAGACGGGTAGCGTGGGAAGCAGCAGGCCCTTCGGGGCACCTCGATCAGCGGGAGTTCCACCCAATAGATGAAAGTCGCAGCCTTCCTCGTCTCCACCGTCGCCGGCACCCTGGCCGTCCTGTTGGGGACCTATGGCGTCGGTCAGCTGGCTCCGGGGTCACCGGCCCCTGCCCTGCTGACCGGACTGGGCCTCGTCGTGGTCATCGGTGCGCTGGCTTGGAGCGGCTTCAGACGTGCTTTATCCGCTCAGGGTGTCAAGCGCCATGATCCCTGCGGCTTGTTCTGGACCCCCGAGGCCCGGAAGCTGGTCGGCAATAAATTCGCCTTCATGGGTGCCATCCTTGGCGCGGGGCTGGCCGTGAGCGTCATAGCGTTTGCCCTGACCGGCGCCACCGACCCGGCCCCCGAGGCGCTGGAGTCGCTGTCTTTCCATGTACAGATGATGTTCGTGGTGGCCGGCCTCACGGCGATCATCGTGACGTTCGCGTTGAATAACGTGCTCCGCGACGCCGCGGACGTCAACCCTGGACAGATGAACCGGATCAACCAGGCGGTCCTGCGTGGGCAGGACGTCGAGCTCACCGACGAACAACGGCTCGGGGCGGCCCGCATGGCCGTCCTCGTTCCGGTCGTTCTTCCGCTGCAAAAATTCGGTTTGTTCTACCTCTATAGCTACTTCGCCACCGCCTTCATCGGGACACTTATGGCCGGTGAAGGCCGGCTCATGCCGATCGTGCTCCTGGTGTTCATGGGCGTTGTGGTGGTTATCTACATTCCCTACCTGGCCAGGCAGGTCCGACAGGCCAGCCATTACGCCCGCGCTGACGCGGCACTACCCACCGGCTGAACCTTCCGAGCAGTTCGGCCCGAGACCTACGCCCCTCAGCCCCATCTCCGACCGACGGGAGAACCCCTCTCCAGATGAGACCCTCAGCCTTCCAGATCTACACCATCGCCGGAACACTCACGGTCCTGTTCGGGACCCTTGCCGTCGGCCAACTAGTCTCCGATTCCCCGCTGCCGGCGCTGCTGGCCGGTCTGGGCCTCCTGCTGCTGATCGCCGCACCGTTCTGGTGGCGGTTCAGGCACGCGTTCTCAGGCCCGGACCCCTTGCGCGGCGGCCCTCCCGAGCAGACGTGGACCGAGGACACGCCATCGCAGGTCTTGACCCGCAATTTCGCGCGGGCTGGCATCCTCCTCGGTGCGGGCCTGGTGATCAGTGTCGTCCTCTTCGCTCTGACCACTGCCAACGATCCACCCGACCAGGCGTTGAAGGTGCTCTCCTACATTGCCCAGGGGCTCTTCCTGGTGGCCGCCATCACGGTCGCGATCACCACCGTGCCGTTGGATACCGCCTCCCATGATGCGGTCGGGGACTCGCGGGCACGGATGAAGCGGATCAACCAGGTGGCGTTGGGTGGGAAGCATCTCTCCCTGAGCGAGCACGATCAACTGGTGGCCCTCCGCGTGGCGATCGTGGCTCCGGTCAGGCTGCGTCTTCAGGGCTTCGGCCTCACCTTCTTCCTGGCGTTGCTCGCCGTGGGAATCTGCCGGGACATCCCGCTGGGCGACCTGAGCTTCGGCGACGCCTTCATCCCGGCCCTCCTTCTGCTCGCACTCATCCGGATCCCCTATGTCGCCGGACAGCTGCGTCGGGCCCGCCACTACGCCAGCGAAAACCTTCCCCGTCCTCTCGCCGAGCGCTCAGGCGCCAACGTGGAGGACCGATGAAAACGTGGTTCTTCCTGACCTACACCATCAGCGGAACCGTGCTCGTCCTGTTCGCGGCCCTGGGCGTCGGCCAGCTGGCGCCGGCCTCCCCGATTCCTGCCCTGGTGACCGGGCTGGGGCTCCTGGTGATTCTGGGGTTCCCGCTCTGGTGGCGGCTCAGGGACGCCTTTTCCACACCGGATCCGCTGCGTGGCGGACGGGCCATCGCCTCCTGGGCGGAAGCCACCCCGGTCATCTTCGCCCGCAGGTTCGCCCTGGTCGGCGCCGTCCTCGGCGGTGGGCTGGCGATCAGCGTCGTCCTCTTCGCCTGGTTCGGCGCCACCGATCCACCCGCCGCGGCGTTTGAAACACTGCTCGGGTACCTCCAGGCGCTGTTTCTGGCCGCCGCCTTCACGGCCAACTTTTCCGCGACGTCCGTGGGTCAGGCACTGCTGCGCGCCGCAGGAAACAGCCAGGAGCAGTTGAAAAGGATCAACCAGGTGGTCCTGCGCGGTCGGGAGATGGACCTGGACGGACAGGAGCAGATCCACGCCGCCCGCGTCGCCACGGTCCTGCCGGTGTCCGTCCCGTTGCAGACCTACGGTTTCGGCTACCTCTTCGCCTCTTCGGGCACCATCTTCCTCCGCCAAGCCCTCGTGGGTCAGGGCGGTTTCTTCGGTATCCTCTTCCTGATCCTGCTGGTGGTCTTCGTGGCGCGTCTGGTGCCCCGCACCATGCGCCAGGTGCGCAAGGCCGGCCGCTACGCCAACAAGCACGCCGGTCTGCTCGCCGGATGAAGCCGCGCTACCGTTGCCCCGCCTTGGACCTCCAGAGCAGGTACACGAAATAGGGGGTCCCCACCAGGGCGGTCATGATGCCCGCGGGGATTTGCGCCGGGGCGATGACCGTACGCCCGATCGTATCGGCCAACACCACCATGCAGGCCCCCAGCAACGCGGCAACCGGCAGAACCCGGGCATGGCGTGATCCGACCAGGCTCCTGGCCGCATGCGGTGCAACCAGACCGACGAAGGCAATAACCCCCACCGATGACACGGCGCCGGCCGTCAGCATCACGGCCGTGGCGAGCAGGACCAACCTCGCCGGGGCCAGGCTGATGCCCAACACCCGGGGCGAATCGTCATCTACGGCCAGCAGGTCCAGGTCACGACGCGCCCCGGCCAGCACCGGCAGCGCGAGCAGAAGCGCCACCAGGGGCGGCAGCACCGAGTCGAAGCTGCGCCCATAGGTCGAGCCGGAGAGCCAGGTCAACGCCTTGGCCTGGTTATGCGGGTCGGTGGAGACCAGGATGATGGCCACCAGGGCCGCCAGCCCGGCAGAGATCCCGACACCGATGAGGACCAACCGGTTTTGTTGCAGCCCACCGCGGAAGGCCAACCCGAAGACCAACACGGCGGTCAGGGTCGATCCAGCCAACGCCGATCCGGTGACCAGCCAGGCCCCGGCCAACGGCACCGTGGTGATCACCGCAATGGCCGCCAGTCCCCCACCCGCGGAGACGCCGAGCAAACCGGGTTCGGCCAAGGGATTACGTGAGACGGCCTGGATCAGGGCGCCGGCGATCGCCAGGGCGGCCCCGGCCAAAAGGGCCACCACAACCCGCGGCAGCCGGGTGTTCAGGATCGCCGTGACCGTCGGGCCCGCGTTCCCGGTCAGCCAGTTCGTCAGGTCGCCGAGCAGAAGCTTCGCGTCCCCCAGCAGCGCACCGGCACCGAGGAAACCCACCAGCAGGACGACGAGACCGGCCACCACCGCCAGATACACGGTCCGCGACCGTAGCCGAGCCAAGGTATCGCCCACCATGGACGTTCCGGCGTCGCTCATCCGGTAGGCCAGCACCACCAGGAACACGGCCCCGAAAACCGTGGTGACGGCACCGGTGGGCACCTCCACCCCCGCTGAGGCACCCAAAATCAGTCGGACCAGCACATCCGAACCGATCACCACGATGGCACCGGCCAACCCGGAGACCGGCAGCAACGCCCGATGGCGGATGAGCCCCCGGACCTTCGAGGCCAAAAGTCGCACGATGGCCGGGGCACAGAGTCCGACAAAGCCGATGGGGCCGGCGATGGTGACCGAACAGGCTGCGAGGAGGACCGCCAGGATGACGGCGGCGATCCTGCCGATCCGCGGGTCGGCTCCCGCCAGCCGGGAGGCGTCGTCACCGAGGGAGAGCAGATCCAGCCGGCGGGCCAGCAGGAGCAGACCCACCGCACCGAGCACGATCAGCGGGGCAAATTCACGCAGATCGGTGCTGCTGGTATGCCCGATGCTGCCACTGCCCCAGGCCAGCAACCCGGTGGTTTCCTGGTTGAAGAGCAGCAACAGCGCCGAGGTCACCGAGGATAGTCCCAGCGCGATGGCGGTTCCTGCCAGCACCAGACGCATCGGACCGCCGCTGCCTGAACCTCCGGCCCCGGAGAGTCCCAGCACCAGGAGGGCGGCGGCCAGACCGCCGATGAAGGCCAGCCCGCCGGAGGCCAACGAGGGAAGGGCCACCCCAAAGGCCGCGACGGCGACGATCGCCAGATGTGCCCCGGCGTCGACCGCCAGGGTATCCGGGGAAGCCAGCACGTTGCGGGTGGCCGATTGCAGGCCCGCCCCGGCACAACCCAGCGCCACCCCGACGAGCAGGCCGGCCACCAACCGGGGAATACGGGAGGCTTGAAGGACGGCGATCTGCTGGTCGGTGCCGGAACCGGTCAGGATCCGCAGCAGGTCACCGGGGCCCACGGTGGCGGTCCCCTGGCCCAGGTGGATCAGGCTCAGCAGGACCAGGATGCCCAGTCCGGTGGTGACCACCGCGGGGATTCCCCAGCCCCGGCGTCCCGGCGTCGTTGGCTGTCCTGCTTCACTCGGCGGGGAGGCCCGTTCGGTTTCGAGACTCATCCGGCGTTCAGGAAGCGGTGAGGGTGGAGACCAGGGACTTGACGTATTGCGTCATCGAGGAGGGGCCGCCGAACATCCAGATCCCGTCATCGAGGCGCTCCACGTTCCCGTCCTGGACGAAAGGCAGTGACGTCCACACCGCATTATCCTTCAGCGCGTCGGTGAAGTCCCCGTCGACGGGGCTGCCGATGTAGACAAAATGATCGGTTTTTAGTTTG
Organism: Arthrobacter rhombi; assembly: GCF_900163545.1. Lineage (GTDB taxonomy): Bacteria > Actinomycetota > Actinomycetes > Actinomycetales > Micrococcaceae > Arthrobacter_H > Arthrobacter_H rhombi_A. The sequence goes on from NZ_FUHW01000024.1 coordinate 62,210, forward strand.
GTCAGCGCCTCGACGTCGGTCGTGGCGAGCCCATAGGCGGGGTCGCCCTCCAGGGTCCATGGTGCTTTCAGGCCCAGCTCGGTATTGATATCCGTCAGCAACGATCCTGCGGGGTAGGGCCTCAGGGACACCTGGCCGTCGGCGACCCAACCGTCGGTGAAGGCCACGCGGGCCCCGTCCAGCCCGGCATCTGCGAGGGTGTCCCGCCCCTCGGCGACGGCCTTCTCATAGTCGTCGATGGTCGCCGCGGCGGCTTCCTCGGTGCCGGTGGCCTGGGCGATCAGGTCCAGGTTCTCGGTGGCCTGGTCAATTTGCCGGGTGGCATCGGCCGGGGTGATCACGAAGACCGGTGCCAGGTCCTCGAGTTGGGCGATGACCTTCTCCGGCAGATCGGTGGTGGCCACGATCAGGTCAGCGTCCAGCGAAGCAACGGTCTCGAAGCTGGGCTCGCCCCGGGTGCCGATGTCGGTGACCGTATCGTCCAAGGGTTCTGCCTTCACCCAGTCGGTGTATCCCTTCACATCCGCGGCCCCGACGGGCATCACTCCCAGGGCGACCAGGTCCTCCACGACCACCCATTCGGTGCCGACGACCCGGGTGGCCGGTGCGTCGAGTTCGATCTTTTTTCCACGGGTGTCCGTCAGGGTGACCGGGCCGGCGGACTCGGCCGGGGCCTGACCGTCAGCGGTGCTCCCGGAGGGTTCTTCGGTGGTACCGCAACCGGTCAGCAGCAGGGTCGCAGTGGTCAGGATGAGCAGGGGGCGCAGGAGCTTCATGGGGCAGGGGTTCCTTCGGATCGGTGGTCGGAGGCAGGGGTGTTCCACCGCCGGGGCGGGCGGCGGGCGTGAAGCCGGCAGGTTAGACGAGCGCGCCGGCGCGTTTGCCGAGGGCGTGGGTGCGAAGCCGTCCCGTGAACGGGTCGGTATGGGTGACGACGTCGATGCCGTAGACCCTGCTCAGCAGCCCGGATTCCAGGGCTTGCTCGGCCGGGGCGTTGGCGAGGATGCGGCCTTCGGAGAGGACGGCGATGCTGTCGGCAATATCGGCGGCTTCGTCGAGGTCATGGAGGACGACGCCGATGGCCACCTGATGGTCGCGGGCCAAATCGTGGATCAGGTCGAAGATTTCGACCTTATAGCGCAGATCCAGATGGTTGGTCGGCTCGTCGAGCAGCAGGATCGAGGTGTCCTGGGCCAGGCAGCTGGCCAGCCAGACGCGTTGGAGCTGACCTCCTGAGAGTTCATGAACACCGCGGTTCGCCAGCCCGGTGATCCCCGTCAGCTCCATGGCGTGCTCGATCGCTGCCGCCCCGTCGGGGTCGGCCGCCCGCCAGCGTCCCCGATAGGGGTGCCTGCCGAATTCCACGACGTCGCGCACACTGAGCCCATTCGGGACCGGACGGCTTTGCGCCAGCAAGGTCACCCGTTGGGCGAACTCACTACGTTTGAGGGCCAGGGCATCGGTGCTGGCGCTGGCTTCTTCCAGCTGCAGGGCCCCTGACTCGGCATCATGCAGCCGGGCCAAAGCGCGCAGGAGCGTCGATTTGCCGCTGCCGTTGGGGCCCACCAGCGCCAGGATGCGGCCGGGTTCCAGCGTGAGGAACGCATCGTGGACGACGTCGGTGCTTCCGTAGCGCAGGTTCAACCCGTCGGCCGTGAGCATGACATTAGGTTTATTGGACATCACGCAAACATATTAGCTTAGGCTCACCTTACTGACCAACCTGTGGTGTGATCCGCGTCGGTGTGGGAACCCCATGCCCGGAACCGTGAGCTACTCCCCCGCCACATCGCGGCGCAGTTCGCGTTTGAGGATCTTATGGCTGGGCCCCAGCGGGAACTGGCCGACGAAGCGGATGCGCCGCGGGTATTTATGCTTGGCCAGCCGGGTCCTGCTCCAGGCGATGATGTCCTCGGCGGTGGGCTCTGCGCCGTCGTACCCGGTATCCCTGATGACCACGGCACAGATCTCCTCGCCGCGTTCCTCGTCGGGAACCCCGATGACCGCTACCTGCTCGATGCCGGGGCAGCGGGAGAGGACCTCTTCGACCTCTCGCGGGTAGACGTTGAATCCGCCGCGGATGATGACGTCCTTGGTGCGGTCGACCACCGTGATGAATCCGTCGTCGTCCATGGTGCCCAGGTCCCCCGTGCGGAACCAGCCCTCGATCATCGCCGCTGAGGTGGCTTCCGCGTTGCCGAGGTAGCCGGCGAAGACGTTATGCCCGCGCACCAGGATCTCACCCAGTTCGCCATGGGGCAGTTCGGTGAGGGCCTCGGGGGTGGTGCGGTCGCTGATCATGACGTCGACACCCCAGATCGCCGGCCCCACGGTGCCCGGTTTCACACCGGCGTGAGGGGTGTTCGTGGAGACCACCGGTGAGGTTTCCGAGAGGCCGTAGCCCTCAAAGATGGTCACGTCGAAGGCGGCGTTGAACCGCTCCATCAACGTCTGCGCCATGGCGGCTCCCCCGGAGACGCAGAGCCTGAGCTTCGGCAGTTCGGATTCGTCCTCGGCGGAGGCGAGCAGCTGGTGGAACATGGTCGGCACACCATGGAAGACGTCGACCTGGTGCTCGCGGATCAAGCCCAGCGCCCCGGCACCGCTGAACCGGGGCAGCAGCACCAGGGTGGCGCCGAGCCGGAAGACGGCGTTCATGCTGGCGGTCTGCCCGAAGACGTGGAAGAGCGGCAGGCAGCCCAGCGCCACGTCGTCGTAGTGGACGTCGTTGGCATCCACCGCCGATACGGTCGCGTTCATCACCATGTTCACCTGCGTCAGGATGGCCCCCTTGGGGGTGCCGGTGGTCCCCGAGGTGTAGAAGACGACGGCGGGGTCCTCGGCTTCACGCGCCACATAGTGGGCCAGCTTCGCCGGTTCCAGTCCAGCGTCCAGGCCCGGGTCTTCCGCGTCCTGCTGTGGCCAGACGCTGGTCACCACCGGGATCCCCACTTCCGCGGCAGCGGGACCTCCGACCGGCAGGAAGGAGGGGTGGCAGATCAGCATCGTGGCGCCACTGTCGGCCAGCACGTGCACGACCTCGGGGACGGTGAGCAGCAGGTGGACCGGTACGACCACCCCGCCGGCGGCGAGCACGGCATAATAGGAACGTGGGAAGTCCACGACATTGGGGCTCATGATGGCCACCGCGTCACCGGCGCGGATCCCGGCACCGGCCAACGAGGCCGCCTGTTGAAGCGCTTGGCCCCATAGCTGTGCGTAGGTGTAGGACGTTCCTTCGCTGATCACTGCCGTCTTCTGCGGATACTTGCGCGCCGACCCTTCCAGAACGGCGGCGAGGGATAATGCTGTCATGCCGGGTTTCCCTTCGTCAGTTCCTCAACTGATGGGTCGCGGACTACCAGCAGGGCGGCCACCGAGGTTTCCAGCACTGCTCTGGCTTCGGCAACGGAGCGTTCCAGGTACTGGCGCAGCAGTTGCCAGCTGGCCCAGTCGGAGGCGACGACCAGGGCCGCGACGAGTCGTTCCCGCTCCCCCGCCTCATGCCGATCAAGTTCTTCGGCGAAATGGGCTTCGATTTCTGCGCGAATTGTCTCCAGGTTCTGGCGCAGATTCTGTTGCAGCACGGGTGAGAAGGGGCGCTGCACATCGGCTGCCCGCGCCAGTGGTGCCAGTTCCTCCAAGGCTGCGGCCCGGTAGTAGGCGAAGGCCCGGAGACGTTCGGGCAGGTCGGTACCCTCGAGCGGCGGGGTGAATGCCGCCTTCCTGGCATCGAGTTGCTGGCGGGCGGAGGCGGCCATCACCGCCTCCATATCGGTGAAGTGGCCCCAGAGCGTCCGGGGGGACACCCCCGCGCGTTCGGTCACTTGGCGGGCGGTGGGTTTGAGTTCCCCGTCGGTGATCAGCCCCAAATGGGCGTCGACGATCAGTGAGCGGGTGCGTTCGGCCCGGGCGCTGCGGCCGTCCACGTCGTTCATGATCGGCCATTTCCCGGGGCGCCCTGGCCGTCCGGGAGCGCCTCGGTCAGCCAGGGGGCCGGTTCCAGCGTCGGATCCCCGGTGGCCCGGGCGTGCTGGCGGAGCCGATCGGCGATCCGGGCGCGCCCGATCTGCTGGGCGTAGAACATGGGCCCTCCCCGGTAGGCGGGCCAGTTATAGCCTTTGACCCAGATGAGGTCGATATCCCCGGGGCGTTCGGCGATGTCTTCGGCGAGAATCCGGGCGCCCTCGTTGATCATCGGGTAGAGCAGCCGTTCGAGGATCTCCTCGGAGTCGATCTCCCGGCGTTCGATCCCCTGTTCGGCGCTGGCCGCTTCGATGATGTCGGTGACTGCGGGGTCCTCCCGACGCTCGCGGCCCTGGTAGGCGAAGAAACCTGCGCCGGTCTTTTGCCCGAACCTGCCGGCCTCGCAGAGCGCGTCGCCTACGGCAGCCGTGGTGCCCTGGGCCTGGCGGTTGCGCCAACCGATATCCAGCCCGGCCAGATCGGCCATGGCAAACGGGCCCATGCGGAAACCGAAACCGGTCAACGCGTCGTCGACCTGCCCCGGCAGCGCCCCTTCCAGCAAGAGGGCCTCGGCCTGGCGGGCGCGGACTTCGAGCATCCGGTTGCCCACGAACCCATGGCAGACCCCCACCACGACGGGGCATTTGCCCAGCCGCCGGGCCAAGGAAACCGCTGTGGCGAGAACCCGGGTCTCCGTGGCCTCCCCCCGGACGATTTCCACCAGTTCCATGACGTTCGCGGGGCTGAAGAAGTGCATTCCCAGCACGCGGCCGGGATGGGCCGTGGTGGCGGCGAGTGCGTCCACGTCGAGGTAGGAGGTGTTCGTGGCCAGTACTGCGTCCTCGCTGGTGTGGGCGTCGAGCCGGGCGAAGATCTCTTTTTTGACGTCCAGGTCCTCAAAGGCCGCTTCGATGATGAGGTCTGCCGAGGCCAGGTCGGCGTAGTCGAGGCTTCCGCTGATGCGAGCAAATTGTTCGTTGGCCCTCTGGGGGCTGCGGCTGCCGTGGGAGACCGAAACGTCCAGAGTCGCCCGGATCTGGGCCAGGCCGCGGTCCAGGGCTTCGGCAGAGGTTTCCACCACGGTGACCGGAACCCCCGCGGTGGCCAGGGCCAATGCGATGCCCCCGCCCATGGTCCCGGCACCGATGACCCCGGCACGCCGCACGTCGCGGGCGGCTATTTCTCCCGGGGCGGTGGCGATGGCCCGGGGCGTGCGGCTGGCCCGTTCGGCGGCGAAGAGGTGGAGACCGGCCGCCGATTCGTCGCTGGCCAGCCGCTCCAGGAACTTCTCGCGTTCGAGCTCTGCCCCGGCGTCGAATCCCTGCTCGATGCCTGCGGCGAGGGAGTCCACTGCCGCCCGGGCCGCGAAGGGGTCCTTGGCCTTGCGCACTGCGGGGGCCGCGAGCCGTTCGATAGTTCCCGGAACGGCTGCGGCTTCGGCGATCCGCCGGTTCAGGTCACGGGTTCTGGTGGGGGGCGTCGACCCGGTTCCGGGCTCCTCGTCGAGCCGGGAAGCCGCCCAGGCGACGGCGGCACAGGAGAAATCCCCACCATCGAGAACCGCGTCGATGAGCCCGTCACCTTCGGCAGTGGCTGCACCGACGCGCGTTCCGGTCAGGATCATGGCCAGCGCCCGTTCGGGCCCGACGAGTCGCGGCAGCCGCCCGGTGCCGCCGGCCCCCGGGATGAGCCCCAAGGTGATTTCCGGCAGCCCGAGCAGGGCCTCGGGGTGCGCGACCCGGGTGTGGGCGGCCATCGCCAATTCCAGCCCCCCGCCCAGGGCCACCCCGGAGATGGCTGCGGTCACCGGCAGGGCAAACGACTCGATCCGGTCCACGAGTTCGGGCAGCGAGATCCCGTCGGTGGAGCCACCGAATTCGGTGATGTCGGCGCCGGCGGAGAACGCCTTCTCCGTGCCCGTGAGCACCACGGCGCGCACACCTGACAGATCCGCCACGTCATCGAGTGCCTGGGCGATCGCCGTGCGGGCCGTCTGCCCCAGGGCGTTGACCGGCGGAGCCAACAGGGTCAGCAGGACGACGTCGTCGTGTCGGGAGAGGGCGACCCGGGGAGCGGGGCGGGAGCTGGGGTCGGTCATGGGGCCCTTCCGGTGGGGTGCAGGTACTGGCAGGCTATTGATTCGGCGGCAGGGTTATTTGAAGGCTGAGATGCCGGTGATGTCCCGGCCGACCAACAACGACTGGATCGAGTCGGTCCCCTCATAGGTGCTGACAATGTCCATATCGGTCAGATGCCTGGCGATATGGCGTTCGATGAGTACACCGTTCCCGGCGAGCATGTCCCGGGCCTCGTTGCAGATCCATTTGGCCTTCTGCGCCGTGGACATCTTGACCATGGAGGCCATCGGACCGGTGAGTCGGTCGGTCTCTGCCAGCTCGGCCATCCGGGTGCACATCAGTTGCATGGCGGTGAGCTCGGAGAGCATATTGGCCAGCTTATGTTGTACCAGTTGGAAGCTGGCGATCGGCTGGCCGAATTGTTCGCGCTGACCCGCGTAGGTGGCGGCGATTTCGTAGGCGGCCATGGCGTGGCCTACCGCTTCCCAGGCGGCGCCGCCACGGGTTGCGGTGAGTACCCGGGAGACATCGCGGAAGGAGTGGCAGTTCTCCAGTTGGTTGGCCGCGGGGACGCGCATATCCGAGATCACGATATCCGATTGCAGGATCGCCCGTTTGCCCATTTTCCCGGTGATCACGGTGGGTTCATATCCTGCGGGGTAGGTACCGTCGTCGTTCTTCTCCATGACGAATCCCTTGACCTGGCCGTCGGCCGCGTCCCGGGCGAAGATGACGACGATATCGGCGGCATCCCCGTTGCCGATCCAGCGCTTATGCCCGTTGAGGACCCATTCTCCGCCCTCGCGGCGGGCGCTGGTTTCCAGGGCAACGGAGTCTGATCCGTGCTCTGGTTCGGTGAGCGCGAACGCCCCCGTGCGCTGAAGCGTGGCCATCTCCGGCAGCCAGCGTTGGCGTTGTTCCTCGCTGCCGAGCATGGCGATGGTCCCCATGCCCAGCGATGAGTGCACGCCGATATAGGTGTTGATGGAGCCGTCGCCGCGGGAGATTTCGCGGGCGACGATTCCTGCCGCCCGGCGGCTCAACCCCGGGCACCCGTACCCTTCGATGGTGCCGCCGATGATGCCCAGGCCCGCCAAGCCGGGGCGTAGCTGGTGCGGGAACTCGGCCCGTTCCCAGTACTCGTTGATGATGGGCAGGACATCCGTATCGACGTAGGCTCGGATCCTGTCGCGCAGGGCGATCTCCGCATCGTCGAGTTCCTCGTCGAGCAGGAAGTAGTCGCTGGTGACCGTCATACCGTTTTTCACTCTGCCGTCCTGTGGTGGGGGAACTGGCGGGTCGAGCAACCCGAACAATTTGCACACTAACTGCAAATTGTTTCCCGGGCAAGGGTTTTCGGTGGACCGGCGACCGTCTCAGCCGGCCGCCGACCGTGCTGCGGCGATGAAGGCGCGGATCAACCCGGTGTCCTTGACCCCGCGCCGGGATTCCACCCCGCTGGAGACGTCGGCGCCCGTGGCCCCCGAGCTGTTCAGCAGGGCCGCGACATTGTCCACGGTGAGCCCTCCGGCCAGCAGCCAGAACCCCCCAGGGGCCCGGCCGGCCAGCACCGAGGGGTCGAAGGTCTCACCGGCCCCGGGGTCGACGGCGTCCAGCAGGATCCGCTCCCGGGCCCACTCGGCACGACCTGCCGAGGACAGGGCGGCATACGTCGGGGCGGAGAAGGCCCGCAGGGTGCGGTAACCAGCCTCCTGGGCGGCGCGGATATCGGCCAGTGGTTCTTCACCGTGCAATTGGACGGTGGACACCCCTGCCGCTGCCGCGGTGGACAGGACGACATCGAGGGGCTGGTTGCGGAAAACCCCTACGGTTTCGACCGCCTCGGGGATGCCAGCTATCAGCTGGCGCACCATCGCCGGCTCCACGGTCCGCACACTGCCGGGGGCGAAGATGAAACCCAGGGCATCGGCCCCGGCCTCCACGGCGGCAGCCACGGTTCCGGGCGTGCTCAACCCGCAGATCTTTACATAGCGTTCGGTCATGTCCGGGCTCCGCTCCTCGCCTCCGCCCGGCAGCTCGCCGGGGTGCTCCCCTAGTATCCTGCACGGGGCCATGCCTCGGCCAGCCGTCCGAGGGCATGGCCGGCGGATCAGTCGCCGGGTCGGTCGCCGTCGGAAACCCTGGTGTGGATGCGTTCGCCGTCTCCCCCGAAAATGCTCAGCACCTCCACGGATCGGCCATCCGCCGATCCCATGGCGTGCGGGATCCGGGTATCGAATTCGGCGGCCTCCCCGGGTTCGAGCACCAGGTCCCGATCCCCCAGCAGCAGGCGCAATTTCCCGGAGAGCACATACAGCCAGTCGTATCCATCATGCACGCGGGGCCCCGGCATGACCTGGCGTCCCGGATAGGTCATCCTGAACGTCTGCGTGGGCGAGTTCGGCGGAGACAGCCTGAGGGTCTGGATGCCGTGGTGCATGCTGCGGGTGGGGCGGATGCGCGGGTCGGGCACCTCTGCGGGGATGAGCTCGTCGATGCCGATGCGCAGCGCTCGGGTCAGCGGCAACAGCAGTTCCAGGCTGGCCTGGCGCTTGCCCGATTCCAGCCGCGAGAGCGTGGACACCGATATGCCGGTTTTGGAGGCCAGATCCTCCAGCGTCCGATCCTGCTTCACCCGGGCAGCCCGGAGTCGGGGGCCGATCTGCTCGAGAACCGTATCCTTCACATCTTTCCCTTCTTGCTGTTTCTGCAAAGATATTTGCCATCATAGCAGTGGGGGTTCCACAGTTGAAGCATGAAAACCAACAGCAACTACGACGTCATCATCATCGGCGCCGGCGCCGCGGGTCTCAGTGCAGCACTGATGCTCGGCCGCTCGCTCCGCAGCACGCTCGTCCTGGACACCGGCACCCCGCGCAACCGCTTCGCCGCAGGGATCCATGGTGTCCTGGGCAACGACGGCACCGCCCCCGAGGACTTCTTGGCCCGCGGCCGTTCCGAGGTCGCCGGCTATGGCGTCCAGTTCGGCACGGCGGCAGCCGCAACCGTCGTGGCAACCGACGCCGGTATCACCGTGACCGATACCCAGGGCCGGCACCATGCTGCCCGCCGCCTCGTGGCCGCCACCGGAATCAGCGATGAACTCCCGCCGCTGCCCGGCCTCGCCGCGGGCTGGGGAACCGATGTGCTGCACTGCCCGTATTGCCACGGCTGGGAGGTCCGCGGTCAACGCCTCGGCATCCTGGCCACCTCGCCCATGGCCCTGCACCAGGCGCAGCTGATCCGCCAGTGGAGCGACGACGTCGTCCTCTTCAGCGCCGGCGCCGGACCCATCGACGACGCACTGACCACCACCCTGGCCTCCCGGGACGTGGTGATCGACAACCGGCAGGTCACCGGCATCCTCAGGAACGACGCCGGGGCCCTCACCGGGGTGCGGATGGTAGACGGCGGGCAACGGAACCTCGACGCCCTTTTCACCGCCGGTGAACTCCACCCCCAGGACGCCTACCTTGACGGACTGGGTTTGACGCGGGAGCAGACACCTTTTGGCAACTTCATCGCCGCCGATCCCACCGGCAAAACCAGTCACCCGAGGATCTGGGCTGCCGGAAACCTCGTCGCCCCGATGGCCAATGTGCCGATGAGCATGTCGGCGGGCACGATGGCTGGCAGCATGGTCAACATGGACCTGGTGACCGAGGATTTCAACCACGCAGCACAGCAGGTTCACGCGGCATGAACGAACGGAGCAGCACCGACATGGAGCACCAACAACACCACCACGACGAGGCGCCCACCGAGGCGCCCATCGAGCCGCGCGCCTTCTGGGAAGCCAGGTACGGCGAGCGCGAAAGGATCTGGAGCGGGGCTGCCAACCGGGCCCTGGTGGACGTTGTTTCCCCGCTGAAACCGGGCAGCGCCCTGGATCTGGGCTGCGGGGAAGGCGGGGATTCGCTGTGGCTGGCCGAGGCCGGCTGGCAGGTCACCGGGGCGGATATTTCCGCCACCGCCCTCGAACGGGCCGCCGTCCAGGCCCACTCCCGCGGCCTGGGCGCAGAGGCGGTCAGCTGGCTGCAGGTGGATCTGGGCGAGGACTTCCCGCCGGGAACCTACGATCTGGTCTCCGCCTGCTTCCTGGCCTCGCCGGTGCAGTTGAACCGCGGTAAGGTTCTGCGCCGGGCTGCGGACGCCGTCACCGCGGGCGGCACCCTGCTCATCGTCTCCCATGCCGCCATGCCTCCCTGGGCCCGGCACCGGCATGGCCCCGATGAGGCGCCCAGCTCCCACGGCCCCGGCGACTTCCCCACCCCTGCCGAGGAACTCGAACTCCTCGGACTCGACGAGGACCGGTGGACGGTCGTCACCGCGGAGGTCAGGCCGCGGCAGGCCACCGGCCCCGAGGGCGCCGTCGTCGACCTGGAAGACACCGTCATCGTCGCCCGGCGACACTAGCAGGACCGGGCCCGGGGCATTGCCGGCCCCCGCGGCCGGCGGCCCTGGCCGGGCCGTCGACTTAGAGGAGGCCGAGCCACCCCTTGGCAATGGCGGCAAAGGCTCCGACGAACGCGATGATCAGGATGAACGCGCGGGCATGATGGTCATGGACATAGCGCTGGAGGCGTTCACCACCGAAGATCCCGACCACGATGGCCAGCACGATCAGCGCCCAGTACCACCAGGGCAGGATGAGTTGTTGTTCCGGAGCCAGCAGGACCTTCGACACCACTGAAACGGTTCCGGTCACGGCGAAGAACGGTTGCATGGTGGCGGCGAAGGAGCGCTGGTCCCACCGGGTGAGCACCGCGTACGCGCTGACCGCCGGACCCCCGACCCCTGCCATGGAGCTCGTCAACCCGGACAGCGCTCCGGCGGCTGATCGTATGCCAGCCCCTCCCACGGCGATGCTGGAGCGGGAAAGGCCCAGGGAGAGCAGCAGGGCGATCAACACGATGATGCCCACCGAGAGCGAGAGGACAGCTGATTCGAGCCGGGTGGCGATCAGCGCACCGATGACGGATCCGACGACGCTGAAGGCGGCCAGCCAGCGGAACGCCGACCAGTTGATGTCCTTCCAGACCCGCGGGGTGATCAGCGTGGAGGAGACGACGCCGCAGATATTCACCAGCAGCACCCCCTCATGGGGGCCGAGCAGCAGGACCAGGAACGGCGAGGCCAGCATGGCGAATCCCAGCCCGGCGACCCGTTGCGCGACGGCACCGACGAACACGAGGGAGGCGGCCACGGCCAGGAGTTGAAGATCCACTGCTACAGCCTAAGCGGCAACCCCGCGGGCCGACGGGTCGGCTCGTGGGAAAGCCTGGAGGAGTCGCCTCCGGGGTGGTTTGAGTCCTCTACCCCCTAGGGGTATATTCGGGGCGGGCGCATGATGCGTCCACGGCCGACCTCCGGAAGGGAACCATGTACTCACACACAGTACGTCGTGTCGCGCCCGCGGTTCCGCGTCTGGGGATCCTCCTCACCCTGTTGGCCGTCCTGATGTGCATGACGGGCGTAGCCCATGCCCATGACGTCAGCACTCCACCAGCTCATGGCTCCGTGTCATCCCAGAACATCCACGAAACGCCGCTGCCCCCGGCCGGCGATTCCGTGCATTGCTCGGCCGGGATTGCTTCCGATGGCGGATGTCTCACGGTTTCTTCGGGCCATCTGTTGGCGGCGCCACCACCGCCGTTCATCGGTTGGCTAGCCGACGCCCCCCGTCCCGCGCAGCCATCGCTGCGCCCCACGGCCCACCACCCGCCGTCTCCCACACCGGGAGATCTTTCCATCAACAGGACGTAGACCGCCGACTCGCCTCCCGTCGGGTGCCCACCCGACGCCACGAGATCATCTGGTGCGTCGTGATCCTGCTCCGGGTCCTTCCCCCGACGCGCCATCAATCTGCGTGGGCCATGCGCCCCTGAGTCCTGAAGGAAATCCCCGATCATGAAGATCCTCCCCTTATCACCTGCCGCCCGGCGAGTCCGCCCGCTGGCCGTCCCCCTCTTCGCTACCGGCCTGCTGCTGGCCGTGACGGGTTGTTCCTCCGCCACGGCACCAACGGAGCCCACCCCGGCAGCCAGCACCAGCAACGGTTTGCCCGGCGGGCATGTCCACGGACTGTCGGCAAGCACCGACAGCGGAGAAATCCTGCTGGCAACCCATGAAGGGCTCTTCGACGTGTCGAAGGATCCGGCCCGGAAGATCGGCCCGGAATTCGACATGATGGGATTTGCTGCGACGAACGACGCGAATGTCTTCTATGCTTCCGGCCACCCCGCTGCCGGGGACCCGGCGCCGAATCCCGTGGGTCTGCTGCGCAGCAGTGATGGAGGTGAAAGCTGGGAGACCCTCTCGAGGGAAGGGGAGTCCGATTTCCACGCACTCGCCAGCACCGCTTCGGGGATCGTGGCCTTCGACGGGACGCTGCGCACCAGCGCAGACGGGATCACCTGGACCAGTGTCGAAGCACCCTTCGCACCGTTCACCCTGGTCGCCGCTCCAACCAGCAACACGGTGCTGGCGACCACGGAATCAGGGCCCTACCGCTCGACCGACAGTGGAAAGAGCTGGAGCCTGCCCGACGGCGCCCCCGTCATCCAGTACGCCGCCTTCGCCAGCCAGCAGGATGCCTTCGGCATCAGCCCCGACGGGGTGGTCCACTTCTCGGACGATGCCGGGTCCACCTGGGCTCGCGCCGGCCGCGTTGACGCGCAGGTGGAAGCCATCGCGGCGACTACCAGCCCCGCTGGCAAACCCCTGCTCCATGTGGCCACCACCGAAGGGCTGTTGGTCTCAACCGACACAGGCGCCACCTTCACGCCGCCCGCAGGTGACTGACCTCCCGGCCTTCGCCATCTTCTCTGCCACACCGATTTTCAAGGATTCACCATGACCGCCTTCATTGACCGCCGCCGGTTCCTCACCTTCTCCGTCGCCGGAGCTGCCGCCGCAGCCCTCGCCGCCTGTTCCGGAGGGCCGGGCCCGGCTTCCGCTTCGAAACGGATCCTGCCCGGGGACCCAGCCGTCGCCCAGCGCGAAGCACGCCGCGCCAGCACGGGAACCACCGTGCGGAAGAATCTCACCACTTCCCCCTTCACCAGCACCATCGACGGGAAGAAGGTGACCACCTGGGGTTATGACCACGCGATCCACGGGCCAGTGATCCGCACCCAGGCCGGAGACCAGCTCCGTGCCGTGGTGAAGAACCAGTTGCCGGAACCGACCAGCATCCACTGGCACGGTCTGGCCTTGCGCAACGACCAGGACGGGGTCCCTGGCCTGACCCAGGAGGCCGTGACCGCCGACTCCTCCTTCACCTACGACTTCCGGGTGCCGCACCCGGGCACCTATTGGTACCACTCCCATGTGGGCACCCAGCGCGATCGGGGGCTCTTGGGGGCCCTGGTCGTGGAGGATCCCGAGGAGCCGCTGGAGTACACCCGCGACTGGGTCATCGTGCTCGATGACTGGCTCGATGGTCTGGACGGGACGCCCGATCAGACCCTCGAAGGCCTGGCCGAGGGCATGTCGGGGATGGGTCATGGCTCCATGCCCTCGGAGGGTAAGGGCTCGATGGACGGCAACATGCCGGGCATGGCGATGGGCTCCGGCAGCGACTACCTGGGCGGGGACGCCGGGGATGTCGACTACCCCGCCCACCTGTTCAACGGGAGGGGCCCCGACGACGCCGAAACGTTGAAGGCCGCGGCCGGCGACGTGATCCGGCTGCGGATCATCAATGCCGGCGGGGATACTGCCTACCGAGTGGGGATCCCCGGGCAGCAGCTCACGCTGACCCATACCGACGGGTTCCCCGTGCGCCATACCGAGGCGGACGCCGTCGTGCTGGGCATGGGCGAGCGGATCGATGCCCTCGTGACAGTGCAGTCGGGAGCCACCGCCGTCCTGGCGTTGCCCGAAGGCAAACCGGGGCATGCCGTCGGATACATCAACGCCGGAGCAGGGAACACGCCAGCCTCCACGAAGCTGCCAGACACCCTCGAAGGCACGGTGGTCGACGGCGGAAAGCTCAAGGCGGACCCCTCGGTCGTCCTTCCCGAGAAGGCGACGGACCGCACGCACGAGCTCCACCTCACCGGGGGGATGGCGAAATTCGATTGGGGCATCAACGGCCACCGGTTCGACCTGGCCACACCGTATGCGCAGGCCTTCGAGGTCAAGAGCGGTGAACGCGTCGAGGTCAAGTTCATCAACGACACGATGATGTGGCACCCGATGCACCTGCATGGGCATACGTTCCAGATCGGGACCGATGGTGCGCGCAAGGACACGGTGATCGTCCGGCCGGGCGAGACCGTGAAGGTGTTCTTCGACGCCGATAACCCGGGACAGTGGCTCACCCATTGCCATAACGTCTACCACGCGGAACAGGGGATGATGGGGGTTTTCTCCTATACCCATGAGCCACCGGAGGCCTGAGGCGATGCCGTGGCGCCGCGCCGGGGGCCTTGCTGTTTCCCGCGGTTCCGAGGAAGCTGAAAAAGCCCTCACCGGGCAATGACAGCAATCTCCAGGAGGTACCTCCCATGGCAAGAACGGTCAGCGATTTCGTGATTGGACGCATCCGGGAATGGGGTGTCAGCCGCGTTTTCGGTTTCCCCGGGGACGGGATTGGCGCCTTCGACGGCGCCCTGGGCAAGGCGGAGCGCGAGGGCGACGGGGTGGAGTACATCCGGCCCACCCACGAGGAGATCTGCTCGCTGATGGCCACCGCCCACGCCAAGTTCACCGGCGAGGTCGGCGTCTGCGTGGCCACCTCCTCCCCCGGGGTGTTCCATCTGCTCAACGGGCTCTACGACGCCCAGATGGACAACCAGCCGGTCGTCGCCTTCGTCGGCCAGCAGGGTCTGAACGCCCTGGGCACCTTCGGCCAGCAGGTTAGCAACCTGGAACGGACCTTATCCGATGTCGCGGTCTATGTGCAGACAATCGTCTCCCCGGAACAGGCCCAAGCCGTCGTGGACACCGCCTTCCGCACCGCCCGGGTCAGGCTTGGCCCCGCCGTCGTCATCCTCCCGCACGATGTCCAAGACCAGAAGATGCCCGATCTGAGTCCGCAGAGCTGGGTCTCCCGTTCCAGCGCCGTCGCGCCTTCCACCGCCGTCGTGCCTCCCCACCACGAAATTCTGAAGGCCGCCGAGATCATCAACGCCGGCTCCAAGGTGACCTTCCTCGTCGGGCACGGCGCCAACGGGGCCACCGCTGAGGTCCTGGAGGCCGCCGAACTCTGTGGCGCCGGGATCATCACCGCGCTGCGGGCCAAACAGGTCATCCCCTCCGAGGTGCCCCACCACTCCCAACAGCTCGGGCTGCTGGGTTCGCGGCCCAGCGTGGAGCAGATGGCCCACTGCGACACCCTGGTGTTGCTGGGTACCAACTACCCCTACGCCCAGTTCCTGCCGAAATCCGGTCAGGCCCGGGCCCTTCAGGTGGATCTCAAACCCGAACAGATGGGGCTGCGCTACCCCACCGAGTTGAACCTCTGGGGCGATGTGAAGGAAACCCTCACCGCCCTGATCCCCCACCTGCGGGCCACCACGGACTTCTCCTGGCGGGACGGCGTCGCCCAGGGCATGAAGGAGTGGGAATCGGAGATGGAGGCCGAAGCCATGGTCTCCTACGACGACGGGGTCAATCCACGCCGGGTCTACCACGAACTCAACCGACGTCTTCCCCCGCGTGCCATCGTCACCGCAGACGCCGGTTCGACCGCCGACTGGTACGGCCACCACATCCGGCTGCGCGAGGGGATGATGGGGGATCTCTCGGGCCGGCTGGCGACCATGTTGGCGGCGATGCCCTATGCGACGGCAGCGAAATTCGCCTACCCCGAGCGCAGCGTCATCTGCACGATCGGCGACGGGGCCTTCCAGATGCTGGGCATGAACGAACTCATCACGATCAAGAAATACCTCGCCCGCTGGAAGAACCCGCAGCTGATCATCCTGGTGCTACATAACGACGACCTCAACCAGGTCTCGTGGGAAATGCGCACCGAGGACGGCAACCCGCTCTGGCCTGCCTCCCAGGATGTCGAAACCATGGACTACGCCGGTTACGCCGATCTGCTGGGTTTCCAGGGGATCCAGGTCAGGACCGACGACGAGGTCGCCGCCGCCTGGGATGCCGCCTTCGCCCACCGTGGCGTCACCCTCATCGATGCCTACACCAGCAAGAGCGTTCCCCCGCTGCCGCCGAAGGTGGCTTTCGAATTCGCGAAGAACACCGGGATGGCCCTGCTGAAGGGGGACCCCGAAGGACTCGATGTCATGCGCGATACGGCCAAGGCGGTGTTCACCGAAGGTGTGGAACGGGTCAAGGACACCCTGCATCTGGGGAACGAGCAGAAGCCGGAATCCGGGAACGGGCGGTAGCGCAACCGGGGAGGAACAAGCCTTGCTGGGGGCAGGGCACCGGCCTACATTGGAAGGAACGTCAGCTCCATTCCCAGGGGAGGAATCATGCGCGTCGTTCTGGTCATCATTCGGCTGCTCTTGCTGGTGACGGCGGTCGTGGCCATCGTGGGGGCTTTCACGGTCGTGGGCAGCGAAGCAGGTCGTGAGTTCTTCCACAGCAACCAAAACATGTGGTCCGGCCTGCTGGGTCTGTTCGTGGCGTTCTCGGCCGGGATTTCCGTCGCCGGCGCCGTGAGCCCACGCTGGATCCTCGCCCACCCCGGCGGCGCCCTCTTCGCCCTGGTGCCCCTAGTGGTCCTCCTGCTCATCAGGTTCTATTCGGCGTTCGATCACCCCGTCACCCTGAACGTGGCCCTGCTGGGTGCCTCGTTCGCGCTGCTCGCCCTGCTTCTGCAGCCGGCCGCAGTGCTGGCCCTGCGCAAGGAAAACGCCCGACGCCCCCGCCCGGTGGACCGCGAACGGGCCTTCTAACTGAGTCCGGCCTCATCCATCGAGACGATGACCCGGCCCTCGCTCGTTCCGGCCAGCAGCGATTCGAAGGCCCGCGGCAGACTCTCAATCCCGGTGAATCCGGTGTGGATCCCGCGGACCGTCCCCTCGCGCACCCATTGGCCGACCTCGGCCTCGAATTGGGGGCGCAGGTCCTCATGTTCGGTGACGGTGAAGCCACGCATGGTCAGTTCCCCGTAGATCAGCCGGGTGTAGTTCCGCGGCGCCCCCGCACCGGTGCCCTTCGCCACCGCCCCGCAGATCACCACGCGGCCACCATGGCGGAGCATCTCCAGCGCGGCTTCGAGCTGATCGCCGCCGACGTTGTCGTAGTAGAGGTCGATCCCGTCGGGTGCTGCCTGACGCAGGAGGTCCAGGGCCGGGCCGTCATGCCGGTTCACTGCGGCGTCGGCGCCCAAGGTCCGGGTGACCAGTTCAACCTTCTCCGTCGAACCGACGCAACCGATCACCCGGGCACCGCGGGCCTTGGCGAACTGCACGGCGCAGCTTCCCACCCCGCCGCCCGCACCGGTGATGTAGACGTCTTCCCCCGCCTGGACCTGGGCCACATGGATCATCCCCGTATAGGCGGTGAAACCCACATGCCCCAAAATCGTCAGATGGTCCTCCCACGCCAGGTCTTCGGTTTCGGCGCCGATCCGGCGGAGGTCCCCGGCGTCGCAGACGTCGATACTGCGCCAGTGGACCTTGCCCACGGCCAGATCCCCGACGGCGTACGCATCGCTGGCCGATTCGATGACCTCGACGACCGCGTCGCTGGCGGGGGTATCCCCCACCCCGATCCCTGGCCCGTAGGCCGTGCCTTCGCTGCCGATCCGCGAGGCCAATCCGGCATTCAAACCAAGCCGACGAACGGCGACGAGCACCTGCCCCGGCCCGGGTTCGGGGGCCTCGGCATCGAAGACCCCGAAGTTCGCTGCGGTGACGGTGGAGTCGGGTAAGGCCGTGAGCTGGATTTCCTGGCTTTTCATGCCCCCACCGTAGACCCGCCCCGTGCCACCCCCCAAGGATTGGCACGGGACGGGAGTCATCGGGTCTTCCACGTCCGCCGGAGCGGATTCCTGGCCCTAGGCCGGATGCGTGGAGACGAGTTTGGCATGGACAACGATGTTGTCGGCGTGACGCTGCGTGGCCTTATCGAAAGCACCACCGCAGGTGATCACCCGCAACTCGGCATCTTCGGTGTTGGCGTACGTCCCCGCACTGGAGAAGGCATCCTTTTTGGTTTGGATGATCTGCGTGACCTTGAAGACGGCGACCTTGCCGTCGGCGCGAGTCACCGAGATCTCATCCTTCTTGCGCAGGTCACCGAGCTTGAAGAACACTGCCGGTCCTTCGTCTGCCGTGGCGGTAACGTGCCCCAGCAGCACTGCGGGGCCTTGTTCGCCCGGTGAGGGTCCGCGCGCATACCAACCGGCGGGTGCGTCAGGATCCAGCGGCGGGACCCCGATGGACCCATCGGCTTTGAGTCCCACGTTGAGCAGGTCGGTATCGACGCCGATGGACGGGATATCCAGACGGACCGGCTGGGAACGCTTGAGTGGCTTCGGCGCAGCGGCCTGGGTCGGCTTCGGCTTGGGCTTCGGCGCCTTCGACGATGACTCGGTCTTGGCCTGGGGCTTGGTCGGGGTGGCCGACGGCATGGACGTTGGCGGTGGGGAGGAGGTGGGGCTCAGGCTGGGCGTATCAGCGATGGCCTCGGAGGCCGGCGGCGAGGGTGGTGGTGCTTCCCCCCGCGCGCCGACTCCGATCAGGACTGCTCCGACGAGGCCGACCGTTGCGGTCACCGCTATAGCGGTGATGCGACGACCGCGGCCGTTGCGTGGATTCTTCCGTGCGTGCTTCATCGGTTCAGTCCTTCTCTTTTCCGGGTGTGTCTTTCCTAGTTCTGGCCTGCCTGACGACGGCGGACCATGAAGACACCGGCGCCGGCAGCTGCCAGAACCAGGCCGCCACCCAGAGCAATGGTGGAGGCGTCCATGCCTGCTGTGCTGCCACCACCGGTCTCAGGATTGCCCTGGGGCATATCCATCTGCCCGGCCGTCAACGTGCCACACAGTGCGGGCGCGGTGGCTGCCAACGGCAGTTCGGGAACCAGCTCGGACTTGGCCGCCTGGGCGTCCTTGCCCAGGGTGGCCGGATCGAGTCCGTGCACGACGACGGAAGCCTGACCATTCTTGATTCCGTCGATCGTCTTCTGGTTCATTTCGAAGGTGCGCTCGTAGGTGAAGCTGTCACCCATGCCCGCGACCTTCAGATCGGTGGCCGCCTTGGGGCTGGTATCGCCCTTGGTGGACAACGTCGTGGCCACCTCACCGTAGGCGGCACCACCCTCGGGAGTGCTGACCACGCCGTCGCCGTTCTTGTCATTGGCGATGGTCGGGCACTTGCCCGTTTCGTTCATGGTCACGTGGGCGTGCTGGACGTGCGGGTACGGGTTGCCATCGAAGGTCTTGGCCAGGCCGCTGACCTTCTCCGACACCGTGGCCATGTTCCCGTCAAGGGTGATGGACACGGAGCCGGAGGCACCGCTGCCGTTTTGTTCGGTCAGCTGAGCCGAGTATGAATCCGCTGCTTGAGCCCCTGCCGCGGAGAACGCGACCATTCCCAGCGCCATTGCCGGGACGGCCAGTAGTTGGAGGTTTCTCTTCATGATCTTTCCTTCCATCGGTGGCCCCCGTCGCGATCGGCGGAAACCGGTGTTCGTGATGCGTTCATGATTCACAACACCTGTGGAGGTGCCGCACAACACATTCGGAACCCTGCACGTTCCCGGATTGGAAGAAGTTGAAGTTATTTTTCTGGCCCGCCGAGACCCCCCTGAGCCAACCGCCGTTTCGTCTTGGCGGTGGCTATGGAAGACCACGGGTCCTCGGGCCACGGATGCTTGGGATATTTTCCCCGCATCTCGGCCCTGACCTGTGCGTAGGGCCCCGACCAGAACGAGGCGAGATCATCGGTCACCGCCAGGGGGCTGCCGCGTGGGGAGAGCAGATGGAACAAAACCGGCACCCGGTCATCGACCAGGCGGGGTGTGGCGGCCCAGCCGAAGCATTCCTGGAGTTTTACTGCGACGACGGGGCGGGCCTCGGGATCGTCGATTGCCGGGTAGTCGATGCGCACCTTGGATCCACTGGGGACCTGCAACCGTTCCGGAGCCAGGTCGGCGAATCGCGAGGCTTGCGGCCAGGGAAGGAGCCGGCGCAACGGTTCGCTCAGCTCAATCGATGTCACGCTGGCTCCGGCGGCCAGTGACTGGAGTTCCGGGCCCAACCATTCATCCAACCGGCCCAGCAGGGCCCGCTCGCCGACATCGGGCCACGGGGCGCCCAGCTCACGGTGCAGCAACGCCATCCGGCGGCGCAACCCATCGGCTCCCGGGGAGAAGCCGATGATTCCCAGCCCCTCGGATTCCAGGGCGGTGGCCACCGCGGCTGCCGCTTCTTCCACCGAGGCGCGCACCGGCGTCGTCCCCAGAACGATGGACCCCAGCCGGCGTTCCCTACGAGCCAACACCTTGCCGGAGGCGAAACGTGCGTGCACCCGATCGGTGAGCAGCTGCCCGGCGGCGGCTTGGGCCGTCTCGGCATCCAGTGGTGCTGCGGAGCGGATGACGGCGCCGGTTCCCGCGGCGGCACGGCCCGCAGCACGGGAAACGTCCGCGACGGCCAGCCACTGCTGCCCGGCCAGCGAGGACCCGGCGGGCAGTCCGGCGCGGGTCCCCGAGGCCAAGAGGTAACTCTCCCCCGCGGCCCCTTCAACCCTCCGGGCGATCCGGTCGGGGTAGGCCAAGGCGACGATCAGTCCCGCTTCCGAAGCGGCGCCGGCCCCCGGAGAGAGGGCAGCGGCAGCCGCGGGAACCTTGGGTGGCCGGGTGCGGGCCAGGATGGCTTCAAGCCGGGCGGTTTCGCGTTTCCAGGCCCTGCTGGAAGGCTCTGAACCGGAGCGCAGGGCAGCGAGAAGCCGGTTCAGGTCGGCTCCGGGGGCGCGGGCATCCCCGGCGACCATGGCCACGATTTCTCCGACGGAACGGGCAGCTGCCTGCTGTTTCGTCCCGGTCCGTCCGCCCGGTGCTGCCGCGCGCTGCCAGGCGGTCCCGTCGATCAGTGCCCGGGCCAGGCGCGGTTCGGCGGGGATCCCCGACAGGGTGCGGCCCAGGTCGGTGGCCAGGCCGTCGCCGTCAATGGCCCCGAGCTCGTCGAGTACGGCCACCGCATCGGCCAGGGTGGCCTGGGGTGGGTCCTGCGGCAGTTTGAGCCCGCGCCCACCCGGTGCACCCCAGCAGGCCAAGGTCAATGCGGCGCCGGTCAGTTCGGCGACGGCGATTTCGGGGGTCGGGTGCGCCGGGGCGGCGCCGAAGGTTTTCTGGTCGTAGCAGCGGACCACGGTGCCCGGTCCCTGCCGGGCGGCACGGCCGGCCCGCTGCTCTGCCGAGGCCCGAGAGGCCGAGACCGTCACCAATCCGGTCATCCCGCGGGTGGCGTCGCGGCGGGGTTCGCGGGCGAGCCCCGAGTCGATGACCAGCCGGACGCCGGGAACGGTCAACGAGGATTCGGCCAGCGAGGTGGAGACGACCACGCGGGGCGGGTCTCCCGCGGCCCGACCGCGCACGGCCCGGTCCTGGCTGGCACTGTCGATCTGGCCATGCAGTTCCAGGACCTCGACGGCAGGGCCGACCTGGCGGCGCAACGATCCGGCCACCTGGGCGACTTCCCATGCCCCGGGGACGAAGACCAGGGCATCGATGGCGGGGTTTTCAGCCAGTGCCCTGCGATGGGCCGCCGCGGCAGTGGTCGCCACATGCTCCAGGAAGCCGCGGGTGACTCCGCGTTCATCCAGCCGGGCCACGGCTGCCGGTTCCCACCGGGTGTCCAACCGGTGCAAGGCCGAGGGGCAGTCGATCACCGGAGCCGGGCCATCGCCGTCGTACGTGGACAATAATGCGGCAAAGCGTGGGGCATCCAGGGTCGCCGACATGGCCAGGAAAGCCAGGTCTCCGCGCAGTTCGTGGACCTCGGCCAGCAGCCCCAGCAACAGATCGGTGTCCAGGGCCCGTTCGTGGACCTCGTCGATGATGACCGCGCCGATTCCCTCCAGCCCGGGATCGGCCAGCAGCCGGCGCAACAGGATGCCGGGGGTCACGAACTCGACCCGGGTGTCGGGCCCGGCATGGTGTTCGCCGCGGACCGTGTATCCCACCCGATCCCCGACCCGGCTACCGTCGAGGTGTGCCAGACGCCGGGCCGCGGCCCGGGCGGCGACCCGGCGGGGCTGGGTGACGATCACCCGGCCGGACAGATTCGCCACCAGGGGTGGCACCAAGGTGGTCTTGCCGGCCCCCGGGGGTGCCTGCACGACGGCGGTGCCCGCCGGGGCGTTCACGGTCAGGGCGTCTTCGAGCCCGGGCAGCGATCCGGCGAAGACCAGCCCGGCACCCAGTCTCTCCAGGTCGAAGGGCAGGTCGGCGTCGGCGGTCGGGGAAGTCACCTACCCATTGTGCCCGGTGGCGCTTCGGGGCCGGTCAGGATCAGTCGAAGACCAACACCAGGCGTCCGCGGACGCCGCCTGCTTCGAGCCTGCGGTGGGCTTCGGCGGCGCGTTCGGCCGGCAGGACGTCGGCGACCCGCAGGCTCAGCTGGCCGGCTTCGACGAGTTCGCGCAGCTCGTCGAGCTTTCCGTCTGCGTGGTAGTCGGCGGGGACGAAGACCTGATGGATGGTGATGCCACGTTCGGTGGGTCCGTTGAAACCACGCACCGTGGCGAAGCCGCCACCGTCCTTGACGGCCGGCAGCGCCACCTCATGCTGGACCGCGGCGTCGAGCAGCCCGTCGACGCCCTCGGGGTAGAGCCCGCGGATGTGCTGGGCCACGTCCGCCC
The DNA here is from genome assembly GCF_900163545.1 of Arthrobacter rhombi. Taxonomy (GTDB): domain Bacteria; phylum Actinomycetota; class Actinomycetes; order Actinomycetales; family Micrococcaceae; genus Arthrobacter_H; species Arthrobacter_H rhombi_A. Next base: position 85,044 of record NZ_FUHW01000024.1, read on the forward strand.
CGCGTGGAACAAGCTGGTCGGGGCCGAGGTCTTCGAGCAGCTTCCGGTCCTTCTCGGCGACGTCGGCCACCACCGTCAGCCCCGCCTGTTTTGCCAACTGGATCGTGTAGCCGCCCAACGTACCGGCAGCCCCGGTGACCGCCAAGACCTGTCCTGGCCGCAGGTCCAGCCGGCGCAGCGCCTGCATTGCCGTCAGCCCGTTCATCGGCAACGTCGCGGCTGCCTCGAGGGTCGTACCGGCGGGGATCCTGGCCACCGAATCGGCATCGGCCACCAGGTGGGAGACGTAGGCACCTCCGTGTTCGCCGTCGGGCAGGGCCATGGCCATCACCTCGTCGCCGAGGGAGAATCCTGCCCCGTCGCCGACTTCGTCGATGACACCCGCGGCATCCATGCCCGGGACGTACGGGGGTTCCTTGGCCGCGGTGACCGCCGCGTTGGACCCGGCGCGCACCCCGGTATCCGTGGGACTGACGGCGATGGAGCGGACCTTGATCCGCACCTGCCCCGGGCCGGCATGCGGCTCGGGAACGTCGTGGATGGCGAGGGCTTCGGGCCCTCCGAACTCGGTGACTCCAATAACCTTCATATAGGCGCCAACGGCTGAATCTGCCCGACTATTCCGTGGGGCGCGTCCTCCGGCGAGCACGACATTCAACCCCCCGGCCCAAAGAATGACATGATCGGACGTGACCACGCCCCCTGACATGTAGGGTCCCGATGTACCTTCCCGCGAGCTTGCCCAGCCCCGATCCCGTCCTGTCCCAGTTGAACCTGGGGCCACTGACGATCCACACCTATGCCCTGTGCATCCTGGCCGGCATCGCCGCCGCCATCGTGATCACCCAGCGCCGGCTGAAACGACGGGGAGGCAACCCCGAGGTCGTCCTCGACGTCGTGCTGTGGTGTGTGCCGCTGGGGCTGGTCGGCGCCCGTTTCTACCATGTGTTCACGCATATCAGTGACTACTTCTACCCCGGCGCCGACCCCTGGGACATCATCAAGATCTGGGATGGCGGCAACGCCCTCTACGGTTCATTGATCGGTGGCGCCCTCGGCGTGTTCATCGGTTGCCGACGGGCCGGGGTCCGCTTCCTGTCCTTCGCCGACGCGGTGGCCCCGGCCATGCTCGTGGCCCAGGCGATCGGCCGGTTGGGCAACTGGTTCAACCATGAACTCTTCGGCCTGCCGACCACGTTGCCCTGGGGCCTGGAGATCGAGTCCTCGAACCCGAATTTCCCGGCCGACGCGGCCATCGGCACCCTGTTCCACCCGCTGTTCCTGTACGAGATCATCTGGAACCTCATCGGCGTCGCCGTCATCCTGTGGCTCGAACGCAGGATGCGTGCCCGCTGGGGCCGCGCGCTGGGCCTCTACCTCATCTGGTACGGGCTGGGCCGCAGCTGGCTCGAAGCCATCCGGATCGACCCGAGCTCGAACGTGTTCCTGGGCATCCCGGCGAATATCTGGGCTTCCTTCGCCGCCATCGCGGTGGGTCTGGCAATCGTCATCGTGCAGGGGATCCGCCACCCCGAGGCGGAGACCTCGGTCTACCGTGCCGGCTTCGAACCGGTGGCCGAGGCTGACGCCGACGAGAATACGACGGCGGAGGCAGCTCCCGAGGATTCCTCTGCGGATCCTGCCGAGCCGGCTCCCACATCAGCTCCCGCACCGGCTCCCGAGCCGGCTCCCGACGAGGACGGTCCTAGCCCCTCGAAGTCGCCGGACGCCTAGGCGCTTCGCCTTCTAGCTAGTTCCAGCAGTCCTCCAGTGGGTCCCCGGCCAGCAGGCCGGGGACCCACTGTTGTCCACGGGCCCCTCACAGGGCTGGCTTTTCGGGGAATCCGTGGGGTGCCTTCGATAGAATCGAAGACATGTTCGAATCAATGAGGATCCCAGAAACCCCGGTGGCAGCACCCGCCACCGGGGCACTGGCCTCGTTCCTGGACCTGCTGCCGGCCCTGGACACCAACGACCTGGACGAAGCAGCCCTGATCGATGTCCTGGCCGGCGCCGAGGCCACCAAGAATGCCCTCTCCGCCCTCCAAGCCCGGGCTGCAGTGGCCCTTGATACGGTAGTTCGCACCCGCCACGCGGCCGAAGGAATCCCCCGGGATCAAGCCGGTGCCGGGATCCATGCCCAGGTGGCATTGGCCCGGTCCGAGTCCCCGAATAGTGGGCATCGGTTGGTGGGCATGGCCAAGGCCGTGGTGAATGAGATGCCCCATACCCACCAGGCGTTGGCTACCGGCCGGCTCAGTGAATGGCGGGCCACCCTGCTGGTGAAAGAAACCGCCTGCCTCAGTGTGGAACAACGCCGCCAGGTCGATGAGCAACTCCTGGCCGATCCCTCGGTCCTCGAGGGTGTCGGGACCCGGGCGCTGGTGGCCCGGGCCAGGAAACTGGCCTACGCAGTCTCCCCCTCGGCGGTGGTGGACCGGGCCCGACGGGCGGTGAAAGACCGCAGGGTCTCCCTGCGGCCGGCCCCGGATACCATGTCGA
>NZ_FUHW01000015.1 GCF_900163545.1 Arthrobacter rhombi
AGGTCTTCCCTATTTCAACTACCCCGGAGCGTTACCAACGTCCGTGGTCAATACAACTAGCCGTCGTCTTTCGTGGCGTGCCGGGGGCGGGCCGGATCGATGACCTTCTTGACGTCGAAGAACTTCTCCAGGACATGGTGCTTGCCCTTGAGCGCCGCATTCATGCTCAACCCATCCACGTTGATGCGAGCCTGGCGCAGATAGTCGTCGGTGAGCTGCATCCAGGCGGGAGTCGAGGTGTCGATGCCGAAGTAGAAATCAAATCCGGCCTTCTTGAACAGTTTGTACTTCGCCCCGGAGTAGGTGGCGATGCCTGACATGTCGGCGCCGAACGGAAAGATCAGCAAATCCGTATCCCCCAGGATCGGGCGGACTTCCCGATCCCATTTCTTGGTGTCGGCCTTCAGCCGCGCCATCGTCGAATTCGTGACATTGGAGTGGCCCCAGGTATGTGAGGCAAACACCCAGCCGTTGTCCTTCAGGGCGCCGGCAACCTTCTTCGCCTTCTTCGTCTGCGCCTTCACGTCGATTTTCGGATCATCCCCATATTCGATCTCACTAGTCCGGTACCCCAGCACCCCGTTATAGCCGGTCAGCGCAAGGATGCCCTTGCTCCCGCGGTAGGAGAAATCGGGGTGCTCCCGCACGAAGGCGTCCACGATCGTGGGCAGGTCGTAGTCCCCGTGAACCGTTTTCCCGGAGGCTGCCTGGTAGGTATTGGTGATGTTCCCGTCCTCGCCCACGGTGAGGTTCGTGGCGAAGCCGTCACCGTCCATGTACTCGTAATAGCTCACATCATCTTCGGAGAGGACGAGCGGTTTCTTGCCTTTGGGCAGCTTGATCGGCCGGTTTTTCATCTCACCGTCGGCGTTTTCGCGGGCGATGTCGTGCGGATTGACCAGCACATAGCCCTTTTTGTAGAGGGAGGCGAGGATGGCCTTGAATTCCTTGACCGTGACCATGTAGTCCGCATATCCCTGCGCACTGGGGCCCGGGGCAAAGGCCCGTTTCGGGTCCACGATCAGCGAGTGGAAGAACAGGTGGGAGATCTGAGAATTGTCCTCCCACGTCACCATCTTCTCCTGCTGGGCAGCGATTTTCCCGGTGAGTTCGGACACGTCCTCACCCTCAAGATCCTTGAGCTGTTTCAGGGCGGTGGAGTAGTCGTACTGCGCGGCCGCCGTCGTTGCCGCGTCAAGCGCTGCTTCACGCTGTTGTTCAGGTGAAGGGCCATCGACTTCGCTATCGGCTGCCGTGCCGGGGCCGGAAGCCCAGTTGCCACCGCCTGGAGGTCCGTCCTGGTTCATGCTCGGGCCGACACAGCCCGAGAGGGCCAGCGAAACGGCCACCATCGAGGAGAGAAGCAGGGCACCAGTGGAACGTATTCCCCAGGCGGAAGACATTTTTGCCACCTCTTTCAGCGCGTCGAGCGGACGAGTGCCGGCGGGGGTGCCCTCAAACATCCGCTGACTCCCACGCTAGTCCCGCTCTTCGGTCCCGACGCGCGCGACACGTCGTCAGTGGCCTAGAATGACCATCCGGCCCTCGACGTTGCGGACCACGTTCGCCCCGCTGCCGCGGCTCCCTTTTCGAGTACAACCCATCAATCGTCGTCCCCCACCGAGCGGGACGGAAAGTAGCAGATGCCTTCCACCGAACCCGCCGTCGCCACGTGGGCCGACCAGCAGGAATTCAGGTCCTCACCCGCCTGGAAACTGCTGTCGGCTGCGCCGTGGACGGTCGCGTTCCTGCGGGCCGAATTCACCCAGGCCCGTCCACGGGTCGGCCTGGAACCGTTCCATGCCTCCTTGCAGGCCTTCCTGCGGCATCTCCGCTCCGCCGGGACACCACTGAACGATGCCTGGCGGGCCCAGCATTACGCAGATTCGTGGGTTCGTGCCGGGTATCTGGCGCGGCCGCTCATCGACGGCTCCTTCGTCTACGAGCCGACGGCGCATACGGCCCGGGTGCTCACCTTCCTTGAGGGGTTCTCCGGCTCGGGCACCAATTTGAACTCCTCGCGGCTGAACACCCTGCTGACCAGTATCGAATCCTTGGCCCATGAGACGGATCCCGATCCCGAGGCACGGATCCGCCAGCTGGAAGCCGAGATCGCCGAACGCACCGAACGCGTGGAGGCCCTGCGCTCCGGGGCCGTCCCGGCAGTGCTGCCGACCGAAGGGGCCGTGGCGGCGGCGCGCAGCATCTTGGACCTTGCCGCCAACCTGCCGGCAGATTTCAAGCGGATGCGTGATGGTGTGCGCCATATGCTCCACCAGGTCAGGCGCGAAATCATGGAAGGTTCGGTGGCCAAGGGGGTGGCGGTCGGCCGGGTCTTGGAAGGCGACCGCCAGTTGCGCAGCACCGCAGAGGGCGAGACGTTCCGCGGTTTTACCGAGTTCCTCAACGATCCTCTCCGGCAACGCCGTTTCCGCCAGGCCATCAACGAAGTCCTCGAACGCGATTTCGTTGAGGGGCTCAACGCCCAGGAACGCCACACCCTGGCCACCTTGCTGCGTGAATTACGCCGCCAGGCCACCGAAGTGCATGCCAGCTACGGCAAGCTCTCCGAGTCACTGCACGCCTTCGTCCAATCCGACGAATTCCGCGATTCGGTTCTGCTCCGCAAGGCGGTGCGGTCCGCCGAACTGGCGGTCGCCGGTTCCGAGTCCCTCACCGCCCGGACCCCGGTGACCGAGGTCACGTTGTACGCGCCCGCTTTTTCTACCCTGTCTGGTCTGGGGATCTTCGACCCGCAAGAGCATGTGGCACCACCGAAACTGGCCGAGCCTCCGGCAATGAGTCGTGCCGACATTCGACGCACCCCCAGCACCCCGAAGGCAGATTCCGACCGGCTTGACGCGGCGATCTCCACCGCATTGGCCTCCGCCCGGGGGCCCCTCACCCTCGGTTCAGTGTTCACCGGGCTCGAGGCCGGCGACCACCATGTGAACACCATTCGCTACCTCATCGAGGCTGCCCGCACCTCGGGACGAGACGTGGACACCTCACGGTTCGAGTCGATCACCTTCAGCCAAGTCGACGGCTCAAAACGCACCGCCTACCTGCCCGTGATCACCTTCGCGAAGGACACCGAATGAGCCAGCTGGACCCCGACTCCCCCGCCCTCGCCACGCAGGGTGCCGACGACTCCTGGAGGGACGACGGCGAAGCCGGCTTCGCGTCGATCTCCTCGGGACGCCGGGCCGAAGGCCAGCTCTTCGACGGTGATACCGGCAGATTCGAGTTGGCCCTGCGCCAGGCACTGATCCGGTTGCTGCGCGGGCCCTATCTGGACGGTGCCGCCGACGCCCGGCTGTGGCAACTGGTTTTGGATCGACGCACCGAGATTTCCGCCTTCGTGGCCGAACTGTTCCTGAAACTGCAGGTCGATACCGAACGCAAGATCGCCCTGCTGGTCCCGGTTCCGACGGAGACCGTCCATACGACCGCCATCGTCCCGCGTAAACCGCTACGCCGCGAAGAGACGCTTCTGGCCTTGCGATTGAGGTTACTCTTGGACCGCCATGCCGGCACCGGCACCGACCCGGTCATTTCCCGGGCCGGCGCCCGGGAGATCCTCGAAGAACACCGCCATCCCGGGGCCTTGGACGATAAACGACTCGAGGAACTCACCGATTCCTCCCTGGCTCGGCTGGCTGCCCTGAAACTGATTCTGCCCACCGAGCTCGAGCATGAATACCGGGTCTCCGGAGCCTTGGCATTGGCCCTGCCCTTTGATTCGATCGATGAGATCCCCGCCTACCTGCAGTCCCTGGACCGGGCCGCCGACGAGGCCACGGAGCCGACACTGGATCTGGATTCCGACGTCGTACCGGATGCACCGGAGGAGAACTACGCCGAACCCGAAGACGACGATGATGACCCCGAGACCACCACGAACCCCGAAGGGGCGGCCCAGTGACCATCTCCCAGACCCTGCCCTTCGGGGCGGCCATCAATCCCGGACAGCAACGCCTGTGCTCGATTCAGGTCATCAATTGGGGAACCTTCCATGGCCGGCACGAACTGTATGTGGACCGCGACGGCACCCTGCTCACGGGCCGCCCAGGCGTCGGCAAATCGACGCTCTTTGACGGGATCGGCCATATCTTTCATGCCGCCCCACGACTGAACGAATCGGCCCACGAGGCCTCCACCCGCAAGGACCGTCGCACCACGTACTCCTATATGCGCGGACGGCGGTTCAAGACCGAAGCCGGCACGCTCTACCAACGTCCCGGCGCCACCTGGAGCGCCGTGGCCCTGACTTTCGAGGACGGGCTGGGCACCCAGACCTGCATTGCCTCCCTCTTCGACCTGCCCGCCCAAGGCCTGGAAGGCCAGGTCGGCAAGCACTATGTGATCGGTGAAGGCACCCTGGATACGGCAGCCCTGGAGGAGCACGGCTCCCGCAGGTTCTCGCCGTCGTCCCTGATGAAGGTGCTGCCCGGTTTTGAGGCGTTCGATGTCCACCGCACCTTCGCCGAACGGTTCCGCAGGCGCCTGGGCATCGATAACGACAAGGCGTTCTCACTGCTGCGCACCCTGCAGAATGGCAAGGGCCTGGATCGGGGGGTCAACCAGTTTTTCCGGTATGAGGTCCTGGAGGTCCCCTCGACGTTGAAGGCTGCCGCCGGAGCCGTGGAGGATTTCTCCCATCTGCGCGGGATCCACCGCCAACTCGAAGAGGCCCGCGCCCAACGCGATGCCCTGGAACTGGTGCCCGAGCAGCATAAACGCCACCAGGAGCTCAGCGGATCCCTGCGCCACACCCAAGATCTGGCCAGGTATCAATTACCGTTGCTGCGCGAACATTTGGCCGCCGAACTCCTGGGCACCCAATCCGGCACCATCGCCGCCGAACTGAAGGCCAACCGCACCGCCATCTCCGAGGCCTCCGAAACCCGGACCGTCCTGACCGAACGCGTGCGTTCGCTCACCGAACAGCATGATTCCCATGGCGGCAAGGCCGTCCAGGCGCTCGAACGCGACCTGGAGGCGGCCCGCTCACGGTTGGCCGAACGCCGGGGAATCGCCTCCACCCTGAAAACCCGCATGCACGACGCCGGTGTGTCGCTGACGTTCTCGGCTTCCGGTCTCCAGGCAGCCCGCCGCCAGGCGGCAGTGACCGCAGAAACGTTGCAGGGTGTGGCCAAGGATGCGACCACCATGGAACACGAGGCCATCGCCGCGTCCATGGAAGCGCGGGAGAAGGCGCAGAAACTACGTCAAGACATCGACTCGTATGCCCGCAGGGGCTCGAATATCGACGGGCTCTCTGCTGCGGCCCGCCGGCGGATCTGCTCGGAAACAGGAATCACTGCCGAGGACCTACCGTTCGCTGGGGAGCTCATGGATATGGCGCCGGGCGCCGGTGAATGGCGTCCGGCAGCTGAGAAGGCGCTCCGTTCGCTGGCCACCACCTTATTGGTCAGTGGGGAGAATATTGAGCGCGTCACCCGCGCGGCTGACCGGTTGGAGGGGTATGGCAGGTTGCGCTGGATCGACCTTTCGGCCCACACTCCCGGCGGCCACGATGGCGACCCGGTGGCGACCGCCGATCCGCGGTCGTTGGTGACGAAACTGGAGTTCAAACAGTCCGAGGCCGGCCAGTGGCTGGAGCGCAAGATCGCTGCCGACCACGATTTCATCTGCGTCGCCACCGATGCCGCCCTGCATGCAGAGCGTCGGGCCATCTCCCGGGCCGGGACGATCAAAGCGGGCCGTGGCTCCTTCGAACGCGACACCCGCCCCGTGGCGGCCTCCGATTATTTGTTGGGCTTCACGAACGAGGAGAAGATCTCCGAACTCCACGTCCAGGTCGCCCAACTGGAAACCGATCGGGCGCAGGCCGAGGAACTGGCCACCGAACGCAGCCGTTCCAAGGATTCGCTGGCCCGCAAACTTTCGCTGCTCCGCGAGCTCGTCGCCGACGAGCGCCCCTTCTCCGCACTGGATTCCTCGGTCCAAACCGCCGCCGTGGAAGAACTCGAGACCCGGATGGCCGAGGCGATGGATTCCAGCACCGATCTCGCCGGGCTGCGCACCGCCCTGGAGCAGGCCCGCACCGATTTGGAATCCTCCGTCGGGGAACTGGCGGTGCTGCGCAACCAGACCGCGGCGCTCGAATCCCGGGCGGCGACCGCTGACTCCCTCCTCGAGGCGGCCCGCAGCTCGAGCGCTGCTGCCGCGCCGGAGGCGAAGGCCCGCCAGGAGCTCTCCGCCGAACCGCTGCTGGCCGAAGCATTGCGCCGGCTCGAAGCCGGAGAGGATTTCGAGCTCGCCGAACTCGATGCTGCGGTCTCGGCGACCGCACTGGATCTGGGCGAACGCATCACCGAATTACGCGAACTCGTCTTTTCCACCGAGGCGGCACTGACCGAGACGTTCCGTCAGTTTGCCCGCGATTTCGGGGTCACCACCTCGGCTTCCTTCGGTACGGGGGTCGACAGTGCCCCCCACTATGTGGCGCTGCACCGAGCGATCGTCCAGGAGGGGCTCCCCCAACGTCAAGAGGAGTTCCGTGAATACTTCTCCAACCGCTCCTACGAACGTTTCTCGGACCTCCTACAACTCTTGGAGGAAGAACGTCGTGGGATCGGTGAACGGATCCTGCCGTTGAACCAGATCTTGGCTGATGTGCCCTTCGAACACGGTTCACATTTGCGGCTGGAAGTCTCCACGGTCATCCCGGAGGAGGCCCGCGAGTTCCGTACGGCACTCAAGGATGCCCTCGGGAACGCGTACGGCTCCCGCGGGGTGGAGGAGCTCAGCGCCAACTACAAGGCGCTGGAACTACTGGTGGATGCCTTGGACGACCCCGCACGGCAAGCCTGGCGGGACACCGTCTTGGACGTCCGTCAGCATGTGCGGATCAGCTGCAATGAGCATAAGCCGGGCGGCGAGGTCGAAAACGGGCTGGAACCGGGCACGCTCTCCGGCGGTGAGGGCCAACGGTTCACGTCGTTCATCATGGGCGCCGCGCTGGCCTACCAGCTGGGCTTTGCCTTACAAGGCTTCACGACCTACGGGACCGTCATGATCGACGAGGCCTTCATTCAAGCCAACTCGGAATATGCTGCTGCCGGTATCAACGCCCTCCAGGAATTCGGGTTCCAACTGCTGCTGGCAGCCCCCGAGGACAAAATCGATCTGGCCCTGCATCTGGGGTCGGTCTCGGACATCATCAAGCATCCGGCCTCCAATATTTCCGGCTTCGTCGAAACCGGACGTTCCCCCGCCCTCGCCACGGATATCATTCTGCGCTGACCCCGTTGCCGCGGGCCGGTGCGGCCGGTGGCTAGGGGTGGAAGCGTTGTTCGTGTTCGGCGTGCCGTTCGGTTTCGATCTGGAACGTGGAATGTTCGATGGAGACGTCGAAGTGCCCGGCCACACAGTCCTGCAATGAATCGAGCATGCTGGAGGCCCGCCCATCATGGAAGGCATCTTCGTGGACCACGACGTGTGCGGTGAGTACCGGCAGGCCGGTGGCAATCTGTGAGGCGTGCAGATCGTGGACGGAGAGCACCAGATCCTGGGAGAGCAGGTGCTTCCTGACCTCATCCAGGTCGAGTCCGCGCGGCGTCGATTCCAGGAGAATGGACGTCGTTTCGCGGAGGAGCCGGAACGCGCGGGGAAGGATCAGGGCGCTGATGAACATGGCTGCCAGCGCGTCGGCACGCATCCACCCTGTCGTGGTGATGACGATGGCACCGACGATCACCGCCACCGAGCCCAGGGCGTCGTTGACGACCTCCAAGAAGGCCGCGCGCATATTCAGGTTGGCCCCGCGGCCCGAGCTGAGCACGATGATGGCAATGATGTTTCCGGCCAGGCCGACGATCCCGAAGATCAACAGTCCGGTGGCTGCTACTTCGGGCGGAGCGAAGAGCCGGCGGACCCCGTCGATCATGGCGTAGAGCCCGACGGCGAGCAGCAGGGTGGACTGTGCGGTGGCCGACAGCACTTCGGCCCTCCGGAAGCCCCAGGTCCGCCGGTCGGTGGCCGGGCGGCCCATGAGGGTGGCCGCTGTCAGGGCCATGAGCAGTCCGGCGGCATCGGTGAGCATATGGGCTGCATCGACCAGCAGGGCCAGGGAACCGGTGATCACCGCGCCAACGACTTCGGCGATGAGGATCACCGCGGTGATGCCAAAGGCAATGGCCAACCGGGGGCGGTGCTCAATGGCTCCACCACTGTGGTCGTGGGAGTGTGAATGGCTCATCGGCATTCCGGCCCGGTGCCGTGGGATTCATGCCAGTGGTGGGAGGCGAGGGCCACCTCGGTTCCACTATCCGACAAAAGTGTCTCAGCAGCGACCAAGAGAACGTCGATGTGCTCGGGTTCGGCCAGCGAGTACATGCTGGCGCGACCGACCGGCCGTGAGGACACGAGCCCGCAATCACGCAGGCAGGTCAGGTGTGCGCTGACCGTGCTCTGGGCCAAGCCCAGGTGTTCGGTCAGCTCCCTGACTTTATGTTCCCCCGTCCGCAAATGGCGCAGAATCAGCAATCGGGTCGGATCAGCCAGCCCGTGGAATAAGGCTGCGGCCGGCGCGAGCGGTCCCGTCGTCGGTTCGCCTTTCCGCACTATCATCGTCATATAACGATGATAGCCCTTAAGGGCGTTGAATTCGAGGACCGCTCCCGCGTCGCGAGACCGGCAGTCACGCCACGAGGCTCAGACCAGAGTGCCCGCTCCGCCCCGAGAGCGCAGCCAATCCCGAGGCCTGAACCTTTCCCCATAGGCGTCGGCCAGCTCATCGGCTCGGGCCACGAAGCCAGCCAGACCCCCCTCATGGTTGGTGATGAAGGTGGCGGTCCCGCCGGCCCCTGGAGGGAACCCGATCCCGAAGATCGAGCCGATATTTGCCGAGGCAGTATCTGTCAGGACACCGTCCTCGAAGCAATGGGCCGTCTCTAGGGCCATACGGAAGAGGTAGCGGTCCTGGATGTCCTTCGAGGGGAGCTCGGTCCCGCGGCCGAAGTGTTCCCTGAGCCCCGGCCATAAGGACTTGCCGCCGTCGGCCGGATAGTCGTAGAACCCGCCTCCTGCGGCTCGGCCCTTCCTGCCATATTCATCGACCATCGTGTCCACGAGCCGTTCGCCCGCGGCGGGTTCGCGGACCGTACCGGAGGCCGCGTATTCCTTTTCTTCTTCGGCGCGGGTGTGCTGGGCCAGCGTCAGCGAGACCTCGTCCAGCAGAACCAGCGGAGGTGCGGGGAATCCCGCCTGGGTGGCTGCGCGTTCGATCACCTGCGGATCCACCCCCTCCTCCAGCAATGCCGTGGCCTCCATGATCAGGGTCCCGAAGACCCGGGAGGTATAGAACCCGCGACCGTCCCCGACGGTGATCGGGATCTTCCGGATTTGCTGGACCAGGTCGTAGGCCCGGGCGACGGTGGCATCCGAGGTCTGGTCTCCTCGGATGATCTCCACGAGTTTCATCTTTTCCACCGGGGAGAAGAAATGGAGCCCCACGAAATCCTGGGGGCGTCCGCTCGTGGCCTGCAGCGTTGAAATAGGCAACGTCGAGGTATTCGAGCACAGCAGGGCCTCGGCGGGCAGCTCGGTTTCGGCTTCGGCGAAGACAGCGGATTTCAGCTCGAGGTTCTCAAAGACCGCCTCGATGACCACGTCTGCCGTTGCCAGGTCTGCGGCCTGACCCGTCGGCTGGACGCGGGCCAGGATCGAATCCGCCGACTCCTGGTCCAGCCGCCCCTTGGAAACCTGGTGGGCGAGCACATCCGAGACATGGGACTTGCCCTTCTCGGCACCCGCCTGATCGACGTCCTTGAGCACCACATCGATGCCTGCCCGAGCACAGGAATACGCGATCCCGGCGCCCATCATCCCAGCGCCGAGGATCGCGACGGTGCCGACCTTTTGCGGTTTCTGCCCCTGGGGGCGGAGCCGGCCTGAACTGATCGACTGCAGATCGAAGAAGAACGCCTGGATCATGGCCTTGGCCGTGCGACCAACCACGAGGCTGGCGAAGGCCCGCGACTCGATGCGGCATGCCGTATCGAAGTCAACCAGCGTCCCCTCCACGGCCGTGGCGAGGATCGCCCGGGGCGCCGGAAGGTCTGCCCCCTTGAGCTGTTGGCGCAGCAGTGCCGGCAGGGACGGAAGGATGGCAGCCATCGATGGCGATGCCGCGGTTCCCCCGGGAATCCTGTATCCCTTCGCCTCCCAGGGTTGGGTATTCGGCTCCTCCTGCTGCTGGCTATGGATCCAGGCCCGAGCGGCGGGAAGCAGTGCCTCGGGGCTGTCGACCAGTTCATCCACGACACCCTGCTGATGTGCGGCATCGGGGTCACGCTGTTGGCCCTGGAGCAACCAGTCCATCAACGCGTTCTGGATGCCCAGCATGCGCACCATCCGGATGATTCCGCCACCACCGGGCAGCAGTCCCAGCCCTACTTCGGGGAGGCCGAACTTGATTCCGGGGCTGTTCACCGCGATACGGCGATGACAGGCCAGCGCAATTTCCAGGCCGCCGCCGAGTGCCGTCCCATTAAGTGCCGCCACCACGGGGACTCCCAGCTGCTCGAGGCGCCGCAGTTGGGCCTTGATGGCTTGGGCCTGGTCGAAGAGTTTCTCGGCGTCTTCGGGGGTGGTCCGATAGATCGCTTCGAGGTCCCCGCCGGCAAAGAAGGTCTTCTTGGCGCTGGTCAGGATGACTCCGGTGACCTCTTCCCGCTGCGCTTCCAGCGTATCGATGGTTTCGGCCATCGAGGCCTGGTAGGCATCGTTCATGGTATTGACCGAGGCCTCGGGGTCGTTCATGGTCAGGGTGACGATTCCGTCGTCGTCGCGTGTCCAGTCGATCATGTTGCTCATGTTTTTCTCCTCTGCGGCTCGGCGTGGTTCAGATGCGTTCAACGATGGTGGCGATGCCCATGCCGCCGCCGACGCAGAGGGTGGCGAGGCCACGCTCGAGATCACGCCGTTCAAGTTCGTCGACCAGGGTTCCCAGGATCATGGCGCCGGTAGCCCCCAGGGGGTGCCCCATGGCGATGGCGCCACCGTTGACATTCGTTTGTTCTTCGCTCCAGCCCATATCCCGCATGAGTTTCAGCGGTACCGCAGCGAAGGCCTCGTTGACTTCGATGAGATCGATGTCCCCGGCCTTCATGCCGGCGCGGTTGAGGACCTTGCGACAGGCAGGGGTGGGGCCGGTGAGCATGATGGTCGGCTCGGAACCGGTGACGGCAGTGGCGACGATACGTGCCCGCGGGGTCAGCCCATGACGTTGGCCGGCGCTTTCGTTCCCGACCAGGACCAGGGCCGCACCATCGACGATCCCCGAGGAGTTGCCCGCATGGTGGACGTGATTGATCGCATCGACCGAGGTGTATTCCTCCAGGGCTACGGAGTCGAATCCGCCTTGGGCGCCCAGCTTCGCGAAAGAGGGGTTCAGCGGAGCCAGGGTTTCCGCACTGGTCTCGGGCCTGATGGTTTCATCATGGTCAAGGATCGTCAGCCCGTTCACGTCACGGACCGGGACGATCGAACGATCAAAGCGGCCTTCCTTCCACGCGGTGGCGGCCCGGTGATGGCTTTGCGCGGCGAAGCGGTCCACGTCGGAGCGATCGAAGCCCTCCACGGTGGCACTGAGATCGGCGCCGATTCCCTGGGGAACGAAATTGGTGGCCCATGCGGTGGCCGGGTCCATGGCCCAGGCCCCTCCGTCGGAGCCCATCGGAACCCTGGACATCGATTCGACGCCGCCGCCGATGAGCAGATCCTCCCATCCGGCGCGGGCACGGGCCGCCACCTGGTTCACGGCTTCGAGTCCCGAGGCACAGAAGCGGTTGAGCTGGACGCCGGCGACTTCCCAGGGCAGTCCCGCCTTCAGGGCGGCGATCCGGGCGATATCCATCCCCTGCTCCCCCACCGGGCTCACACAACCGAGGACGATATCGTCGATGAGCTGGGTATCCATCCCCGGGTGACGTTCCCTCAGGGCGTCGATGAGCCCGACCACAAGGTCGATCGGCTTCACTTCGTGAAGGGATCCGCTCTGCTTGCCCTTTCCTCGGGGTGTGCGGATGGAATCGTAGATGAGTGCTTGGGATGATGTGGTCATCAGTACCTCACGATGAAGGTCGAAGGGGCGGACGCAGCAGTGTTCCGTGAGCTGCCATATCCCGAGACTACCCCCACCTATACAACCGTACAAGACCTTGAATGTTCGTATAGCTCCTTCGTTGATGAGCCGGGGCACTAGTCTGGAAGATCATGAATTCCATGCCAGAACACCCGGAGCAGCTCCTGCGCGTGCCGGCCAACGGAGGATTGGACCCCCAGCTCTGCCTCGCCGTCCTGGCAGCTCACGCCATACCGGGCATCGACGAACAACGTGGGGAAGAACATCGCAGGCCAGTCCGGATTGGAGGTCGGAACGTGGTGGTCGCTCTACGCTTCACCGATGACGCGGTGCTACTGCGCAGCGTGGACTCGGATCTGACGGCGGCGGATCGCTCCCTGCTGACCGTGCTGGTGCGCCATTGGTTCGCCCTCGATGTGGATCTTGAACCGATCAACGCGCAGCTGCTCGGCGATCCGACCTTGGCCCCCTTGGTCACCAAGCGGCCCCGGCTACGCCCCGTCGGATACCCCGCCCCCTTCGAAGCCGCGGCAACTACCGTGCTGGGTCAGCAAGTCTCCTTGGCCGCAATGCGCACATTCGCCGGGCGTCTGGTCAGCGGGTGGGCCGGCCCACCGATTGCGGGATGGCATCTGTTTCCGGACCCCGGCGTCGTCGCGGGGGTTGCCGAGGACGAGCTGCGGGCCGCCGTCGGGCTGACCCACGCCCGCACCAGGACACTCTTGGCCGTGGCAGAGGCCTTCGCCCGGACAGCATCGCAGCCAAGGACCAACCCCGGCGATTTCCCGTTGACTCGGGATGAGCTTTTGGCCATCCGTGGGATTGGCCCCTGGAGCGCCGACTATCTCGATGTGAGGGCTCGCCTGGATCCCGATGCTTTCACCGCAGGGGATCTCGTCCTGCGCCGGGCGTTGGGTGGGGTCACGGCGCAGGAGGCCGCCGGGCGCGCCGAAGCCTGGCGCCCGTATCGCGGTCACGCACTGTTCCACCTGTGGAGCGAAGAAGCCTACGCGAAGGACTAACGTCTCAGCGCCTGCCCGGGGAGGGGAATCAGCCGCGAGGGGCGGTCTGGACTCCCGGCTGCTCGGGAAAGATCTTGCCGATGGGTTCGTTTTTCTCCGCTTGGAAGGTTTCTTCGGCGCGGCCGAACGCCCAGTAGGCCGACAGGGAGAGCTGCTTGCGGTGCAGGCCCTTCTCGTCGGCGAGGAACCGGCGCAGAGCCTTGACCATTTCGCGTTCTCCGTGGGCGAAGACCTGCACCTCACCCTCATGCCACGGTCCTGCCATCACGGCTGCTGCGAGCTTGGTGGTTTCCGGGGTGAACGTCCCGCCCCGGTGCAGCCAGTGCACGTTGACACCCTTCGGGGCCCTGAGCTTGATTTCATCCTTCTCCCCCGCCACCTCGATATAGGCCTCGCCGCGGGCGGAGCGGTGCATTTTCTCCAAGGCGGCAGCAATGGCCGGTAAAGCTGATTCGTCGCCCGCGAGCAGATGCCAATCGGCATCCTCCGAGGGGAAGTACATTCCGCCGGGGCCGGAGAAGCAGACCAGATCCCCGGGCTGGGCATTGGCAGCCCACGGGCCGGCAAGGCCCTCCTCGCCGTGCACGACGAAGTCGATCTGCAGGGTGCCGGCAGCTTCATTAACGCTGCGTACCGTGTACGTGCGGCGGACCGGCATCCGTTCCTGGGGAAGGACGGCACGCAGTTCGTCCATGTCATACGGTGGGGTCAACCCCAATTCGGGATCGGCAAAAAGCAGCTTGACGTATTTGTCAGTGGCTTCCTTATTGCGGAAGGCGGCAAAGCCTTCGCCACCCAACGTCAGGCGGACCATATGCTTGCCGATCTTCCGTTTAGTCACCACTTCCAGCACGACCTGCGGGCGCGGCGGTCGAGCGGTTGCGGGGACGGTCATCTTCCGATCACTCCTTCGAGGGCCGAGCGAAACTCGGCAAAACGTGTTTGTCCCACCCAATCCCAAGCAAGCAGGCAACGCAAACTCCGTACGCCATGGGCGAAGAGGTTACTTCAGCAGGGACCGAGGCTCAGCGGAACACCGGTTCACCGATGAACTCCTGCATCGCTTCCCGTTGTTCACTCGGCAGGCGAAGCAGCCGCTGCTCTGCCACCGAGAAGAAGGCCAACGTAGTGGCCGCCCTGACGCAGAGGCTCCCCTCGATGGGGTCCCGGAACTCGTAGCAGACGTCGAAACTGGCGGCCTTG
This sequence comes from Arthrobacter rhombi, assembly GCF_900163545.1. GTDB lineage: Bacteria > Actinomycetota > Actinomycetes > Actinomycetales > Micrococcaceae > Arthrobacter_H > Arthrobacter_H rhombi_A. Next base: position 14,341 of record NZ_FUHW01000015.1, read on the forward strand.
ATCGCGGAGAGCCAGATTTCGACCTCGGCCGGGACATTACGGTAGTCCAGCGGGGTCAGATACCTGATCCGGTGTTCAACCACCAGGATCTGTGTGTTCGCTGGGACGCTGGAAAACAGTTCCGCGGTCGATTCGGTTCCGGGCTTGCCCGTCCCGCCGGGTACACCGAAGCCGGCGATGCGGGCTTCTTCCATCATCCGCACGAGGTTGACATTGTTAATATGCCCGTAGGCGTCCATATCGCCCCAGCGCATCGGCACCTGGACCTGCAGTTTGCGTCCGCTCATATGGCACCGACCTCTCGTTCTTCCTGCGGTTCCCCTTCCGGCCACTGCTGGCGCAACCGGCGGCGTTCTTGGTGCTCGACGTGCTGTTCCTCGTCGGAGACGATGCCCAGCCGCTGCAACTCGGCCAGGATATGGGCCCCGTCCGGGGCATAGACCCAGTCGATGCCCGGGGTGGAGTTCACGGTCCGTTGGGAGCGGCCGCCGGCAAGGACCGCCTCGGAGGGGGTCAGCTGGCGGATGACGATGGCCTTGACGTTTTGCGGATAGCGCTGCGCAAAGCCCGCATAAATCTCCGGGTCGTGTTGCCCGTCGTCACCGATGAGCAACCATTTCATCTGAGGGAATTCCTCGGCCAGACGGCGCAATTGATCGACCTTATGCTGTGCGCCGGAACGGAACCAGCGTCCGCCAGAGGCGCCAGTTTCCACGGGACCCCAGTCGGTGAGCAGCAGCGGGCCTTCGGGGAACAGGTTCCTGGCCAGGAACCGGTTCAGCGTCGGGGCGACATTCCAGGCACCGGTCGACAGGTAGAGAACGGGGGCTCCGGGACGCCCGCGCAGGACCCGTTCCATCATCACCGCCATGCCGGGGGTGGCCACCCGGGCATGCTCGTCGAGGACGAACGAGTTCCAGGCAGCCAACAGTGGTCGCGGAAGCGCGGTGACCACCACGGTGTCGTCGACATCGGATAAGAGCCCGAATTCGCAGGAAGCATCCACCACGAACACCCGGGCCTTGACCTCGGGTGAGCCTTCGGCGGAGAGGGTGACGGTATGCCATCCCGGCCCCAATGCCGTGGTGATCCGGGCATCCAGGACTCCCCCACGATCCGCGCGGACCACAAAGTCACTCCCGGCGATGGTCACGGTGACCTCGGCATACGGGATCGGCGGGGAAATGAAGTTCCTCCAGCCACGGACACCGTCAGCTACGACGCGGGAGCGCGGAACACCGTGGCGGAACGGCTCCGGGGAGGCAACGACGATGCGTGCCAGGATGCGGACCCAGCCGTTTTCGCCCGGCTCGGAGTGGCCGTATCCCCTAAAGGGCAGCACGGTCGGCACCATGCCACGTTCACGTCCGTTGGTTTCGCGGAACGCATGCCAGGCGTCCTCGAGCCTGACCCCCAAATGCTGCCGCAACGATTCTGCTTTGCGTGATGACATATTGCCAGTCTTTCACGCTCGCAGGTCAACGAGTTCCGAACGATACTGGATTTTTTCTACAGGGCGTAGAAGAATGAGGGCATGATGTACTCCCATGCAGACGACGAACCGGTCCTGATTCTCGACGAAGAGCAGTGCTGGAAGCTTCTGGGCCACAGCCAACACGGACGCCTGGCCACCGCTTTCGACGGCGTCCCGTATATCACCCCGGTGAACCACGGCACCGCCGACGGGCGGGTCTATTTGCGCTCCGCTGCCGGTTCCAAGCTCTCCGGTTTGACGGTGAACCCGCGGGTGGCCTTCGAATCCGACGGCATCCTCAGCGACGAAGCCTGGTCGGTGATCATCCTGGGTACGGCCCGCATTCTGGACACCGAGGCGGAGATCAAGATCGCCCGGGCCTCGGGCGTGGACCCGTGGGTGCAGACGTTGAAGGACTTCTGGATCGAGATCACCCCCACCTCAGTCTCCGGCCGGCACTTCATCTTGGGGCAGCAGCCGGAACAGCTCGACGAAAGCTAAGGCCGGTAGGCTGGCCGGGTGGATATCCCGGAACAGACCATCGAACTAGCCGAGCACCTCCGCGGGATCGCGGAGGAAGCGGCCCGCGGTGTCGGGCCGCTGCTGCGTGGCGCCTTCCGCACGGGTGCCGAGGTCCAGCAGAAGGCCAACGCCCACGATCTGGTCACTGCATTCGACCAGGCCAGCGAGACGGCCATCGCCGCCCACCTTTTCGCCGCCCATCCCGATAGCCGAATTCTCGGCGAGGAGGGCGGCCACCAAGGCGAGGGGCGTATCGAGTGGATCGTTGATCCGATCGACGGGACCAGCAACTTCGCCCACGGCGTCGCCTTCTTTTGCGTCTCCATCGCGGCGGCACTGGACGGCGAACTGCTCGCAGGCGTCGTCTATGACCCCATCGCGGAGCTGATGTTCTCCGCCAATGCCGAGGGTGCGTGGCTCAACGGCGTGCGTTTGGGCCCTCAGGGCACGTCAACGGAGACCGAATCCTCCCTGATGACCGACTACCCCTCGGCGGAGGCTCTTGAGCTCGACGGCCAGGCAGCACTGGAGGCCTTCGGTACCTTGGTCTCCCGCTACGCCACCGTGCGCCGGACCGTCAGTGGCGCGCTGGGGCTGGCTCATGTTGCCGCAGGTTGGACCGATATCACCTTGGGCTTCGATACGAACCCGTGGGATGTCGCTGCCGGCGTATTGTTGGTGCGCCGCTCGGGCGGCAGCTACCTGTCCTACCGGTACGACGACGAGGCCCGGCCCGCGCATGAGGCACCCGTCTACCTGGCCACTGGCCCCCGGGTCTCGGCCGCAACGGCCACCCGGGTGGTTGCAGAACGCGTTGCTGCACGCAGAGCGATGGGCTACCGCCGATAACGCTCACCGCCGCCCGGTAGGCACGGCAAGTCTTTTACTTCATGAACCCTTCACCGGTCAGGCAAGCGACCGTCGCCGAGGCCCCGGCCGCCGAATCCTTCGCCACGACGGTTCCGTCGGCCTGAGTGATCGTGCACGTCAGAGTCCCGGTATTACCGTGGGCGTTGCTGGCGCCCAAGGAGCCGAAGACGGTGCTGGCCGTGACCTCCCGGCTGAACTCCCCGCCCGCAACGTCTTCGGTGTGTTCTTCCGTGACGCTTTCCTCGGTATAGGAAACGGTGTAATCCCCGGTTCCGGTCACCGTGTAGGTAAAGGGAGCGGTTTCGCCCACCCCCTTCTCGACCACGTTGACCAGGGCAACGGCGATGATCACGTAAATGATGCAGACAATCAGTGCTGCAGCACCGGTGATGATGCCGGTGATCGCGTAGCCCCGGCGCGGGACCTGCTTCACGAGCCCAATAATGCCCAGGATCAGGGCCAGCGGCCCCAGAATGAAAGAGATGAACCCGACGACGGGGATAAAGGCCAAGACGATGGCGACGATGCCGATGATCAGTGCGGCCTTGGTCAGACCGGTGGCCACCGGTGGCTGCTGGGACCACCCGGACTGCCCCGGATACGGCTGCGGGTACCCTGACTGACCCTGTGGCGCGTGGTAGGGGTCCGGGTTGTACGGGTTCTGCTCAGTCATGAAGATACCTCGAAGCGATCTTGATCAGGCGGGTCGTTCGCGGGCCGATCTGCGGTGACGGCCGTCTGCGCCCTCCAGTCTAGCTATGGTTCTTCCGCCCGCACGGGCGTACCTTCAAAGTATGGGTCATTCAATGAATCATCAAGGCGTCGCCCACGTCCACCATCATCACCACGGCGTGGAGTACATCGTCGCGGGTGTCGGCATTCTGCTACTTTTCCTGGCATTTGCTGTCCTGCAGTCGATCATCTCCGGTCATGTCTTCGGCCCCATGTATATCGGGGTTGTTTTCGGTGTGTATGCGTTGGCCATTGGCACGACGTTCTGGGCTAGGCATTAGCGCCGGCTTCTTCATGGCCCGTCGGGAGGAGGAATCCGACAGGGCCTTCTCCCCCGTCGTGTCATTTACCGTCGGGCGGCGGCCCGTCCAGCGGCTCGGCCGCTAAAAAGGCAGCCGCCCAGGAAGGTCCCTTCGAGGGCCCGGTAGCCGTGGACTCCGCCGCCGCCGAATCCGGCGGCCTCCCCGGCAGCATAGAGCCCGGGTATCGGATGGCCGCCGGGAGCCAGGACTCGAGAGTCGAGGTCCGTTTCCAATCCACCGAGCGATTTGCGCGTGAGGATATGCAGCCGAACGGCGATGAGCGGCCCGGCCTTCGGATCCAGCAACCGATGCGGGGCAACGGTGCGAATGAGCTTGTCCCCGAGATAGCTGCGGGCCGCTTGGACGGCCATCTGTTGCGGGTCCTTGCTGAACCGGTTCCCCGTTTCGGCATCGCGGGCCACGATTTCGGCTTCGATGCTCTCCGCGTCCAACAGGTCCCCACCCTCGAGTCGGTTCATCTGCGCGACCAGCTCGGACACAGTATCGGCTTGGATGAAATCTTCGCCTCGGTCCAGGAAGGCCTGCACTGGGTCTGGCACTGCGGTGCGGGCCCGCCGCAGCACCGCACCGATGTCCTTTCCGGTGAGGTCGGGGTTCTGTTCGGAACCCGAGAGAGCGAACTCCTTGCCGATGATGCGCCGGTTGAGGATGAACCACGAATGGTCATGACCGGTGCCGCGCAGGTGTTCCAGCGTTCCCAGGGTGTCGAATCCCGGCCACAGTGGTGCTGGCAGACGCCGCCCCGTGGCGTCAAGCCAGAGCGAGCTGGGTCCGGGCAGGATCCTGATGCCATGGTTCTGCCATACGGGGCCATGATTCACGATCCCTTCGGTGTAGTGCCACATCCGGTCGCCGTTGATCAGGTGCCCTCCGGCTGCGGCACCGATATCCAGTCCCCGGCCATCGACGTGGGCAGGCACCCCGGAGATCATCCGCTCTGGCGGTGCTCCGAGCCGTTCGGGCCAGGCCTCCCGCACCTTCTCGACATTTCCGCCGATCCCGCCGGTACACAGCACGACGGCGGAGGCCAGGTATTCGAAGTCGCCCACTTCTTCGCGGTTGCTGGCTTGACCGCGAGGCGTCGTGGAGGCTGCCAGGAGACGTCCCTGTACGCCGGTGACGACACCATCCCGGACCACCAGCTCGTCCAACCGGTGCCGGAAACGCACGGTGAGCAGGCCGGAGGTCACTGCGGCGAGAGCCTTGTTCGCGAAGGGTTCCACGATCCCCGGGCCGGTACCCCACGTAATATGGAAGCGGGGTACCGAGTTCCCGGGGCCGGACGCCCCATGGCCACCACGTTCGGCCCAGCCCACGACGGGGAAGAACCTAACCCCCAGCCCGTGCAACCAGGCACGCTTTCCACCGGCTGCCCAGTCGACGTAGGCCTCGGCCCATTGGCGCGGCCAGTAGTCCTCCGGCCGGTCAAAGCCTGCGGTCCCCCACCAGTCTTGCCGCGCGAGCTCGACGCTGTCGCGGATCCCCAGACGCCGCTGTTCGGGACTATCAACCAAGAACAGGCCACCGAAGCTCCACCAGGCCTGGGCTCCCAGATTGGATGGCGGTTCCTGATCGATCAGCAGGACGCGCCGCCCGGCGTCGGTGGCTTCGGTGGCGGCCACCAGTCCGGAGAGACCTGCGCCGACGACGATGACGTCGAACTCCCGCTCGTTATGCTCTGTCATTCGGCCAGCGTAGCCCGATGGTGCCCCGGACACACCCCTCCTGGAGACCGGCCGCTTCCACCATTATGGGGTCGGTGGCCCTAGCCGGCAGGACGCTGATGTAGGCCGAAAGGGGAACCTTGCTGGTCCCGGCAAAGCGTGAACAGTCCGTGGGTCGCCCGATCATCGGCATCACCATTGAGGTCCATCGGGTCCACGGTTCCGCCCAGTTCTACGACCTGGTCACAAGCTCTCTGCATCTGTTCCACGGCAAAGAAGACGTAGGGCGCCGCCCCTGGATCGCCGGAATGGATGCCGGCGGGGGTACCAGCGACATCGAGTTGGTACCCGGCCTCCGCCCCGTTGGGGCCCGGTTCGATCCCCCATCCGAAGAGCGCGGCATAGAATCGCGCAGATTCCTCGGCGTTCCGCGCCCCGAATTCGATGAATGAAATTTCCCCGGCCATGGTGGTCTGCCTTTCTGTGGGGACTCGTTGATCCCACTCCAGCATCCGCGTCGATCTCTGGCAAGAGTTGTTTCGGTGTGGTTCCGCCCCCGGCCTGCGTGGCGTTCGGGGAGACTCAGGACGGGTCCTGTGCCTGACTATCGGCCAGTAGGCGGGATTCGGCTGAGGCGCGGGCAGAACCGAAGGAGGAGAAGTCCGCCCTTCCGGGGGTACCCCAGACCGTCAGGATCCGCAGCGGCACGTCACCGGTGTTGATCAGGTCGTGGTCCACGCCGGCCGGAGCCAACACCGTATCCCCGGCCTCCAGGTCAAGGACCTCGTCGCCGAGGTGCATGCGAGCTGTTCCTGTCACGACCAGGTAGAACTCCTCAAGGGCCTGTTCACCATCGTGGCGGTGCATTCCCTCGCTCCCTCCTGGCGGCAGTTCCCAGGTTTGGATGGCCACGGGAAGATTCAGTTCCTCGAGGAAATGGAATTGAACCCTGGTGGGGGCAGATCCTTCGTGCAAGAGGTAGTCAAAGGCGAATTCTCCGCGACGTTCAACGCTCATGGTGGCTTCCTTGGCTTCCGGTGACGTGGGTGGGGCTGTGGGTGCTATTCGGGCTGGCCGCCCATGCGGCGGCTGATCCGTGCGGCGGCCCGGCAGCAGGTTTCCGCGAGCTGGATCAGTGTGGCTTCGTCGATGCGGTACAGCGGGGCTGCGACCATCAGTGCCGCAGCCACTTCCCCCCGATGTCCCATGATGGGTGCCGCGACGCCGACCTCCTCGTGGGAGGTTTCTCCGTAATTGCAGGCGTAGCCCTGCTCGCGCACCTTCTCGAGTCGACGTAGGTACCTTTCGACGTCCTGCGGTCCCGCAGGATCATGCTCGGCTCCTGCCCTGGAGAGCAGCTCTCGGACTACTGCTTCGTCCTGATGGGCCAGAAAGACTTGGACGGAGGCGCTCAACGGTGTGCCATAACGGGTGCCGATGGGCGAAGTGTGCTTGACCTGTTTACGGCTGGAGATTTGTTCGACGGAAACCGATTCGGCACCGTCCCAGATATTCAGGGCCGCCGTCTCCCCCGTGGCCTCGGCCAGCTCCTGCAAGACGGGGTACGCGATGCGCCGGACGTCCAGATTGGCCAACAGCGGACCGGCCACGGCAATCAGTCCCATACCCAAACGGAATTTGCGCGACAACTCGTCACGTTCAACGATTCGTTCTTGTTCCAGGGTGGCCAAGATGCGCGAGATGCTGGATTTGTGCAGCCCCACACTGGTGGCGATCTCGGTGACTCCCAGGAGTGGATCGTCCACCGTGAAGCAGCGAAGGACGTCGATGACGTTGACGATCACCGAAGAACTACGGGGCTCCCCCGCCATCGTTTCACGCGTCTGAGCCGTCATCTTTTCGTCCCTCCAAGGTTGGTCCTGCTGGTGGCGGAGCAGTTGTCCGCCACCAGCAGCCACCGGGCCCCAGGGGTCCCGGTTCCCGTGCGTGCTAGCAGGGGATGATGTTGTTTTCCGGGCCGAAACCAAATTTGGTGATGTTCTCGGCGCCGTTTTCGTCCACCACGAGGATATCGTGCTCGCGGTAGCCGCCGGCTCCCGGCTGACCATCGAGGACGGTAATCATCGGTTCCATGGACACCACCATTCCCGGTTCGAGCACGGTATCGATGTCCTCACGCAGCTCCAGGCCAGCTTCGCGGCCGTAGTAGTGCGACAGGACGCCGAAGGAGTGTCCGTAGCCGAAGGTGCGGTTGGCCAGCAGTCCCCGGTCAACGAAGATCTCGTTGAGTTCGGCGGCAATGTCCTTGCAGACAGCGCCCGGCTTGATCAGTTCCAAGCCACGACGGTGTACCTCGACGTTGACGTTCCACAGTTCCAGCGAACGCTCATCCGGCTCGCCCAGGAACAAGGTGCGCTCCAGTGCGGTGTAGTAGCCCGAGGTCATCGGGAAGCAGTTCAGCGACAAGATATCCCCTCGCTGCAGCTTCCGGGTGGTCGCCCAGTTGTGCGCCCCGTCGGTGTTGATCCCCGACTGGAACCACACCCAGGTGTCGCGGATCTCGGAGTCGGGGAAGGTCTTGGCGATTTCGTGGACCATCGCCTCGGTGCCGATGAGGGCGACTTCGTATTCGGAGATCCCCTCCCGGATGGCTGCCTTGATGGCTTCGCCGCCGATGTCGCCGATCCGCGCGCCGTGTTTGATGACCTCGATCTCTTCAGCCGATTTGATCATGCGCTGGCGCATGGCGGCCTGGGCGACATCGACCAGGGTGGCACCGGCGAAGGCTGCCTGGATCTTATTGCGGTTGTCCAGCGGCAAGGTGTCGTCCTCGACGCCGAGGCGCCGTACCGCGACGTTGCGCTGGCGCAGGGATTCCTGGATGCCGTGGATGAAGTTGTCGCGGCGCCAGTCGGTGTAGACGATGTTCTCGCCGTAGCTGCGGCGCCACGGCATGCCGGCGTCAATGTTGGCGGTGATGGTGCAGGTGTCGTCGGCGGTGACGACCATGGCGTAGGAACGCCCGAAGTACGTGAACAAGAAGTCCGAATAGTACTTAATCGAGTGGTAGCTGGTCAGGACGACGGCGTCGAGGTCCTTCTCGGCCATGATCTTGCGCAGGCCCGCCAGACGGCGTTCGAATTCGGCGTCGGAGAACGTCAGGGCGACCTTTTCGCCGTTATGCAGGACCTTCAGACGCTCGAGGCCGGAGACGGAGGTGGCGGATGCTTCGGTGGTCACAATGGACTCCTTTATATTGTGGTTCGTACATGGTTCGCTAGGAGGTTTCGGGGCCGCTATTTCAGCGGTTCTTTACTGGTTTCCGCGGAGAAGGCGACGGCGACCAGAGCGACGACGGCGGCGGCCATGAGGTACCAGCCCGGGGCGAGATCACTCCCCGTGAAGCCGATGAGGAACGTGGCCACGAAGGGTGCCGTACCGCCGAAGATCGCGTTGGAGAGGTTGAAGCTGACGGCGAAGCCGGTGTACCGCACCCGGGTGGGGAACATTTCGGCCAGGAAGCTGGGCAGGGTTCCATCGTTGAGGGTGAGCATGGCGCCGAGGGCAATCTGCACCAGGACGATCACGACGAAGTTTCCGGTGTCCAGCAGCATGAACAGGGGCACGGTGAAGATCACGAACAGGACCGAAGCGGTCAGCAGCACCTTCTTGCGGCCCAATTTATCCGAGAGAATGCCCATCACGAAGATGAATCCGATGTAGGTCAGCAGGGCCACGGTCGTTGCCAGATAGGACTTCGACTCGTCGAGACCGACCTCGGTGGAGAGGTAGGTGGGCATGTAGCTGAGCAGCATGTAGAAGCCGACGGCATTGAGCAACACGGCGCCGATGGCCTGGACCAGCTGGCGCCAGTGATCGCGGAACAGGTCTTTGATCGGCGTCGAATCCGTCGTGTCTTCGGCCTCGAGGGCCCTGAAGGCCGGGGAATCTTCAAGCTTGGTCCGGATGTACCGGCCGATCAGTCCCATCGGAGCCGCCAGCAGGAACGGCAGCCGCCAGCCCCAGTCATGCATCTGGTCCGTCGAAAGCAATCCGGTCAGCAGGGCTGCCAGGAGCGAACCCAGCAGCAGGCCACTGGCCGTGCTGGCGGGGACGACCGCCGCGTAGAGGCCACGGCGCTTCGGCGGGGCGTATTCGACCAGGAAGGCTGCAGCGCCGGCGTACTCGCCCGAGGCCGAGAACCCCTGGATGACCCGGATGATCAGCAGGATGATCGGTGCCCACAGGCCGATGGTGTCGTAGCCGGGGATCAACGCGATGCAGAACGTGGCCGCGGACATAATCAAAATCGACCATGACAACGCGAGTCGCCGACCGAATTTATCCCCCAGGTGCCCCCAGATGAATCCGCCCACGGGGCGGACGAAGAAGGACACCGCAAAGAGTCCGAAGGTCAGCAACAGGCCGGTCTGCTGATCCGCTTCCGGGAAGAAGACCGCCGTGATGGTCACCGCCAGATAGCCGTAGACGGCGTAGTCGAACCATTCAACGAAGTTGCCGATAAAGCTAGCGGCAACCACTTTGTTGCGCGTCTTGCGAATCGTTGCGGGAGTGTCCTCGCCGGTTCCACCACTGAAGGAGGTCCCGGGCAGGGAAGGGTTTTCGTGCTGGTGCGTCAGTACCGGCGGCTGGAAGGGCTCGCCGTTCGCTTCGGGTTTTTTTCCGTGATTCATGAGGGACCACCAAAGAAGTTTGAAGTTGCACTCACTGCAACGCTGTTGCGTCAACGTTATTTGTGGCGGAGGTCACTGTCAAGACTTTGCGAATAAAATCTTCCCCCGCCTGATGGGCCGGCTTGTTCGGCGCGACGGAGAGGCCCCCCATTCCGGGTAGGGCCTCTCCGTCCTCGAGTGGTTCAGTGGTGCTTGAGCGGCGCCTTGCTGGTTTCTGCAGAAAGGGCGACGGCGACCAGTGATATTGCTGCCGCGCCCATGAGGTACCAGCCCGGCGCCAGATGGCTTCCGGACGTGGCGATCAGGAGCGTCGCCATGAATGGCGCAGTGCCCCCAAAAAGCGCATTGGAGAGGTTGAAGCTGACCGCAAAGCCGGAGAAGCGAATGCGGGTGGGGAACATTTCGGCCAGGAAGCTCGGCAGCGTCCCGTCGTTCAACGCCAGCATCCCGCCCAGCAGGATTTGCACCAGGATGATGACCACCAGGTTTCCGGTATCCAGCAGGGCAAAGGCCGGTACGGTGAACAAGATGAAACAGATCGAGGCCGAGATCAACACACGCTTGCGTCCAAAGTGATCCGAAAGCAGGCCGATGAGGAAGATGAAACCGATATAGGTCACGAGGGCAACCGTCGTCGCTACATAGGAAGCGGTCGCATCGAGCCCCAGTTCCTGCGAAAGATAGGTCGGCATGTAGCTGAGGATGACGTAGAAACCAACCGCATTGAGCAGTACGGCGCCGGAGGCCTGCAACAGTTGCCGCCAGTGATCGCGGAACATTTCCTTGACCGGCGCCTTGACGGCCTCATCTTCGGCAGCAAGGTCCCGGAACGCCGGCGTATCCTCCAGCTTGGTTCGGATGTAGCGGCCGATCAAACCCATGGGAGCCGCCAACAAGAAGGGAATCCGCCACCCCCAGCCCTGCATCTGTCCGGCATCCAGCACGCCAGTGAGCAGCGCAGCCATCAGGGAACCGAGCAGAAGGCCCGTTGCGGTGCTGGCAGGTACGACGGCAGCAAAGAGTCCCCGACGATTGGCTGGCGCATACTCCACCAAAAAAGCCGAGGCACCCGCGTATTCCCCGGAAGCCGAGAACCCCTGGACCACACGCATGAGCAGCAACAGGAGCGGGGCCCCGATGCCAATCGTCGCGTAGGAGGGGATGAGGGCAATGCAGAAAGTCGCGCCGGACATGATGAGGATCGACCAGGACAGGGCCGTTCGCCGCCCGATGCGGTCCCCGATATGACCCCAGACGAATCCACCGAGCGGACGCACCAGGAACGAAACGGCGAAGAGCGCAAAGGTCAGCATGAGCCCGGTCCTGGGCTCCGCCTCCGGGAAGAATACTGCCGTGATCGTGACCGCCAGATACCCGTAGACGGCATAGTCGAACCACTCCACGAAGTTGCCGATGAAACTGGCCGCCACCACTTTTTTCCGGGTGCCGGGCCCCACCCCGTCGGGATGGACGCGGCTTTGACCACTCAGGGTGGGGCCCATGGCCCCGTCGGCGGGGGCGTACCCCTTGGTCTGGACGGGCCGCTCGGGCACGCCATCCCACTTTTCTGGATATCCGTTAACTGGCACTGCTACCACCAAACTTCAATCGTGTTGCACCCTTTGCAACCACGTTGCGTCGAACCATATGAGTGATCTATGTCACGGTCAAGGTTCGAACCCTTCGGGCGGCACTCCACAGCTGAGCGCAATCCGGCCTCGGGAGGACAAGCTTCCCAGCGGCAAGCCCTGCCGCCCGTCAGGAGCCGTCGAGCAAGGCGGTGGACCACGGCCTGTGGCGGCGACCCAAAGTGGGCGCCGCAGCCTCACGGTGGAGACCCAAAGGGATGGCAGGGCCGCTAGAGGATCGAGCGGATGGTGGCCTCGAAGTGGCGCACATGCTCCTCGGCGAGTAAGCGGGATTTTCCTGGGTCGCCGGCAATAATGGCGCGCAACAGCGAAGCGTGTTCTTGAATGTGGCCGGTAATGCTGGGCAGTCGATCCATCACCAGGCACCAGATGCGGGTGGCGAGGTTATCCAGGCGCACCAGCGTCTCTTCGAGGTACTGGTTTTCGGCCGCCCGGTAGATCAGCCGATGCACCTCCAGGTCGTACTCCATCAGGGCCCTGCGGTCCTGGCTCTCGTCCAGCTGCTCGATCGCGGCCGCCGTATCCGCCAGCTCCGCCCGCAGCGCGGGGTTCGGATTGAGGGCGGCCTTCTCTGCCGCCAGCGGCTCGAGGAGGTGGCGGATCTCCGAAATGGCCGCGAGGTCCTTGATGTCCACCATCGTGGCAAAGGTTCCGCGCCGAGGAAAGGAGTGGACCAGCCGATCGGTCTCGAGCTTCTTCAGGGCTTCGCGGATCGGGGTGCGCCCCATATCCAGCTCCGCGGAAAGCAGACCCTCATTAATGGGGGCACCGGGGGCAATGTCGAGCATGATCAGGCGATCACGCAAGACCCGATAGGAGCGTTCCGCTAGCGATTCGGCAACGGGTGCCGCGCTCATCACCATGTCCATCGACTTCCTCCTGCTTCCTAGGCCCGCGGCTACATTACCAGCGGGTAAAAACTTTTCCTTGACCGACCGTGATCCCCATCATACGATATTGAGCACAAGAGATATATCAGTTGTCGACGTAGTTCGGATGAGGAGTACCCATGACCATCGCCACAACAGGCCAGGTGTCAGCGAAGTCATTGACGGCCCCGCTGGCGGAGCTTGATCCCGAGGTCGCTTCGCGGATCGATGCCGA
>NZ_FUHW01000023.1 GCF_900163545.1 Arthrobacter rhombi
GTCCCCACCCCCGCTGCCATGCCCCGTCCGCCGGCAGGACCACAATCCGCCAAGGCGGCCCCGGTGGTCCCCGCTCCCCCGGCCTATAGCAGCGATCTCGACGAAGCAGCGAAGTTCAGCCGCGTCACCGATGACGGCCATGTCTTCGTCATCGTCGAGGGCGAAGAATTCCCGGTCGGCCAGTATCCTGACGCCACACCTGCCGAAGCGCTCGCCTATTTCGTGCGCAAACACGACGACGTCGTCAGCCAGCTGTTGCTGCTGGAACAGCGCGTGGCCGCCCACGCCCCCTCGACGGATATGAATAAGACTCTCGACCACCTGCAGCAGCTGGTCACCGAACGGATCATGGTCGGGGATTTGGTGGCCCTGCAGACCCGTTTGGACGCTGCCCGTCAGGAAGTCGCCGAACGCCAAAAGGCGGAACGCAAGACGCAGGAAGAGAACCGGGCCCGCGAATTGGCGGCCCGGGAGGCGATCGTCGTCGAAGCCGAGGAACTCGCCGCCCAGGACCCGGCCACTGTCCAATGGAAACAGGGCAGCAACCGGATGAACGAGCTCTTCGAGCTGTGGAAGACAGCCCAGAAGAACGGTCCTCGTCTGGGCCGTTCCACCGAAGATGGCCTGTGGAAGCGATTCCGTGGGGCCAGGACCACCTTTGACCGTCACCGTCGTGCTTTCTTCTCGCGACTTGATGCGGATAACTCCGAAGCCAAACGCGTCAAGGAAGATTTGATCTCCCGCGCCGAAGCCCTCTCGGGTTCTACCGACTGGGGACAGACCGCAGGAGAATACCGCCGGCTGATGGATGAGTGGAAGGCCTCCAAGCGGGCCTCCCGTAAGGACGACGACGCCCTCTGGGCTCGCTTCCGCGCCGCCCAGGACGTCTTCTTCAACGCCCGTTCGCAGGCCAACGAGGAGCTGGACCAGGAATTCGAGGAGAACCTCACCGTCAAGGAGAAGATCCTCGCCGAGGCCCGCGCGCTGCTGCCGATCAAGGATCTGGCAGCTGCCAAGAAGGCCTTCGAACCGATCCGAGATCGGTGGGAGGCTGCCGGCAAGGTGCCGCGTTCGGCCATGCAACGCATGGAAGGCGGGATGCGCACGGTCGAGGATGCCCTGCGTGGTGCCGAGGATGAGAAATGGCGCCGCTCCAACCCGGAGACCAAGGCCCGCTCCAACAGCATGCTCACCCAACTCGAGGACACCATCGCCGAGCTGGAGACCGAACTCGAAACCGCTCGGGCTTCGGGGGACGACCGCCGGATCAAGAAGGCGGAGGAAGCCCTGTCGGCCCGTCGCGCCTGGTTCGAAACACTGCAGGAATCTGCTCAGGACTTCGAGTAGGCTCCCACGCGCAGCTAGCGCCTCGTGACCCCGGGCGGTTTCCGAGGCACCAGGACGGAACGCTGAAGGGCCGGGCACCAGTATCCACAGACTGGTACCCGGCCCTTTTGTTCTCGGTAGCCCTTTGCCACAGTTGGTTCATGATCGATCCCACCGAGGCAACCGACGGCACCGTGCTCCTGCAACCGGGCAGACCCTTCGCCACACCAGAGCTGATGGTGCTCTCGCATGAGGGGGTTATCCGTCAGGTACTGCCCGGAACCTTCGTCTGCTCCGTCGTCGAGGACACCCCGGGGTTACGCGCCACCGCGGTGGCCACCCTCGCCGGCCCACGGCTCCTGGAGGTCGCCGTCATCGGGCGGCTGACTGCGGCCTGGGTCCATGGTTTCCATCCGGCACCGGACACCCTTGAACTGCTGGTCTCCAGGTTCCACCGCATCCCGTTGCACCGTGGTCAGGTGCGGCTGGCGCTCCATGAGTGCGTGCTCGAGCCGACGGAGGTCGATGAACGTTTCAGGATGCCGGTGACAACACCGATCCGCACGGGACTGGATCTTGCCTTCCATAGTGAACCGGCAGTGGCGCGCCGGGTCATCAGCCGCCTGATCGCTGCGCGCAGCGGTGCCTGCACTCGGGATGAACTGTTGGCCGCCATCGAAGCCACGGGGCGCCGACCTGGCAAACGTGCGGCCTGGGATCTGGTCCAGGGGTTGCCGTCGCTGGCTGCCGTGCCCCGATGAGGTTCCGGGCACCCACCGTCCCCGCCTATTTGCGGCGTCGCCCTTCGGAGGTCCGGTAGACGTCGTAGACACCATCGATCCTTCGGACCGCGTTCAAGACGTGATTCAGATATTTGGGATCACCCATCTCGAAGGAGAACCTGGAGGTCGCTACCCGGTCTTTGCCGGTCACCACACTGGCCGAGAGAATGTTGACCTGATTATCCGAGAGCACCTTGGTGACATCGGAGAGCAACGATTTTCGGTCCAGCGCCTCAGCTTGGATCTCCACGAGGAACACGCTGGATTGTGTGGGAGCCCACCTGACGTCGACCAGCCGTTCGGCCTGATCGCCCAGCGCCTGCAGATTCGCGCAGTCAGCGCGGTGCACCGAAATCCCCGAACCCCGGGTGACGAAACCACGGATGGCATCCGGTGGCACCGGTGTGCAGCAGCGAGCCAGTTTGGCCATCACATCCCCTGCCCCGGCCACCACCACCCCGGCATCATGGGTCTGTCGTGAGGTGCCAGGGGTGAACGAGGGGGTCTCGTCGAAGTCGGCTTCATGCGGGTGGGTCGGCCCCACCAGGGCCTGCAGATGTTCGATGACGTTCTGTGCCGAGGTGTGCCCGTCACCTACCGCCGCGTACATGGCGGCGATATCGGAATGCCGCAACTGCTGCGCGACGGCGGTGAGCGTATCGTGCGTCATCAGTTTTTGCAGCGGCAAGTTATTCTTGCGCAGCGCCTTCGTGAGCTGGTCCTTGCCCTTATCGATGGCCTCTTCGCGGCGTTCCTTGGTGAACCATTGGCGGATCTTGTTCCGTGCCCGCGGACTCTTGACGAACCCCTGCCAGTCCTGGCTGGGGCCGGCGCCTTCGGCCTTGGAGGTGAAGACCTCCACCCAGTCCCCGTGGTGAAGTTCGCTGTTCAGGGGGACGAGTTTGCCGTTGACCCGGGCGCCGATGGTGCGGTGGCCGACCTCGGTGTGGACGGCGTAGGCGAAGTCCACGGGAGTGGACCCGGCAGGAAGGGCCATCACCTCGCCCTTGGGGGTGAAGACGAAGACCTCTGCCGCGTTGATCTCGAAGCGCAACGAGTCCAAGAACTCGCTGGGGTCACGGGTTTCCTGCTGCCAGTCCATGACACTGCGGAGCCAGTTGAGGTCCTGGCCGTCCTGGCCGACGGCCTTGGTTTTGGCGGCACCCGACTTGTACTTCCAGTGGGCGGCGATCCCGTATTCGGCCCGCCGGTGCATGTCGTGGGTGCGGATCTGGATCTCGATGGGTTTTCCATCGGGCCCCACGACGGTGGTGTGCAGCGACTGATACATATTGTATTTCGGCATCGCAATGTAGTCCTTGAAACGCCCGGGCAGGGGGTTCCAGCGGGCATGCAGGGTACCCAAGGTTGCATAGCATTCGCGCACGGAATCGACCAGAACGCGGACACCCATCAGATCGTGGATGTCGTCGAACTCCTTCCCGCGCACCACCATCTTCTGGTAAATCGAATAGTAGTGTTTGGGCCGGCCGGTAATGGTCGCCCGGATGCGGGCCTGATGCAGGTCCTCGCCGATCAGCGTCCGGACGGTTGAGAGGTACTTTTCCCGTTCCGGGGTCCTGTCCCCCACCATGCGGACAATTTCCTCATAGACCTTCGGATGCAAGGCCGCGAAGGAGAGGTCCTCAAGTTCCCATTTGATCGTGTTCATGCCCAGCCGGTGAGCCAGGGGAGCGAAGATTTCCAGGGTTTCGCGGGCCTTCTTGGCACTGGACTCGGGTGAGACGTAGCGCCAGGTTCTGGCGTTATGCAGTCGGTCGGCGAGTTTGATCAGCAGGACCCGAATGTCACGGGCCATGGCAATGACCATTTTGCGAACTGTTTCGGCTTGGGCTGCGTCACCGAACTGGACCTTGTCCAGCTTGGTGACCCCATCGACGAGCATGGCTACCTCGTCACCGAATTCGCGGGCCAGGTCCTCCAATGAATAGTCGGTATCTTCGACCGTGTCATGGAGCAATGCCGCCGCGAGCGTGCTTCCGGTCATGCCCATTTCGGCCAGAATGGTGGCGACGGCCACCGGATGGGTGATGTAGGGATCGCCGCTTTTGCGTTTCTGATTCTCATGGCAGCGTTCGGCCACGGTGAAGGCACGAGTGATCAGATCCAGATCCTCGCGCGGGCTATTCGCCCTCACGGTACGTAGCAAGGGCTCCAGGATGGGCGGCTGTCCCGAGGTACTGCGACCGGCGAAACGGGCCAGCCGTGACATGGTCCCTCCGCGGCGGCGGGCTGCCGGCGGCGGTGTCGCCGGCTCCGCCGGCTGATCGGCCGCGTCGTTCGCTGCCCGGGCTGTGGGTTCCGCCATGGCAGGTCCTCTCGCTGTACCCGGTTCGCACTACGCTTCCGGGGCCTGGGTGACGGGGAGGCCACGAGCAGCTAACCGCCCGTGGCCCCTCCGTTCCTCAAGGTTATAGCACCCGCGGGCCTCTGCCGTCACTTTGGCGTCCCGGGGGATGACGAGTCAGCCGGCGGTGGCCGCCTGGGAATGCAGGTCTGCCCCGCGTTTGGCCAAAACCTTCTTATTGTGTTCGCGCACATCGGCCTCACCGTGACGCAGGACAGCGTAGAGCGGTGCCTGGATGAAGACGGTGCACAAGGTGCCCACGATGATGCCGACGAACAGTGCCAACGAGAGGTCCTTCAACGTGCCGGCCCCCAAGAGGTAGGAACCGATGAACAGGATCGAGCCCACCGGGAGCACGGCGACGACCGAGGTGTTGATCGACCTGACCAGTGTCTGGTTCACCGCGAGGTTGATGTGCTCAATATAGGTCCGATCCGTTTGTTCGAACGTATGCGCGGTGTTTTCCCGGATCTTGTCGAAGACCACCACGGTGTCATAGAGCGAATAACTCAGGATCGTCAGGAAGCCGATGATCGCACTGGGGGTGACTTCGAAGCCCGAGAGGGCGTAGATCCCGGCGGTGATGATCACCACCGTGAACAACCCGATGATTGCTGCCAGCGACATCTTCCAGGTGCGGAAGTACACCGCCATCAACAGGGCTACCAGAACGACGAACGCGATCAGGCCCAACAGTGCCTGCTTGGACACGTCGGCGCCCCAGGAAGGCCCCACGAAGGAGGAGGTCACCTCGGAGTCGGAGACCCCATAGGCATCCGCCAAGGCGTCACCGGCCTTGAGGGTCTGCTCGTTGGTCAGTCGCTCGGTCTGGACCCGCATGGTGTTGGCGGCGATGTTCGTGACGGTCGGCGCGTGGTCGGGGGCGATGGCCTTGATGGCCTCTTCGCCGACCTTGGGGTCGGTGTGTTTAACTTGCGAGATCGTGAATTCGGATCCACCGCTGAACTCGATGCCCAGGTTGAATCCGCCCTTGGCGATCGGAAGGATGATCGAGGCCAGGACCAGCACGGCAGCAATGGAAAACCAGAGTTTGCGTTTGGCGATGAACGGGTAGGACTTCTTACCCGTATAGAGCTCGTTGCCCCATGTTGCGAGATTAGGCATTATCGTCTTCCTTCGTCGCGACTGACTGGGAGTCCGTGGACCGCGATGCGGCTTGCTTACGTTCGGCGATGGTCTGCCGTCGGACGGCTTCCTTGGAGGCACCGGCATTTCGTTTGGCCGCGCTGGGTGTCGGCCGGAATTCCCTGATCCGTCCGGCCCCCTTATAGAGCGGTTCGGCGCCCAAGAGCGACGGATCCAAACCGGAGAGGCGGTGTCCTTCGCCGAAGAATCGGGTTTGGGCCAGAATCTGCAGCATGGGGTGGGTGAACAGGAACACGACGATAAGGTCGGCGATCGCTGTCAGGCCCAGGGTGAAGGCGAAGCCCTTCACATTGCCCACGGCCACGACATAGAGCACGACGGCGGCCAACAGGTTGACCGCCTTGGAGGCGATGACCGTCTGTTTGGCGCGCTTCCACCCGGTTTCCACGGCTGACGGCAGACTTCTGCCATCACGGAGTTCGTCACGGACCCGCTCGAAGTACACGATGAACGAGTCCGCTGTGAGTCCGATGGCGACGATGATGCCGGCAATGCCGGCCAGGGAGAGCCGATAGTTTTGCGCCCACCCCAGTAGGACGATGGCCAGATAGGTCAGCACGCCCGCCACCAGGAGGGAAACGATGGTCACCAGACCCAGCAGGCGGTACTGGAAGAAGGAGTAGACAGCGACCAGGGCCAAACCGATGATGCCGGCGATCAGGCCCATCCGCAGTTGGTCGGAACCCAGGGTCGCAGAAATCTGTTGGTCGGACTGAATCTCGAAGCTGATCGGAAGTGCACCGTACTTGAGCTTCTCGGCGAGAGCCTTGGAGGATTCCTCGGTGAAGTTGCCACTGATTTCCGCTTTGCCGTTGCCGATCTGCGCATTGGCGGTCGGGGCGGTGAGGACTTGGCCATCCAGGACGACGGCGAATTGGTGCTGGGGTCCCTGCATGGCAACCAGACGTTTGGTGACTTCACCGAACTTCTTGGCACCATCCGAGTTGAACTCGAGGTTGACGACCCATTTGCCGGTGTTGAACCCCTGATCTGAGGTCGACATCCCTGAGGTGGCATCGGCGATATCGGTTCCGGGAATGGCGACGGGCCCCAAAATGTATTTGGCCTGCTGGTTGGGATCGCAGGAAATCATCGGAACGTCGGGATCGCCGTTCTCGATATTGGACTTCGTGGTTTCATCCGCGCAGTCGTAGGCCTCGAACTTCTTCATCAACTTGGCGTCGATCCAGTTCTCATCCGAGCCGTTCTTCGGCTTGGCCGTGGGCTGGGGCAGGTCGGCCTTCTTGGTGCGCTCAGCCTTGGGGGTGGCCTCCCACGTACCAGCAGCGATCACCGGGCGGAACTCCATGTTCGCCGAGGCTTGGATCAGTTCGCGGGTCTTTTCATCCGGGGATCCCGGCATGGAGACCACGACGTTGCGACCCGACTGGGTGGTGATCTCCGCTTCGGAGACACCGGAACCGTCAACACGCTGGCGAATGATCTTCACCGCTTGATCCAGCTGTTCCTGGTTGATCTCCTGGTCCCCTTGGACCTTCGGGGACAGGATCATCTGTGTGCCGCCCTCCAAGTCCAGGGCAAGCTTCGGGGAGAAGGTCGATTGCTGGGTTGCGACGCCGCTGATCAACACTGCCGAAAGGGCGATGATCATGATGCCGAGCCACAACAGCGCGCGGCGCGCGTGTTTGATCGGGCCAGTGTTCTTCATTATGGGACTTCCTGCTCAAGACGTCGCTCAAGGACGTCGGAGTACGGCAGAACGCGGCGTCGGCCCCCAGGGGAGGCCGACGCCGCGATGCATCTAGTCGTTCGGGTTCTTGCCTTCGCCATCAAGCCGGCGCAGGGTCTCCTCGGGAGTTTCTCCGGCGGGTGCCTCGGCATCGTCCATCGGGACACCGGCGTCATTGCCGGACTCAGCGACGGGAACGACCTTGGCGATGGCCTGGGCGTGGACCGTGGCGGTGGTTCCGGGGGAGATTTCCAGAATGACCTTATTATCGTCGGTGTCGATCCCCACCACCGTTCCGAACAGGCCGAAGTTGGTCATCACTTCGGAGCCAACGCTCAGCTGCGAACGCAGCTCTTGCTGCTTCTTCTGCGCCTTCTTGCGTCCGCGGAACATCATGAAGATGAGGAACGCAAAAGCCAAAATGAGGATCAGGGTCATCGGGTCGAAGCCCGCGGGCTGACCCGCCTGAGCGAATACGGTGGAGGTCAAGAGTTACTACCTGTTTCTGTTCCGGGGACTTCCGCGCACGTTTTCGACAACGTCCACGGAGGGCAAGACACTATTGTATAGGCCTATTCTGGACGTTCCGTGACTGTTGGCCCCTTCCCGGCAAGACGCATCAGCTGGCTGAGGGGTTCTCCGTGGAGTCCTGACGGCCGAATTGGCCGCCCGGGGCATCGTATTGAACCGCTTGGGCCGGCACGGCCAACCCCAGATGTTCCCAGGCGGCCGGCATGGCGATTCGCCCGCGTGGCGTGCGCCCCAGGAGGCCCTCCCGCACCAGGAAGGGCTCGGCAACGGTCTCCACCGTTTCCATTTCCTGTCCCACGGCGATGGCCAGGGTCGACAGGCCCACCGGTCCGCCACCGAACTTGGTGCACAGGGCTTCAAGGACGTTGCGGTCCATCCGGTCCAGCCCCCTGGAGTCGACCTCATACATGTCCAGTGCCGCGGAGGCGGCCCGGGCGTCGATCTGCTCAATCCCGTGGACCAGAGCCCAGTCACGGACGCGGCGGAGCAGGCGGTTGGAAATACGGGGTGTTCCCCGCGAACGCAGGGCAATCTCGGCGAAGGCAGCGGAATTAACTGACATATCCATGAGCATCGCTGAACGCCGCAACACCAATTCGAGTTCCTCGGTCGCGTAGAACTCCAAATGTCCGGTGAAGCCGAACCGGTCGCGTAAGGGCCCGGGCAGCAGGCCGGCGCGCGTGGTGGCCCCGACGAGAGTGAAGGACGGGATTTCCAGGGGGATCGCCGTGGCCCCTGCCCCCTTGCCCACAACAATATCCACCCGGAAGTCCTCCATGGCCATGTACAGCATTTCCTCGGCTGGACGGCTCATGCGGTGGATCTCATCCAAAAATAGCACCTCGCCTTCGGTCAGCGAGGAGAGGATGGCTGCCAGGTCCCCGGCATGTTGAATGGCGGGACCGGAGCTGATGCGCAGCGGGGCGTTCATTTCTGCTGCGATGATCATGGCCAACGTGGTCTTGCCCAGCCCTGGGGGGCCGGAGAGCAGAACATGGTCGGCTGCCCGTTCGCGGATCCGCGAGGCTTCCAGGACCAGGGATAGTTGTTGCCTGACCCGGGGTTGGCCCACGAAGTCATGGAGGTTCTTCGGGCGCAGTGCCGACTCGAGCGCCCGCTCCTCCGGCTCCGAGGTGGAGGCGGTGATCTGCTGGTTCTCGGTCATGGTTCTAGCCTATCGCCCGCCGGTTGAGGCGCCACGACCGAGATCGCGCAACACGGATTTGAGGATGGTGCCCACCTGGCCGGTGGCCACGAGCCCGGGTTCGGCCTTCTCGGTGGCCACCACCGCCTTGTCGGCATCCTTTTCCGACCAGCCCAACCCGGTCAAGGCCTGGAGCACCTGGTCCTTCCACGCTGGCAGGGCGGTACCCTGCGGTGTCGTGGTGGATTCGCCCGTGGGCGTGAGCTTTCCGGCCAACTCCAGGACGATGCGTTGGGCCCCTTTGGGGCCGATTCCAGGAACCCGGGAAAAAGCCTTGGCGTCCCCCTCCGAGGCGGCCACCCTGACGTCTTCGGGAGTATGGACCGCCAAAACCGCCAACGCCAGCCGCGGACCGATCCCTGCCACGGAGAGCAGGACCTCGAAGACTTCGCGCTCCCCCGCTTCGGCAAATCCGAAGAGCGTCATCGAGTCCTCGCGGACCACCATCGAGGTGTGGACTACTGCCTCTCGGCCCACGTGCAGCCCGGACAGGGTCTGCGGGGTGGCCTGGATGAGCATCCCGAAACCTGAGACCTCAATGACGGCACTGTTGAGGGCCACGTGGCTCACCACACCCTTAAGCGAACTGATCATTAAAAGACTTCCTCCGGCGTCGTTCTGGTATCGGCGACCGCAACACGGCATCCGAACATATCTACGAATACCTTACCTGCTGGCCTATGATTCCGGGCCCAGCGACTCGGTTAGCCTCGTTGACGTGTTGCTGCCTCGGCGGCAGCCCAGGCTCGTTGCGCCGGGGTCAAACCGCTGGAACCGGCAGTCACGCCGGTGGAGGCCTGCGAGCCGGGGGCCGCACCGCGCCACCCGTGCGTAATGGCCAAGGCGGCGGCATCGGCGGCATCGGCAGGTTTGGGTGGCTCGGCGAGGCGAAGGATCTTCGCCACCATCTTGCCCACGGCTGCCTTGCTCGCCTGTCCGCTTCCGGTGACAGCGGCCTTCACCTCGGTCGGTGTATGCAAGGCGACCGGGATGCCGCGACGGGCTGCGGCGACAATGACGATCCCCGAGGCCTGCGCGGTGCCCATCACCGTGCTGACATTGAGCTGGCTGAAGACCCGCTCGACGGCGAGGACGTCGGGGCAATGCTGGTCCAACCACGCGTCGATGCCTTCGGCAATGGCCAGGAGGCGCTGATCCAAGGGGGTGTCCGGGGACGTGCCGACCACCGTGACATCAACCAGGGAGGCCCGCCGGTTGGGTTCGACGTCGACCACGGCCAAACCACAACGGGTCAGTCCCGGGTCGACGCCGACCACACGCAACGCCATGGGGTGCTAGTCGTCCTCTTCGAGTTCGGCCATAACCTCATCGGTGAGGTCGGCATTGGAGTACACGTTCTGCACATCGTCGAGTTCTTCGAGGGCATCGGCAAGCTTGAGGAACTTACGTGCCGCTGCTGCGTCGATCTGGACCTGCATGGACGGTACGAACTCGACCTCATCGGATTCGTACTCGATGCCGGCCTCCTCCAACGCCTTGATCACGGACTGCAGGTCAGTCGGTTCGCAATGGACCTCAAAGCTGTCCCGGGATTCCTTGACTTCTTCGGCACCGGCGTCGAGCACTGCCATCAGCAGGTCATCTTCGGTCAGCTCGTTCTTCGGCACCGAGATCACGCCCTTGCGGGTGAACATATAGGCCACCGAACCCGGGTCCGCGACGGTCCCACCACTGCGGGTGATGGCCAGGCGCACCTCGGAAGCGGCCCGGTTCTTGTTATCGGTCAGGCACTCGATGAGCAGCGCAGAGCCTTGAGGTCCGCGTGCTTCGTAGATGATCTCGGCATAGTCGATGACCTCGCCGGTCAGTCCGGCACCGCGTTTGACGGCCCGGTCGATATTGTCGTTCGGCACCGAGGTCTTCTTCGCCTTGGCAACGGCGACCTCCAAGCCAGGGTTGCCTGCCATATCGGCGCCACCGGCGCGGGCTGCGACCTCGATGTTCTTGATGAGCTTGGCAAACGACTTCGCGCGCTTGGCGTCGATGGCCGCCTTCTTATGCTTGGTGGTTGCCCATTTGGAGTGGCCTGACATGCTTACGCTTCTCCCTTGATCAGCTGGATGAACAGTTCGTGGATCCGGCGCTCCCCCGTGACTTCCGGATGAAAGGATGTCGCCAACAGAGATCCCGAACGTACTGCAACGATTCTACTGTCCGTTCCCGGATCCGTGCCCGATAGCCCCGACGGCACGTGGACGGAGGCCAAAACTTCGACCCCTCCACCCACCGATTCGACCCATGGCGCCCGGATGAACACCGCATGCACCGGTGCTGCCCGTCCAGCGCCATCCCGTGCGGTGTTCTCCTGGCGATCAGGCAGTCCTTTGAAGTCCAGATCCGTCTCGAAAGACTCGACTTGGCGGCCGAAAGCGTTGCGTCGCACGCTCATATCGATGCCACCGAAACTCTGCTGCGACACACCTTGGCGATCCGTGGCGGGGTCCAGAATCCGGTCAGCCAACAAAATCAGTCCGGCACAGGAACCGAAAACGGGGAAGCCGTCGGCAATTCGTTCCTTCACGGGTCCCGCCAGGCCGAACATCCGCGACAGCTTATCGATGGTGGTCGACTCGCCACCGGGAAGAACCAGACCATCGAGCCCCGTGAGTTCTTCGGCGCGGCGGACCGGAACCGCACGGGCACCGGCGTCCTCCAACGCGGCCACGTGTTCACGGACATCACCTTGCAGTGCCAGAACACCGACAGTGGGCATCTAAGACAGCCTTTCCCTAAAGGATCCAGGATTCACACCGTGTGACGCGGCGGAAGAATGGGACGCTTCAGCATAGTTCCCCTCGACCGTCCGCCTCACCGTGCAGGACACGAGGACCCACGTCGACGTCATTTGGTGTCATCGGGCTGCCAGGGGCCTGCCCCGTCCGCATCGGCGCCCAAGCGATTGACCGTCGAACGGGTCCGTTTCAACGAGGCAGCGTCGCCGGCGGCCGTCGTACACGGGGTCTTTGCCGGCAGGGCACACCAGCGCACCGGATCCTGGGCCATGATGTGTCCTGCCCAGCGCGGAGCCGCGGTCTTCCAGTGATCGCCCTTCTTCACGAAACTGAACTTCAGGCTCAGGCCTTCCCGGTTCACCGCCAGATCGGTCGCGTGGGAGGACACCGAATTTCCCAGGCCGTAGGCAATCCACACCCCACCTCGTTTTTCCAGCGGCAGGACCGAATGCGTATGGTGCGAATAGACAGCGTCAAAGACCCCGCTATCGGCCAGTCTGTGGGCGATGCCCTGTTGTTCTGCCGTGGGGCGTGTCGAATATTCTTCGCCGGCATGGAATCCGGCCAACACGACGTCGGCGCCCGCCCGCCGGGCCTTCTTCGCCTGGGCGATCATCTTCTCGGTATCGATCAGATCGACTCTCCAGGGGGTATCGGCGCTCAACCCGTTGAGCCCGTAGGTCCCCACCACGACCCCGACCCGGATTCCACCGGTCTCAAGGATCAGCGGCTGCTTGGCCTCCGCTGCACTGCGGTACGTCCCGGTATGCTCCAGCCCGGCCCGATCCAACGCGTCCAAGGTCCGTTTCACCCCTGCAGTGCCGCCATCGACGGCATGATTGGTGGCGGTGGTACAGGCGTCATAACCGGTGGAGGCCAGAGCAGGCAGGATCTGCGGAGGCACCACGAAGGAGGGGTACCCGCTATAGGGCCCCTGCTCAGTACCCACCGGGGTCTCCAACGAACAAATGGCCAGATCGGCGTCCGAAAGGTAGGGCCGAAGCCCTGAAAGCAGCGGGACGAAGTCAGGTTCCGCGGAAGAACCGTCGGCCCTGGCCTGTTCCCAGAGCGGCGGGTGGAGCAGGACGTCGCCGGTGACCATCACCGAAACCTCCTCGGCGGACGACGGCGTCGGGCTCGGTACGGTGCTGGCTGGCTCTTTCGTCGGGGTCTGAGTTTGGCTGGGACCCATGGTCTGGGCCGACGACCCGCCAGGGGTTGCTCCCCCGCCGGCTGGGCTGGATGAATCGGCGGCGTAACAACCGGAAATCAGCAGCAAACAGGCCATGAGCGGGACAAGCCGGCCCAGGGCCCGGTGACGGGTCGGCCATGAAGTGGGGGTCATCCCACGATGTTATGCGTCGCGCCCTGCCTCCAGGTGTGAAAAACTACCTTCATGACGAATCCTCTGCTCAGCAAAAGTCCGCTGCCATTCGAAATGCCCGCGTTCGACATCCTGACGGCCGAGCATTACGTCGAAGCAGTCAGACACGGTATCGCCGAGCAACTGGCTGCCATCGCCACCATGACGTCCTCCGCCGAGGAACCCACGTTCGGCAATACCACCGAGGCGTTCGAGGCCAGCGGCGAAACCCTGCGTCGGGCGGTGATGGCATTTTCCAATGTGAGGCCTTCCCACGGAACCGAAGACATCGTGGAAGTGGACGCCGAAATCCAAGCGCTGCTGACCGAACACCAGGACACGGTCCACCTCGACGCAAAGCTCCACTCCCGGCTGGCTGCCGTGGAGGCCAGCGGAGGCCTGAACGGTGAACAGCAGCGCCTCAGTTCCGAAACACTGCGCACGTTCAGCCAGGCGGGGGCAGGCCTCGACGACGCCGGCAAGGAGCGCCTACGGGCCCTGAACGCGGAAATCTCCGCCCTTTCGACCCGCTATGGCACGCTGTTGCTGGACGGCATGAATGATGCCGCAGTGCACTTCGAGTCCGCCCAGGAACTCGAAGGCCTCTCGGAGGCAGAAATCGCGTCGGCGTCCCGTGCGGCTACGGCAGCAGGACACCAGGGTGGTTATCTGCTCACGCTAGTCCTCCCGACCCAACAGCCTGCCCTGGCCCGGCTCGAACGTGAAGAGTCACGGCGCAGAATATTCGAGGCATCGACCCGACGCGGGCAGGACGGGCAGAACCGGACCCTGGACTTGGGGGCCTCGATGGCGCGTCTGCGCGCTGAACGTGCAGCCCTGTTGGGCTATGAGCATCACGCGGCCTACGTATTGGAAGGCCAGACCGCCCCGTCGGTCGAGGCGGTGCGTGAGCGCTTGGCCGGGCTGATCCCCGGTGCCCTGGCCAACGCCGCGACCGAGGCCCAGACCATGGCCGAGCTGGCCGGCCGGGAGATCGCCCCCTGGGACCGCGCCTACTATTCGGCCCGGGTCCAGCGAGAGAAATATGCTGTGGACGCCGCGGCCCTGAAGCCCTGGTTCGAACTGGACCGAGTCATCCACGACGGGGTTTTCGCCGCAGCCACCCGGCTCTACGGGGTCACCTTCTCCGAACGCCATGACCTGCCCGTCTACCACCCGGAAGTCAGGGTCTGGGAAGTCACCGACGCCGATGGCAGCACGCTGGGATTGTTCCTCGGCGATTACTTCGCCCGTCCCACCAAATCCGGGGGCGCCTGGATGAACAGCATCCGCGACGGGGCCTCGTTCTTCGACGAGCTTCCCGTGGTGACCAATAATCTCAATATTCCTGCTCCGGCCGACGGACAGCCCGCACTGGTGACCCTCGACGAGTGCCGCACCCTCTTCCATGAATTCGGCCACGCCCTCCATGGGCTGTTCGCCAACGGGATCTACCCCTCTTTGGCTGGGACTTCGGTACCGCGAGACTTCGTCGAGTATCCCTCGCAGGTCAATGAAATGTGGCAGTTCGACACCGATCTGATCAGCGAATATGCCCGCCACATCGATACCGGCGACCCCCTGCCTGCCGGGGCCCTGCAGAAAATCCAGGACGCACAACTCTGGGGTGAGGGTTTCTCCACGACCGAATACCTGGCGGCAGCACTCTTGGATCTGGAGTGGCATTCCCTGGCCGCCGGAGAGGACCCGGGTGACCCGGTGGAATTCGAGGACCGGGTGCTGCGCGAAGCAGGGTTCTCCCCCGAGGTCATCGTCCCGCGCTACCGCACCGGCTACTTCAAACACATCTTCGATGGCGGCTATTCCGCCGGCTACTACTCCTATATCTGGAGTGAAGTACTCGATGCCGACACGGTGGAATGGTTCACTGAAAACGGCGGTGGGACCCGGGCCAACGGCGACCGGTTCCGCAACGAACTTTTGGCCCGGGGCAATACCCGGGACCCGCTGGAGTCCTATACGGCCTTTCGTGGGCGCGAAGCCCGTTTGGCGCCGCTGCTGGTGCGCCGCGGACTCGCTGCTGCAGCACGGTGAGCACTATTGCCGGCGCACAACGCGCCTTCGCCGACTGGCATCGAACGTTAGCTGCGGCCACCGGTGGCCGGGAGTTCTCCACGCACGGGTGCCAATGGGTTTGGCAACCCACACGAGCCCGGCTGGTCCTGCTCTTCCCCACCCGCCCCGACGCCTCGGGGCTGCGCCCCGGTTTGGCAGAGGGAACGCGTTTGGGGGCGCGTGAGGTCCACGTCTTCCTCAACGCTGCAGCCCGTGATGGTGCTCTGACCGAGTTGGGTTTCCGTGACGCGCCACCACTTTTCTGGCATGGCGGTTCACCGGCGGACGTGGCGGCAGCGAGCAGCGATGCCCAACCGTGGAAGGGAAGCATCGACCTGTCCTCCGAGCTTCCCGAAGCCACCGGGGCTGACCGGGAAGAAATGGCGGTCCTCCAGCCGGGCCGCCGGATTGAACATGCCGTCGCCCGAGGTGCCGATGGGACACTCTCGGGGCGGGGCTTCGCCCAGTTGCACGACGGCGGGGACCTCTCCATCCAGTCTCTGGCGGTAGGGCCTTCCTGGCGGCGCCAGAGGGCGGGAACCGCCATCCTGGATGCCTTGGTCCAACGCCTCGACTCCGAGGAAGGCAAGGGCCAGGTATTGGCGGCGTCTACCCCCGGCGCCTCGACCTTCTTCCGCACCAATGGTCTGGAGCTGCTGGGCAAGGGACGCCATCTGGTCCAGTAGAAAACACGAACGGCTGGCCACTCTCCAGGAGTGGCCAGCCGTTGGTGATGCTGTGGTGTTTACCAGCCGCGCTCGGAGAGGCGGTGCGGTTCGGGCAGCTCCTCCACGTTGATGCCGACCATGGCCTCGCCGAGGCCGCGTGAGGCCTGGGCAATCACGGAGGGGTCGTCGTGGAAGGTAGTGGCCTTCACGATGGCTGCGGCACGCTGGGCCGGGTTCCCTGATTTGAAGATCCCCGAGCCGACGAACACGCCGTCGGCACCGAGCTGCATCATCATCGCGGCATCCGAAGGAGTGGCGATGCCGCCGGCGGTGAAGAGCACGACGGGCAGCTTGCCGGCCTCGGCGACTTCCTTGACCAGTTCGTAGGGGGCCTGCAGCTCCTTGGCAGCCACATAGAGCTCGTCTTCGGGCATGGAGGACAGCTTCGCTATTTCGGCGCGAATCTTGCGCATATGACCCGTGGCGTTGGAGACGTCGCCCGTACCGGCTTCACCCTTGGAACGGATCATTGCGGCACCCTCGTTGATGCGGCGCAGGGCTTCCCCGAGGTTGGTCGCCCCGCAAATGAACGGGACCGTGAAATCACGCTTATCGATGTGGTTCACGTAGTCGGCGGGTGTGAGCACTTCCGATTCGTCGATGTAGTCGACGCCGAGGGACTGCAGCACGCGGGCCTCCACGAAGTGACCGATCCGTGCCTTCGCCATGACGGGAACCGATACGGCTTCGATGATGCTGTCGATCATATCCGGGTCCGACATGCGCGATACGCCGCCCTGCGCACGGATATCTGCGGGCACCCGTTCCAGTGCCATGACGGCGACGGCGCCGGAATCCTCGGCGATTCGGGCCTGCTCGGCGGTCACGACATCCATGATGACGCCGCCCTTGAGCATATCGGCCATGCCACGCTTCACCCGGGGGCTACCTGTGGTGGAGGACTGCGCGGAGGTGTTCTCAGTGCTGGACACGGATGGTCCTTTCAAAACGGGGGAAAGTACGCTCCATCCTAAGCCAGTGTGCCGGCGATCACCGCCCCGGATGACGCCACCGGTCAGCGATGGGCGTGCTTTCCGTCAGTCGATGACGCAGATGCTTAGCACAACTGATGCTCGAGGGCTGCCTCAGTCCTGTTCCCACGCGTCGGCGATGTCCTGACGGATATCGCCCAGGACCGCGGGGATGGCCTTGGTCTGGGCAATAATCGGGAAGAAGTTCCCGTCCCCGCTCCACCGGGGAACCACATGCTGATGCAGGTGCGCGGCAATACCAGCCCCGCCGGCCACTCCCTGGTTCATCCCCAGATTGAAGCCGGAAGGGTTGGCCACCGCCCGGAGGACGCGCATCGCTTGTTGGGCTGCAGCACCCATTTCTGCGGTTTCCTCCACGGTGAGATCCGTGTAATCGGGGACGTGGCGGTAGGGACACACCAACAGATGCCCGGAGTTATATGGAAAGAGGTTGAGCACCACGAACA
The DNA here is from genome assembly GCF_900163545.1 of Arthrobacter rhombi. Classification (GTDB taxonomy): domain Bacteria; phylum Actinomycetota; class Actinomycetes; order Actinomycetales; family Micrococcaceae; genus Arthrobacter_H; species Arthrobacter_H rhombi_A. The sequence goes on from NZ_FUHW01000023.1 coordinate 17,427, forward strand.
CCGTTTTGCCGCGGTGGACGATCAATGATTCCTCGTCGCTGCGCTGCGGTCCGGTGCAGAACGGGCAGTCGTCCTCGCTTTTGACCTGCCCCTGGCCCCGTTTGATGTAGGCCATGCGGTAGGGCGTCCAGAGGCGTTGGAAGGAGTCCGGGACCCCGGCCAGTTCGAAGTCGTCGGTGATCTCCTCGTCGTGTTCCGGGGTCCCCACGGGCTACGCCTCCCGGTTCTGCACGGCGGTCACGATGCGCTCGATGGCCTCGGCCACCGGCACCCCGTTGTCCTGGCTTCCATCGCGGAATCTGAAGGAGACGGCGCCGGCCTCTGCGTCTTCTCCCCCGGCGATCAGGGTGAAGGGGATTTTGTTCTTGGAGGCGTTGCGGATCTTCTTCGGGAACCTCTCGGTGCCCAAATCGGCTTCGACGCGGATGCCGAGGGCCTTGAGCTGGCCCACGATGTCCTGGACGTAGTCGTTGAAGGCCTCGGCCACGGGAATGCCGAGCACCTGAACCGGGGCCAGCCAGGCGGGGAACGCGCCGGCGTAGTGCTCGATCAGTACACCCATGAAGCGTTCCACGGAACCAAAGAGGGCGCGGTGGATCATCACCGGCCGCTGGCGGGAGCCATCTGCTGCCTGGAATTCGAGTTCGAAGCGCTCGGGCAGGTTGAAGTCCAGCTGGATGGTGGACATCTGCCAGGTGCGCCCGATGGCGTCACGGGCCTGGACGGAGATCTTCGGGCCGTAGAAGGCGGCTCCGCCCGGATCCGGGACCAGTTCCAAACCGGATGCGGTGGCTACCTCCTCCAGGGTGCGGGTCGCCTCGTCCCAGGCATCGTCGCTCCCGACGTATTTCTCGGGGTTCTTGGTGGAGAGCTCCAGATAGAAGTCGTCGAGTCCGTAGTCCTTGAGCAGGTCCAACACGAATTCCAGCGCGTTGGTCAATTCGTCCTTCATCTGCTCGCGGGTGCAGTAGATGTGGGCGTCGTCCTGGGTCATGCCACGCACGCGGGTCAGCCCGTGCACGACGCCGGATTTCTCGTACCGGTAGACGGAACCGAATTCGAACATGCGCAGGGGCAGTTCGCGGTAGGAGCGGCCCCGGGAGGCGAAGATCAGGTTGTGCATCGGGCAGTTCATCGGCTTGAGGTAGTAGTCCTGGCCGGGCTTGCGCACCGAGCCGTCCTCGTTGAGTTCCTCGTCCACGTGCATCGGGGGGAACATGCCGTCGCGGTACCAGTCCAGGTGACCGGAGATCTCGTAGAGGTGGCCCTTGGTGATATGCGGGGTGTAGACGAACTCGTAGCCGGCCTCTTCGTGGCGTTGGCGCGAGTAGTCCTCCATGGCCCGGCGGATGATGCCGCCCTTGGGGTGGAAGACCGGCAGGCCCGAGCCGAGCTCGTCGGGGAAGGAGAAGAGGTCCAGTTCGGCACCGAGTTTGCGGTGGTCGCGGCGTTCGGCCTCGGCCAGGCGCTCCTGGTAGGCCTTCAGATCGGCCTTGGTCGGCCAGGCGGTTCCGTAGATGCGCTGGAGCTGCTTATTCTTCTCGTTGCCCAGCCAGTAGGCGGCAGCGGAACGGGTCAAAGCGAAGGCATTGGAGATCAGTTTGGTGTTGGGCAGGTGCGGGCCGCGGCAGAGATCGCACCAGATGGTGTCCCCGGACTTGCGGTCCACGTTGTCGTAGATGGTGATCTCACCGGCACCGACCTCGATGTTGGCGCCCTCGGCGACCGCGTCGGCGTCGCTGGACTTGCCCAGGATCTCCAACTTATACGGCTCTCCCGCCATGGCGGCACGGGCTTCGGCCTCGGTCACGACGCGGCGGGCGAACTTCTGGTTCTGGTTGACGATCTTGAGCATCATCTTCTCGAGGGTCTTCAGATCCTCGGGGGTGAAGGGCTCTTCGACGTCGAAATCGAAGTAGAAGCCGTCGGTGATGTAGGGGCCGATGCCCAACTTCGCCTCCGGGCGCAGTTGCTGGACGGCCTGGGCCATCACATGGGCTGTGGAGTGGCGCAGAACCTCAAGCCCTGCCGGTGAATCGATGGTCACCCGTTCGACGGTGGTCCCGGCTTCGAGTTCGCGGGACAGGTCGCAGAGGGCGTCGTCGACCTGCATGACGACGACGCTGCGATCGTCGAAGTACAGCTCGGCGCCGGTGGTGCCCGCAGCCACCGCTCGCTGTTCGCCGTCGACACTGAGGGTGATCTGCTCTGACACGTGGGTCTCCTGAATCGTGGTGGGGCTTCATGACTTGTGGCATACGGTGACCACAGCCAGCCGGGATCCAGCTTAACGGACCAGATCATGCCCGAACCAATCGGATCCCGGCTGCCGGCCCCACCCGCCCCGGAATCGGGTCAGCGCAGTTTGATGGATCCGCCGTCTGCCATGACCGTTTGTCCGGTCATGTAGCGGGAGTCATCGGAGCACAGGAACGCGACGATGGGAGCCACATCGGTCTCCGGATCGCCGAAACGTCCCAACGGCACCTTCTCCTCGGAGGCGGCAAACATCTCCGGGTAGTTCTTCTTCCAGTTCTCCACGCCTTCGGTCATGGCCATCGGGCACACCACGTTGACCCGGATGCCATCGGGGGCCCATTCGTTGGCGACGACCCGACTGAGTCCGCGGATGGCTTCCTTGGCCGCAGCATAGGCCGCCTGGGTCGGCTGGCCTTCGAGCCCGGCACCGGATCCGTAGTTGACCACGGCCCCACCAGTCTTTTTCAGTTCCTGGTAGGCAGCGAGCATGAAGTTCCGGGTCGCGAAGAAGCCGGTGTTGAAGGACAGGTCCCACATGGCATCGGTATGGTCCAGGAAGGACCCTTGCTTGGAGGCGTGGGCGTTGTTGACCAGGGCGTCCAGATGACCGAAGCGTTCCACGGCGCGCGCTACCGCCTTCTTCGCGACCTCGGGATCGGAGACATCCCCGGCGACGAATTCCACGGCCTGGCCGAGTTCCTCCACGATGGCAGCTCCGGCGTCCTCGTTGAGGTCCACCGCCACGACCCGTGCGCCTCGGGCCACGAACGCCCGGGTTACCGCACCGCCGATACCAGCGGCACCGCCGGTGACGATGATCGCCTTGTCCTCGAGATTGCGAACTGGCTGGTTATTCATGACGACTCCTTCGATTTAGTGTCTTTACGACAGTATACTCTCGTTGTCCGGACCATTGCGAATGCGGGGATTCCTTACGCAGCCGTGACGGCGGTTCGGTGATCCCCTCACGGGACGGGCGCCGCTCAGCGTGAAACCACCAACTCCCTCCTCCTGGATGCCAGCCACACGGCAACCCGATGCCCCTCTCAGCCCCGACAGGCCGACTTCGACGGAGATTCCACTGCGCTGGGCCTGATTCAGCTGGCCGCCCTGGCCCCTGCCACTCGGACCATCGCGGCCACGGGCGCGCACGCCCATCCCGGGGAACTGCCGCTGCGGATCCACATCGGGTTCTGGGCCACAGCCCGGCCCGGAGGACCCGCCGCAGCGGGCCTGCTTCCTGCGCTGGCCACCGGGGCCGAACCTGCTGACCGCCGTCCTGCCTCGACTGCGGCAGCCAACCCACCCCGACCGAGGCCAGCGCCTACCGCCCAGCCACAACGCGAAAGACCCACCCATATCCGGGGCACCACATCCAGACCGACGCCAGCAACTCGCTACTCGCGGTTTCGGGTCAGAGTTGCGCCCGGGAAACTCGGGTCACGTCCGTGGACACCAGATCCTCGGTCCGGCGGCCCGTTCTGCGTCCACTATCGTTTCGCGAGTGCGGCGTCCTCGATGGCAGCCAGCATGCCAGTGAAGTTCGACGTCAGCATCTTGTCGATCAACGGGCCCGTGAATCGACCAATTGGCCCACCCCGGGGAACATATCGGTAGTCGAACGTCGCGAAGGAGCCGTCCTCGTCGGGCAGGAGCATGAGCGTGGACTCGGCCCGCTTGATCGGCACCGCCAGGCTCGGCTGGTTTTCTGTGTCGATCCTGCGCCCCTCCTCCCACGTGGTGACGGTTTCATCCATGCTGCCCATCGGCTTCAGTTCAACGCGGCGGCGAGCGCCCACACCGCTGGTCTGCTCGCCGATGGCTCTCGTGGACCTGAGACCATTCCAATGCTTCGCGAGATTCGGGAAGTCGGCGTACAAGGCCCAGACTGAACCGATGGGCGCAGACATGCGCCGTTGCACCATGATGTGACGTTCAGGCATGAGGATCACTCCACGTGATGGGCCGGCTGAAGGACTATCTACAGTCCCGTCAGTGTGGTGGCGTTCGCGGCGGTCGTCAAGGGGTCAATGGCCACGAGTTTCCGCGCCGTTTTCGGTAATTACCCCCACCCCGGCTGAGAACAGCGCCCACCGCCCGGCCACGAAGTGAAGTGCCCCCGGGACGGTGGAGCAGCCCCGGCCCACCCATGGAAGACCGCCCACATCCGGAGCACCGCACCCAGACCGCCCCAGCAATCCGCTCCGCGCGAACTCGGTCCGGACCCCCTCCGTGTTATGGCCGATGTTCCAGCACAACGGATAGGGCGCGGGCACCATCCATGTCAGGAGTCTCTTCCGATCCTGATCAGCCGCAGGACGATCCCCGCCGCGAACATCACGATCCCGATCGCCACCGACAGTGGCGGCAGCGTGGCGATCAGGGCCACGCATGATCCGGCACCCAGGACTTGCAAGGCCTGAGGATACCTGCGGTCGACAGCGGGCTGCGTGAATGCAGCGGCATTGGCGACCAGATAGTAGATGAGGACGCCGAAGGAGGAGAAGCCGATCGCCTCGCGTAGATCTGCGACGGAAATGACCGCGCAGATCACCACGGCGAGTACCATCTCCGCCCGATGCGGAACCCTGTAGCGGGGGTGCACCGCGGAAAGCCACTGTGGCAGATCGCGTTCGCGGGCCATGGCCAAGCTCGTCCTTCCGAGCCCGGCAATGAGGGCCAGGAGCGCGCCCAGGGACGCTGCCGCGGCCCCGAACCTGACGACGAAGCCGACCCAGGGCAGGGATCCGGCATCAACGGCCGCCGCCAGCGGGGCCACGTGGCTCGCCACCCCACCGGGGCCCAGGGTCGCCAGCAACGTCACGGCAATCACCGCGTAGACCAAGACGCTGATGCCCAGTGCGATGACGATGGCGCGGGGAATCGTTCGTTCGGGGTGGCGGACTTCTTCACCCATCGTCGCGATTCTGGCGTATCCGGCGAAGGCAAAGAACAGCAAGCCTGCGGACTGCAGGATCCCATACCAGCCGTGGGCCAGCAGGCCAGCACCCAGGATGCCTGACGGGGCGCGGGCAGGACCTCCCCACGCGGCTGCCACCCCGATCGCCAAGGCCGCCAACACCACCACCACGATGACGCGGGTGACCGCTGCAGTGCGGGTGACCCCGAAGTAGTTGACCGCTGCCAGAACCAGGACAGCGGCGATGGCTACAGGACGTTCCCACCCGGACGGGGCGGCATAAGCGGCGAAGGTCATGGCCATGGCTGCAGCGCTTGCCGTCTTTCCGATCACGAACCCCCATCCGGCCAGGAACCCGGGCCAGGAGCCGAGCCGTTCGCGCCCATAGACGTAGGTCCCGCCCGAGGTCGGATAGACGGCAGCAAGCTGGGCGGATGACGTTGCGTTGCAAAAGGCCACGATGGCCGCAACGAGCAAACCGATCAGCAGTCCCGATCCTGCCGCGGCCGCCGCCGGGGTGAAGGCCGCAAAGATGCCTGCACCAATCATCGAGCCAAGACCGATGACCGAGGCGTCAAAGGTATTCAGTCGCCGGGCCAGGGCCTGGGGTTCAGCCATCGTCAGTTTCCTGCGATCCATCCGTGCACAGCACCTGGTACATGACATGGTCCTGCCACCGCCCGGCGATCTTCAAGTACTTAGGCGCCGTGCCATACCGGGTAAACCCGTTGCGCGCCAGCACACGTTGTGAGGCGTGGTTCTCAACCAGGGTCTCCGCCTGCAGTCGGTGCAGTCCCAACTCATTAAAGACACATTGCCTGGCTTCGGCCACAGCCCTAGTGGCCAGGCCGGTCCCATTGTGTTCCTGGCCGACCCAAAAGCCCAGACTGCCTGACTGAAGCGCGCCACGGGTGATGCCATTGAGGTTGATCCTGCCGACCAAGGCGCCGGTCTCGTCGGTGATCCCCCAGGCAATCATGGTCCCGGCGGCCCGCGCTTCAAGGGCCCGTTCCAGCAACTCGCGTTGTCCGGCGATGGTGAAGAAGGATTCGGGCCTGACCGGTTCCCAAGGCGCCAGAAACGAGCGGTTCAGTCGAAGCAGTTCTGCGAGTTCGCCGGCGTCGTCGGAGGACAGGGACCGTGTTCTTCGCTTCACCGTTTGCGCAACGGCCTTCTCCTCGGGCATGCACAGGACGCTACCCGAAACCGAGCCCCGCATCCTGCGGCTCAGCACAAAGGCTGGTCTTCGGCGCGGACCCGCCCCGGGGGGAATCAGGCCATCCATGCCGGAGGCTTCGTAGCCGTCGTCGTTCATGGCCAGCTACTGCTTCGGTCCCCGCCGCTCACCACGGGGCCAGCGTCGCGGTCGGATCCAGTGGTCCCCGGCCGGCCAGCCAGGCCATGACTCGTCGGCGGTCACCGGAGGATCCGAGCCTTTCTGCGACCGTGGCCAGCAGAATAGGAAGATCCCACTCGACATATTCATGCGGCCAATCGGCAGGGGTGTAGCCCAGTCCCAGGTCCACATGGTGCATCTCTACTTCGCGCAGCCGGTGCGCGGGGCATCCCGAAACCCCGTAGTGTCCACCGCCCAGAAAGTCGCCATGAGGCCACCCGGCTGCTGCATTGAGCATGAAGACTTCTTCGAGCTGCGATTGGCTGTTTTCCACGTCGGCAATAATCTCCGCGGCGGCCCGCCCTGCTCCGGCTTCAATCTCGTTGCCACGCTGCTCGGGTCCGTTGGCATACTTCGGCAGGTCCTCTCCACGAAGCGCACCAGAAAGTCGACGTGCATGGGCGTCGGCGTTGCGGGCCAGATGGGTCAGAACGTGCCCTACGCTCCAGCCGGGTAGACGGCTGGGGGCCCGAACCTGCTCCTCCGTCAGGTGGGCAACCCGCGTTCTTAATCGTGTCTGCGCTGCACAGCAGAGTTCTGCCGCACGCTGTGGATTGCTCTCCAAGTCCATCTGCGCACCAACCTTTCTATCAGAGCCGGCAATCATCGCAGCGCGCGCAGATAACGTCGTCGCACGATGTGCTGGGCGATGAGCAGCATAGGGTAGAGGACCCGCCAGGGTTGTTGTGGAGCCGCCCGGGTGAGCGAGCGGACCGTGAAGTGCACGGCGTCGCCCCGGCGGTGCACGATGAAGGCCTCTTCACCACTGACGGGGTGCCCCGGCCTAGTGCGGTAGGAAAAACCGACGCGGTCGTGTTCGATGACCACGTCGGTGACCTCCACGGGTTCGATGATCGTCATCCCGAGGACGTGCACGGTGACATCCAGGCGGTCCCCCGGAGCCGCTGGGGCCGTTGAGTTCACGCAAAACCCGCTGGCAGTCTTCACCCGCCAACGCATGACATCCACTGTTACGCGCTCCCAGAGCGCGTCGCCTTGGCCCAACAGTGCCGAGGCCTCCGAGCGACGGTATCTGGGGTCGGTCGATGGCCATTCCTCAAGTTTCGGGCTGGTCATCCGGTGCCTCTCCCTTGGTTCGTGTCCTACGGTGACTTGTCCTGCTTCAGCCTACTGGCGGTGGGACCCGGCTCATGATCCGACGTCGAACTCCGGCCAGTCCTCGGGAACCTCACCGGGCAGCCGGTGGTCCAGGCCTTCGTCCTTCATCCGGGTAGCCAACGACAAGGCGCCCTCGCTGCCGGGCTTCTTGGTCGCGGACAGTGACTGCTTCGCACTGACACGGTTCGGGTCGCTGAGGTGTCCCGGCCCCGGGAGGGAGGCCTGGTCAGCAAGGTCCCACGCCTGGAGGGCCTGCAGGCTGATGCCGCGGGGGCCCGTCCGCCGGGTGATCCCGTGGACCAGCAAAAGCCGGGTGGAAAATAGCAGCGGCCCGGAGTTCTGCTGGGCTTCGTGGAAGAAGGTGCAGTCCACGCAACCGGTTCCGTCGTCCAGGGAGATGAACACGACTCGTCGGCCACCACGCATGGGTGGCGTCTGCGTTGCAACCCGCACCCCGGCCACCAGAACCTCGGTTCCGTTGCGTAATCTCCGCAGATCCTCGGCATGGGTCGCCCCCAGTTTCGCCAATACCGGGGCATGCGAGGACATCAAATGGCCGCTGACGTCCACCGACATCAGATCCAATTCGGTCCGGACGGTTTCCTCCATGCTCTGTTCGACGTGTCCCACGGCCAATCCGCCCAGTTCCACGTCGCTCATGGGCAAGGGCAGCTGCCCGGCAATGGGGCGGTGCCGTGGGGGCAAGGCCTTGGCGGGCCTGGCTGCCAGATGGGCCATCAGGTCCGCACGGTTGCCGCGCCCAGCCACCTTTTGCAGGGAATCGAAGGCCCCTAGGGCGGCAAAAGTCCGCAACGAGGAACGATTCAGCCCCGACCGGTCGCGCACATCAGCCAGCGAGTCGTAGGGCTTTCCGGCAACGACCCGCTTCACCTCGTTTCCCGAGACCCCGTGGATCCCGCTCAGGGACAGCCGGATGCCTAACCGTCCGGCTGGCATCGTTCCCGGTGCCCGGTAGACGGGTGGAACCGTGGCCGGGGGCAGCAATCCCTTCAAACGTTCGACCCGGTAGGAGGCGTCAGAGCAGTTGATATCCAGTGGCAGGATGGGGATGCCCATCCGCCGAGCCTCCGCTACCAGCAAACGTTTGGGATACATTCCGGGATCGTGTTCCCAGATACCGGCTAGGAACGCCTCGGGGTGGTGGGCCTTCAGCCAGGCCGACTGGTAAGTCGGCACGGCGAAAGCTGCCCCATGGGCCTTGCAGAAGCCGAAAGAGCCGAAGGCCTTCAATGTCGCCCAGACCTCGTCGATCACGGCCAGCGGATAGCCCCGCTCCAGAGCTCTGGAACGGTAGAGTTCCTCCACCCGTGGTTCGGCCTGCTCGTTGCCCAGCAGCCGCCGATACACATCTGCCTTGGCCAATCCGCACCCGGTCATCACGTCGAAGATCCGTAGTACTTGTTCGTGAAAGACCGTGACCCCATGCGTCTCGGCCAGTGCTGGTTTAAGGTCAGGGTGAGGATAGTTTTCAACCGCAAAACCATGCCGATTTTCCAGATACGGTTTGACCATATTTGATTGCATGGGCCCGGGCCGGAACAACGAGATATCGATGATGATGTCGTTGAATTCGCGTGGTGCCAGTTTGCCGATCAGTTCACGCTGCCCGGGAGATTCGATCTGGAAGCAGCCCAGCGTGTCGGTGGTGCGGATGAGTTCGAAGGTCGGTTCATCATCCAGCGGGACCCGCTGCAGGTCGATGGTCCCGTCGGTGTCCAGATACTCCGGAAGCCCCCCGTCAGATGTTTTCGAATGGGCGCCGGCGCGGGCAACCGCATCCCCGTCCCCATGGATCCGGACGACCTCGGAGACCGCATAGGCCATCGCCGATTGCATGCGCACCCCCAGCACATCCAGTTTGAGCATGCCCATGGGGTCCATATCGTGCTTATCGAATTGGCTCATCGCCAACCCGAGTCCGCTGGGCTGGACCGGGGTCCGGTCCAGCAGGGTGTTATCCCCCAGGATCACCCCGCACGGGTGCATGGAGATGTGGCGGGGCAGCCGGTCCAGCCGCTCGGTCAAATCCACCAGCAGGTCCAGCTGCTTCTCGGCCCCCATCCGTTCGGCAAAGGGGCGCAGCTCCGGCTTCTCGTCCAGGGCCTCGCGGAAGTTGCTGGCCGAGAAACGCCACAGCTGTTTGGCGATGACATCCAGGTCCCCGTCTCCCATGCCCAGCGCCTGCCCCGCGTCCCGGACCGCGCCACGGGCCCGGTACCCGTTCTGCATGCTCATCAGGGTGACCCGCTCTGAACCAAACCGTTTGAAGATGTGCTCATAGACCCGATGTCGTTCGGCGGATTCGACGTCGATGTCGATATCGGGAAGGGTCGTCCGGTCCCGCGAGAGGAAGCGTTCGAAGAGCAGGTCGTGGGCCAACGGGTTCACATGGCTAATGCCCAGGAGGAAGTTCACCACGGAAGAAGCGCCGGATCCCCGGGCGGCATTGCGCACGCCCAGGGTAGTGATCATCGAGCTGACCTCGGCCACGGTGAGGAAGTAGGTGCCAAAGCCCAGGTCGGAGATGGTTTCCAGTTCCATCGCGAGGCGATCGCGCAGCGCACGGGAACCGGCGTCCTGAGGGATCAGGCGGGTAATGCCTGCTTCGCAGCGTGCCGCCAGTTCCGCATCGGGGTGACCGCTGATACCAATCACGCTGGCTTCGGGGACCACGGGGATTCCCCAGCCGGCGTCGTCCACCGGGTCCATCCGTGCCCAGTCGGCCATGGCCGAGGTGTTGCCCAGCAGTTCCCCAGCGGCTCTCCCCTCCCCCGCGTCCCGCGCAATTTCCCGGGCCAGGGCGTTCATCCGTCCGGGGCTTTTGAGCCATCCCTGCCCGTTTGGTTGCAGATCGCCAAGAGTTTCCAACGAGCTCAAGGCACGGGCAGAATCCAGCACGTCGGCAGTAGCCGCACCATCGGGGTCTGCATAGCGCACGGCGTTGGTAAGTACTGCCGGAACATGAAGGGCCTGGGCGACGCGGAGCATCCGGATGGAATGCGCTGTGCTGAGCCGCTCCCCCGGGGTGTTCAGGTGGGTGACCAGCTCGAGGTGCACCACATCTCTACCCACCGCCTGCAGCCATCCGGCCAGCGCGGTCCTGGCGCGTGGGAGTTCACGGCGCAGGGCCGCCTGACCGACATCGGAATCCGGTCCCAGCAGCACCTTCAGTACCGTACCGGCCTCCGGGTCGGTGGCACACGACGCTAACTGCGCACGAGTCACCCCCACGGGTTTGCCTCCGGTAGCACCCCGGTGCGCCGCAGTCCCCTCATGGGCTAGGGAGACCAGCCGGCACAGAGCCCGGTAGCCGGCCCCGTCGCAATGTCCTTTAGCCAGTACGATGACACGCCCTTGGAGCTGTAGTCCCGGGCGCCCCCGGGCAGCATGCGCCGGAGGATGCCGGGCGTTATCAGCGCCGGGGCCCAGCACCGCTAGGTTCACCCCGAGGATCGGATCCAGTCCGGTCTCCCGGCACGCCTTGAGGTGTTTGACGGCGCCGTAAAGGCCATTGCGTTCGGTGCTGGCCAGGGCGTCAGCCCCCTCGGCAGCGGCCTTCAGGGCGAGGTCTTGGGGCCAGGAAACCCCGTAATGTGCGCTGAACGCGGAGGCCACGTTCAAATGGGTGAAACTCATGCACTCTCCAGCAAGGCATCGTGGATCCGGATGAGTCGCCAGCGCCCGCTCTCCACATCGCGGGAGACCTCGAAGGTGAGCAGCGGCCCCTTGCCGGCGAGCCTGACCTGTAGTTGCCATATCTCATGGTCGACAAGTCCCGGACCGCGGCCGCGTTCTGCGCGGATCTCCTCGGCCCACCAGCGGCGGCGCTCAAACCAGCGCACGGGATCGGCGGCAACACGGTATTCCCGTCCCTGCCACCGCATCCGCAAAGGTAAGCCTGCGGTGCTGCATTCCACGTCGACTGACTGGGTGAAAAGCCCCATCTGATACCTCCAATTCGCCCCGGACGACGGCATAGGTCTCGGGGCCCTAAATCATGGAAGGGGCCGCAAAACTGCCTGTGCGCGACGATCATCCCATTCTATTCGAATCTTTGTTCTAAGCAAGATTAGACTAGAAAGCATGTACGACACTTTGGGTTTCTGGATAGGATCTGGACCATGACATGGCCGGTGCGACACCTCACCCAGACCATTGACGCTGGAATCGACCGGGTCATCGCCGTTGCCGCTGACCCTCTGCAGCTCCCTCATTGGGCCGCGGGTCTGAGCTCCGGCATTCGCAACGAAGAGGGACGATGGATTACCGATTCCCCGATGGGCGCAGTCGAGGTGAGGTTCGTCGGCCCGATCAAGTCGGGCGTCCTCGATCATGACGTGGTCCTGCCGGACGGGACCGTCGTGCGCAATCCCCTCCGTGTACTGAGCAACGATCAGGGCAGCGAGGTCGTGTTCACCCTCTTCAAGAAAACGGGAATGAGTGACGCCGAGTTCGAACAGGATGCCAACGATGCTCGGGAGGATCTCGCCCGGTTGAAGGCGCTGATCGAGGGCGGCTGACATGACACGCTGGCGGCGGAGAGCACGCCCTTCTCCTTCATCAGCGGACCAGGGTTGCCTTCTTCTTCCTCCCGCGGGTAGCGGAGGTCCTGTTAGGATGCTCCGTCGCCGGGCAGGAGGGAGAACAGCACCATGTCATGGCGTTCACCGAAGCGTGCGGCCTTGGATCGCTGGATACCTTCGCGGGTGAAACCGGCCTTGAGTGCCACCTGCTGGGAACCATGGTTTTCCGATGCGGCTTCGAGGCTGACCCGTTGGGCTCCCAGATCTTCTATCGCCCACCGGCTCACGGCCTTGGTTGCCGCCGTAGCCACTCCACGGCCACGAGCCCATGGCGCCACCCAATATCCCACTTCCACCGTGGCGTTCGTCTGGTCGACATCAACCAGCCCGCAGGAAGCCAGGACAGCGTCCGTGCTTTCATCCACCACGGCGAAGGAAGCTCCGGCCTGCTCGCGCCAGGTTGCTGCGGAAAAATCGGCAAATGAGACCGCGTGATCCTGCGTGTATGGATACGGCACGGTCGTCCACCGGATGATTTCCGGGTCTTGGCAGGCCTGGTAGATCGAGTCCGCATCCTCGGGGCTCCAGGGGCGTAAGACGATCCCCGCCCCACCGTTCGTGGAACTTTTCAAGATCGGGTGCGTCGTGCTCCACGTCAAAGTCATGATGAACACCCTAGGGGATGCCCTGCCCGGGTCACGAGACGTCACTCGCAGGAGGCAGGAGCACCGCCGCTCAGTCAGTTGCTTGGTTAATGCGCACCATGTTCCCTGAGGGGTCACGGAAGGCACAGTCGCGTGGTCCCCACGGTTGATCGATTGGCTCCTGGAGCACTTCGGCACCCGTGGCACGGACTTTTTCGAAGAGGGCGTCGACGTCGTCCGTGGTGAACACGGTCATGGGCAGCACACCTTTGGCCAGGAGTTCTTGGAGGACATCCCCGTCCTGCTCTGATCGACCTGCATGTGGATTAGAGAGCACGATTTCCGCCCCTGGCTGGGAGACGGTACCCAGGGTGACCCACCGGTGCCCGCCACCGGCGACGTCGTTGACCACCTCGAGCCCGAGTCCGTCGCGATAAAAGGCGATGGCCTCGTCGACATCGTTCACGGTGATGTGGCAGTACTTCAAGGAAATGTTCATGTATCCAACGCTAGTCCTGGATAACTGGGGGTGCTTCTCGGATCCTGCTCGGTTTCAAGGAGGTAGGTCGGGAGGTTAACCGCGCCAAACAGCCCGGCATGGCCTGCAGTGCCGCATGGTCCAAGGCCCGGTACTGCGTCGGGGAAACACCGGCGATCCGGGTGAAGCTCGAACTGAACGACCCCAGTGACGTGCAGCCCACGGCCAGGCAGGCATCGGTGACCCCGACCCCACCCCGCAGCAAGGTCATCGCTCGTTCGATGCGTCGGGTCATCAGGTAGGCATACGGCGATTCACCATAGGCGGCCTTGAACCTTCGGGAGAAATGGGCCGGGGACATCAGTGCCGTGCCGGCCATGGTGGGCACATCGAGAGGATCAGCGAAGTCGCGGTCCATTAGATCCCTGGCGCGACGCAACCGCATCAGCTCCTGCAGTTCGTGCGCTTCCATCCCCTCAGATTACTCCGCGAAAAGGTTCTGAACCGGCTCGATGAGCTCGGGACCGTTGTTCCGCACGTTGCCCACGGCGGAGCCCACTTCCCGGAGAGACCAGCCTCCGGCAACCTCATAGGCTTCGGATCTGACTTGCTCGACCAACGGGGCAGCTTCCCGGTCGCCGGGGTTCAACCATTCGGACATCGTCTCCCGATCCAAGGGGATGGGCAACCGATCGTGCAGTCCATGCAGTTCGTCGAGCACCGTGGATTCGCCCGTCTCGTCGGGTGAGGCCATCGTGAGGATGCTGCAGCTGAGCAGCCAACGTTCTGGGTCGTCTTCCGTCTTTGAGGGATCTTTCCACCACTCGTAGATGCCAGCGAAGAAGATCAGCGAGCCGCCTTCCGGGTGCACGAAATACGGACGTTTGGAGGCGGTCTTGCCGGCCCCGGATTTCTTCCACTCGTAGTAGCCCTCAACGGGGATGGCGCACCGGCGGGCCTTGATGGCAGAACGAAAGGTGGGTTTCTCCAGAACGGTTTCACTGCGGGCGTTGAAAGCCCTCACCCCCACGGAAGGGTCCTTGGCCCAGATAGGTACCAAACCCCATGTGGCCACGTGCACCTGACGGACGACTTCGTCGTCGACCAACCGCTCCAACACAATCGGAACATCGCTGGTCGGGGCGACGTTCCACGATTTACGCAGTTCCAGCGCATCGTCGGCTTCCGCCTCGGCTTCGGCTACCAGGTCACCAATGGCCCGGGCCATTACGTATCTCCCACACATGGAATAAGGATCTCATAGTGCCGGTTGTGCTGGACATGACTGATTTGAAGACTGAGGACTACATCCCCGAAGCCGGGACCGTCACCATGTTCACGACCTCCTGGTGCGGATACTGCAGGAACCTAAAGAAGGCCATGGACGCCGATGGCATCTCCTACCGGGAGGTCAACATCGAGGACGTCGCGGGAACCGCCGAGATCGTCGAGGAGTTCAACGGCGGTAACCAAACGGTCCCCACCTTGATCTTCTCCGATGGTTCGGCCGTCACGAATCCCCGTATTGAGCAGGTTCGCGAGCGTCTCTAGGCGCTCTATGACAGGATGAAAGGTGCCCGCGGTTTTTTCCGTGTGGGCACCTTTTTTCTGAACTGAATGGGCCGTGCAGGGCATGGCCGAGAGGATGGAAACCATGGCACAAAAGGTCAAGGCTGTCGTCGTGAAGGCCAAGGACGCACCGGTGGAAATCGAGACGATCGTCGTTCCGGATCCCGGTCCCGGCGAAGCGGTCGTGGACATCCTCACTTGCGGGGTCTGTCACACCGACCTGCACTATAAGCTCGGCGGAATTGGCGATGACTACCCCTATCTGCTGGGGCATGAGGCCACCGGCGTGGTCAGCCAGCTCGGTGAAGGCGTAACCAATGTCCAGGTCGGCGACCGCGTCGTCCTGAACTGGCGTGCCGTGTGCGGGGAATGCCGCGCTTGCGCCAAGGGCCAGCCGCAGTATTGCTTTGATACTGCCAATGCTGCTCAGCCGATGACCCTCGAAGACGGTACCGAGCTTTCCCCCGCGCTGGGCATTGGTGCCTTCGCCGAGAAAACTTTGGTCGCCGCGGGCCAGTGCACCAAGGTGGACGACGACGTCGATCCAGCTGCCGTGGGCTTGCTGGGCTGCGGAATCATGGCCGGTATTGGTGCGGCCATCAACACCGGCGAGGTCAAACGCGGCGAATCCGTGGCGGTCATCGGTTGCGGAGGTGTCGGCATCGCCGCTATTGCCGGCGCGAAGCTGGCCGGGGCCACCACCATCATTGCCGTGGACATCGACCAGTCAAAGGTCGACATGGCCCTGGAGCTCGGTGCCACGCATGGGGTGAACTCTAAGGAGAAGGACCCGGTCGAAGCCATCCAGGCGTTGACCGGTGGCTTCGGCGCCGACCTCGTCATCGATGCCGTCGGCCGCCCGGAAACCTATCAGCAGGCCTTCTACGCCCGTGACCTGGCCGGCCGGGTGGTGCTGGTGGGCGTCCCCAATCCGGAGATGAAGCTCGAACTGCCCCTCGCCGACGTCTTCGGCCGCGGCGGGTCACTGAAGTCCTCCTGGTACGGCGACTGCCTGCCTTCCCGCGACTTCCCCATGCTCGTCGAACAATACAAGCTCGGGAGACTGGATCTGGATGCGTTCGTCACCGAACGCATCGGGCTGGGCGATATCGAGGCGGCCTTCGACAAGATGCATGATGGCACCGTCTTGCGTTCGGTGGTGGAGCTCTAATGGCCGCACAGATCGAAAACCTGGTGACCTCCGGAACGTTCAGCCTCGACGGCGGAACATGGGATGTAGACAACAACGTGTGGATCATCGGTGACGAGGCCGAAGTCTTCGTGATCGACCCGGCGCATAAGCCCGCTGCCATTGTCGAAGCGGTGGGCGGACGCAAGGTCACCGCCGTCCTGCTCACTCATGGGCATGACGACCATATCCGTTATGCGCGCGATTTCGCCGAGATGGTCAACGCTCCGATTTACATGAATCCCGAGGATCAGATGCTCTGGGAGGATGTCTTCCCCGGGACGACGCCGGATCAGGAGATCTCAGATGGCGATACCTTCGACATCGCCGGTACGACGTTGAAGGCGATCCACACTCCTGGCCACTCCCCCGGATCCACCTGTTTCTACGCCGAGGAGTTGGACACGGTCTTCTCCGGGGACACCCTGTTCAGCGGTGGCCCCGGTGCCACCGGGCGCAGCTATTCCAGCTACGAGACGATTGTGGCCTCGATCAGGGACCGACTGTTGGTGCTGCCGCAGAACACCATCGTGAACACCGGCCACGGTGATGCGACCAGCATCGCTGCCGAAGCCCCGCAATTGCAGGAATGGCTGGACCAGATCAGCAAGTAGTCGAAACTGGAGGGCCGACAGGCCCCCGATTGATCTACCGCGTGGCGGGAGCCCGAAAGGGTTCCCGCCACGCGGTGTTTCACGAGCTCCCACAGCCCTAGGCGCCTTGCTCTCGTCGCGGCCTTCGAAACTCGTGGGCCACACTGCCCAGCGAAACAACTTCGGCAGTCCTGGCCTGGACCACCGAAACCGACCGTCTGACAGTTGCGGAGGAATCCTTGAAGGGAACCTGCACCACCTGGAGCACGTTGATGATTCCGTCGTACCGCCGGACGGCTTCGGTCAGCTCGATGCTATGGGCATAGCGGTGAAGGACCAGATCTCGTCCTTCTCCCAAGCGAGTTGGCCCGGGTTCCAGCCGGAGGGAACCGACCACGACACCGGCGATGAGTTCATGAAGGATCCGGTGACCACGGGAGAATCCCGTCTCGCGGATGATCAGCTCCGGCTGGTGGATCCCGGTCAGTCCCACGGTATAAGCGACCGGAACCCCGCGGCGTCCGATCGCGTGTTCAATGAACCATTCCCCCGGCAATGGCGCCAGCCGCCCCTCGAGCCGGCTGGACGTAATGCTGCAGCTCCTACACATGATGCCTCCTTAGGGCACCGGTCTCCCCGCCGGAGTCTCAGCGCCTAGCCACCAGCATCGAGCCGTGGTCGTGAACCGTGAGGGCGCAGCTTCCTGCTGTGCACAACGGGGGTGTGTGCACGCCTGTGGGTGTCGAGTCGACGGAGGTTATCCCACCAGGGCTTGTGGGTCGATGACGGTGGTGTGCTGGGCATAGGCCCGCAGCAGCGCCTGTTCAACGGCTTCCACGGTGGTTCCAGGAACCAGGTCCTCCGCGGCACCAGCCGTCGTCGGGTCGAAGTCCAATCCCATATCCGCGTAGACGGCCTCCAGAACCACGCGCAACGGGGCAGAGTCTTCGATGACGAACACACTGGCGAACAGCCAGGCACCGGAGACAACCCGTTGTGCGGTGCCCACAAGTTTCACCGGGGATGCGGTGCTGGAGCCGGGGCCGGGCCGGCCATGGACGCTGAATTCACCGGGACAGTACTCCCCGGGGATCTCACCCACCACGGCGTCGATGCCCAGGCTCTTCAGGGCCTCGGCATAGAGGCTGCCCAAAACCTTGAAGCGGTCCTGATGGCCAAGCATCGCCTCACCTGCTGGTTCGACATGATCGACGATCAAGGTGCCCTGGTGGTAGGCAGCTGCCCGGCCGCCAGCTTTTCGGACCACGGGGTCGAAGCCCAGGCCACGAGCCGAGGCGGTGGCCTGTTCATAGCCGGGAAGCCTGATATCCCGTTGGCCGAAGGCCACAGTGGGTTCGGGGCGGTAGAGGCGCAGTGTCGGCCCGGACTTCCCGTAGCGAACCCGTTCAAGCAGCTCGATGCCTTCGAGCAGGTCAGCTTCCGGGTTTCCACTCGCCTCGGAACGCCACACGGTCAGGGGCTGATGCGTGGCGGAATTCCAGGAAGTCATGATGACGATTCTAGTTGTGGGCGGTCCGCATGAATAATGGGGGTCGTGCCTGAACCAATCCTGACTTTGATCCTCCTGGGCGGTTCCTCCGGATCCGGAAAGTCCTATCTCGCCGAGCGCTACGGCCGCCCGCATGTCGAGCTGGATAACTTCTACCGTGAATTGGCCGAGGATTCCCCGCAGACCCCGCTGCCCCACACCGCCTACGGCGAGGTCGACTGGGACCATCCCGGAACCTGGAACTGTGATGCAGCGGTCAACTCCGTCCTGCACCTGCTACGCACCGGCAGCATGGAAGTCCCGCATTATTCGATTTCCACGTCGAGCTACTCCGGCTATTCGACCGTCACCATGGCCGGCGGTCCCGTCGTGGCCGAGGGAATCTTCGTGGATGAGATCCGGGCGCCGCTCATCGCTCACGGGGTGGACGTCCGCGCCTATTACATAGACGTCTCCCCCATCACGACGGCGGTGCGTCGGTTGGTACGCGATATCAAGGAACGCCGGAAGCCGCTTCCGTTCTTGCTGCGTCGTGGCTGGGCCCTGTACCGGGCCGAGGGCTCAGTACGGCGCCGCTACGTGAACGCAGGCTTCATCCCTACTCCCAAGGCCAGGATCCGGTCCATGCTCGCGTCAGCCTCCACGGTGCCTGACCCGCGCTAGCGTGTGGGCATCGGACGGACGGTGAGGATCTGTTCGCTGCGCCCGAAGGGCCCCTCGGTGTCATGCAGTACGGCAGAGGTCAGTCCGATCCCGTCCGAACCGTAGGTCTGCTGCGACTGAATGCCCAGCCATTGACCGACGGGACGGCGGTACATGTGAATCTGCAGGTCGACGTTCGGGAACATCCAGGATTCCGGTCCCGGAGCCACCCTCGGTGCTACCCCGTTGGCCGTATCGACCATCCCCAACAGCCGGACCATATCAGGGGTGTCGAAGCCATCGACCATCTGCTGCGGGTTGCGCAGCCACACCACGCCCTTGCCCAAACGGTGTCCGGGTTCGACCCGTAGTTCCAGCTGCTCGATGTAGCCGCCGGGCCACATCTCCATTCCGTCCCAGACGGGTAGGTCTTCGGGGTGGGTGACGTCAGCGTCCTCGACACCGGCGACGAGCTGTGAGTCGTGGGTCTTCAGCCTCCACCCGCGGGCCACGATGGCGGTCCGGCCCTGACAAACCATTTGCGCCTCAACCAGTTCGATGGTCTTGCCGGGCCTGATCATCTGCGTGGTGATCTGCACGTCGCCACCGTGGATGATCCCCAGGATATCCAGGCTGACTCGTGCCATGCGCATATCCTCGCGGGGCTCGAAAAGCTCGAGCTCGCGGACCAGGAGCCCGGTGGCCGGCGCCATATGTTGCTCGTGCTCGTTCCAGGCACCTTGGGTGTGGATGGTGGAACGGTAGCTGCCTTCCCCCAGTGGCACGTAGAAGCTGGAGGGGCGTGAGCCGTCGGGCAGCTCGAGGAGATGGGTTCCGGAAGCGTCCGGGCGGTCCTGGTGGCCGATGGTCGAGGCAGTCATGAAGGCATCCTTTCAGCGCCTCGGGGATCGGCGCTAACCGTTCCACCCTATCGGTCGTTCTTGGTCCCGCAGTACCTGATCCGCTGGTGTCGAAACGGGCAGCCTCAGGTGCCGCAGAAGGTGACGTATGGGCCGAATTCCGTAGGCGCACCCGTGCCATACCGCTCCAGGCCCGGACGCACATCATAGGGCGCAGAGACGGCTTCCAAAAGGTGGTTCAACGGTTCCAGGTCCCCTCCCGTGGCTGCCTCAAGGGCTTCTTCCACCAGATGGTTGCGCGGAATGTAGGCGGGGTTGATCCGGTCCAGCCCCGCAGGGTCGGGCCCCAGGGCCAGCCACCTTCCGGCCCAGTCCTCGAAGGGCGCCGGGTCGGCGAAAAGGGTACGGGCGACTGCTCGCTCGCCCCGGGCCACATCCGCCAAGGCACGGAAGAACGAAGTGTAGTCGGCCCCGCTGGCAGCCAATAGAGCGGTCGTGGCTTCTACGAGGTCGTGGGCCGGCTGGTCGCGGCTCTCGACGCCGGTGGCTGGTGGCAGGCCCAATTTCTCGAACATACCCGCGGACCAGGCCTCGCTGTAGCGGGTCCTGAAGGTGCGCAACGATTCCATGGCCAATTCCACGGCCCGGTCCTCATCGTCGTCAAAGAGCGGCAGCATGGCCTCTGCCAGACGGGCCAGGTTCCATTCGGCCATCACCGGCTGATTCCGATAAGCATAACGTCCTTGCGCGTCAATGGAGCTGAAGACCGCGGCGGGATCGAAGGCGTCAATGAACGCGCAGGGCCCATAGTCGATGGTTTCCCCCGAAATGGTCATGTTGTCGGTGTTCATCACCCCGTGGACGAATCCGACCAACATCCATTGGGCAATCAAAGTAGCTTGGTCGGCGACAACCGCGTCGAACAGGGCCAGATGGGGTCGCTCGGCCTCACCTGCCTCCGGATGATGGCGGAGGATGGCGTAGTCAGCCAGACGGTGCAGCAGATCGGGGTCGTCCAGCGCGCGGGCATATTGGAATGAGCCCACCCTCAGATGGCTGGAAGCAACGCGAGTGAGCACGGCGCCGGGCAACCGGCTTTCACGTAATACTCCGTTTCCTGTGGCGGTAACCGCCAGCGAGAGCGTGGTCGGGATTCCCAATGCGTGCAAAGATTCGCTCAGAATATACTCGCGCAGCATGGGCCCTACGGCGCCAAACCCGTCACCACCACGGGAGAAGGGCGTCCGTCCCGAACCCTTCAGGTGTAGGTCACGGAGGTTTCCATCAGCGCCGCGCAGCTCTCCCAAGAGCAGTGCCCGGCCGTCCCCGAGCCGCGGGGAGTACGAAGCGAACTGGTGCCCTGCATACCCTTGGGCAACGGGTGTCGCCCCTTCGGGCGGGTGGGCCCCGGTCAACACGGAGATCCCCTCGGCGCTGCGAAGGTATTCGGGGTCCAGCCCGAGCTCCCGTGCCAATCGCTCATTCAGAACCAATAGTTCCGGTGCCGGGGGTTCTTCCGCTGCCCAGGAAATGGAGAGTTCGGGGAAATTCCGGGCGAACCCGTTCTCGAGAACAACGGATTGCTGTAGTGCTGGACTCATGCTTCGAGCCTACCGCCACCACGGCGGCGTTAGACTTCCTCCATGCCATCGCCCGGACTGACATCATTCCTCGGGTCACGTCGTTTCATTCTCTGCGTGGCAGCCGTTTCCGTCATCCCCGTGGGCCTGACAGCACGTTTCCTGCTGCCGGCTGGACTGGCTGATATTGCTGGCGGGGCGCTCTACACAGTGCTGATTTATCTGGTGGTCGGTTTGATCAAACCTGCCTGGCGTCCCTTCAGGGTGGCGATCTGGGCGTTCTGCGTCAGTACCTTGGTGGAGTTGCTGCAGCTGACAGCACTGCCCAGTGCCCTCTCCGCCGTCGTTCCACCGATCCGTCTGGTCTTGGGTACGACCTTTTCCCTCACCGATCTACCCGCTTATGCGCTAGGGGCCTTTCTGGTCCTCTCATTGGACTGCTTGCTGATGCGTCAGAGGCAACGGCAACGGAGATCCCGGCAGACCGCTTCGACTTCGCTACGGCAAGCGCGCGATGGTTCCCACTCAGAGTAGGTGAGCGGGCAACCGAGGCGACGGTGAACAGCCGGCGACAGCTCAGCCCGACGCCGGCAGCGGAGGACTGGTGTCAAGCGCGTGGACTCCGGCCGCTGTCTCGCCGAGCACTTCCAGTGCCGAAGCCAGCAGTGGTTGGGACCGGCTCCCTCGACGGACCACAGTGCGGATATGCCGTGACGGTGCGGGATCCCCGCGCAAGGGAACGCGGGTTGTGGCATACCCTGCCGGCATCCGGGCGAGCCGCGGAACCAGCGATACCCCGAACCCTGCGGCCACCAAGGCCGCCCCGGTGTCCCACTCGACGGCTTCATGTGCGACGGTCGGGGTGAAGCCTGCCTCTGCGCATGAAGTGAAGACCAATTGGCGGTGCGGACGGTTCGGCCGATCGACGATCCACGACTCCTCGGCGGTCTCACGCAGGGTAATCCAGGCACGTTGCGCCAATGGATGCCCGTCGGGGACCAGCAGGTCAAGAGGATCATCAAGAAGGAACTGCTGGTCAAAGCGGCCATCGGCCGTCGCTGGCACGGTGTCGGTGGCGACGATCACTGCTAGGTCCGCTTCCTCGGCCAGCAGGAGGTCGAAGCACTCCAACGGGTCGGCCTCGATGATCCGCACTTCAAGCTCCGGACGCCACGAGCGCAGAGCGGTGACCACCGGGGGCAAGAGGGCCGCCGCTGCGGTTGAAAAACCGCAGAGTCTTAACTCACCAGCGTGCTCGCCCGACTCGGAAGTGATCAGTGCCTTGATGGTCTCCCAGCGGGCGAAAAGGTCGTCGGCCTGGCTCAGGAGGATTCGGGCCGCAGGGGTCAGGCGAACCCCGCGTCCCTGGGGGATCAGCAGCACGACTCCGAGATCCTCGGCCAACCCCCTCAATTGATGTGAAACGGCCGAAGGAGTGTAGTGCAGCGCCCGCGCCGTCGCCGTCACCGTGCCGTGGGCGGCCAACATCCGCAGGACGTGAAGTCGGCTATCAATCATGCAATAACTGTACACGGTACTGTGACGAATCTTTCGCTTTTCTTCAGCATTCGCGAACACCACACTAAAGGTATCAGGTGGCCACGACAGCGCATCTGGACACCGGGAGGAATCATCCCCATGCACGCGACAGACCCACTGCTCCAACCCTTTACGCTGAAGAACCTGACATTGCGCAACAGGATCGTCAGCACCTCCCACGAACCGGCGTACGCGGAAGGTGGCATGCCCACCGATCGCTACCGTGCCTACCACGTGGAACGGGCCCGCGGCGGAACCGGCCTGCTGATGATCGGTGGATCCGCCGTCGTCTCCCCCGACAGCCCCCCGGCCTTCGGCAACCTGCTGCTCTACCGGGACGAAGTCTCCGGATGGATCCGCAAGCTCACCGACGAAGTGCACGACGCCGGCGCGGCGGTCATGTGCCAAATCACCCATCTGGGGCGGCGGACCAGTAACTACACCGGCGATTGGCTGCCGGTCCTCTACCCCTCCCATCAGCGGGAGCCCGCCCACCGCGCCTTCCCCAAGGTGGCAGAGCCCTGGGATCTGCGCCGGGTGGTGTCCGATTACGCAGGGGCAGCCCTGCGTTGCAAGGAGGCCGGATTGGACGGCATCGAAATCCAGTCCTACGGACACTTCCTGGACGCCTTCCTCTCTCCGGCAACCAACGACCGCCAGGACGTGTGGGGTGGAAGCCACGAACACCGCATGGCCTTCCCTCGGGCGGTCATCCAAGCCGTCCGTGCCGCGGTCGGGCCAGATTTCATTGTTGGTATCCGCATGTCCATGGATGAGGATCGAGCCGATGGCCTCCGGCAGGACGAGGCCCTCGAGGCGCTGCAGCACTACATCGCCGATGGAATCGATTTCCTCAGCGTGATCAAAGGCACCATCGATAGCGACGCCACGCTCTCGCGGGTGATTCCTTCCATGGGGACCCCCTCGGCCCCGTTCCTTGATTTCGCCGGTGCCATCAAACGCGAGATCGACATCCCGGTAATGCACGCCTCGCGGATCGCCGACGTCTCCACCGCCCGGCACGCCATCGGTGCCGGCCTGTTGGACCTGGTCGGTATGACCCGCGCACAGATCGCCGACCCACAGCTCGTGGCCAAGCTGGCGGCCGGGCAGGAGGACAGGATCCGCCCCTGCGTCGGCGCGAACTACTGTCTGGACTCCATCTACGCATCGGGCGACGCCAAATGCATCCACAACCCCGCCACGGGACGTGAACTCCAGTTGCCACACACCATCGTGTCCGGTGGTGCAGCACGAAAGAAGGCAATGGTGATCGGGGCGGGGCCGGCGGGGTTGGAATGCGCCCGTGTTTTGGCCGAGCGCGGTCACGCCGTCGTGCTCTTCGAAGCGGGCGATGCCCCCGGGGGCCAGGTGCTCATCGCCGCCTCTTCACCGCGCCGACGCGATCTGATCGGGATCATCGATTGGCGGGTCAGTGAGGCCAAGCTGGCAGGCGCTGACCTCCGGTACGGTGTCTACGCCGATCGGGAGATGGTGTTGGCAGAGAACCCCGACGTCGTCGTGGTCGCGACCGGTGGCACCCCGAACCGATCGTTCCTGGCCGCCGGTGAGGATCTGGTAGCCGATAGCTGGGACGTACTAGGACAACTATCGAAGATGCCGTCCACGGCCCTGGTCTACGACGACAACGGGGCCGAGCCTGGAATGGATGCCACCGAACGACTGGCACTGGCCGGCACCCGCGTTGAACTCGTCACCCCGGAGCGCACCGTGGCCCCCGATGTGGGCAGCATGAACTCCCCGGGCTACCTGCGTGCCTTCTCCGAGCACGACGTCACCATCACCTTGGCCCACCGACTCGTCTCGGTCATGCCGGCAGCCCACGGGCAATTCAGTGCTGAACTTCGCAGCGACTATTCCGGCCAGGTGATGACGCGAACCGTGGACCTCGTCGTCGTCGAACACGGGAATCTGCCCAACGCCGAACTGTACTTCGAGCTGCTGGCGGACTCGGCCAACGCAGGGGAAGTCGACTACCAGGCACTGCTGGCCGGAGAACCACAACCCGTGGATCCCGAGGCCTCCGGGAAGTTCCAACTCTTCCGCGTCGGCGATGCAGTGGCCAGCCGGAACATCCACGCAGCCATCTACGACGCCTTCCGGCTGTGCCTGCCGATGTGAAACAGATCGAGCCGCGTCGGCCGGCCACGCCATCAGCATCCACCACGGCACCCCGGAGGAAGACCATGAACACCACACCCGTCAGCACCGAAACAACCGGGCGAGCCCAACCGATCCCGGCCCGCCTGACCCAGCTGGTGCACCAGCGGGTTGAAGGATTGAGCCTTGATTCCGAGTTCTACACATCCGCGTTGGTCCATGATCTGGACATCGCCGCAATCTTCGCCAAACACTGGATCTATGTGGCGGCCGACGCCGAACTGCCCGAGCCCGGGGACTACGTCACCATCACCGTCGGCCCCTACTCGGTGATCCTGGTGCGCGACGACGACGATCAGGTCAGCGCCCTGCACAACGTCTGCCGACACCGGGGCGCACGGATCCTCAACGACGCCAGCGGTTCGGTCGGGAACCTGGTGTGCGGATACCACCACTGGACCTACGGGACGGACGGCTCGCTGCTGCACGCCGACTCGCAGCCCGCCGATTTCGACCGCAGCTGCTTCGCTCTGAAAAAGGTCGCGGTCAGGAGCATCGCTGGTCTGATCTTCATTTGCCTCTCTGCGGAGCCGCCGGAGGATTTCGATTCGGTGGCCCAGCGAATCGAATCCTATCTGACCCCGCATCAACTGATGCGTACCAAGGTCGCAGCGCAAGAGGACCTCGTCGAAGAGGGTAACTGGAAGCTCGTGATGGAGAACAACCGAGAGTGCTATCACTGCGACGGGCACCCGGAACTCTCTTGCTCGCTGTTTCCCACCTACGGCTATGAACCCGACGGTCTGCCGGCGCGGCTGCGGCCGGCCTACGACCGCTACCTGCGTGCCGAAGCGGATCTGCGGCGCGTCAGCGCCGATAACGGGTTGCCGTTCGAGCGAATCCAGGAACTCGAGACTCCCGTGACCGGGTTCCGCATCCAGCGGGAACCGCTCGACGGGGCCGGCGAGTCCTTCAGCCCGGATGGGCGGATCGTCTCGAACAAGCTACTCGGCGATTTGACTGAGCCCCGGCTGGGCCGGCTCTCGATGCATTGGCAGCCCAATGCATGGTTCCACTTCCTCAGCGACCACGCCGTCACGTTCTCGGTGGTGCCGCTGGCTGCCGACCGGACCCTGCTGCGCACCACCTGGCTCGTCCACGAGGACGCGGTGGAAGGTCACGACTACGATCTACAGGAGCTCAAGCGAGTCTGGAAGCAGACGAACGCACAAGATGGGGTCTTCGTGCAACGCGCCCAGCGCGGCGTGTCCAGCCCCGCCTACCAACCGGGACCCTACGCACCGAACGAATACCAGGTGGAGGCCTTCTGCTCCTGGTACATCAACCGGTTACGAGCCCACGTCGAAGCGGAATCCTGGAACGGATCCTCTGCGGCTCTGGACGACGCAGCCGGTGGCGACGGATTGGAAGTGTTCCCATGACCCAGATGGCCGAGCACACTCGGGCCGTGCACACACCAGTATCTCCGGCCGACCCGGCTGCCCCCGATGCCTACGTCCTGCGCTGCGTCGATGTCCGTGACGAGACAGCCGATGTCAAGACCTTCGTCTTTGAGCCCGAAGGGGAGGAAGGATTCGGATGGGTGGCGGGCCAGTTCCTGACCCTGAGCCAGGAGATCGACGGCGCCGGGGCCAGCCGGTGCTACTCCATCAGTTCGGCACCGTCGGGTAGCCGGCGGCTGGAGATCACCGTCAAACGCATCGCGGGTGGGTCATTCTCCAACTGGCTGCACGAGAACTTGCGCCCGGGCCGAGCAATCAGCGCGCACGGGCCGGTGGGCGGTTTCACACCGACCGAGCTCCAGCTAACGCAACCTTTCGAGCTGGACTACGAGGCGAGGGCGCAAAGGCAGCGCTATCTTTTCCTTGCAGCAGGCTCCGGCATCACGCCGATCATGGCCATCCTGCGCACGCTGCTGGTCAAGGGCAACCCGATCGATGCCGTTCTGGTCAACAGCCTCCACGGTCCGGACGACGTCATCTTCCGTCGGGATCTGGAAGCCTTCTCCGTCCGGCGCGGGCTGCGTGTGGAACTGGTCAGCAGTACGCTCGTCACTGCCGACCAAAGGCGCGGGACGAAGCTACCTGCAGGTATCGGAATCTCCCCCGGACGGCTTGATACGGAACTGCTGCGCAGCCTTGTTCCCGATCTCGTGGACCGTGAGATCTTCTCCTGTGGTCCCGCAGGATATCTGGACGGAGTTCGGACCATGCTCGATGCCGCGGGATGCGCCACAGATCGCCGGCACGAGGAGAGCTTCGACATCGGAGTCCACCAAGATGCGGCATCCGCCGGAATCCCCAGTACCAACAAGGCTGGTGCGTTCACCGTGACCTTCGCGCGCAGTGGGCGAAGCATCGACTGCCCGGCAGGCTCCTTCGTCCTCGACGCGGCCCTCGCCGATGGCGTGCCGGTCCCCTCGTCCTGTGGTTTGGGGATGTGCGGTACTTGTAAGAGCGGTCTGTTGGAAGGCGCGGTCGAAATGAATCATGCTGGCGGCATCCGGCCACGCGAAATAGCCGAGGGCAAGATCCTGCTGTGCTGTTCGCGACCGACGGAAGACCTGGTGATTGATGCCTAGGTTCGCTGCATCGGCGGTCTGCCGCCACAGCTCAAACGTCGGAGGGCTCCGGTACTGATGCGCCGGAGCCCTTCGAACGGTTCGTGCAGAACCTGCTGGGTTTGCTAGAAGTCCCAGTCCTCGTCTTCGGTGTTCACGGCCTTGCCGATCACATAGGAGGAGCCGGAGCCGGAGAAGAAGTCGTGGTTCTCGTCGGCATTCGGGCTCAGAGCCGAGAGAATGGCGGGGTTCACGTCCGTCACCGAGGACGGGAACATCGCCTCGTAGCCCAGATTCATCAGCGCCTTATTGGCGTTGTAGTGCAGGAACTTCTTGACGTCCTCGCTCAGGCCCACACTGTCGTACAGGTCGTGGGTGTACTGCACCTCGTTCTCATACAGTTCGTAGAGCAGTTCGAAGGTGTAGTCCTTCAACTCGGTCTTGCGCTCCTCGCTGAGACCTTCCAGACCCTTCTGGAACTTATAGCCGATGTAGTAGCCGTGAACGGCCTCATCACGGATGATCAGACGGATCAGATCAGCAGTATTGGTCAGTTTGGCGCGTGAGGACCAGTACATCGGCAGGTAGAAGCCGGAGTAGAACAGGAAGGATTCCAGCAGGGTTGAGGCGATCTTGCGCTTGAGCGGATCCTCGCCGTAGTAGTAGGACTCGATGATCGAGGCCTTCTTCTGGAGGTTCACGTTCTCCGTGGACCAGCGGAATGCCTCGTCGATGTCCTTGGTGGAGGCCAGCGTGGAGAAGATCGAGGAGTAGCTCTTGGCGTGCACGGATTCCATGAACGCGATGTTCGTGTAAACGGCCTCTTCATGCGGGGTGATGGCATCGGGGATCAAGGAGACAGCCCCGACGGTGCCCTGCAGCGTGTCCAACAGGGTGAGCCCCGTAAAAACGCGCATGGTGAGGAGCTTCTCGTCCTCGGTGAGCGTGTTCCATGACTGGACGTCGTTAGACAGCGGGATCTTCTCCGGGAGCCAGAAGTTGTTGACAAGGCGGTTCCACACCTCGACGTCCTTCTCGTCCTGGATGCGGTTCCAGTTGATGGCCTCGACGTGATGCTGCAGCTTGACCTGATCGGTCATTTCATCCCCTGACTTTGACTTTCTAATGCGGGTTGCCTGTGTATTCCGTGAGCGGGACGACGGCGGGAAGATTCCCGCCGTCGTCCCGGTCCGGTGTCCTGGATGCCGGCTGACGGCGTCCAGGTGGAAGGACGAGGTTTATTCAGCGCCTGCGACTCCTAGAGTGCGCAGGAAACGCAGCCCTCAACCTCCGTGCCTTCCAGCGCGAGCTGGCGGAGGCGGATGTAGTAAAGCGTCTTGATGCCCTTGCGCCATGCGTAGATCTGCGCCCGGTTGATGTCACGGGTCGTGGCGGTGTCCTTGAAGAACAACGTCAGCGACAGGCCCTGGTCAACGTGCTGGGTTGCGGCTGCGTACGTGTCGACGATCTTTTCGTAGCCGATTTCGTAGGCATCCTGGTAGTACTCCAGGTTCTCGTTGGTCAGGTACGGAGCCGGGTAGTAGACACGGCCCAATTTTCCTTCTTTACGGATCTCGATCTTCGCGGCCACCGGGTGGATCGAAGAGGTCGAGTTGTTGATGTAGGAGATCGAGCCCGTCGGAGGGACGGCCTGCAGGTTCTGGTTGTAGATACCGTGCTCCATGATCGAAGCCTTCAGTTCCTCCCAGTCCTGCTGGGTCGGGATGTGCACATTGGCGAAAAGCTCGCGGACCCTTTCGGTCTGCGGAACCCATTCAGCCTGAGTGTACTTATCGAAGAACTCCCCCGAGGCGTACTTCGAATCCTCAAACCCATCGAAGGTTTCGCCCGTTTCCATGGCCAACTTATTCGAAGACTTCAGGGCGTGGAAGAGCACGGTGTAGAAGTAAATGTTCGTGAAGTCCAGGCCTTCTTCGGAGCCGTAGTGGACGTGTTCACGTGCCAGGTAGCCGTGCAGGTTCATTTGACCCAGACCGATGGCGTGCGACTGCTTATTGCCCTCAGCAATCGAAGGAACCGAACCGATGTAGGACATATCCGACACTGCGGAGAGCGCGCGAATCGCTGTCTCCACCGTGGCGCCGAGGTCAGGGGAATCCATCGCCTTGGCGATGTTCAGCGAGCCGAGGTTGCAAGAGATATCCTTGCCGATCTCCTCGTAGCCCAGGTCTTCCTTGTACACCGACGGTGAGGACACCTGCAGGATCTCCGAGCAGAGGTTGCTCATGATGACCTTGCCCTTGATGGGGTTGGCCCGGTTCACCGTGTCTTCGAACATCACATACGGGTAGCCCGATTCGAACTGGATCTCCGCGAGGGTCTGGAAGAACTCGCGGGCGTTGATCTTGGTCTTCTTGATCCGCGAATCATCGACCATTTCGTAGTACTTCTCCGTGACGGAGACGTCGGAGAAGGGGATGCCGTAGACGCGTTCGACGTCGTAGGGCGAGAAGAGGTACATATCCTCGTTCGTCTGGGCCAGCTGGAAGGTGATGTCGGGGACGACCACGCCCAATGAGAGGGTCTTGATGCGGATTTTCTCGTCCGCGTTCTCCCGCTTGGTATCGAGGAAGCGGTAGATATCCGGGTGGTGGGCGTGCAGGTAGACGGCTCCTGCACCCTGGCGGGCACCCAGCTGGTTCGCATAGGAGAAGCTGTCTTCAAGAAGCTTCATCACGGGGATGACGCCGGAGGACTGGTTCTCGATCTGCTTGATCGGGGCACCGTGTTCGCGGATGTTCGTCAGCGACAGGGCAACACCGCCACCGCGCTTGGAAAGCTGAAGCGAGGAGTTGATGCCACGGGCGATGGACTCCATGTTGTCTTCGACGCGCAGCAGGAAGCAGGAAACCAGCTCGCCGCGCTGGGCCTTGCCGGCGTTCAGGAAGGTGGGGGTGGCTGGCTGGAAGCGACCATCGATGATCTCGTCGACCAGTTGCGTGGCCAGCTCTTCGTTGCCACGGGCCAGGTGCAGGGCGACCATGCACACGCGGTCCTCGTAGCGTTCCAGGAAGCGCTTTCCGTCGAAGGTCTTCAGCGTGTAGGAGGTGTAGAACTTGAAGGCGCCCAGAAAGGTTTCGAAGCGGAACTTCTTCTTATAGGCATGTGCGTAGAGGCCGCGGACGAAGTTCATCGTGTACTGGTCGATGGTTTCGCGTTCGTAGTACTCGTGCTTCACGAGGTACTCGAGCTTCTCGTCGAGGTCGTGGAAGAAGACCGTGTTGTTGTTCACATGCTGCAGGAAGTACTGCCGTGCCGCCGCACGATCTGCGGCGAACTGGATCTTCCCCTCCTTATCGTAAAGGTTGAGCATGGCGTTGAGCTCGTGGTATCCCAAGCCCTGAAAGGCCTCAGGGACTTCCTTGGTGTCGGTCTTCACGGTTGGCTCTGCGACGGTGGTGTCCAAAACTCTTCCAATCCTTGGCGTACACGGGTGACGTCTTCCGACGTCCCCATGAGTTCGAAACGATATAGCACGGGAACCGAGCATTTGGCGGAGATCTTGTCTGCCGCCAAGCAGTAGGTGGTTCCAAAGTTGGTGTTGCCGGCGCCGATGACGCCGCGCAGCAGCTGTCGGTTTCCCTCGTTGTTGAGGAACCGGATCACCTGCGGGAGGATCGACCGCGCCCCTTTCTCCCCACCATAGGTGGGCAGAACGAGGACATACGGCTGAGAAGCCAGCAGTTCTGGTTCGCTGGCATAGAGGGGGATCTGCGCCGCTTCAAGCCCCAGTTTCTCCATGAACCGTTTCGTGTAGCCGGAAACGGAGGAGAAGTAGATCAGGGAACTCTCAGTGGTGTTTGCGGTGGCCGGACGCGTGGTCCGCTCCTCCACCGCGATGTCGCCAGACATGAGACCGGCCTCCAACTGCTGGTGATGGGTGTTGTTGCCTAGGCTACGTTCGAGGCGGCCATGGCCAGTTCCTCGATCTTGTCCGGGCGGAAGCCTGACCAGTGGTCGGCTTCGGTCATGACGACGGGGGCCTGCATGTAGCCGAGGGCCCGAACGCGCTCGAGGGCATCCGCATCCTGGGAGATGTCGACCTTCTGGTAGGCAATGCCCTTCTTGTCCAGCGCTCGGTAAGTGGCGTTGCACTGCACGCATGCTGGCTTGGTGTAAACCGTGACGGTCATGGCGTTGATCCCCTCGTACAAAATATGCGGTCTTCTTCGTGGTGTGTTCCCGGATTCCCGGGGGTCCGAAAGCGGGCCATCCGAGCGTTGGCGGGAGTAGAAACTGTTCCCGCCCCGTGGGGCGCTTCCTGAGATTTCAATACTACATGTAGTACAAGGTTCAGCAAGCAACCCCTATATGTTGTCTTACAAGTATGTCATTCCCCACGGCGTTAGTCCACAGCGGGTGTGGAGAAACGCATCCCTAATTGCCGCACGAATCCGGGGTTCAGGCAGCTCCATCCACAGGCTGTGCATGGAAGATGCCCACAAGCCAACAGCTGGTGTGTCGCTCCGCGACGGCGTGTCGCCACCTCCTCGGAAAAGCGAGGGTCGAAGGCTCAGCGGTAGGCTGGATTCAACCTCAGCGGAAGGAACTCTAACTGATATGACTACGGTCTCAGAACACATGATCGCCACCCTTCGGGCCAACGGCGTCCAACGAATCCATGGCGTCCCCGGAGACTCGCTCAATGGGATCACCGACGCGCTGCGCAAGGACGGGACGATTTCCTGGTCCAATGTCCGCCATGAAGAGGCCGCCGCGTTTGCTGCCGGGGCCGAGGCAACGATGACCGGGAACCTGGGCGTCTGTGCCGGCAGCTGTGGTCCGGGCAACCTGCACCTGATCAACGGGCTCTACGAGGCCAATAGATCACGTGTACCGGTTCTCGCCATTGCCGCACATATCCCCAGCGCGGAGATTGGCAGTAACTACTTCCAAGAAACACATCCTCAAGACCTCTTCAGCGAATGCTCGGTCTTCACGGAAATGGTCTCCACCCCAGATCAAATGCCGCGCTTGCTGGAAATTGCGATGCGGACCGCGATCGAAAAGCGTGGCGTTGCCGTGCTGGTCATCCCTGGCGACGTGGCACTGGCTCCGGCAACCAATGAGCGGATCACCCACATCCGCCGCTCCCACCCGGTCGTGGTGCCCTCGAGGGAAGAACTCGAAGAAGCGGCAGGCATTCTTAATGCTGGCTCCAAGGTCACGATCCTTGCTGGCGCGGGCGTGGCAGGTGCCCATGATGCCGTGGTGGGGCTGGCGGACACTCTCGGTGCACCTATCGTCCACGCCCTCGGCGGCAAAGAGCATATCGAATACGACAATGAGTTCGACGTCGGCATGACCGGGCTGCTCGGTTTCGCCTCGGGCTACCGGGCCATGGAAGACGCCGATACCTTGCTCATGCTGGGCACCGACTTCCCGTACCAGCAATTTTTCCCCTCCAAGGCCCGTATTATCCAGGTTGACCTTCGTGGCGAGCAGCTCGGCCGTCGTGCTCCGGTGGACCTCGGGCTGGTGGGCACGGTGGCCGACACCGCCGAAGCCCTCCAGCCGATGCTCAAGCGCAAGTCCCGCAGATCACATCTGAAGGATGCGCAGAAGCACTACCGCAAGACCCGCGAGAAGCTCGACGATCTGGCCACGAAGACGCGCAAGGGCAAACCGTTGCACCCGCAATTCGTTGCTCGGAGTCTGGATCGTCATGCCTCGGATGACGCTGTGTTCATTCCCGATGTGGGATCCCCGGTCATGTGGGCCTCCCGTTACCTGACCATGAACGGCCGGCGCCGTCTGTTCGGATCCTTTGCCCACGGGTCCATGGCCAACGCGCTCCCCCAAGCCATCGGAGCACAGTCAGCGGCACCGGGCCGTCAGATCGTTGCCATGTGTGGTGACGGCGGTTTGTCGATGCTCATGGGCGAGTTGCTCACCGTGGTCCAGTCGAAGCTGCCGGTAAAGATGGTGGTCTTCAACAACTCCTCACTGAACTTTGTGGAGCTGGAGATGAAGGCGGCAGGATTCGTGAATTATGCCACCGACTTGGAGAACCCGAACTTTGCCGAGGTGGCCAACGCGGTCGGGGTTCTCGGTATCCGGGTGGAAAGCTCTGCCGATCTGGATGCGGCCCTGAAGAAGGCCCTGGCCCATGACGGACCAGCACTCGTTGATATCGTCACGGCGCGTCAGGAACTGACCATGCCACCGAACGTCACCGCTGAACAGGCCAAGGGGTTCGCCCTGTATGCCGTACGAACGGTCATGTCCGGCAGAGGCGACGAGCTATTGGACCTCGCGGCGACGAACTGGCGTCAACTCTTCTAGTGCCGGATCTGGTCTGCGTGGAGCTCGGAAAACGGAGCTCCACGCGGGCCGGCCTCTCTATTCCAGCTGGGCCCTGACCTCGTTCTTACGTATCTTTCCGGTGACCGTCTTCGGAAGCTCCGCAAAGACCCGCACCATCTTGGGCACCTGGAAACGCGCAAGGTGCTGCGTGGCGTGGGAGACGACTCGTTCCTCCAGTTCTCCGGCTATCGAGGAGGCGTTCTCACCACCGGACGTGATGATCTCCTTCAGCCGGTCGGAGAACCAGAGGACGGCATCTTCGATGACTCCTTGGCCTGCGGGTTCTTCCAGTATCCGGAGCAGACATTCGGGGACCTGTAGGCAATCTCAACAACTTCACCGGCAGAGAGTCCCCTTCCAGTCGGGTCCATCATGCCGACCAGCACGGGTGGCGTTTGAATTCCCCAAAAGTTTGAGGCGTTCTGTAGATGGGCCGGCCTCTGCATGGCGGTGACCGGCAATACTTCCGTCTGTCCGGAGCTGGGGATGACTGCTGCCGGCGGATACATCGCGTCCACGCGTTCGAGTAGTTCCGTGACATCGGCAATATCATCATGTGGGTCAACGGAGGATTGGAACCCCGGTTCTCACGAACGGCACTCGAATTGCTCAGCGAGGCAATGGTCACCGACAGATGGCTGGTTAGCGTCTCTTTCGGGCGCGTAGTCGTCCCTCACATGTAAAGGCACTGGACACTGTCCCGGCCGTCGATGAGTACGTGCATCGGATCAGGTGTGGCGCCTTCCACCAGGTCATCCCAACCCTTGGGTCGCTCTTTTGGTCACCGCCGATGGGTCTTGACCGCCCACACGTCGCGGACTCGTTCCGCAGTTTTCTTCGACACCGAAGCAGGACCGCAGCCGCATCACTCGGCAGCGATTGCTCGAGGCGATCCTCGTCTGCCTGGCCGATGAAGGGGTGGCAGCCGGCAACCGACAGCACCACGTCCTCACCCGGGAGGATCTGATCCT
The DNA here is from genome assembly GCF_900163545.1 of Arthrobacter rhombi. Lineage (GTDB taxonomy): Bacteria > Actinomycetota > Actinomycetes > Actinomycetales > Micrococcaceae > Arthrobacter_H > Arthrobacter_H rhombi_A. The sequence continues at coordinate 52,269 of NZ_FUHW01000023.1, forward strand.
TGCGGCACTGGACGACATGGTCGAACGCCGTAGGGCCCTCGCCGTTGACGCTCCCCCTATCGGGGGATGGAAGCGGAACAGATCGAGGCCATCGTGAATTTTTTGCCGATCCGTATACCGGAACCCTGTGTCGCGCCGCGCTCCACGTGTCGACGGTCGTCGCCGTGGGTCAGACTCTCCGTGGGCGGATCATCCCCTTGGAACGGCAAGCTGGTCGCGATATGCACCGGCTGGCGCTGCAACTGCTCGATGTTGACGACAGCGACCTCGTGATGTCCGCATGGTTAAACCAGCTGGACGTGGCTCTCGGTCAAGCACGAGGGCGCTTCCCCGCTCCTCACGACGAGAGGGCCTGGCCTCTCCTCCCCGGGCTCAACTACCCGGGTCGGCGCTACCGGGTTAGCATGGACTCGCCGCGTATTACTACCGGGTAGCCCGCACGCCTTCTTCCTGCCGTAGGGAGAATACACCCGTTGCAGAGCGGAACAGTCTTCGCCATTGTTCCGACGCGAAGGAGTACTGATTGACTGACGCAGAAGAGCCCCCCGAGGGTTCAGCCGAACGACCTCACCCCAGGATCGACCGCAGCCGTTTCGGCATCGCAGGCCGCCGCAGGGAGCCCGACGCTCAACACATGCGTCCCCCCATTTCCAGCAGCGAACTGAGCAAGGGACCCGTCGAGCTCTCCGAGCACCGCGGGCCCCGGGTCAATTGGCGCGTCTTCGTCACCTCTTCGGCGATCATTTTGGGTTTCTCGGTCTGGGCGATGCTCTTACCGGATCAGGCGTCGGCGACCATGCAAGCTGCCGTGACGTGGATCTCGACCAATCTGGGGTGGTTCTACGTCGTAACGATCACCCTGGTCATCCTCTTCGTCCTCTGGGTGGCGCTCTCCAAGGAAGGCGGTGTCCGGCTGGGGCCGGACCATTCTCGCCCGCAGTACAACCTCTTCACCTGGGTAGCCATGTTGTTCGCAGCCGGGGTCGGCATCGACATGCTCTTCTACTCGGTCACCGGCCCCATCACCCAGTTCATCACCCCACCCTCGGCCACTCCCGAATCGGCTGAAGCCCTCCAGGACTCGGTAATTTGGACGATGTTCCACTATGGAGTCGCCGGTTGGTCGATGTACGCCCTGCTGGGCATGGCCATGGGCTACTTTGCCTATCGGTGGGGCATGCCCCTGTCGATTCGTGCGGTGCTATATCCGCTCTTGGGCAAACGCGTACGGGGGGCCGCAGGGGATGTCATCGATATCTTCGCTCTGGTGGGGACCGTCTTCGGTGTGGCCACGTCCATGGGGATCGGGGTCGTGCTCCTCAACGTCGGTTTTTCCTGGCTCTTGGGTATTCCCGAGGGGCTGGCATTGCAGATCGCCTTGGTGCTCGTCGCCGTCATCATGACCGTGGCCGCCTGCGCCTCGGGGGTGGATAAGGGGATCCGGCTCATCTCCGAGCTCAACCTCTGGGCCGCCGGCGCCATGATGCTCTACATCTTGATTACCGGCAAGACCGCTTTCCTGCTCAACGCGATGGTCGAAAATATCGGCAGGTTTGTCCTCACCTTGCCCGAGCGCACCCTAAAGACCTTCGCCTACACCGATGGTGGCAGTGAGTGGATGGGAAGTTGGACGCTCTTCTTCTGGGCCTTCTGGCTCGCCTGGGGGCCCTTCGTCGGGCTCTTCCTGGCACGGATCTCCCGTGGCCGCACCCTCCGTGAATTCGTGATTGCTGCGATCACCGCACCGGTCCTCTGCGATTTCTTCATCGTCACGATCTTCGGCAATAGTGCCCTCCGTCAGGTGCTGGAGGGAAACACCGACTTCGCCGAGCTGGCCATGGATAGTCCCGAACATGGCTGGTATGCCCTCTTGGAGATGTTTCCCGGCGCCCCCTTCCTGATCGGCTTGGCCACACTTTCCGGGATGCTGTTCTACCTGACCAGCGCGAATTCTGGTGCCATGGTCATGGCGAATTTCTCCTCCTCGATTCCAGATCCTTCAGTGGACGGGGCGAAATGGTTGCGGATCTTCTGGGCGGTACTCACCGCGGTGCTCACGGTTTCGATGATCGTTGCCGGAGGGGTGACAACCATGGAACACGCGACGCTGATCTTCGCGTTGCCGGTGACCATCATCAGTTATTTGGTCATGGCCTCCTTTTCCAAGGTCCTGCGGATGGAACGGGCCGAACGAGAGGGGCAGGTGCGGCGCCGGCGCTCGATGGCCATCCATGGCGGCCAGACCCCAGAGAAGACCTGGCGTCAGCGCCTGGCCCAGCTGCGTTCGTACCCGTCCAAGAAGGCCGTGGCACAGTTCGCTGACCGTGTGGTGGAACCTGCGTTGCAGGAAGTGCTCAACGAATTCAACGGTTTGGGCTACGACGCCGAACTGACGAGCGAACCCAATCTCGAAACGGGCATCAGCGAGCACACCCTGCTGGTCAACATGGAAGACCACCGGAATTTCCACTACCAGGTAGCTGCCGTCGAAGCGCCGGCACCGATGTTCGGCGGGCGCAGCATGTCGCGACAGATCGACGTCTACTACCGGCTGGAGGTCTTCACCCAGACGGGAACCGAGGGCTATGACCTGATGGGTCTGACGGAGCAGCAGATCATCAATGATGTCCTGGACCGGTACGAGGCACATCTGGGGTTCCTCCACTACTCCAACGAGCATGACTACGCCTCGGTCCTCACCCCGGTCATGCCGACCACGACGGGAACCATTCCACGGATTCCAGCATCGGCCGATGACGTTGAACCTCTTGAAGAAGATCGACCCCAGCACTAATCCGGGTCGACGCGGCAGGCAGCTCAATGACCCCGGACAGAGAAGGAGCCCCATCCGCAGATGGGGCTCCTTCTTTGATGTCTCAATTTCGGTGGAGGTAAGGGGATTCGAACCCCTGACCTTCTGCATGCCATGCAGACGCGCTACCAACTGCGCCATACCCCCGAAAGGGAGTTGCCGGTTTCGTTTCCGTCCGGACAACTCATCCATCATAGGGCACGGAATTTAGCCCGCGCAAATCGACGGCAGCTTACTGTGCGGTGGTCTCCGGCTCGTCGGTGGTGGCCACGGTTCGGGCTTCGACGGGCAGTTCGATGGCGGGGCAGTCGCTCCACAAACGATCCAGCGCGTAGAAGACTCGATCTTCTTGGTGCTGAACGTGGATGACGACGTCGATGTAATCCAGCAGGACCCAACGGCCGAGTCCCCTGCCCTCACGGCGGACGGGGCGTAGGTCATACTTTTCGATCAGGGCTTCTTCGATGCCGTCGACAATGGAGTTGACCTGGCGCTCGCTATCTGCCGAAGCGATCAGGAAGGCATCCGTGATCCCCAGGCGTTCGCTGACGTCTAGGGCAATCTGGTTCTCTGCGAGTTTCTCCGCCGCGGCCAATGCTGCGGTTTGGATAACGTTCAGTGAGTATTCTGTTGCAGCCATGTGGCTCCTCGGGTCATGGTGCTGGTCGTCGGAGGACGACTAGCCGTGGGTAGTGATCAAGATGATGCCGGTCGTGAGGGCTGCGGCACCCACGAGGAGTACCCCGAGGACTGTCCAGGCCCAGATATTCGCCCGCCTGGCCCCGCCCGTTTGGTAGTCCAGGGGGTCCAGGCCCTGGGCCGACCTGGCGCTCACGGGCTGGCGGGCAGCGTCGCGACCTGGTTCATCGGAAAACGGAGCCGAAGGCTCCCGCTCTTCGGGCTTCGCCCCGACGTTCTCGGACACGGCCCCGGGAGTCGGCGCCTCAACCGCGGGTCCTTTGCCGGTCGCGGGTATTTGGAGATGGAAGCCACTCGTCTCCGGGGCGTTGATCCCGGTATTGGCCAGATCTCTTTCGGCTTTTTCCCGCCGCAGCCGGTCCATGGCCCCGGTGAACGGGTCGCCAGCCTGCTCGTCCTGGTTCCGGGTGGAGTGGGCTCGTTTCAGTCGTTCGCGTTCGGCCACCCGTCGGCTGATGATGGCCGCTCGTGCTGCGAGTTCACGCTGTTTGGCGAGGATCTCTAAATCGTCATGTTCTTCCTCGGCCTCGGCCCCGGCTTTCACCGGCTGTTCGAAGACCGTTTGGCGACGTGCTTCCAGGGCTGCTTCGACGCTGAGCGAGTCCTGCGTCTCGACGGGATCCTGGACAGTTTGCGACGCGGGCTCCGCGCTGGGAGTAACCTCTGCCGCTGGTTCTTCCGTTGCGGCGGCAGCCCGTGCAGCTGCCAGGGCCTGAAGCCGGAGTTGGCGTCGGGTCAGTGGGGCTGGTTCGTCCCCGCTGGGCTGGCTGCTGGCCGGTGCGGCAGGTGGCTGTGCCGCGGCTTCGCGACGTGCCTTCAATGCTTCGCGGTCCCGGGCCCGCTGCAGGGAGCTGCGCTCACCCGGTTCACTCTGCTCTTCGCGTTCGGGCACCATATCGAAGGGGACGTCCGCGGCGCGTCTGCTGCGGTTGGCCTTGGTGACGCGATCGAGCTCGTTGGTGTCCCCGGATGAGCGCGGTTCCGGCTGCGCAGCAGCGTCTTCCCCCGGGACTTGCCCACGATCGTGGCCGCCGTCAGCGCTTTCGCTGACACGGCGTTGTTCACGCAGGGATCGCCGCGTTGGCGTACGTCCCAAATCGTCGCTCATGTTGTCCATTCCAGGCAATCCCCCTCAGGTGTCGCCGTCGTAGTGATACAACTCGTATTTCGCAATGTACTGAACCACCCCATCGGGCACCAGATACCAGACCGGCTTATTCGCCTTGACCCGGTCCCGGCAAGCCGTCGAGGAGATGGCCATCGCCGGAACTTCCAGCAGGCTGATATCCGTCCGGCCCAGATCCGGGAGTTCATGTCCCGGACGGGTGACACCGACGAAATGCGCCAGGCTCCACAGTTCGTCAATGTCCTTCCAAGACATAATCCGCTCCAGCGCGTCGGCCCCGGTGATGAAGAACAATTCGGCGTTCGGCCGAAGCCGGCGTAGATCCCGCAAGGTATCGATGGTGTAGGTCGGGCCCGGGCGGTCGATATCCACCCGGCTGACCGTAAAGCGCGGGTTCGATGCCGTAGCCACCACCGTCATCAGGTAGCGGTGTTCGGAATCGGCAACGTCTTGACCCGACTTCTGCCATGGCTGCCCCGTGGGAACAAAGACGACCTCGTCCAAGTCGAACTCCGCGGCCACTTCGCTGGCAACCACTAGGTGCCCGTGGTGGATGGGGTCAAAGGTACCCCCCATGACACCAAGACGGACCGGCCTCTGGGACCCGACCGCCTGCGATCTACTAGTGATCGTCGTGGCCGTGCTTGTTCGAGAACTGCTTGTGGACGTCCTCGGCTTCGATCTGTCCTTCGTGCCGGTTGCCGACATTCGTGAAGGAAACAGCGACGAAAAGCAGCAGGAGGAAGAAGGCGAAAATTCCTCCACCGATAAGATAGGGCCAGTTTCCGGCGCTTTCGGCCTCCGCGCCGCTTGCCATGACCGTACCCAAGACCTGCGTGAGCATTTTTCTCCTTCGTGCCCGTCGTCGACCGGCGCCCCCAACGGGCGATGCGATCCGTCGATCGTCTGATGTCTGCCTACCATCCTACCCACCTGCGAGGCACTCTACGAACGGATGTGGCCATCTCCTTGAACAATCCATTTCGTCGTCGTCAACTCGCGTAGACCCATCGGACCCCGGGCGTGAACCTTCTGTGTTGAGATCCCCACTTCGGCCCCCAATCCCAGCTGGCCACCGTCGGTGAATCGTGTCGAGGCGTTGACGATGACCGCCGCAGAATCGATCTCTGCGACGAACCGTTCGGCGTGAGCGAGATCATTGGTCAGGATGGCTTCGGTGTGACCGGTGGTCCAGGTACGGATATGTTCCAACGCAGCATCGAGATCGTCGACGACGGCCACCGCCAAGTCCAGGTCCATATACTCGCGGGCCCAATCCTCCTCGGTTGCCGGGATGGCGCGGAGCCCCTCCATGAGTGCCATCGCTCGTTCATCACCGTGCAAGGTGACTCCCGCCTGAGACAGGGCCTTGAGAACCTCGGGCGCGGCCGGAGCCTGCGCATGCAGAAGCAAGGTCTCCACGGTATTGCACACGGAGGGCCGCTGGGTTTTGGCGTTTAGCAGGATCGCTGCAGCAGATTCGGCCGAAGCCGAGGCGTCGACGAAGATATGGACGTTGCCCTCCCCCGTTTCGATGACCGGGACCTGGGCGTTCTGCAGCACCGTCTGGATCAGATCGTGACCGCCACGCGGGATCAGGACATCAACTTTGCCGCGGGCACCCATCAACGCCGTGGCCCCCGCCCTGCCGAAGTCATCCACGCTCTGCACGATATCGGCGGGCAAACCCACCGACTCGAGGGCGTCACGAATCAAGTACAACAACGCCTCGTTGGACCGTGCTGCAGCCGATCCACCCCGCAGCAGAACCGCGTTACCACTCTTCAAGGCCAGACCGGCGATATCCACGGTGACGTTGGGGCGTGCCTCGTAGATGGTGCCGAGTACCCCCATCGGCACGTGGACCTGCCGCAGGCGCAGTCCGTTGGGCAGCGTCTGTCCGCGCTGCACGGTACCCACCGGGTCCGGCAGGCCCGCAAGTTCCTCGAGGGCCGCCATCAGGGCGTCGATGCGGGCGTCGTCGAGTTTGAGCCGGTCCAGCAGGCCATCGGTCGTGCCTGCCGCCCTGCCACGTTCGAGATCCTCGGCGTTGGCGGCCTTCACGGAGGCCCGCCGCTCGTCCAGGGAAGCGGCGATAGCCCGTAGGGCTCGGTCTTTCCAATCCCGGGTGGCCCGGGCCAACACGCGGGAAGCTTGTCGGGCGCGATCGGCCCGCAGCCCGACCTGACGGGCAATATCTTCGGTTGGACTGGTGGAATCGGTAACGCTCTGGCTCATGACCCAAGCCTAGTCGGCCCGACCGGAGCCATGCCGATTGTTGAGCAACAGTGTTAAGGCTTCGGTTCCGTGGGCGGCAGGGTCTGCTTCTTGCGGGTCCGCCCCCCTGGCCTGAGCACCACGAGATCGTCGATGTGGACGACTTCGCGTTCGTAGTGGGACCCAAGGCTCTTGGCCAGTTCCCGGGTGCCACGTCCCAGCATTTCCGGCAGTTCCTTGGAAGCGTAGTTCACCAATCCGCGGGCAACCACTTTTCCTTCGGGATCGGTGATCTCCACGGCGTCCCCTGCTTCGAAGTTCCCGCTCACGGAGGTAATACCGGCAGGCAATAATGAGCGCGCGCCCGAAACAACGGCGGCGACGGCACCGTCGTCGAGCGTTAGGCCGCCCTGGGTGTTGGCCAATTGGGCCAGCCAGAGCATCCGGGCCGGACGGCGTCCGCCGCGGGCGGAGAACCACGTCCCGACGTCCTCCCCTGCCAGGCCACGGCCTGCCTGTTTTGTCGACGTGATCAGGGTGGGGATCCCCGAATCGGCGGCCATGGTGGCTGCCTCAACTTTGGTGACCATGCCCCCGGTGCCCACGCCGGAGCCACCGGTCGTCCCAATGCTGACCCCGTCGAGGTCCGCGGCGCTACCCACGTCAGCGATACGGCTGGCCCCTCTCGTCGGCGGGCCGTCATAGACGGCATCGACATCCGAGAGCAGGACCAAGGCATCGGCCTTCACCAGGTGGGCCACCAGAGCGGCAAGCCGATCATTATCTCCGAAACGGATCTCATGGGTCGCCACGGTGTCGTTCTCATTGACGACCGGGACCACACCCAACGTGAGTAGACGGCCCAGGGCCCGGAACGCATTGGCATACTGTTGACGCCGAATCAGGTCATCCGCGGTGAGCAGGACCTGGGAAACGGTGATTCCGTGGGCGCCGAAGGCCTGCGTGTACTTGGCCATCAGCAGCCCTTGACCGACACCGGCGGCCGCCTGCTGGGTGGCCAAGTCACGTGGCCTGCGGGTTAGACCCAACGGGGCGATCCCTGCGGCAATGGCGCCCGAGGACACCAGAATCAGTTCGATCCCCCGATTGCGAACAGCTGAGAGTTCAACGACCAGCCGATTGAGGGCATCCTCGGAGATCCCGCCGTTGACAGTCGTCAGCGAGGAGGAACCGACCTTCACCACGATCCGTGTCGCCTCGGTGAGTTGCGAGCGACTCCGGATCGAGGAGGGAAGGCGGTTCTGTCGGTTCACTTCCCGCTGTCCTTGGGCGAACTCTGATGCTTATAGTTCACGGACTCCGTCCACACGCCTGACTTGCGCTCGCGCTCCAATTCCGCGCGGGCTGCGGCACGCGCATCCTTGCGTTCTTGGTGGTCCTGACGCTTCTGTTCACGGGTGGGACGGCTGGCGTCCTCGAACCGGTCATCCTGGCCTCGACGGGAGCCCAACAGTTCTGCGCCGGCAGCCATGGTCGGTTCCCAATCGAAGATCACGCCGTTGTCATCGTCACCGATGACCACGGCATCCCCTGGCTTGGCCCCTGCCTTGAACAGCTTGTCTTCGACACCGATCTTTGCCAGCCGGTCAGCCAAATAGCCGACGGCTTCGTCATTGCTGAAATCGGTTTGCTTGACCCAACGCACCGGTTTTTCGCCCTCGACCCGGAACAGCGGTTCGAGGTTTCGTTCCTCACGGTGGATGGTGAAGGGGGCACGGTTCACTGCGCGGGGTCGCAGGACGGGAACCTCGACCTGGGGCAGCTCCTCGGTCGACTTTTTGCGTGCTTCGGTGACGAGCTCAGCCATGGCATAACCCAGTTCCTTCAGCCCGGTCCTGGCCAACGCCGAGACCTCGAAGACCCGGTAGCCCCGCCCTTCCAGATCGGCACGGACGAATTCGGCCATCTCCGAACCATCGGGCATGTCGGTCTTATTCAAGGCGACCAGCCGAGGCCGCTCGTTCAGCGGGACCACGACACCGTCGGCGCCCGCGTAGCTGGAGTCGGTGGCATAGGCGGCCAGTTCTGCCTCGATGGCTTCCAGATCGCTGAGCGGGTCACGGTCAGATTCCAGCGAGGCGCAGTCCAAGACATGAACCAGCGCGGCGCAGCGTTCGACGTGACGCAGGAACTCGTGCCCGAGGCCCTTGCCCTGGCTGGCCCCGGGAATGAGCCCCGGCACGTCAGCGACCGTGAATCGGACCTCCCCGCTCTGGACGACGCCCAGGTTGGGGATCAGCGTGGTGAACGGGTAGTCGGCGACCTTGGGCCGGGCCGCAGACATGGCGGCAATCAGACTGGATTTTCCGGCTGAGGGGTAGCCGACCAACGCGATATCGGCGACAGACTTCAGCTCCAGGACGATGTCCTGCTCCGCCCCGGGGACACCCAAGAGGGCGAAACCTGGTGCCTTGCGTTTTTGCGAGGCAATGCCTGCGTTACCGAGGCCACCCATGCCGCCGGCTGCGGCGACATACTCGGTCCCGGCGCCGACCATATCGGCCAAAATGTTCCCGGCACGGTCTTTGACCACGGTGCCATCGGGTACCGGAAGGATCAGCGTCTCACCGTTGCGCCCGGGCTGCATATCGCCCTTGCCCGGTTCGCCGTTGCCGCCCTGGCGGTGGGGGGAATGGTGGTAGGAGAGCAACGTGGTGGTCTGGGGGTCGACGCGGATGATCACGTCGCCTCCGTTGCCGCCGCTGGCGCCGTCGGGCCCGCCGAGCGGCTTGAACTTCTCCCGACGGATCGACACGCAGCCGTGCCCTCCGTTTCCGCCGGAAACGTGAAGGACTACGCGGTCTACGAACGCTGCCACTACTGGGACTCCTCTATTGGGTGCCGCTACGGTCCTGCTGGTCCGTGATGCGGCCGGTGAAAAAAAGAACTGGAGGGCAGGCCAAACGGCCCGCCCTCCAGTCTAGCTAAAATCTGTACTACAGAAATTAGCCGGCATCTACGATGTTCACGACACGACGGCCGCGACGGGTGCCGAACTCTACCGAGCCGGCTGCCAGTGCGAACAGCGTGTCGTCGCCACCACGGCCGACGTTGGCGCCGGGGTGGAAGCGCGTGCCGCGCTGGCGAACAATGATTTCACCGGCGGAAACGACCTGGCCTCCGAAGCGCTTGACGCCCAGGAACTGAGGGTTGGAATCGCGGCCGTTGCGAGTGGAACTCGCGCCCTTCTTACTTGCCATTGAATGTGCCTACCTTTGAATCGTGGGTGATCTGGTCTCCGTCGCCTTAGGCGATGGAGGTGACCTTGACCTTGGTCAGTGCGGAACGGAAACCCTGACGCTTCTTGTAGCCGGTCTTGTTCTTGTACTTCTGGATGACGATCTTCGGGCCGCGGAGGTTCTCGAGAACCTCGGCGGTCACGGTGACCTTCGCCAGGTCGGCAGCAGCGGAGGTGACCTTCTCGCCATCTACCAGAAGCAGTGCTGGGAGCTCAATGGTTCCACCAGCTGCCTCGGGGACGCGGTCAAGGGTCACCCAGTCTCCTACGGAAACCTTTTCCTGCCGGCCGCCTGCGCGGACAATCGCGTACACCACTTGGGAACTCACTTCTCTCGACGTCTATTACTCTTACTGCGCACATTCCACCGGACCAAACGATCGGGGATAAGCGCTGTGCTGTCACGCCGAGCGGAAAATCCGATGAGCGGCGCATGCACCGAGGATCCAGATTACGCTATTTCGGTCCGCGGGAGCAAATACATCCTCCGACGGCGGGTCGTCAAGACCCCCGTGAGGCTGGAGCACCTTTCTACGTTACCTTCTCAGCCCCGACACCGCGAACGGCAGGCAACAACGGCTGCCTCATTTTCTTCCGGTCAAAGAGGAGATCGTCTCCCCCTCCACGCCGGGCAGCGTGTCCAGAATGGCGTTGACGTCGGTGCCCCGGCGTTTCCCCAGACGGGAATAGATCGTGAAGACCACCAGCCCGATGGCCAGCCACGGAAGGTAGATGGCCAGGGTGGTCAGTTCGTGGAAACGCCCAGTGAAGAGGGCACCCCAATTCGCCGCCTGGGAGAGCAAGGCCACCGACCCGAGCCCGGCGATGATGATCGGAAGATAGAACCAGGGGCCGGGAGAGAACGCTGCCCGGGCGGCAAACCCGGGTTTCTTGGCGTAGATATAGCCTGCAGCCACCGCCACGCCCAGGTAGGCGACGAGGTAGCTAAAGGTGGCGATGGACAACGCCTGGTCCAGTCCCCCACTCCAGAACATGAGCGCACAAGCACAAATATAGAGCGTCAGCAGCGACCAGTGCGGGGTACCGAACCGCCGGTTTACCGTGGAGAACCAGCGGGGGAAGATTTCATCCCAAGACCATGAATAGGGGATCTTGATGGCCGCTGCCATCACTGCGTGGACACTGGTGGCGGTGGCCAGTAAGCCTCCGATGGCGACCACAATGACTGCGGTATCCCCCATGAAGGTTTGGGCTGCGGTCACCAATGGCCGATCGGAGTTGGCCAGAATCGTGTAATCGCCCACCACCCCGTAGATCACCACGGCGGTCAGCATGAACAGGACCACCAGCACGAAGGTCCCTCCGAGCATCGCCAACGGCAGGTTGCGTCCTGGGTTTTTGATCTCAGCCCCCATCTGTGCCGCGACCTCGATGCCGATGAATGCGTAGAACAGAGGCACGAGGGAGCCGACGAATCCGCCGGCGCCACCGGTGAAGAACGGCTGGTAGTTGGCGGTGTCGATGGAGAACACCCCGGGGATGACCAGCACCAGGATTGCTGCCACCAGAAGTCCGAACATCGCGTTTTGCGAGACGCTATACCCCTTGACGCCGCCGAGATTGACGATGAAGAGCACGGTGAGCAGGACGAAGCCGGAGACGGCGGGGTCCACCGTCGGATAGAAGACATTGAGGTAGCTACCGAACCCGATGGCCAGCACGGCGTCGGTCGCAATGTAGCCCAACCATTTCGTCCACGTGACCACGAAGCCCAGGAAACGGCTGTTGAAGGTGCGCGAAAGGTAGGTATAGGCGCCTCCGGCTGCCGAAAAGATGGTGCCCATCCAGCTGTAGTACGTGGCAATGCACAGGGCGATGATGCCGGTGACGGCAACCCCGAGGATCACGCTGGGACCCGTGGTGGTGCTCGCTGTTCCCAGGGTGACGAAGAGCCCGGCTCCGAGGGTGCCGGCGACGACGGTAGCAATGGCGCAGGCCAAGCCCATGCTTCGGGGCAAGCCGGTTTCCCGGTGACCCATCACCTGTTTGGTGCTGTTGCCGGACATCGTTGTCCCACCCATCGATCGGTTGGGATGTTCACGAACCGTGAGGGTGGATGCCGTTGCCGGCCGACCGGTCCCTGAGCATCAGGGGTGGGCCATGTTTAGCATGGGGCTCCGCACCGGTCAATGATCCTGCGGGGCGTGAGCGCAACCGGGAACTCAGGCTGCCCCACGACGGTGGGCGGGCCCCGGATCAACCAGGGCCCGCCCACACAGGTACTCTTCTGGACGGGTGAACCGTCCGTTGCGGTTACAGCTCGGAGGCCGGCACTCCCACCCCGAACATCATCGGCGCGTCTTCGGCGGCCTTCTTCTTCGCCCCAGGCTCCGAAGACTCGAGCTTGGCGACGTGACTCGTTCCTGCCTCAGGGGACGACGACGTGGCCTCCACCCGTTCGATCGGCATATTCGCGCCGCCCTGGGCGCTGGATGCCGCCCGACTGCGCCGCGGACGGCGGGCCGGGGTACTGGCCACCGGTTGTGCTGCCGGTGCCGGTGTCAGTTGTGCTGCCGGTGCCGAATCAACGGCAGGTGCCGGCGGCTGTACGGCGGCCGGCTCACGAACCGGCTCCGGTGCTGCGCCGAAGGCAGCACTCAAAGATTCCAACGTCAGATCAGGGGTCTGTGTTGGTGCCGTGGCCCGACGGCTCCGACGTGCCCGCGGCAGTCGGACGTCCTCGCCGGCGATGCTCACCACGGGGCCATCACGATCTACCTCGGTCTCCTGTGCGGCATCGCTGCTTCCGGCGTTGCCGGCCTGCGGGCGTTCCTCCGGCTGGTGGGAGCTGGAGGCCGCGGGGCCACCGGTGGTGCTGGCACTGCCGGCGGTTTCGACCGTCTGCTCCCCCGACCCGCTGGTAGGCGACATCTCGGCCGAACCGGCACGGCCGCGGCCGCGTGAGCGGCCCCGTCCACGGCGACGCGATCCGCTCTCGGAGCCGTCTTGAGCCTCAACGGGTGCCGTCTCGCCGTGGCTGGAAGCACCGGCGTCGTTCCCGTCGCGCTGCTTGGTTCCCCCGGTCTGCTCATGCGAGGCCTGGGTAGCGGCGGCGATGGAAGCCAAAGCGGCCCGGGTCGTTTCGGCCTTGGCTTCCGCCTCGGGGTCATGCTTCTTCGGTTCGGGCGCCGAGGGCTCGGTGGCCTGATCGGTGACCTGATCCCCGCCCTTGCCGTGACGGTTGCCGCGCTGTTTGCGGTCGTTCCGCTTCTGGTTGTGCTGTTCGCTCTGCTGGCTCGTGGACCGACGGTGTTCCACGGGCTCGTCATGGGTGACGACTCCGCGACCGTTGCAGGCTTCACAGTTTTCGCTGAAGACCTCCAAGAGTCCGGTGCCCATCCGTTTGCGGGTCATCTGCACCAGCCCCAGGGAGGTGACTTCGGCGACCTGGTGCTTGGTCCGATCCCGGCCCAGGCATTCCACGAGCCGACGCAGGACCAGGTCCCGGTTGGCTTCGAGAACCATGTCGATGAAGTCGATGACGATGATCCCGCCGATATCTCGCAGCCGCAGCTGGCGGACGATTTCTTCGGCGGCTTCGAGGTTGTTCTTGGTGACCGTTTCCTCGAGGTTTCCGCCGCTGCCGGTGAACTTGCCGGTGTTCACGTCCACCACGGTCATGGCTTCGGTCCGGTCGATGACCAGCGAACCACCCGAGGGAAGGAAGACCTTGCGGTCCAGGGCCTTGTGGATCTGTTCCTCGAGTCGGCGGGCGGTGAAGATGTCCTCATCGCTCGTCCACTTCTCCAACCGGTCCAGCAGGTCAGGCGCCACATAGGTGACGTAGGCCTCGATGGTGTCCCAGGCGTGTTCTCCCGAGACGATCAGCTTGGAGAAGTCTTCGTTGAAGACGTCGCGGACGACCTTGATGGTCAGGTCAGGTTCCGCGTACAACAGTTCGGGCGGGGTGGTCTTCGTCGACGTGGACTTCGCCTCGATTTCTTCCCACTGGGCGCGCAGGCGGTTGATGTCGTTCATCAGCTCCTGCTCGCTGGCCCCCTCCGCGGCGGTGCGTACGATGACGCCGGCGTTTTGCGGCAGGTGATCCTTGAGGATCTTCTTCAGCCGGTTGCGTTCGACGTCGGGCAGCTTCCGGGAGATGCCGGTCATCGACCCCCCGGGGACATACACCAGGTAGCGCCCTGGCAGCGAGATCTGGCTGGTCAGCCGGGCCCCCTTATGACCCACCGGATCCTTGGTGACCTGCACCAGCACCGGGTCCCCTGACTTCAGGGCATGTTCAATACGCCGTGGCTGGCCTTCGAGCCCTGCCACATCCCAGTTGACCTCACCGGCATAGAGCACGGCGTTGCGACCCCGTCCAATATCAATGAAGGCTGCCTCCATGGACGGCAGGACGTTCTGGACCTTGCCCACGTAGACGTTGCCGATGAGCGAATCCTGCTGGGTTTTGGAGACGAAGTGCTCTGCCAGAACACCATCTTCCAGCACCCCGATCTGGATGCGCTCGTCGCGCTGGCGGACGACCATCTGACGGTCCACCGATTCGCGGCGGGCCAGGAACTCCGCCTCGGTGATCACGTGGCGGCGACGACCGGAATCCCGGGAATCACGGCGACGCTGGCGTTTGGCCTCGAGCCGGGTGGAGCCCTTGACGCTGGTGACCTTATTCGACGGGGCCGGGTCGGCGGCGGCGCGGGGACCGCGCACGCGGGTCACGGTGTTGGGCGGATCGTCATCGTTGCCGCCGGTCAGTTCCAGGTCCGCGTCACCGCGGCGACGCCGCCGGCGGCGTCGCGAGCTGGATCCCGACTCGTCACTGGTTTCCTCGGAGTCGGCGCGCTCCTCCCGGTTCGGTGCTTCCTCGCGGGAACGCGACCGGTTGCGGCGGCTGGAACGGTTGCCCGTACCCGCATCCTGCCCGTCCTCGGAGGAACCTTCCTCGGTGGCCCGGGTACCGGGGGCAACTGCTGCCAGGTCGGGGGCCTGGAAGAGGACGGAGATCGCCGAGTCGGGGACAGCAAACGGGTCTGCGGTCGTGGCCGGCGCGGTTTCATCGGCGGCGGGGTTTTCCGTCACAGCCTCGGGCACGGTATCTGCTGCTGCCGGGCTATCGGCCTCTTCGGCGGCGGGGGTGGCTTTCGTGCTGGTGGCGCCTGCCCGGGACTTGCGGGCCGGGGCCTTGCGGGTCCGGGTGGTCTTGGCCGGGGCTTCGGCGGCGTCGGGGGTCTGCCCCGCGCCGTCGAGATCCGTGGTGCTGGCGGCTTCGGGCGTGTCTGCGGTGACAGCGGTCGCCGCTGAGGTGCCTGCCGGTTTGCGGGTCCGCGGTGCGCGGGCCGGCTTCTGGGGCAGTTCTTCCGTCTCGGCCGTTTCGGAGGCCTGCTCCGTGCTGGCCGCAGCGGCGGCAGGTTTCCGGGTCCGTGGTGCACGGGCCGTCTTCTTGGCCGGTGCGGCCGCGGTCTTTTCGGGCTCGGCTGCGGTTTCAGCAGCTGCCGGGTCCGCGGCAGCAACCGTTGCGGCGACTTCTTCGGTGGCCGGGGCGGCAGCGGCCGCCGGTTTACGGGTCGTGGCGCGTTTGCGTGGCGCCCGCTTGGCTGGTGCCGCTGTCTGGGGTGCTTCGATACTCTCGGCGGCGTCGTCATTCAACGGGAGGGACGATTGTGCCGGCCCATTCTGCTCTTCGTTCGTTGCTTCCATGAAAGGCCATGCTCCTAGCCGGAGTACCCTCCACAGCCGGGACGCCGGCGATCGGTTCGGGAACCGCGGCCTCGTCGGCCATCCGATCCCCGGAAGTCAGTTTTCTTATCTCCCGAGGTGCACCAACGTCGGCGGGTGCGGCGGCCCGGGAAACCAACCCAGTTCCCCGGGCGAGCCGCTTTCTGTTGCGGCGACCGTCCGCGGTTTTCATCCGCCGGCATCGTGGTCGATGCCTACGGTGATCCATCGCGTGAGGGCCCGGAATCCTGTGGTTGGGCTGGAAGCAAACTGTGGATTCACCACCAACCAACGCCATTGTCTCATACGCGTTCAATCATGAGCCGGTCGCCACGTTCTCTACCGAAGGATCAGACGGACGCGTCCTGGTTGACCCCGATCTGCGTCAGCGGGAGGTCCGGGTAGTTCTTGGCTACCCGGCGCAGCGCCCACACATCGTTGAACAACGCCAAATATTCGCCATCCGAACGGATGATCACCTCGACCCCCCGAACCGGGGCGAGCGTCGTCATGGCTTCCTTGGTGGTCAGCCGTGCCAAGGAGTATCCGAGGGTCTCCATCCGCATGGGGGCGTTGAAGTCTTGGGCCATCCTGTCCTGGACCACCTCGAACTGCATGGGTCCGACGGCGGCCAGAACGGGGGCCTGGTCTCCGCGCCGGTCCGAACGCAGGACCTGGATGATGCCTTCGTGTTCGAGCTGGTCGATGCCGCGGCGGAATTGCTTATAGCGGCTGGGATCCTTCGCGTGGGCGACGCGGAAATGTTCGGGGCTGAAATAGGGAATGGGCGGATAGGTCACCGGGGTGTCCTCATAGAGGCTGTCTCCGACCCGAAGCGCCGAGGCGTTGACCAGCCCGACCACGTCTCCCGGCCAGGCCTGGTCGATCACTTCGCGGTCCCTGCCGAACAGGTGTTGGGCATATTTGGTGGCGAACGGCTTACCGGTGTTGGCGTGGGTGACCACCATGCCGCGTTCGAAGATTCCCGAGCAGACACGGATGAAGGCCACATGGTCGCGGTGGGCCTGGTTCATGCCGGCCTGGACCTTGAAGACGAAGCCGGAGAAGGGGGCATCGACCGGACGGACTTCCCCGTCTGCGTCGGCGCGCGGTGCGGCCGAGGGGGCCAAATCCACCAGGGCGTCCAGGATCTGACGGACCCCGAAGTTCTGTGCGGCCGAAGAATAGAGCACCGGGGTTGCGGTGCCGGCATGGAAACCATCCAGGTCGAATTCTCCTGAGCTTTCCAGCAGCGAAGCCTCATCCAGGGCGTCGGACCACAGTTGCCCTTCGACGTCCTGGGCTTCCTCGGGGGTGAAATGTTCCTCCAGGGCCAAGGAGGCCCCACTGGAGTTACGGGTAAAGCGGACGTATTCGTTTTTCCGCAGATCCGCGACGCCGTGGAACTCTCCGGCAATGCCTACCGCCCAGGTCAAGGGCATGGGCCGCAATCCGGTCCGTTCGGTGATCTCGTCCATCAACTCCAGGGATTCCAGCCCGGGGCGGTCCCATTTGTTGATCACGGTGATAATCGGCAGGTTCCGTTGCCGGCACACCTCGAAGAGCTTCATGGTCTGGACTTCCAGCCCCTTGCCCGCATCGATCAGCATCACCGCGCAGTCCACGGCAGCCAGCACCCGGTAGGTGTCTTCCGAAAAGTCAGCGTGGCCCGGAGTGTCGACCAGGTTGATCACGGTGTCACGGTATTCGAACTGCAAGGCGGTGGAGCTGATCGAAATACCGCGATCCTTCTCCATTTGCATCCAGTCGGAGACGGTGTCTTTGCGGTTGGATTTGCCGTTGGTTGCCCCGGCGGTGCCGATCACCCGTGCATGGAGTGCCAGCGCTTCGGTGAGGGTGGATTTGCCCGCATCGGGGTGCGAGATCACCGCAAAGGTACGACGACGGGAGGACTGGTCGATGATCTGGGGATCAGCGGCCTTGGCGGGAATCTGCGACACTACACTTCTTTCACGTTGGAGAACTCTGCCAGTCTACCGTCCGTGGCGTGGCCTCCGGGCCCTAGAATCGAAGTGGATGGCGGCAATCGCCACGACACCGACAGACCCGAGGAGCCCCGCGTGGCCCAGCATGCCCCCAGTAGGAACCAGCCGGACGGCACCTCGATCCGGCCAGCCCGCGAGGATCTTCCCGGCTACGCCAAGACCCCCATTTTCGGGTGGATCCTGGCCATCACCGGTTTCGTCAGCTGGATCGCCTCCTCGGCGTTGACGCTTGAACGGCTGGAAATCTACAAGAACCCGGACTACGTCACCTCCTGCGATATGAACCCTTTCGTATCCTGCGGAAGTGTCATGCGCACGGCACAGGCGGCCCTCTTCGGCTTCCCCAACCCGCTGATTGGTGTTGCCGGATTCGCGGTGCTGACCGCGATCGGCATCACCCTCATCGCCGGGGCCACACTGCCGCGCTGGTACTTCGTGGGCCTGCAGATCGGCGTCACGCTGGCCATGGCCATGATCGGCTGGCTGTGGTTCCAGGCCCTCTACGTCATCGGGATCCTCTGCCCCTACTGCATGGTCGTCTGGGCCATGATGATCGTCGTGTTCACCTACACGACCGCCCGGAACATCAGCCACGGGGTTATTCCGGCACCCGCCGGTGTGCGGAAGTTCCTGGCGGAATGGCATTGGGTGATCGTCTCGCTGATCGTCCTGCTCTGTGCCGGGTCCATCCTGATCACTTTCGCCAAGGTGTTCTTCGGCTAGAACGAACCCTTGCCGCGAACGACGTCGGCCGCCGCTCCCCTGGACGGGGGGCGGCGGCCGATTCTGCGGGGGCACTGGTTCGGGCTAGGAGAACCAGATCCCGATTTCGCGTTCTGCCGACTCGACCGAGTCGGACCCGTGCACCAGGTTCTGCTGGACCTTCAGGCCCCAGTCGCGGCCGAGGTCACCACGGATGGTGCCGGGGGCAGCTGCGGTCGGCTCGGTGGCGCCGGCCAGTGAGCGGAAGCCTTCGATGACGCGTTCGCCTTCGAAGATGGCGGCGACGACCGAGCCGGAGAGCATGAATTCCACGAGCGGCTCGTAGAACGGCTTGCCGACGTGCTCTTCATAATGAGCCTCGAGGATCTCGCGGGTGGCCTGGACCTGCTTCAATTCGACCAGGCGGTAGCCCTTGGCCTCGACACGGGCCAAGATGGTGCCGGTCAGCTGGCGCTTCACGCCATCGGGCTTGACCAGGACGAGGGTGCGTTCTGTGGACACGGAGGTGCTCCTTCTGTGGTGCGGGGATCTATGACCAGTCTAGTGGTCGGTTTCGGGCTCGGGGTTCGCGGCTTCCCATTCGGCTTGCAGCCGGTCCCGTTCGGCGTTCTCCAGGTCGATGGACCTGCCCTTGGTGACGGCATACCACCAGCACAAGGCGAACAGGACCCCGATGAAGAACATGGAGGCATCCACGAACCCGAGCAGGATCAGCAGGATCTGGACGATCCATCCGATCCAGTAGCCCAGGGGTTTGTTCAGGAAAGCGCACGCAATAATGCACACGGCCATGATCCACCCACCGGTCAAAAAGATCAGCAGGGGGTCGATCGTGTCCCGGTAGAGGCCGAAGACGGCCAGCGTCGCGAACAGGGCGACGCCGGCTTCGAGCACCAGAACGGTGGAGGCAAAGAGCACCCGTGTCGAGCGGCGCTTCTTTTTCATCCCGGGGCGCCAGGCGCGTTGGGCTTTGGTCATGCGTGCCATGTTCTGCTTACTTTCCTAACAGGGTGCGTGCTTCGCCCACGACGGTAATCGATCCGGTGATCAGGACGCCACCGGTGAGGTCCTCGGTGGCTTCGGCGTGGCCGATCGCCCATTCCAAGGCATCGTCGAGACGATCGCTGACGTGGATGTCCTGGTCATTGAACCCGGCCTTCAAGGCCAGTTCGCCCAGTTCGGCGGCCGGGATGGACCGGGGGGACGTGGACTGGGTGAGGCAGATGCCGTGGACGAGGTCCCCGTACTGGACGTACAGCTCATCGAGCATCGCCCGTGCATCTTTTTCCTGCAGGATCCCCACGACGAGTACGAGGGCACTGAAATCGAAGGCCTCCTTCACCGCCTGTGCCGAGACGGCCAGACCCGCGGGGTTATGTCCGGCGTCGACCAGGACGGTGGGGGCCGAGCGCACCAGTTCGAGCCGGCCGGGGCTGGACACATTGGCGAACGCCATCCGGACCAGGTCTTCCTCCAGTGCCTGCTCCCCGCCGCCGAGGAAGGCCTCCATCGCGGCCACTGCCACGGCCGCGTTCTGGCCCTGATGGGCTCCGTGTAGGGGCAGGGCCAGATCTTCATACCGTCCGGCAATGCCCTGGATGGTCAGTGCCTGTCCGCCGACGGCCAGCCGGCGGGACTCCACACCAAATTCCACGCCTTCGAAACGGAAGGGGACCTCGAGTTCGCGGGCCCTTTCAAGCAGCACCTGGGCCGCCTCGGGTTCCTGGGCCGAGGAGATCAGGAAGCCGCCGGGCTTGATGATGCCGGCCTTTTCCAGGGCGATGTCGTGGACGGTGTCCCCGAGCAGGTCGGTGTGGTCCAGGGAAATCGGGGTCACCACCGAAACCTGTCCGTCGCCGACATTGGTGGCATCGGTGATGCCCCCCAGGCCCACCTCGATCACGGCGACGTCCACGGGTGCGTCGGCGAAGACCGCGAAGCACAGGATCGTCAATGCTTCGAAGTAGGTCAGCGGGTTCTCCCCCGCCTCCTCCAGTTCGGCGTCGACGATGGCCAAAAACGGGCGGATTTCATCCCAATTACGGACGAAGTCCTCATCGGAAACCGGTTCCCCGTCGATGCTGATGCGTTCGGTCACACTGGCCAGATGCGGGCTGGTGTACCTGCCGACCCGCAGGTCGTGGGCGAGGACCAGTTGTTCGATGATCCGTGCGGTGGAGGTTTTACCGTTGGTTCCGGTGAGATGGATGATCGGCATGGCCCTGTTGGGCTCGCCGAGGACCTCCATGGCCCGGAACATCGGTTCCATCCGTGGTTCCATCTTATTTTCGGGCGCGCGGCCCAACAGCTCGGCATAGACGCTTTGGACCGAGAACTCGTCATGGTCGGGGCTCATTCAGGCAACCGTCCGTTCTACCGAGATGGTGGTGTCGACATCGCCGGGGATCAGTTCCAGATCGATGGTCAAGGTTTCGTGCTTGACCAGTTCGGCGTTGGCGTGCAGGGCATCGATGATGTCCTGCGGGGCATTGATGGTGGTCAGGATCCTGTCGCTGACGTGCAGGTCAGCATCCTTACGGGCCTGCTGGATCGAACGAACCATATCGCGGGCGGTGCCTTCGGCCTCCAGTTCGGCGGTGACGTCGGTGTTCAGGACCACGAAACCACCGCCGGGGAGCATCGAGACGGCGGTGGATCCGCCGTCGTCCCCGTCGGCGACCACCGTTTCCAGGGTGTATTCCCCTTCTTCAAGCGCCAGCCCACCCGAGGTGACGACGCCGTCGGTGAGCGACCAGTTGCCCGTTTTGGAGCCCTTGATCGCTACCTGGACGTTCTTGCCCAGCCGGGGTCCTGCGGCCCGGGCGTTCACGACGAGTTTTTGTTCGATCCCGAATTCCTCCGGGGAGGCGTCGGCGGCGTCGACCAGCCGGACATGGCGCAGGTTCAGTTCGTCGGCGATGACCTCGGTTCCGGATTCCAGCTCGGAGGAGGCGGGAACGACCACGGTGAGTTCCTGCAGCGGCAGGCGCACCCGCAGTTTGGCTGCCTTGCGCAGGCTCGAACCGGTTGAGCAGACTTGCCGGATCCTGTCCATGCGGGCGACGAGCTCGGGATTGGCGGCGAAGGTGCCGGTTTCGGGCCAGTCGGTCAGGTGGACCGAACGCCCACCGGTGAGACCACGCCAGATCTCCTCGGTCACCAACGGCAGCAGTGGGGCGGCCACCCGGCAGAGGGCTTCCAACGCGGTGTGCAGGGCGTCGAAGGCGTCGGTATCTTCGGCGAAGAAGCGGTCGCGGCTACGCCTGACATACCAGTTGGTGAGCATATCCAGGTAGGACCTCAAGGCGTCGCAGGCCCCTGAGACGTCGTAGGCGTCCAGACGGGTGCCGATCTCGGAGACGAGGTCCCCCGTATTGGCCAACAGGTACTGATCCAGGGTGTCGGTGTACCCGTCATGGCGCAGCTTCGCCTCATAGCCGGCCCCGGAGTTCGCGGAGTTGGTGTAGAGGGTGAAGAAGCTGTAGACATTCCACAGCGGGAGGATGACCTGGCGGACTCCGTCACGGATGCCTTGTTCGGTGACCACGAGGTTGCCACCGCGCAGGATGGGGCTGGACATCAGGAACCAGCGCATCGCGTCGGAACCGTCACGGTCCAGGACCTCGTTGACGTCGGGGAAGTTATGCAACGACTTGGACATTTTTTGTCCGTCAGAGCCCAGCACGATCCCGTGGCTGATGACGTTGCGGAAGGCCGGGCGGTCGAAGAGCGCGGTGGAGAGCACGTGGAGCATGTAGAACCAGCCGCGGGTCTGTCCGATGTATTCGACGATGAAATCCGCGGGGTGGTGGGTGGAGAACCAGTCCTTATTCTCGAACGGGTAGTGCACCTGCCCATAGGGCATGGAGCCGGAGTCGAACCAGACGTCCAGGACGTCCTCGACCCGGCGCATGGTGGAGGCCCCGGTGGGGTCGTCCGGGTTGGGCCGGGTGAGTTCGTCGATGAACGGGCGGTGCAGGTCGACCTCGCCCTCGTGGTTCAACGGCAGGCGACCGAAGGCCTCCTCCATTTCGGCCAGCGAACCGTAGACATCGGTGCGTGGGTAGTCGGGGTTATCCGAAACCCAGACGGGGATCGGGCTGCCCCAGTAGCGGTTGCGGGAGATCGACCAGTCGCGGGCGTTCTCCAGCCATTTGCCGAACTGGCCGTCCTTCACATTGGAAGGGATCCAGTTGATGTCCTGGTTCAGTTCGCTCATCCGGGCCTTGATCTTGGTGACCTCGACGTACCAGGAGGAGATGGCCCGGTAGATCAGCGGGGTCCGGCAACGCCAGCAATGCGGGTAGGAGTGCACATAGCTGGCCTGGCGGACCAACCGACCGGAAGACTTCAGGTCGGAAATGATGGCCTTATTCGCGTCGAAGACCTGCACGCCGGCGATCTGGGACAGCGGGCCCTGGGCGAAGAGCGGCAGGAACTTGGCGCCCTCATCAACCGAGAGCACGACGGGGATTCCGTTGGCCTCGCAGATTTTCTGGTCCTCTTCGCCATAGGCGGGGGCCTGGTGGACGATGCCGGTGCCGTCGGTGGTGGTGACGTAGTCGGCGACCAGGATCCGCCAAGATTTGGCGGTGCCGTAGGTCTCGTCATCGGCGAAATAATCCCAGAGCCGCTCGTATTCCAGCCCCTCCAATTCGGACCCCTGGTAGGTGGCGGTGACTGCTTCGGCCGCGGCAGCAGCGTCGTCGTACCCGAGGTCCTTGGCGTAGGCGCCGAGCAGGTCCGAGGCCAGCATGAAGGACTCCCCCGCCGCGCTGGTTCCTGCGGGGCCCGCGGGAACGACGACGTAGTAGACGTCGGGTCCCACGGCGAGAGCCTGGTTGGTGGGCAGCGTCCACGGCGTGGTGGTCCAGGCGATCGCCTGGGTGCCGGCCAGCTGCTGGGAGATCTTGCTTTCCCCGGCCAGGATGCCGAAGGTGACCGTGACGGTCTGGTCCTGGCGGTCCTTATAGACGTCTTCGTCCATGCGCAGCTCGTGGTTGGACAGCGGCGTCTCGTCCTTCCAGCAATACGGCAGCACCCGGTAGCCGTTATAGGTCAGGCCCTGGGTGTGCAGCTGCTTGAAGGCCCAGAGGACCGATTCCATGTAGTCGACGTTCAGCGTCTTATAGTCGTTGTCGAAGTCTACCCAGCGGGCCTGCCGAGTGACATATTCCTGCCATTCACCGGCGTACTTCATCACCGAGGAACGGCAGGCGTCGTTGAACTTGTCGATGCCCATGGCCTCGATCTGCTGCTTATCCGTCATCCCGAGCTGCTTCATCGCCTCGAGTTCGGCGGGCAGTCCGTGGGTATCCCAGCCGAAGCGGCGTTCCACACGCTTGCCTCGCTGGGTCTGGTAGCGCGCGACGAGGTCCTTGACGTAGCCGGTGAGTAGGTGTCCGTAGTGCGGCAAGCCGTTGGCGAAGGGAGGGCCGTCATAGAAGACGAATTCGTTGGCCCCGTCAGCCCCTGCGGGTCGGGCGTCGATGGAGGCCTGAAAGGTCTGGTCGTCTTCCCAGTACTTCAGCACGCGTTCCTCGATCTCGGGGAACCGCGGCGAGGCGGGCGTGACGTTCTGCGGATCGGTGGAGGCCTTGGGGTACAAACTCATCAGCGGCAGTCCTGGCATCGGTTCGACGTTGTCTGACAACGTCTGGTGTTCTCGATGCGGGGACGATTCCCGGCATTCGGTTGCCGGTTCTCGCGGTACCACCCCGCTTGTCCGCGGGCCCACCTGACAGGAGGGCCGCGCGAACCGCTCGCACTGGGCTTTCACGCGCCCAACCGCCCGGTTCTACTGGGTCTGCACGGGGGCTGACCGTTCTTCCGGAAGCTCACCGGTGATGGCCGGGTCGTTGCTGGTGCTTCCAGTCTAGCGGATACCAGGGCGGTGGTGCGCTCATGCTGCGGGCCGGCGCTCCCCGTCCACGAGAAGGTTGGCCGGGATCAGATCGCCATGGCTCATGACGTCTTCACCGCCAGCCGGAAGTTCACGGAATGAGCCCCACATCAAACGCAGACGGGCAACGTCGAGCAGGCCCTCGCTTTTTTCGAAGCAGTGCTCCATCCAGCCGTCGTGATCGGGGAGGTCTCCCCCGCGGCCGCCGCCGCTGAAGGTACGGCCGTGTCTGTCGGTTTTCCGCAGGGCCAGGATGAGTCGGACGAGATCGTCGGCGAACCGAATCGAGCCCGCAAGGCCGGAGGGAGTCGCGACGCTACCGGGAATCCACGTTTGGAGCGTCCACGGCAGGGGGTAGGAATCGCCGCGCCGGCCCAGGCCGACGCAGGTTGGTGTGGGAACAGGGCTGGGCCCCGCGAGCTCGCTCATGGCACCGGCTTCGGCACGCAGGGATTCGGCCAGCTCGTCCGGGTCGGTGCGGCGGAGCGGAAAGCGTGCAGCCAACAGATCGCCGACGCGGAAGATGGCATTGACGGTTCCCGTGCTTGGAAGATAGCTGACGGGTTCCCGCATCAGGTGTGGAAACTGTTGACGGATCAAGGACTGGACCGTGGGAACGTCAATCGCGATCTGGTCGTGGTGCACAGGTCCTTCTTTGTCTGGGCTGGCCGGCTTCAATGGAGGAAGACCTTCAACCCGACGACCAGCAGCCCCAGAAGTGCCGTGCACCCGGAAACCATGAGACGAGTCCATACGGTGGGGGCCCAGCGCAGCGACGACAGATATCCCACCACGGCGAGCAGGAAGACGTTGACCCATAGTGCCGTCCACAGGACCACCTCGTCGCTGAGCACCCCGAGGACACCCAGCAACAGGATGCCCAGTGGGATGACGGCCGCCAAGAGCAACCCCACCGAATGGCGCCAGGCATGGGCGATCTCGCCGCGAAAAGTTGCCTGGCCCGGTTCGCTCTGGTTCAGGTGCGCTACGGCGACAGCGAAGAGATGGGCCGCCCAGAAGACGACGACCGTGCCGAGCACCTTGAAGAAATTCTCCGCCGACGTGTTGGCATAACGGCCCATCACGATCAGCATGGCGGAGACCACGATGAGCCCATACACCGCCGATTCGAAGGAGGACCCTGGACGCCGGGTCCAGGATCCACTGCCCCCGGGGTTCTTCCTCATGCCCTCAGTATCCCGAAGAACCCCACTCCGGACCACAGGCTCGGCGAACCCTACGCGAATCGCACGATCCCGCCCCGGCGGGTTTGTGCGACGGCGATGTCCTGGATCCGTGTGGGATCCACCGCCGTCGGATCCTCTTCAAGCAACACCAGATCCGCGTACTTCCCCGTTTCGATCGATCCGGTCACGTCATCGGCCCGGCATTGCCAGGCGGCGTCGATGGTCACGGCCCGCAGGGCTGCTTCAACACTGATGCGCTCGTCCGGGTTCAGGACCCCGCCTCCTTCGGCCATGATCCGGGTGACCGCATCCTGCACGTAGCGCAGCGGCTCAAGTGGGGTGACGTTCCAATCGCTGTGCAGCGAGATGCGCAGGCCACCGGCCAGCGCCGAGGCGCAGGGGTCGTAGAAGTTGGTGCGTTCGGGGCCCAGCAACCGCTCGCGGAACGCCTGGCCCCACCATCTGACATGTCCGATGAGAAACGATGGTGAAACCCCTGCTGCCGCCATGCGGGCAATATGTTCCGGACGGGTGAGGCTGCAGTGTTCGATCCGGTGCCGGTGGTCGCTCCGCGGGTGGGCGGCCAGCGCTTGTTCGAAGGCGTCCAGGGTCGTGTCGATGGCCGCGTCCCCGTTGGCGTGGACGCCGATCTGCCAACCGTCACGGTGGGCCCGGGACACCACGGCCGCCAGTTCCGCGGGCGAATGGTTCAGGGCCCCTCGGCTGCTCTTGCCGAGATAGGGTTCGCGTTGGAATCCGGTGCCTGCCTGGTTGGACCCATCCGACCACGCCTTGATGCCGTCAACCCGGAACAGGTCGTCCCCGTCGCCCGGGCGCACTCCCTTGGCCATCCAGTCGTCATAGCAGCTCGAGACCAGCATGCCCCGATATCTGACGGGTGAATCGGCGTCGAGTACAGTGCGCAGGACGTCCAGATCCGAGGTGCCGTCGATGGAACCGATCCCGCAGTCGTGCAGCAAGGTGACCCCTTGGCCGGCTGCCTGCCACAGCAGCTCGCGAATCCTGCCGGCCAAGCCAGCACCGGTGGCGAAGGGAAGCCCCGCACCGAAGGCGGCCAGGGCCGAGGATTCTTCCAGCCGGCCGGTGGGCTCACCCTGGGCATCGCGGGTATAGCGGCCCGCCGGCGGATCCGGGGTATGCCGGTCGATACCGGCCCGGGCCAGGGCGGCGGAGTTGACGTAGGCGATATGCCCGTTGCTTTCCAACACCAGCGCCGGAGCGTGCGGGACCAGGCGGTCCAAAACATAGCGGTCCAGCACCGGGTGGCCGGCGGTGATGCTCGGATCAAATTGCTGCGCCAGAACCCAGCCCGTCGAGGCAGGGACGGCCTGGCGCAGAGCGGTGAAGACCTCGTCCGCCGTGGGACGAGTCATGGGGCTGATATCGGTCCAGTCGGCCAACTGCACCATGGAGGAATGCATATGGGGGTCGATCAATCCCGGCAGCAACGCCCTGCCCTCCAGGTCGATCTGCTCGGTCCCGGCACCGATCAGCCCAGAGAGCTCCTCGGTGGAACCCACTGCGAGGATAAGCCCATCACGGACTGCCACTGCTTGGGCTCGCGGCTTCCGCGCGTCCATGGTCAGAATTGGCCCGCCGGAGAAAAACTGGTCGGCTGGCTGGTTGATGGTCTGCGAAAGGCGGGGTTCGGACATGTCACCGATGATAGTCCGGCCTCGGATTCCGCCCGGCGAACCCTTGACGTGTCACCGGTCGAGCACCGAAGAATGGTGTCCATGACCATCTGGATCTGTGCAACCTGCGGCATCGAGCATCCCGACACCGAGGCCCCGCCGTCGTCCTGCGCCATCTGTCTGGACGCGAGGCAATATGTACCGGCCACCGGGCAGCGGTGGACCCACCAGCTGGAGCTCTCGGCCGACGGCCACCGGATGCACGTCGAACCGCTTGAACCGGGGTTGCACGGGTTGTCCGTGTCCCCACGGTTGGCGATCGGCCAGCGGGGGCTGCTGGTGTGTACGGACGAGGGGAACCTGTTGTGGGAGCCGCCCGGGTATCTCGATGAGGAGACCCTCGCGGCGGTGCAGGAGCTGGGAGGGGTGGATGCCATCTCCGCGAGTCATCCCCATCTGACCGGGGCCTCCATCCAGTGGAGCCATGCCTTCAACCGGGCCCCGGTGTGGGTGGCGTCGGCGGACCGGGCGTGGATTCGCAGGCCCGACCCGGTCATTGAGCTGTGGTCGGGGGTGCATGAGGTGCTCCCAGGATTGACAATGATCCAATGCGGCGGCCATTTCGCGGGCAGTTCGGTCGTCCATTGGGCTACGGGGGCCGCTGGGAAGGGCACCATGCTCAGCGGGGACACGATCCAGATCGGCGCCGACCGGGCCTCGGTGAGCGCCATGCGCAGTTATCCGAACAACATTCCGCTGCCGGCCCGTTCCATCCGCCGGATCCTGGAGGCCACCACGGCCTATGACTATGACCGGATATACAGTGCCTTCGCCGTCATCGAGCAGGGGGCCAAACCGGTGGTGGAGTCCTCACTGTCCAGGTACATGGATTGGGTTCAGGGCAACGTCCCGGATGAACCGGACCGGTAGCCCGACGGACCCTGACCGCGCAGGGACCGCTATTTACGCGAAATAACGTCCCCGCTGTTCACGATCACGAACTCGTGGTCCTCCGTGAGCAGGTTGAGGTAGCCCGAATCGACGCTGAGCACGTAGGCCGTCAGCGGACCGCCGGTGGTTTCGATGTGCTCCAACGGAACCCAGGGGGTCTGGACAAAAGCGGCCACCAGGAGCAGGGAGATCCCGGACACCCACCCCACGCTCGCCATGGCCTTGGCAAAGGCCCGGCGCACCGGGTTCTTCGAGGAAAGCATCCGGATCAAGGCAAAGAGCCCGAAGACGGCGGCCACGGCGACGGGAAGCCACCAGACCTCGAAGGATACGGTCAGCGCTGCCAGCGTCACCAACGCCAGCGTGGTAGCCAAGAGCACCACCGGTCGCCGGCCCAGCGGGGACCACACATAGGTGGCCAGCAATAAGGGCAGGATCACGATCATCAGGTAGGTCACCAGCAGGTGGCCTGCCATCAGCGAACCGAACAGCAGTGCCAGACCATCGCTCAAACCCAGCGTCGTGCTGACCGCAAAGGCCGTGTCCCAGTCGTAGCCGGAGACGGCGAAGATGCGCAGGATCAAAAAGACGAAGCCACCGGCGGCTGCCGGGGCGACGGTTCCTGCGTACCGGTGGGCAATCTCTGCCGGCCGTGACTCGTCCAGGGGCGGCTTCGGGGTTACGGCGGTCATGCCTTGAGGCTACTTCTCCCCCGCGGGACCGGCCGTGGGGCCGCGCCGCTGGGCGGGGTTTCCGTCGCGGCCATTTCCCCCGCTCTGCCGCCCCGCTAGGGTGGCTGCATGAGTGAAGACGTGGTGTTTCCGCATACGAGGGAATCCGACAACGAGAAATTGGGCTACCTGAAGATGACGGAAGAGGGATTCGTGCCCATCGACCTGTTATGGAACGAACTCGAGGCGGCCATGGAGCTGACCGCGGCCGAGGCCCGCCTCGAGGAGCCGGGCCTGGGGTATCTGGCCGAGGACTGGTGGTTGGATGTCGACAACCAGGCCGAACGGGTCAAGGTCAGCATCCGGGAGGTGTCGATGGAGCGGGTCGTGGTGGCCAATGCCGACTTCGATTATCCCGAAGACATCGGCTTCGAGTTCGTCCTGGCCAATCCCACGCCGCGGCTCCATCCCGCCTCCTCCTAGCCGGGCGAGCTTAGACAGAGGCCCCCACGTCACTGCCCTGGCGCTCGCCGGTGGAGGCTTCGACCATGGCCCCGCGGTCGACGACCTTGATGCGTTCACGGGCCGCCGGCCCCGCCGCCGTGACGACGGGTTCGGCGGCCTCCCCCAGTGCCCGTTCATGGGCATCGAGGGCGATCCATCCGGCCCAGTCAGTGAATTCCACTCCACGGGCGGCGAGCAGTCGGGGCACCTCCGCGGGCTCCGGGACGACGGCGGTCGGAAGGTTGTCGAGGTCCTGAAGCAGGAGCGTGATGGTTTCCAGGGCATCTCCCTTGGTATGGCCGATCAGGCCCACCGGACCGCGCTTGATCCACCCGGTGGCATACAGTCCGGAAACGTGGCCTCCTGCCTCGTCGAGGACCCGTCCCCCGGCGTTGGGGATGACCCCGTTGCTGCCGTCATAAGCCAGGTCGGGCAGGGCGGAGCCGAAGTAGCCGATGGCCCGGTAGACGGCCTGGACGTCGTAGTCCACGATGTCCCCGGTCCCGCGCACGTTTCCGGTGCCATCGAGTTCCTGGCGTTCGAATCGGATGCCTTCGACGGCCCCGTTGTTTCCGGTGATCTCCACCGGGGCGTGCAGGAAGTGCAGATGCAGCCGCCGCGAGGCAGGGGTCCGGGTACCGGCTTCCTCGGCCTCTTCACGGTCTTCCTGCTCGATGAGCCAGTTGGTGAGGGTGTTCACCATGGTCTTGGCCTGGTTGTTGGTTTTGATCGTCTCGTCGGAGGCGGCATCGAATTCGAAGTCCTCCGGGTAGAGGACGATGTCCACGTCCT
>NZ_FUHW01000018.1 GCF_900163545.1 Arthrobacter rhombi
GTTTCTTAGACAGCTCCACTCCACATCAGGGGGCCTTCTTCATCCCATTAATTCAGATCGTGTCGTGGCACGAGTTCAACCAACCTACTTGGGCAGTACAACTAGAGGATAGTGGAAATCGACGGGCGCCCACTCTTGTCCTCGCTTATGCATTACGTACGAACTTCGGTTCGATTGTGACCTGAAATAGGTGAGGGCCTTGGCCAGCGGGTAAATGAGCGAAGTGAAGATGCCGCGATTATCGGCGAGCCATGTTTTCTTCCGGTCAAGCCGCATCATTTGGCTGCCAACGAATCCACTTTCCCAGGGGTTTCCAGGCAAAGTATCTAGGCCCAAGTACTCCCGTGCCTGAGTGTGATGTAAACGTGCACGTCCGTCACCCAGTTAGGTGCGCCCCGTCTCGATACTCGGAAAACGAAAGTGCTGTTCTTGTCGGAGGCGTTCCAATTCGTAGGCGTTTGCGGGGGCGCCTACTACGACATAGGGCATGCTGCTTTGCTTGCACTTGGCAATCGCCCGCACGCCCACACTGAGACTCAATTCATCACTACGGAATATTTGTCGGTAGGCGTGGACGTCTATCTCGCGGGATACAGAGGGGTCGTCCGAGTCGGGAAAGGCTTTGGCCGTCTCGACGTGGAATCCACTCTACTCAAGGGTTGCTGAAGTACCTTGTTTTAGCAGCCAACCGGCGCCCCGCAGCGCCGCAATAATCTCGGTTGATGTGGGCAACATGCGCTGTTCAGAAACCTCATTCTCAGTCATGAGCCGATTTTCCCATTAGAAATCGCGGTCTCAATCGAAGATGGGCCTCCTCCTCGGCGCGAACCGGACGAAGGCGAAGGTTCCTAGGCAAGCGCCGCCGCTTCCGCCAACACTATTCACGCCCGTAGAACACAAGGAGAGCAAGCGGCAATCTCTATCCGCGTTCCCCTGCGGCAGCCTGTACGTAAGCCGGTCCTCCTGCGGGCACAGGGGTGTTGTGCAGTCGATTTTGGATATTCCAGGCAGTCGTCTTCGAAAAACGACAATTTTTGACTCACGGAGTCGGGACAAAACGCGTTCCACAAGCCATGTCCGAAAGAAACACCGGCAGAATGCAGCCCTGAACGGGTTCTGATCCAATTACCAGCAGCTGGCCAACGAACCGAATGCCACCGAAGCACCGGGGCAGAACGGTCACTACGACCCCAGGAAATCACATCGTTCGTTAGTTCAGATGGACCGCCGGAGGTTTTGTCTTGAGGCAGTAGCCTTCCAGCGCCTGACAGTAACTTGATTAGCCCAGAGTAGGCCCAGCGATACGTGGGAGGGGCGACGGAAGGGTTTTCGTATGAAAGTCGTCACCTGTGCGTATGACCTAACGTACTCTAGTGGGTCGGAAACCCCTTTCACCCGTCACGGGATTTTCGTCAGCCCCAAGCGGCCAACGCGCGAGGGACGTTTCGTAACTACACCCTGATCGCATGAAGCCAACCAGAACGGAGCCGTATTAAAGTGAAAGAGGACGAGCCTGTTAAGCGCAGACAGAAGCCAGGCACAGGTCGGCGAATAGACCGACGCACCGGGCAACTCCTGTCTCACTTGGATTATGCGCGCCCGAAGTACCCCCATAACATTCATCCCGCACTGGTTCCCGGCATCGGCATCGATGAGCAGCGTCGTCGCTACGGCGTAGACAAGCTCGTGTTCGGTGTAGCTGGTGTCCTCACAGCGGCCTTTGTGGTTTGGGGGGTCGTTGATCCGGCGAGCGTGGGCGTTGTGGCGGATACGGCGTATGGATGGACCATGGCCCACCTGAGCTGGCTATTCAACGCCGTCGCCACGATTGTCTTGGTCGCAATGTTAGTGCTGGGCTTTAGCCGCTACGGCAAGATCCCTCTCGGCAAGGACGGCGAACGTCCCGAGTTCTCCACGTTCTCCTGGGTGGCGATGCTCTTTGCGGCAGGGCTTGGTATCGGTGTGATGTTCTGGGGGCCTTCAGAACCGCTGACGTACTTCATCAATCCACCGCCGCTGACGAATGAAGCAGAGTCCACCGAGGCCATGCATCATGCCCTGGCACAGACTTACTACCATTGGGGATTCCACGCGTGGGCAATGTATGCCCTGGTGGGTGGCGCTGTCGCCTATACGGCCTATCGGCGCGGACGCCCCCTCCTCATGTCATCGATCTTCCAGCGGCTCTTCGGCAAGAAACGTTCCGAAGGATGGGCTGGCCAATTGGTGGATATTTTCGCAATCATCGCGACACTCTTCGGCACGGCCGCCGCTCTGGGAATCGCCGCAATGCAGATTGGCGAGGGGTTTGTCATCGTCTCCGGCGCCTCGGACCTGACCAACAACGCCTTGGTCATCATTATTGCCATCCTTGCGGTCGGTTTCGTGATCTCTGCCGTCTCAGGGGTCACCCGAGGCATTCGCTACCTCTCGAACATCAACATCGTGCTCACCCTTGGCTTTACGGGCCTGGTATTTCTCTTGGGACCGACCCTCTTCCTGCTGAACCTGTTGCCGTCGGCAGTCATGGAATATGTCGGATCACTCTTCGAACTGATGGCACGATCAGCTTCTTGGGGAGAGGCCACGCTGGACTTCCAGTCGGCATGGACCGTGTACTACTGGGCCTGGTGGATCTCCTGGTCGCCTTTCGTCGGGATCTTCATCGCTCGCATCTCCCGAGGCCGGACCATCAGGCAGTTCATCTTGGGAGTGATCCTGATTCCGTCGTCGCTGCTGTTCGTGGCCTACGGCATCATGGGTGGGACTGCCATTTCGATGTACCGCGAGGGGACCTTGGGCGTCATCGAGCAGGTGAATCCGCCAGAGGTGCTGTTCAAGATTGTCGAGAACCTACCCTTCGCTGGAATCCTGCCAATTTTGATCATGTTCATTCTGGCGATTTTCTTCATCACTGCTGCAGATTCCGCTTCGGTGGTGATGGGCATCCTCACGACTCGAGGCAGCCAGAACCCGCCGAAGGCCATCGTGGTCTTCTGGGGCCTCGTCATGGCTGGCATTGCCGTCGTCATGCTGCTTCTTGGCAGTACCGACGCGCTCGAGGGACTACAGTCGCTGGTGATCATTACGGCGGTGCCCTTCGCCTTCGTCATGCTTCTGATCATCATCGCCTGGGTCCGCGATCTTCGTACCGATCCGCACACACTGCGGCAGCAATATGCTGAGGCTGCGGTGAGCAACGCCATCGTGGATGGTCTGGACCGGTACGACGACGACTTCAACTTGCAGGTGATTCCCACGGAGCCCGGCGAGGGGGCCGGAGCCGGAGTCGACTCGACGCACGAAGATTATACCGAGTGGTACCGGCGCACCGACGAGCTCGGCGAACCCGTCGGGTTCAATTTCGATACCGGTGAATGGGCAGACGGCTGGGCCGCGGATCCCGTTGAGAGCGATGCAACCACTGAAGAGGTGGCCGTGGACTCGACACCGGATGACGACGCCGACTCCGGTGCAGGAAAAAACTGACAGGGAGGACGGCGCCCAGAGCCTGTACGACTACCAGGCGCCGTCTCCTTGCGAACTGCCGCACCGCCTACAGTGGAAGAAAAGACGAACAGGACTTCGTGCTGGAACGCAGCGCGTTCGGGTCGAGTGAGGGATGTTTAGTCGACCCGGAGGAATGAAAGGTTAATCATGAGACCAAATATTGTCGTTATCCAAGCCGACCAGATGGCGGCGCAGGCACTCGGCGCCTACGGGGATGCTGCAGCCAAGACTCCGAACATCGACCGGTTGGCTGCAGAGTCAGCTGTCTTCGATCGGGCATACTGCAATACCCCGTTGTGTGCGCCATCGCGCGCGTCGATGATGACCGGGGAAATGCCCTCGGATCTGGGCTGCTACGACAATGGCGATGATTTCCCGGCGTCGACGCCGACATTCGCCCATCACCTGCGCAACGCTGGCTACCACACGGCGCTGGTCGGGCGGATGCACTTCATCGGTCCCGATCAGCATCATGGGTTTGAACAGCGTTTGACGACGGACGTTTACCCAGCGGACATGGATATGGTGCCGGACTGGCAACGCGATCCGAGCGATCGCCTGCAGTGGTATCACGACGCTGACGCCGTTTTTACTGCCGGCGTCTCGAAGGCAACCGTTCAACAGGATTTCGACGACGAGGTGGCATTCCGCACGCTGCGTCACCTTAACGACAGGGTCAGAGCGAACCAGGCCGCGAGTGAGGACACCCCCTTCCTCATGGTCACGAGCTTTATCCACCCGCATGATCCCTACGAACCACCGCGTGATCATTGGGACCGTTTCGCTGACGACGAGATCCCGGATCCGAAGTACCCACAGGTGCCCAGCCTGGCGGAGGACCCGCACAGCCATCGTCTGCGGGCGATGAGCGGCTTCGACCAGCGCGATCCGAGCCTCGAGGAAGTTCGTCGAGCACGGCGATCTTATTACGCCGCCGTGAGCTACATCGACGATCATGTCGGTCGCATCCGCGAGCGTCTGGAAGAACTGGATCTGCTGGAGAACACCGTCATCATCGTCACCAGCGATCACGGCGACATGCTCGGGGAGAAGGGTCTCTGGTACAAGATGTCGCCGTACGAGGAGTCCTCCCGTGTGCCACTGATCGTCTACGGTCCGGAGCATTTGGTGCCGCAGGGACGCTACGCGAACCCAGTCTCGCTGTTGGACCTGATGCCGACCCTGCTGGAACTGGCGGGAGCCCCCGGCGGTGAGCCGAAACATGACATTGAGCAGGAAGGATCTGATGCTGCCTCGGGTTCTGCACGGCGCGGGGTGTCGCTGCTGGAGTCCGCCCGTCGGGAGGCAGATGGACGGGCCGGCCCGGAAGATCGCGACGTCGTCATCGAGTACCTCGCCGAGGGGACGCTACGGCCACAGCTGACACTGGTACGTGGCCAGTATAAGTACATCGTCTGCCCCGGAGATCCGGAGCAGCTGTTCGATCTGCGCGTGGACCCGCATGAACTTGAAAATGTCGTGTCAAAGCCGATGCACGCCGAGCTGGTTGAACTGCTGCGCAAGGAATTGGCAACTCATTACGATCTCGTGAAATTGGAGCGCGACGTTCTGGAGAGTCAGGTGCGGCGCAGATTAGTTGCTGGAGCGCTCCAACGAGGCAAAACCCGCCACTGGGACTTGGTCCCAGAGCCCGAGCAGCGTTACGTTCGTGGTGATTTTTGGGGGGCATTGGAATTCGGGCAGATTCGCGATACTTCACACTGAGTGCAGGCGCTCTTTCTGCGCCTCACAGGGTGACCGGGTGGTACCTCGTCAACAAGTTTCACGGCGGAGAACCACCGTCGCGGAGGCGAGGCGGTCAAATTGCGGGGGAGACGGACCAGAACCACATCCAGCGCAAACCATGACACGCACACCCTGGCTGATGTTCTAGCAGCGGCACTTACTGACAGATCTACGGCAGGGGCCCTGTTCTGCTCGGGCTGGGAAGGGCCACTAGAATCGGGCTGTCCGGAAATCACCTACCAACGGGACGACATCTCAAGACAGGGAGGCCGCGGGTGCCGATCACACGGACTGTGCTGGACACGGCCGAACACCATCCCGACCAGCCGGCGATCGTCGGGGACGACGGCCGCCTGACGTATGCGCAGCTCGTTGATGATTCGCGGCGAATGTTCTCCGTGGTTGATGCCTTGCACGGTGCCCAGGCCACTCCACCGGCACCGGCCGCAGAAACCTCCGGCATCCCGATCACGGCCGTGAGCATCTCCTCGGCGTTCCACACCTCGCGCATCATCGCGGGCCTCGCAGGGTTCCGGGCCGTGTCGGCGACCGTGGACCCGCAATGGCCGCTGGATCACCAGATCGGCGTCATCCTCTCCACGGGAATCGGTGTGGTCATCAGTGATTCGACCGATCTGGCCGACGGCCTCGCCGCGACTGGTTGGACGGGCACGATCATCACCCTCGTCGAGTTCAGGCAGAAAGAGGCATCCGTCGCTCCAGCAGCTCAACCGACGGTGCGGGATGGCGATGAGCCGTTCCTTCTGCTGTTCTCCTCGGGCACGACGAGCAACCCCAAGGCTTTCCTGAAGACCAGACACCAGTACCGCGAGAACTTCGCCGTCTCCAGCGCCTATCTGGAGCCGTACGCCGGCGTCGCCACCCTTGCCCCCGGTCCGGTGTCCTACAGCCTCACCCTGTACGCACTCATCGAATGCCTCGCCTCCGGTGGCAGCGCCCATGTGGCGGACGCCTTCGACCCGGCGGCACTGGGCCGCCGTATCCGCGACGAGAAGATCACCCGCGTGGTGGCCGTCCCCGCGATCGTCCAAACACTGATCGATGCCGCCCGCCGTAACCCGGAATCCCTCGCGACACTCGAACTGGTGGTCACCGGCGGCGCGAACCTTCCCGCGATCCTGCGTACCGGGCTGGCCGACGTCCTACCCGATGTGCGGCTCATCAGCTACTACGGGGCGGCGGAAATCGGGTTCATCGGCGACAGCCGGGGCGGTGACGGCACCCGCATCAGCGTCTACGACGGCATCCGCGTGAGCATCCGTGACGACCAAGGAGCTGAAGTGTCCGACGGCGAACCGGGCACCCTGTGGGTCCACGCCGCCTCATGCTCCGACGGGTACCTCCAGGGAACAACAGAGGCTGTGTTGCAAGGAGCCGGCGGCTGGGCGACGGTGAACGACCAGGGACGACTGATCGACGGCGCTCTGGTGTTGGAGGGCCGCGCCGGAGACGTGGCCGTCACCGGTGGGCATAAGGTCTCCTTGCCCGGTGTGGAACGCGCCTTCGACGGGATGCCACAGCTGGGAGCGGTCTGCGCGGTGGCGCTGGCCCACGAGCGGCTCGGCACCGTCGTCGCACTCGTTATCGAGGGGGAGTCACCGGAGAAGAGCGAGCTGCTGGCCCGGGCACGCCAGGAACTGGCCCCGCAGTTCGTCCCGCGCCGCTGGTACCGGATGGAGCAGCTGCCACGCACCGTCGGTGGCAAGATCCGCCGCCCTGCCGTCGCCGATTTGGT
Organism: Arthrobacter rhombi; assembly: GCF_900163545.1. Classification (GTDB taxonomy): domain Bacteria; phylum Actinomycetota; class Actinomycetes; order Actinomycetales; family Micrococcaceae; genus Arthrobacter_H; species Arthrobacter_H rhombi_A. Next base: position 7,013 of record NZ_FUHW01000018.1, read on the forward strand.
CGCCCACGGAGAGGCAGTGCGCTTATGAACGATCGTCGTCGCGTCATGATCACGGGGCTGGGGGCGATCACCCCGAGCGGCTTGGACGTCCCGACCCTGTGGGACAACGTCGCCCAGGGCCGCAGTGCCATCACCACCCTTGACGGTCCCGAGTTCGAAAACCTTGCCGTCCGCATCGGCGGCGAAGTGACCGGTTTCGACGCCACCACCGTCCTGAAGCCCCGCCTGGCCCGCCGGCTCAGCCCCAGCCAACACTGGGCCGTAGCCGCCGCCGACCAGGCCATGGAACAGGCCGGCTGGACCCCGGACGCGGGGGAGATGCCCTGGGATCCGCAACGATTCGCGATCATGGCAGCCACCGGCTCCGGACCGGTCGACGCGATGCAGCAAGCCACCCGCATCCTGGACCAGAAAGGCCCACGGTCCGTGCCGTTGACGTTGGCGATCCATGGCGCCCCGGATGCCGCTGCAGCCATCCTCAGCCAGCGGTACCGGGCGTTCGGCCCCGCGCAGGGGGTATCAGCGACCTGCGCCAGCGGGGCAATCGCCCTCGGGGAGGCGATGCGCCGGATCCGCCACGGTTACGCCGACGCGGTCCTCGTGGTTGGGATGGAGGACTGCCTGAATGCGGTGAACCTGGCATCGAACGCGAATATGCGGGCACTCGCCGCAGGCTATGAAGATGACCCGACCGCCGCCTCAAGACCGTTTGACCGGGCCCGATCCGGCTTCGTGATGTCGGCCGGCTCGGCGGCCATTCTGCTCGAATCCGAGGAGAGTGCCCGCACCCGGGGAGCCACCGTTTTGGCGGAGCTGGCAGGATTCGGTGCCGCCAGCGACGCCTATCACGCCACCGCACCACATCCGGAGGGCAGGGGAGCGGCGCAGGCCGTCCGCGACTGCCTCACCGACGCGGAAGTCAGCTCGGAGACGGTCGACCACATCAACGCCCACGGCACGGGGACCCCTGCCGGTGACGCCGCCGAACTGAACGCTCTGGAGGCCGCACTCGGTGACCGGGCCCGGACCATTCCGATCAGCGCTACCAAGTCGAGCACGGGCCATCTGCTCGGGGCCTCAGGAGCCGTCGAAGCGGTCATTGCCGTTCAGTCGCTCCGCAGTGGGATCTTGCCGCCGACGATCAACCTCGAGGACCCGGAGTTCGAGGGCTGGGATATCGTGGCCGGCGAGGCCCGGCGGCAACAGGTCACCGCCGTGCTGTCGAACTCCTTCGGATTCGGCGGACATAACGGCGCGGTCTTGATCACCCGTGGGAATGAATAACGAGGGAGCACCTATGCCAGACCGAGAGATCCGCCATGCAGAGTTGGCAGAGCAGTACCTGCCCGAGGACCTGTTGGAGCGCTTCCGCGACCGCGCCGACCGTTACGACCGGGAGAACAGTTTCTTCCACGAGGACCTGGCCGAGCTGATCGAACAGCACTACCTCACCGTGTCCGTGCCCGAGGAATTCGGTGGCCCGGGTCTGAGCCTGAACCAGGTGTCCCGCCTGCAGCAACGCCTGGCCACCGCGGCACCGGCAACGGCGCTGGCGATCAACATGCACCTCATGTGCACCGGCGTCGCCCGTGCCCTGTTCGAGCGCGGGGACCGGTCGCTGGACCATGTGTTCGGCGAAGCCATGAACGGGGAGATCTTCGCCTTCGGGATCAGCGAGCCGGCCAACGACTGGGTGCTCCAGGGATCGAACACCATCGCCGAACCACAGGACGACGGCGGTTATCTGCTGACCGGGGTGAAGATCTTCACCTCACTGTCCCCGGTATGGACACGTCTGATCACCCACGGGCTGGACAGCACCGATACTGAGAACCCAACCCTCGTCTACGGGTTCATCGAGCGGGATACCGAAGGCATCACCGTCTCGGACCAGTGGGACGTACTGGGCATGCGCGCCTCACAGAGTCGGGCCACCACCTTGAAAAAGGTCAGGATGGCGCCCGAGCGGGTCGTTCGGAAAATGCCGACCGGACGCCACCCCGATATGTTGACCTTCGCGATCACGAGCAACTTCCAGCTGCTGATCGGTTCGGTCTATGCCGGCGTCGCCCGCCGTGCACTCGACCTGGGCGCAGAAGGGCTGAAACGCAGGAAGTCGGCGAAGACCGGAACGAGCTACGCCGAAGTCCCGGAATTCAGGACCCGCCTGGCCGACGCCCATATGGAGTACATGGCGGTCCCGGCTCAGCTGGATTCCTATAGCCGCGACTTCGACGAGTTCGTCGATCACGGGGCGGGTTGGCCCTTGCGGCTGGTCAGTGCCCGCATCAACGCCTCCACCGTCGCCCGCCACGCTGCCGAAGCCGCGCTCATGTGTGCCAGCGGCAGCGGATTCAACAACGGGAACGAACTCAACCGCTTGTTCCGCGATGCCACCGCAGGGCTGTTCCACCCGCCAACGACCGATGCCGCCCGTCCCATGTACGCAGCAGCGTTGCTCGACGACTGAGCGGAAAGCGACCGATGTTCAAGGGGCTTGGGCTTTGGGCATGGGTCCGAGGAATGCGATGAAGTCACCGAACCATCGGTTGTGTTGGGTAGGCTCGCGGTAGCCGGCCGTCAGTCGGAAGGACACAATCAATAGGGGGAAGAATGCCTTTTGCGGCCTTGGCACAGATTAGCGAGGATCGTGCGCTCAGCCACGTTCAGTCGTATTTCGAAGACCAGTCCAATGGACGACCGTGGTTTACCGGGTCTAGATTTGAGACGTTCGCCGGTGGCGGCGACCAGAACGAACCGCATCGGATCACCGCTCATGATCTGATCGCTGTTTCGATGCTCTCGGTCCATGTGCCTGCGCAGGCTGCACTGGGGATAATCGAAACCCTGGGCGGCGAGATTGAAAGCCTCCTAGAGGAACTGCCAGTCGATGTGTGCTTCGAGGAACTTAGCGGCGAAGAATTTGACACTCTGCTTGGTGATAGTTCGCCTGCAGAGAAGATTTGGGATCTGCTGCGTCAACGTGACGATCGTTGGGAGGTGGGCCAAACCACCGCCAGTAAGATCTTGGCTCGGAAGCGCCCCCAGCTCATTCCCGTCTATGATTCCGTGGTCGGCCGCGCCGCTGGTTTGAAGGACAGCACCGAGCAGTGGAATCTCTGGTTCAGTTCTTTCCACGATGCCAATTCAGAGGCCGGCATTGAGCGTTTGCGCTCACTCCGTGCGAAGTCGGGTCAAGCGCATCTGTCGCTTTTGCGGATTCTCGACATTGTTCTGTGGATGGAGCACCGGAACAATGCTTCGGAAGCTGAGACCGTGGGAGACGGCGGATAGCGCTTAAGGCCAGCATTGGGAATGGCGATCGGTGTTGCGAGCGAAAGCGTTGGCCGGTTCCGTAGCCCACGCAGGGTGCAGGGAGTCCGGCGGCGGCCGCGGACCCTACGACGTCACCGACGCCGAGCCGGTCAGGTCTGCCGTCGCCGCTATGCCTGCCGAATCCTTTAGGAATCAAACCTAGAACGGGTTTTCGGGGCTGGCAGGGAGCCGGGGCGTGTAGGGAGCCGAGACTCGTATCCCGGCCCGGGCTACAGTGGGAAGAGATTTTTGCCCGTTCGCACCGGACCGGAGTCCCCATGACCGCACCGCCCCGCCGTCGTCCACTGTCTGTGGTGTGCGCGGCGCTCGCCGGATTGGTCCTGATCGGCACGTTGGCGGGCCCGGCGGCAGCCAACGAGGCCCCCGAACCCGCAGGCCCATCGGTGCTGACTCCCGATCGGCCCGGCGAGGATGAGGGCAAGCTGCGGATCCCCGGGCGGGAAGCCGAATCCGAGCATCTGTTCCTGGCCGTCGTCGAAGCAGCAGCCGATCGGGTAGACGCGGAAGCCATCGTGAAAGCCGTGGAATCCGCGCAGCTGGCGGACGGCACCAAGGTTCTACTGGCGGTGGACCAGCAACCCACCGAGATGAAAAGCGCAGCCCAACTGGTCCGTGGCTCGTTGCTGTTCGGACAGTCGGACGCCCTCGCCGATGACTGGGTGGAACACGGGAAAACCGACGGTTACGTCGGCAAAGGATGGATGGCCGTCGGGGTGATCCTGCCCGAACGCACCGGGGATCCCGTGGACGTCTCGATCGAGCGCGGACGCAATATCGAACTCACTGACCACGCCCATCTCGAGACGCTCACCCGTGCTGGGCAGAAGGCCTTCGATGCGGGCAGCTACACCCAGGGTCTCTCCGAACTCGCCGTCGCCGCCGGGACCGGGATCAAGGCCCGCTCCAACCCGCTGCCGCGGGTGCTGGGGGGAGTGGGGATCGTGGTCCTGGCCGGGATCGGTGCCGCGGTGGCTGGTGGCCGGCGTCGCAAGAAGGAAGCGGCGCTGCAGGTGCGGGAGCAAAAGGTCGTGTCTCTGCGGCCACGGATCCATGAGGTGGCCAATGAACTGCGGAGCCGGGGCGATGCCCCAATCCACCGGGGGAGCGCGGGGCCGGTCGCAGCATCCGTCGCCCGGCTGACCACCCACCTGGTGGAGCGGACGGCGGGGGAAGAGCAGGCGGCCGAGGAAGCGGCCACCGATGACACCGCGACGGCGTCGGCGATCCTGGACCGGCTGAGTACCCAGCAGGGTGCCCTGGACGGGATGGATCTGCTGCTCGGCGCTGGCCGCCCGGCAAAACAGGCGTGGCAACGTCAAATCCAGTCCCACCGGGACCGGTTGCAGGACCTGACCGAGGGGCTCGACGTCCCCGGTGCCCGCAAGCTCGAAGCCGCCCGTGAGGTGGTGGCCGTGTTGATCGAACACACCCGGGCCTTGGACGATGTGGAGAAGGACACCCGGCGGGCCGCCAAACGGGGGCGCCGAAAGCCCGGCTATGATCTGCTCGACCGGCTGGAGGCCTTGCGGATCGAACTCGACGCGGTCACCGGGCGCCTCGCCGGGCAGGCAGCGGTCGCCGAAGTGGAACTCGGACCGAAGCTGGCCGATACGGGGACCGCCGGAAAAGGGCAGCCCGGCGCCCACGACGTCCTTGCCCAGCTCGCCCGGGCCGTTGACCTGCTCGCTGCTGCCGGATCCCGCAGTACCCCTGCCTCCGGTAGGCGGGCATGAGCGCCGCGGTGACGGGCCGGCTGGTGCGTGCCGGCGACTCCCGCCCCCACTTTGGTTTCCCCTGGCTGGCCCTGGTGCTGGGGGTGGCCACCCTGATCTTCGCCGGCTTCGGCTGGCATGCGGTCACCGCCGAATCTGAAGCCCAGGTGCGCATCGTCGTGGAGGGCTCCCCGGGCCACGGCATCAGCCAATCCACCGTCGACGCCGCCCACCCCGACCCCATCCGCTCGTGGAAACCGCTGACCTTCAAGGTCACCGCCGACCACCTCAGCTCCGACCAACAACACGGGAGGACGGATCTGGGCGCCGACGTCGTCCTCTCCACGCAGTGGAAGAACGCAGAGGGCACGCCGAACGAACGGCGCTTCACCGGCGCCGCCCTGCGCTCCTCCGACGATTTCGACGACCGTTTCGCCATCGGAAACACCTACCTGAACAACCTCGGGCTCGGCCATGGCCCGCTGGCCGTGGTGGCCGCCGCCGAAACCGCGGCCGACGTGCTGGGCGACGGGCCCATCCGCACCCCCGTGTTCTGGGTGGCCGGAACCGGCCTGGGGATCCTCCTCACCGGCACCGCCCTGGCCTTCTCGCTGCGCCGGCGCCGGCACTGGGAGCGCCGGTACCGGCGGCTAGCCACGGCCCAGCGCCGTCTCGCCCGGGTGGCCCTGGACTTGGAGGCACTCGAAGTCACCTACCGGACGACTCCCGAACGACGCCGGCCCGCCGGCTACACCGTGGCCTGGCGGACGTTGCGGGATTCGACCCTGGAACTGGCCCGCACCGAAGCAGGGGTCGCGACCGCCGTCAGGGATCCGCAGACCGCGCTGTCCACGCAGACCGGGGGCCTGGTCGATCTCTTCGAGGCCTCGGCCCGCGAACTCACCACCCTGGCCGACGCCCTGCTCGCCGCCGGCGCCGTGCACGGGAACCTGTCCCGGCGGGGCGCGGTCTTCGAGCGGATCACCGCCCCGTTGAACGACGCCGCCCGTGAACTGATCATCCGCCTGGAAGCGGCCCCGGCCAACGTGTTTTCGGCCAAGACCATGGACGATCTGCGCGGCCGGCTGCGGGCCCTGCTGGAGGCCTCGGCCCGTTCCGGCCGCGGCACCGCAGGCTCCGGGGTCGAGGCCTGGGCGGAGGCGGAACGCAGCCTCGAGGGGATCGCCCGCCATATTGCCGACGTGCTGCGCCGCTACCCGCACGGCAAGGTCAGGGCCCGCCGGCGGGATACAGAAGACCTGAGCGGACTGCGCGAAAGCCTGGGCCTGCCGGGTGAGGCGTCGCTGGCGTTGACGGTACTCGACGAAGCCAATGCCGTGGCCCGGGCCCTGCTCGGTGACGTGGAGGCCTACGACGCTTTGTCCCCGGCCCGCCGACCCCGCGGGCATCGGGGCCGTCGCGGTCTGCGCCGGCTCCACCCCGGCTCCCACGGCACGCCGGCAACCGGGCGGCGTGCCACCATCTGGTGGCTCTCGGGAACCGCCGTCGCGCTCGTGGTCTCGGCCATCGCCGCCGGACTGGTCACCGGGACCGTCCTGGGCCGTCCCGGCTGGGAACTGACCGGCACCGACCATCTACGCAGCCTGACCATCGATGGGCAGGCCGAGGGGATCACGGAGGAGGGGATCCGTCGCTACCTCGAGGATCAGTTCCCCCGACCCATCGACGTCACCTTGGCGGTCCGCGATGCCGAACAGTACCTGCAGCCGACCCCCAGAGCCGACTCGGATTTGGGGGTCGAGGTCGATCCTGCCCGCCGGCTCGAGGCGCTCTGGCGGGTGAAGGGGCAGTTCCCCCGGTTGCTGGAGCCGGTGACCGACGAGCTGCGGCCCGATCAGGTGATCGTGCCCGTCATGGTCTTCGACGACGGCCGGGTCGCGGTGCCGGGACAGCTCACCGGGGCCACGGCATTGGGTGACGGCCGCCGGCTGGGAGCGTCGAACTGGACCTTCCCCAACCTCTACGTCTCCTCGTCGGGGACGGCCGAGGTTCATGTGGCCAATGGGCTCGAGGACCTGGCCCGTGGGCTGCAAGCCAACGGTTTCCGGGACCAGAACGTCAGCGGGGCCCTGCTCTTCTGGCTACTGACCGTGACCCTGACGCTGGGACTCCTCACGGCAGCCCAGGTGGTGCGGTTCGGCGGCCTCATCTCGGCCCGGCTCGGCCGCTTCGGTCGGGGAGGCGCCGCCCTGCGCCGGGCCCGGGCCGACCTGGATCAGCTGGCACTGGGGTTGGACGATTCCCGACTCAATACCGTGGCCGTGCTGGGAGCTGGGGCGGCGTCCTCCAGCGCCGAGGCGGACCAGCGCCTGTTTGAACGGGCCCTGGTCATGGCCTGGCGCGAAGCAGCTGACCTGGCGGCTCTACCCCTGGCAGCTCGGCTCTCCCAGCACTATGTCGACCGCGTGACCCGGTTGCAACGACTCGTGGCCACCCTGGGTGGACGCGACGCCGACGTTCACCGCCGTACCGAAGCCTTGATGGAGGCCACCCGCGGTGTCGGCGGTCGCTAGAAGACAGGCTGTGACATCTTCTAGTTGAGTCGTGACGGACGAAAAGAAATATTGCTGGAACGGTCGTCTTTTTCCTTGTGGCTCTGATGCGGGTCTGCCAGACTGCCCGGGGACGAGCCAGACGACTCAACATCATTGATGAGAGGACCGACCATGCCCCTGTCACCGGCACGCAGCTTCCGCTTCGCCGCGATACCCCTCGCCGCGGCCTTCGCCCTGACCTCGGCGATGGCCCCGGTAGCCACCGCGGCGCCGGCTGCCCCTCCTCCTGCCGACTCGAATCTGCCCGAACCCGCCGGGCAGGAGATCGCCGACGCGCTCGCCGACGGCCGGATCCCTGCGGCCGAAAGGAAGGCCCTGGCCGAACGGGCCTCCGAAGCCCTGGGGGAGGAGGTGCTGCCCGCGCAGATGGGCCAAGGCCAGAAACGCATCGCCGAAACCGGTGACCCCCAGGTCCCCACGCTCCGGGAACTGGCCGAGCTGGGCCGAGCAGCGGGCGGCGAGACCACTTCGATTCCCGACCTCCCCTCAAACCCAGCGAAAACACCGAACTCGACCGTCTCGCCGTCGTACACCTCCGGCAACGGCTGGTGGCGTCCGCCGGGCGTTCCCGGCGTGGACGTCTCCGCCCACCAGGGCAACGTGGATTGGGCCTACGCGAAGAAGAAGGGCGCCCGGTTCGCCTATGTGAAGGCCACGCAGTCCTGGCCGTCCTCGGTGTATAAGAACCCCAATTTTACCCAGCAATACAACGGTTCCCATGACGCCGGGATGATCCGCGGGGCCTACCACTTCGCCATGCCCGCAGCGTCCAGCGCCAAAACACAGGCCCGGGCCTTCGTCGCCAATGGTGGAGGCTGGTCGGCCGACGGGAAGACGATGCCGCCGCTGCTGGACATCGAATGGAACCCCTATGATGCCAAAACCTTCCGGCAGGGCAAGGGGGACACCTGCTACGGGATGAGCCCGAAGCAGCTCTCTGACTGGATCCATGCCTTCGGCGTCGAGGTCAGGAATCTGACCGGCAGGCTGCCGATGATCTACACCGCCGGCTCCTGGTGGAACCAGTGCACCAACTCCTCCTCCCGGTTCAAGAACTGGGATCTGCATGTGGCGCGTTATCCGGCATCGGCCCAGGACACCCCCGGAGCCCTGCCCGGTGGATGGACCAACCACCGGGTGTGGCAATACGCGACGGACACCGGCTTCATCAGCAAGACCGCCGGAGTGGACGGCAACGTCTTCAACGGTTCCCTGGCCCAGCTGCGCAGCTTCGCAAAGAAGGCCGGCTAACCGGCAGTCGCCGTGGCCTCGACCTCCCGCGGGTGCGGGGCGGGGGTGTGGGCGAAGTCCTCGCCCTCCAGATCGATGCTCGGCAGGATCCGATCCAGCCAGCCCGGTAGCCACCAGACACTGCGGCCCAGCAGGCTCATCAGGGCGGGGATGAACGTCATGCGGACCAGGAACGCGTCGATCACCACGCCGATGGCCAGCGTGAAACCGAACTGCTTGATCATGGTGTCGTCGCTGAAGATGAAGGCGGCGAACACCGAAACCATGATGATCGCCGCAGCGGTGACCACCCGGCTGGCCTGTTCGAATCCGTGGATGATGGCCGCTCGGGGTGCCAGCCCCGAGGTGTGGGCTTCACGCATCGAGGACACCAGGAACACCTGGTAATCCATCGCCAGTCCGTAGAGGATGCCGGTGACCATGATGGGCAAAAAGCTCAGCAGTGGTCCGCCGTTGTCCAGCCCCACGATCCCGATCAGCCATCCCCATTGGAAAACGGCGGTGCTGATCCCAAAGGTCGCCGCAATGCTCAGCAGGAAGCCGGCGGTGGCCTTCAGCGGAATGATGATCGAGCGGAAGATCAGCAGCAGTAGCAGCAGTGAGAGCCCGACGATGATCGCGATGTATTGCGGCAGCGCTTCGCTCAGCCGGTCGGTGATGTCCAGGTTGATCGCCGTCAGACCGGTGACACCCAGGGAGACCCCCGCCTGCGTGGACACCGCGGCGGCGGGGTCCCGCAGGTCGGTGACCAGTTGGGCGGTGCGCTCATCGGTGGGGCCTTGTTCGGGAATGACGGTGAACACGGCCAACGTGTGGTCGGGATCGGCTCCCGTGAGGCTGGCGGAGGCGACGCTGTCCGTCTGCTGGAGTCCTTGGGCCACGGCGCCGATGCGTGCCTGATCCAAGGGGGTGCCATCGGCGGAATGGGCCACGACCATCAGTGGTGCGTTGAACCCCTCGCCGAACCCGCGGGTGGTGGCATCGTAGCTCTGCCGTGAGGTGCTCTGCTCGGCATCTTGTGCGCCGGTGGGCATCCCCAAGTCCATGCTCAAGGCCGGAATGGCGGCGACGCCGAGGATGACGACGACGCCGGCTACTGCCAGCCAGGGCCGTCCGGTGACTCCTCGGGCCCACCGTCGAGCCGGTCCCTTCCGGTCTGAATGCCGACCCGACACACCGCGTGCCCTGGCCCGGGTCGAGCAGATGCCCTCACCGGCGAATCCGAGCAGGGCCGGGAGTAGGGTGAGGGCGATCAAGACAGCCAAGGCAACGGTTGCCGCGGCGACCAACGCCATCGTGGTGAGGAAGCCGATGCCGATGACCGTCAGCCCGGCCAGGGCAATGACGACCGTCGTGCCGGCGAAGACGACGGCGCTGCCCGCGGTGGCCAGGGCCCGTGCGGTGGCTTCTGGGGCGCTGAGGCCGTCGACGATGATGAAATGGCGCTGACGATTGACGATGAACAGTGCGTAGTCGATGCCCACCGCGAGTCCGATCATCAAGGCCAGCGCGGGAGTCGCCGTCGTCAGGGTGATCGAGGAGGACAGGGCGAAGGCACCACCGATACCGATACCGACCCCGGTCAGTGCCGTGAGCAGGGGCAGGCTTGCAGCACGCAACGAACCGAGCGTCAGGAGCAATACCAGCAGGGCGATCCCCAGGCCGATCGCCTCATGCCCGCCGATGGGTGGGTGCATCGAGTCCAGGGAGTCACTGGGCAACACGTTCAGCCCGGTGTCGGCGACCGCGTCTTGTGCCGTCGTCACGATCTGGTCGGCCGAGCCGTCGGGAAGCTCGTCGATCGGGGCGGTCAGCTGCATCTGGAGCATGGCGACGCTGCCGTCGGCGGAGACCATCACCCCCGGCACGGGGGAGCCATCGACGAGCAGGGGCCGGGGTGAATCCTGCTGTGCTTGCTTCGCTTTCTTCTGGGCCTCTGGCGACTCCGGGGCATCCGCTGTCGCAGCGGATTTGTCGACGACGAACGGAAGCTCGGTGATGTCTTTCGCCGCCTCGCCGATGGCGGAGGCCCGCCCGCCGTCGGTAAGTTCTTCTGCCTCGGGGACCGTGAACACCAGGGAACCTTGCCCGCCGCCTGCTGCCGGAAGCTCCCGGGCCAGATTGTCCCGGACGTCCTGGCTCGGTGTCCCGTCGATGGTCAGAGACGAGGAGATGTGGACGTCGCTGGTGGCCGCAATGCCGATGGCACCTCCGAAGGCCAGCAGCCACACGAGCAGGAAGATCCAGGGCCGCCGATGGGCCATGGCGCCGAGACGGTGGAGAAAAGTAGACATGGGGGTATCGCCTTAAGTGGTCGATGCAGAAAAAAGAGGTGGGTTAGAAGCCGTGGCGCAGGTGCGTGAAGGTGAGGTCCAGGAAGTCGTCCAGGGCCAACTCTTCGCGGTCCGCGGTTGCTGGTGTGGGAGCAGCTTCGTGCTGGAGGGCGATCTTCCCTTCCATGACGCAGGTCAGCGCGCCGTAGGCGGCCCCGACCAGCACGTGGGCGTAGGCCTTGCTGCCGGGGAAGCTGATCCGGGACAGGACGGCCTGCAAGGCGGTGTCACGGATGAGTTGATGGACTTCGAGAAGATGGGGGCGCAAGGAGGGGTTCTCCGCCGCCAGGGCCCGCAGGCTGTGCAGGACGGTGAGCAGGCCGCCGCCGAGTTGTTTCCGGGCCACCGCCTGCAACCAGTCGAGCAGGGCCAGGTCGTCATCGGGGGGCGTGTCGAGAGCGGAGCGGACTTGTTCGACGGCGACCGCCACGATGGCTTCCTCCTTGCCGGCAAAGTGGTTGGCAAAGGTGCGGCGGGAGTAGCCCGCGCGGGAAGCCACCTCGTCGATGGTGAACCCGTCGACCCCTCGTTCCCGGGCCAGCTCGAACGCGGTTCGGGCGAGGGCGTGCGCGGTATTCCTGCGCTTGGTTTCTCTCAAACTGATCTCGGTCACGACATGAGTATGACACTTCGTTGCCCAATGGGCAATGTTGCCCATTGGGCAACGAAGTGTCTGGGTGTCGCCTGTCCTCCCGGTACGTCTGACCGAGCGATTCGCCGTCGTCGTGCTTTCGCGGGAAGATAGGCCTCATGGACAACGCCACCGGTGCCCCCGAACAGCCATCCGCCGCGCAGCAGCCCTGGGTGAAGAACTACCAGCCGGGCGTTCCCGCCGAGATCGATTTGCCGACCGAATCACTGGTCGACATGCTCGAGCACTCGGTCGCCGAGGCCGGCAACCTTCCGGCGCTGGAGTTCTTCGGCCGACGCACCAGCTACCGCGAACTCGGCGAACAGGTCGACCGGGCTGCCGAAGGCCTGCGCACCCTCGGGGTGCGCGCCGGGGACCGGGTGGCCCTGGTGCTGCCGAACTGCCCGCAGCACGTCGTCGCCTTCTACGCGGTGCTGCGCCTGGGCGCCGTCGTCGTCGAACATAATCCGCTGTACACCGCCCGCGAACTGCGCCACCAGTTCGAGGACCACCAGGCACGCATCGCCATCGTCTGGGATAAAGCCGCAGCCGCGCTCGCCGACTTCCCCTCAGATATCGAGATCGACCACATCGTTTCGGTGAACCTGCTCGAAGCCTTCCCGAGGATCAAACGTGCAGCGCTGGCCCTGCCGGTGGGCAAACTGAAAGCCACCCGGGACTCGTTGACCGCCAAGGCCCCGGGGACCACCGGCTGGAAGAAGCTGCTGTCCCACGGCACGCTCGACCCGCTGCACCCGCGCCCCGACGTGAGTGATCTGGCAGCCATCCAGTACACCTCGGGCACCACGGGCCGCCCCAAGGGGGCGATGCTGACCCACTTCAACCTGTATTCAAACGCCCTGCAGGGCGAGGCCTGGATGGAAGGCGCGCAGTACGGCAAGGAGATCTTCTACGCCATCCTGCCGATGTTCCACGCCTTCGGCATGACGCTGTACCTGACCTACGGGATCCGCAAGCAGGGCCTGTTGGTCCTGTTCCCGAAGTTCGACCCAGAGCTGATCCTGGACGCGATGAAGAAGTCCCCGGCCACCGTCTACTGCGCGGTCCCGCCGATCTACGAACGCACCGCCATCGCCGCGAAGGAACGCGGGGTATCGCTGCGTTCGGCCAAATACTGCATTTCCGGGGCCATGAACCTGCCCGACCATGTCGTCGAACTCTGGGAATCGGTCTCCGGCGGCCTGCTGGTCGAAGGCTACGGGATGACCGAATCCTCGCCGGTGGCCCTGGGTAACCCGTTCCACCCCACCCGGCGCAACGGCACCATCGGGGTGCCCTTCCCCTCGACCCTCATGAAAGTCGTGGACCCCCAGGACGCATCGGCCGAGGTCACGGCCGGAGAACCCGGGGAGCTGCTCATCAAGGGCCCACAGGTCTTCAGCGGCTACTGGAACAACCCCGAGGAAACCGCCACAACGCTGCTGCCCGGCGGCTGGCTGCGCACCGGCGACATCGTCACCGTGGACGACGACGGTTTCGCCACCGTGGTGGACCGGGCCAAGGAACTGATTGTCACCGGCGGCTTCAACGTCTCACCCACCGAGGTCGAGACCGTGCTGCGCCTGCACTCCGACGTGAAGGATGCCGCCGCCTTCGGCAAACCCCTGGAACGCGGGGGCGAAATGGTGCTCGCCGCCGTCGAACTCGAACCCGGGGCCGGCCTGGATGAAGACGCGCTGCGTGCACATTGCCGTGAACACCTGGCCGGCTACAAAGTTCCTAAGCGCATCGTGGCCATCGAAGACCTCCCACGCTCTATGCTGGGCAAGATCCTGCGCAAGCAGGTGCGCGAACAGGTGCTGCCCGGACTCTGATCCGTCATCCACCCTGGACCAGTACGGGAGAACACGATGACTGAACCTGACGAGGCACTCGACGGACGCGAACGCCTCCAGTGGACCCATAGTTTGAGTCGTGCCGGTGAGCGGGCCCGCAGCATCCTGTACCTCCTGGTGTTGGTGGCCGTCGTCGTCTTCGGGCTCCTGCAGATCACCGTCGTGATCGTGCCGCTCTTCCTCGCGCTGATCCTCGCGGCGGCCATCAACCCGCTCGTGATCTGGCTGCGCCACCACGGCTGGTCGGCGGGGCCGGCCACGGGCACCGCCTTCGCTGCCCTGCTCATCGCCTTCGGGGCCATCCTGCTCGGCGTCATCACCACGATCCGTGCCGAATGGGCGTCCCTGGCGGACCAGGCGGGGGACCGGACCAAGGACCTGTGGACCGCGCTGAAAAATAGTCCGTTGCCGGTCAACGACGCGACGCTGAAGCATGCCCAGCAATCCTTCCAGCAGCTGATGGGCAGCGATGCAACGCAGGACCAGGCCATGGCCGGCGCGGCGCTCGTCTCGGAAATGGCGACGGGGTTCGTGCTGATGGCCGTCATCCTGTTCTTCTTCCTCAAGGACGGCGGGAAGATGTGGGCCTTTGCCACCGGAAAGCTGCGCGGCCGGCAGCTCGCCAAGGTGCGGATCGCCGGGCGACGGATCACCGCCGTTTTGGGCGGCTACGTCCGTGGGACGGCCATCGTCGCCGCAGTGGACGCCGTCCTGATCGGGGCCTGCTTGCTGATCCTGAAGGTGCCGCTGGCCCTGCCATTGATCGTCCTGATCTTCATCGGCGCCTTCATCCCCATCCTGGGTGCCACGGTCACCGGGATCCTGGCCTCCGTCGTCG
>NZ_FUHW01000007.1 GCF_900163545.1 Arthrobacter rhombi
AGGTCTTCCCTATTTCAACTACCCCGGAGCGTTACCAACGTCCGTGGTCAATACAGCTAGCGATCGAGGAAGTCCAGCAGCGCGGAGTTGAATTCCCCGGCGTGGGACACGATGAGTCCGTGGGGTGCTCCCTCGATGACGACGAGCTCGCTGTGGCCGATGGCTTCGTGGGTGCGCTGGCCAGAGCCTTCGAAGGGTACGACGCCGTCGCTATCGCCGTGGATCACGAGTGTAGGCACCGTGATGCTGGGCAGGTCCTCGCGGAAGTCGGTGGTGCCGAAGGCATCCATGCAGGCCACTGCGGCCGCCTCGTTGGACCGGCAGGACACGGCGATGGTTTCCTTCAGCTGGTCCTCGCTGACGCACAACTGGTCCCCGGCCGAGTAGAAGCCGGGGGTGAACCCCTCGAAGAAGGCGTTGCGGTCCGCTGTCAGTTGGGACTTCATCTCGTTGGCTTGCGCCTCCTCCAGCGGACCGTCCGGGTTCCCGTCGGTCTTGAGCAGGAAGGGCGGCACCCCCGCGGCGAAGATGATCGAGTGGAGGCGTTGCTCGCCGTGGGCCGAGACGTAGCGGGCGACCTCGCCGCCACCCATGGAGAACCCGACGAGGGTGACGTCCTTGAGGTCAAGCCCCTCCAGTAGTGCCGCGACGTCGGCCGCCAGCGCGTCGTAGTCGTAGCGTGCGGCCGGCTCGGAGGCGCCGAAACCGCGACGGTCGTAGGTGATGACGCGATGGCCCTTCTCGGCCAGCGGGCCCACCTGGTTGGCCCAGGAGGTGCCATCGAGCGGCCAGCCGTGGATCAGGACGACCGGACGGCCTTCGCCCGCCGTGTCCTGGTAGTTCAGCGTGTTTCCGTCGGCTCCGGTGATCTGTGGCATGGAAATCATCCTCTTCCTGGTCGGATGGGTGGGGTGGCATCCCCTTCCAGCCAACGTACGCATAAGCTCCCGGTGAAGTACAGGAGCCCTGCTCGTCCCCTCCACAGGATCCGTGCCGGTGATGGCTGTGCACAGGGGGGATCCTGTCGGGATGGGGTCGGAGGAAGAAAACTAAACTCGAATACATGTTCGAATATGATGTAGGAGAAGATGCCGGCGGAGCCCCGGGTTTCCCGGGGGTGCCCGACGCCGCGGCGGTTGTGGAGCCCGCGCTCGCCCGGATCGAGGCGGTCAGGGCGGCCCTGGCGCTCGGGGGAACCCGGTTGGGCGAAGCGGGTCTGGTGGATCTGCTTTCCGGGTTGGAAGCGGTGAAGTCGGCTGCCGGCGCCTATCAGGCGCGGGCGGCCGTGGCCCTGCGTGAGCGGGCGGTCAGACGCGAAGCGGCCGCCGGTGTCGACCCCGAAAAGCGTGGACAGGGGGTCGGCGCGCAGGTGGCATTGGCCCGGCGTGAGTCCCCGCATGAGGGCTCCCGGCTCCTGGGCTTCGCCCGGGCCATGGTGGATGAAATGCCCCATACCCATGAGGCGTTCCGCGCCGGGGAGATCAGCGAATGGCGCGCCACGTTGCTGGTGGGTGAGACCGCCTGCCTGGAGTTGGAGGACCGGAAAAAGGTCGATGCGGCCTTGATGGCCGATCCACGCACCATCGAGGGGGTCGGCAATCGGAAGCTGAAGGCCATGGCACGGCATCTGGCCGAGCAGGCCAGCCCGAAAGCAGCGGTCGAACGCGCCCGCCGGGCCGTGGGGGACCGGCATGTGAGCCTACGTCCGGCCCCGGACACCATGGCCATCCTGACCGGGTCCCTGCCCGTGGGCCAGGGGGTCGCGGTGCTGAAGGCACTGACCCGGGCCGCGGATCTCGCGACGGCAACCGGGGATGCGCGCAGCCGCGGCCAGATCATGGCCGACACGTTGGTGGAACGGGTCACCGGGCAGCAGCGGGCCGAGGGTATGCGCGTGGAGATCCAGCTGGTGATGACGGACCGGACGCTGTTCCAGGGCGATACGGAACCGGCACACCTGCAGGGCTATGGGGTCGTTCCGGCGCAGGTCGCCCGGGACATGATCCGCGAAGCGACTCGGGCTGCCCGTCTGTCGACAGCGACACCCCAGGAACCCACCGACGGGCAAGAGTCCAACGCGCCGCCCGGGCCCGACTCCCTGGCCTGGATCCGACGGCTCTATACGGCGCCTGCCACGGGGGAACTCGTGGGCCTGGATTCGCGGGCCAGACTGTTCCCGCGCGGCTTGCGGCGCTTCATCGAAGTACGGGACCAGACCTGCACCCGCCCGTGGTGCGATGCTCCCATCCGGCATATGGATCACATCCTGGCCTGGGCCGGAGGCGGGGCGACCGTCGCGGAAAACGGGCAGGGAACCTGTGTCCGCTGCAACCACACGAAGGAAGCGCTGAACTGGCACTCCCGCAAGGTCGCCGGAGCCCGGCACACGGTGGAAACCACAACGCCGACAGGACACGTCTACCGCTCGCAAGCACCAGCACTCCCCGGAACCGCCGACTGAGGCGACAGCAACCGCGGCACGCGAAAAGCGGCGGGCCGCCCGCGGCACCGTAGTCTGGTCCGCGTGAATCGATCCTTTACCCTCCTGGTCAACCGGGCTGCCGGCAGCGGCGACCCTCTGGCCGCGGCCGCCCGCGTGGAGCGGATCCTACGCGAGTCCGGGGCCCGGGTCGAAACCGTGGCCCCCTCGGGGCCGGCGGAGGGCAAAAGAGCCCTTGCCCAGGCCGTCATCCGCGGCGATGTGGTGGTCGCTGTCGGAGGTGACGGGACCGTCTCGGCGCTCGCCGGAGAAGTGGCCCGGCTCGGCGGGATCCTGGGGGTCATCCCCGCCGGACGGGGCAACGACTTCGCCAGGATGCTGGGATTGCCCACGGATCCTCACGCCGTGGCAACCATCCTGCTCGACGAGGAACCCGCGGAAACCGATCTCATCAGCACCACCGCGCCCGATGGCACATCGCGGGTGGTGGCCGGTTCGATCTATGCGGGCATCGACGCGGTGGTCGCCGATCGCGTCGCCCGCGGACACTGGCTGCCGCGTTCCTGGCAGTACCCGATGAATGGTTTATATGCCCTGGCCACCTTCCGTCCCACACGATTGACCGTCGTCATCGACGGAACCGAACGCACTTTCAAGGCGGCCTGCGTGACCGTCGCCAATTCGGCCTACTACGGCTCGGGCATGCGCATTGCCCCGGAAGCCAGCATCGACGATGGGCACTTGGACATCGTGGTGATTGAGGCCTTCGGCCGGCTGGACATGATCCGGGCCTTGCCGAAGGTCTACGGAGGTACCCACGTCGACTTGCCCACGGTGCACACCTTCCGCGGCAGATCCATCACACTCTCGGCCGAGCCGGCGATTCTCTACGGGGGAGACGGCGAAACCGAGGGAATGGTCGGCAGCGGGGCGGTACTGATCGACGTTGTGCCTGCTGCCGTCCAGATTCTGCGCTAAGGCGGTACCTGCAGGGTTGCCTTGGTCACGGTTCGACATCTGGCGGCCTTGCCTCCCCTGCCGGGCGGGTCGAGACTGTACCTTGGGGCTTAAGACAGGTTCTTGGATGAATTCTGTCGCCTGCGAGAACGTATCAACAACTGGGGAGGGCGTCGGCCATGGTCTTTACGATCGTCATGAACATTCTTGGTCTAGCAATGGTCGCGGGGGTGGTGTTCGCGGTGATCAAAAAAGATCGGAACGCCAACGCCAACGCCATCGACGCCGAGTTCGATGATCTCTCCGAAGACCACAGCACGACGCCGGGGCGCGGTTTCTAGGTAGTCTGCTTCCAGATGGCCCGCCCGGCGACGTGCCGGATGCGGTCCTGGCTGCGGTGGCCCTAGCATGGCAGTCGTGAGCATCGAATCGGCCCTGCTGTCCTTCGCCGTCGTGGCCGCCCTGTTGACCATCATCCCGGGGTTGGACACCGTGCTGGTGCTGCGCGCTTCGATCAGCCAAGGACGCCGCCATGGCTACGCGACCGCGTTGGGCGTCAACTCGGGTGCCATGCTCTGGGGCATTGCCGCTGCCGTCGGGGCATCGGCCTTGCTGGCCGCCTCCGAAACGGCGTTCACGATCCTCAAACTGGTCGGTGCCCTGTATATGGCCTGGCTGGGCGCGACCATGCTCTGGCGTTCGCTGGGCCGCACCCCACCCACGGTCGTTGCCGATCAACCCGGCGCGCGGGCCAGCCGAGGGCTGCTGTTCTCCTGGGCCAAGGGTGCGGGCACGAACCTGCTCAACCCCAAGGTCGGGGTTTTCTACATTGCGATGATCCCGCAGTTCATCCCCGCAGGAACCTCGACACTGCTGATGGGCATTGCGCTGGCCGGGGTGCATAACCTGTTGGCGCTGATCTGGTTCTCGCTGCTGATCAACGGGACCCATCTGGCCCGCGGAACCTTCCAGAAGCCGGGTTTCATCCGGTGGACGGACCGGGTGGCGGGGGTTGCCCTGCTCGGGTTTGGTGCCACTTTGGCCTTCAACAGTAGGTAGCCGGCTTCTTAGTCCCGGTCGGAGAGTCGTGCAGCCGTCACGGCACCCAACGTATAGGTCAGTGTGGCCACCAGAACCAACACCAGCGGGGCCGTCCAGCCTCCGGTGAGAGTGTTCAGCCAACCGGCCAACGGCGGGGCTGCCGTCGCTGCGAGATACCCTCCGCCTTGGACGCGGGCCGACACCGAGGCGGCTTCGGCGTCGGAATGCGAGATCCGCGGGATGACGGAGAAGATCACGGTGAACCCGCCGCCCTGGGCGATGCCGCCGATTATCGACCAGAGAACGAAGGCCTGCGGGGCTGCCAACAGCCCCACCGGCAGGATGATCCAGAAGACTGCCACGACGATGGCGGCCACCGAGAGCCGGGTCCGGTTTGCCAATAACGGAACCCCGAAGGCGCCGAGAATCGCGGCGACCTGGAACAGCGAGGCCGAGGCCCCCGAGGAGGCAGGTGCCAGCCCCCGGGTTTCGGTGAGCAGCAACGGGAGCCAGGCAGTGGTGGCGTAGTAGGCCGCCGACTGTCCACAGAACGCGAAGACCAGCAGCGCCACGATGCGTTTGGTGTGGGCCCGCTGTTCCGGGGTGCGGGCCGGGGCCACCGAGGTGCCGGCCGCCGTCGTCCTAGCAAGCCTGCGGGCCGTCGCGGGGGAGACCGGTGTACCCGGGGCGTTGCGCCTCCGCAGGACCCAATAGATGAGTCCGGCGGCGGTGACGATCGACCAGGCGGCGATCGCCCATCTCCAGCCGGCGAACCCGGCCAACGGGGCTGTCCCGAGCAGGGTCGCCATCGAACCGACATTCATCGCGGCCGAATAGGCGGCAGTTGCCGAGGAGACCTTATTCCAGGGCACGTCGCGGCGAATCAGCACCGGGACCGCGATATTGCCCAGCGTCATGGCGGCACCGATGATCGCCGTACCGCCGAGCACCACCCAGGCCGGACCTGAGGAGCGGATGAGGGTTCCGGTCATGATGCCTGCCAGGCACAGCACGATGGTGGTTTCGGGGCCGAAGCGGCGGATCACCCGTGAAGCCAGTGGGGTGGCCAGCGCGAAGAGCAGCACCGGCAACCCGGTCAGCAGCCCGGCCCCGGCGGCGCTGAGCCCGGTGCCTTCCCGAATATCGGCGATCACCGCCGTGGGGGCAATGATCGGGGCGCGCAGGCTCAACGCGACCATGACGATCCCGGCGATGACCCACGGCAGGGAGGGCCGGACGGCGGTCGGCGGGCTCATCGGGTGGCCTCGGTATGGAAACGGTCCGACGTGGCGACGAGGGCACCGGCGGCCAGCAGGGAACACCCGAGCAGGACGAGCCCGAGGGGGAGTGCGCTCGTTGAACCGCCGAGGCCGCCCAACGGGGAGACGATCGCCCCCAGGGTGAATTGGGCGCCACCGAGCCAGGCCGAACCGCTGCCGGATATCTGCCTGACCTCGGCCAAGGCCAGCGAGGTGGTGTTGCCCATGACGAACCCGATGCTGCAGGTGGTGGCGAAAATCAGTGCTGCGAGTATCCAGCCGGGCGAGGCGAGTAGCGCGCAGAGGGTGAAGGCCACGGTGACGGTGACCAAGGTGGAGACGGCGACGGTGACGGTGCTGCGCAGGGGGATCCGGGTGGCGAGCCGGGCGGAGACCAACCCGGTGCTCATCATGCCCAGGGCGTTGGCGCCGAAGAGCAGGGCGAACGTTCCGGGGCTCAAACCGAGGACCCCCTGGTAGAGGAACGGGGAGGCCGAGATGTACCCCATGAGGATCCCGAACGCCGCCCCGAAGAGGACGATGTAGCCCACGAATCGGCGATGCCTCATGGCTTCGGCCAGGCCCCCGAACAGCGGTCCGGTGCGCCGGTGGGCCACCGGCAGCGTCTCGCGCACCTGCCACAGGGCGCCGAGCAGCATCACCACCGACATCACGGCGATCGCCCAGAGGACGGCCCGCCAACCTGAGGTCGTGAATATCAGGCTGCCCACCGAGGGGGCCACCGCCGGGGCCACCCCGCTGATGGTCATCATGATGGAAAACAGTCGGGCTGCCTGCCCGCCCACGGCGCGGTCGGAGATCACTGCGCGGGAGAGGACGACGCCGGCTGCCGCACTGAGCCCCTGCAGGAACCTGAATGCCGTGAGGGTTTCAATGGTGGGGGCCAAGGCCACCGCGACGGAGGACAGGACGAAAACGGAGGAGCCGATCAGCAGGGGGCGGACCCGCCCGAACCTGTCAGAGAGCGGGCCGAAGAGCAGCTGACCGGCGCCCATGCCCAGCAGGAAGCCGGTCAGGGTCAGCTGGATGGCCGAGGCGCTGACTCCGAACTCGCGGGCCATCTCGGGGAAGGCCGGTAAGTAGAGGTCGGTGGCTACCGGACCTGCCATCGACAACAACGCCAGCGCGGTGAGCAACAGTGCCGGGAACCTGAACGAGCGCCCCTCGACTGCGGTGGATCGGCTCTCGGGCATGGGCCGATGCTATCGCCGCTGCCTGTCAAGCGCGGGATTCTGGACGACGTGTGACGGGGTGTTCCTGGCCACGGAGAGCACCATGCAAGTCGCGGCCGGCCCAAAAGCGGTAAACCCCTGGTCGCACTTACTGTCCTCTAGACAGCAATCATGATATTGTGTCTTTAGGACATAAAAAAGGCCACTGCAAACAGGCAGCGACCGGGAAGTAGGGGATGAACATGCTTTTCGAAGACAGCGTGGCACTGGTGACGGCCGCCGGTGCGGGAATTGGCAAGGCCATTGCGGTCCGCCTGGCCGCCGAGGGCGCCGCGGTCGTCGTTTCGGATATCAACGACGAGGCCGGTGAAGCGGTGGTCGCCGAGATCGTCGAAGCCGGAGGACGGGCCGCCTACCAGCGGGCCAACGTTGCCGATCCGGAGGAAGTCGCAGGCCTGATCGACGTCGCCGTGAAGACCTTTGGCGGGCTTCACCTCGCGGTAAACAACGCAGGCATCGGCGTCATGCCACGCCGGATCGAAGAGACCGAGAACTCCGACTTCGACCGCGTCATGTCAGTCACTCTGCGCGGTACCTTCCTGGCGATGAAATCCCAGATCGGACACTTCCGCTCTCAGGGGAGTGGCTCCATCGTCAACGTCGCCTCGATCGCCGGAGTGCAGTCCACGCCCATGCTGACCCCCTACGGCGCCTCCAAGCACGGAGTGGTCAGCCTGACCCGCAGCGTCGCCATGGAAAATGCGCCAGCTGGCATCCGGGTCAATGCCGTCGCCCCCGGCGCCATCGAAACGGCCTCGCTGGCCTCCTTGCCGGCGGAGGCCAAGGCGGAGCACAGCTCCAAGATCCCGATGAAACGCCTGGGCCAGCCCGAGGAGATCGCCAACGCCGTGGCCTGGCTCCTCAGCGACGAAGCCAGTTTCGTGACCGGCGTCGTGCTGCCCGTCGATGGTGGAACCGTCCATGACGACTAACGAGACGGACTACCGGCCGGCACTGATTGCCGCCCTGACCCGCATCCTGGGCGAATGGACGGCGCCAGGATTCCTCACAGGGGTCGCCGCCCGTGAAGGAGTCCATCTGGACCCGCCGGCGATCGTCATGGTCACCGTGATCGCCCAGAAGGGCCCCCAACGCCCCTCGGCGCTCGCCGCCCACCTGGTGACCGGACCCTCCAACATCAGCAAGATCATCCGGCGCCTCTCCGAGGCCGGGCTGGTCGTCAGGGCCACCGACCCCGACGATGCCCGGGCTCAGCGAGTGCAGCTGACGCCCGCAGGAGAGCACGTCGCCGCGGCTTTCGTGAAAGCCGGAGACGGGATGGTCGACGAATTACTTGAAGGATGGAGCGAAGCCGACCGGCGGACGTTCGTGACCTTGCTCGAACGTTTTGCCGTCGCCTCAACATCCTTCGCAGGAACGCTCGGAACCACCGAACCAACCACCACAGGAGAAATATCATGAGCCGCACTTATGTCATCACCGGAGCAGGATCGGGCATCGGGGCCGCCACCGCGCAATTGCTCCGCGAACGCGGAGAAACCGTGATCGGCGTGGACCTGAGAGGCGCCGAGATCGATGCCGATCTCAGCACCCCCGAAGGCCGCACCTCGGGCGTCGAACGCGCCATAGACCTGGCCGAAGGCCGCATCGACGCCGTCATCGCCTGCGCCGGGATCTCCATGCCCAAACCGCTCACCGTGAAGGTCAACTACTTCGGGGTTACCGAGTTCCTCGACCAGCTGGCACCGACCCTGGCCAAAAGCGAATCCCCCCGAGCCGTCGTCGTCAGCTCCATGGCCTCGCTGCAGCCCAACTCGCCCGAGCTCGTCGAAGCACTACTCTCCGGGGATGAGGATCGTGCCGTGGAAATCGGTACCGCCCTGGCCGAGGCCGGCCCCGAGCAGGGCTACCTGAACTACCCCTCCAGCAAGCGGGCCCTCTCCCGCTGGGTGCGTCGGGCCTGCATCACCGAGCGGTACGCCGGCGCCGGCATCCCGCTGAACGCGATCGCACCGGGCACCGTCATCTCCCCGATGACCACTGAGCTGCTCTCCACCCCCGAAGGCCGGGCCATGGTGGATCAGCACGTGCCGATGCCGTTGAATTACCACTCGGAATCGATCGTGCTGGCCCGCCTGCTGGCCTGGTTGACGAGCGAGGAAAATACGCACGTCACCGGTCAGACGATCTACGCCGACGGCGGCGCCGACGCCTCCCTGCGCGGAGACGATATCTGGAGCTAGTCTCCTCCGGCTCACCACAACGCCTTCGGCGGCCCTTGTACTCGGGGGTCGTCGGGGGCGTTTTGTCGTTGGGCGAGAGGCTGTGACGAGGGGCCGATTAGTTCGAACCGACGAAAAAATGCTAACGTATAGGTTCGCCATTTTCCGGGAGCATTCCCGGGAATTTCCTTCCTGACCCGGGTGGCAGAACTGTGTCGCAGCCCGCGTGCAGAACGCGCACCATGGCGCGGGTCTCCAAGAACATTATTCGGTAGTCGCTTCGCACCCGGCTTCGTCCAATCAGCTAAGTGAGACACACATGCCTGAGCCCACCCATCTGACCACCCCCGAGGCTGATGCGCCTCCCTCCGCTCTGGCTGCGGGGCTTGACCGCAAGGTCGCCGGCATCAGCATCGGCATCGTCGTCATCTTCGTCGCGGCGAGCCTCGGTTTCCCCGAGTGGACCGCCAACGTCATCAACTCGGGCTTCAGCGGGGCAGCCAAATGGTTCGGCGCCTACTGGCAGTACCTGCTGCTGATCACCTTCTTCGTGGCGATCGTGCTGGCCTTCACCCCGTACGCCAAGGCGCGCCTAGGATTCGAGAAGCCGGAGTTCAGCAGGTTCAAATGGGTCTCCATGATCATGTGCACCCTGCTGGCCGGCGGCGGCGTGTTCTGGGCCGCTGCCGAGCCGATCGCGCACTACATCTCCTCCCCGCCCTACTACGGGGACAGCCTCGAATCCGAGGGCGCCAAGGCCAATGCGGCCCTGGCGCAGAGCTTCGTGGACTGGGGCTTCCTGGCCTGGGCCATCCTGGGCACGCTCGGTGCCATCGTGCTCACCCATGCCCACTCCAAGGGCATGCCCTTGCGCCCGCGCACGTTGCTCTACCCGATCATGGGCAAGAAGGTTCTGCATAGCTGGATCGGCACCGTGGCCGACGTCGTCGCGATCATCGCCGTCGTCGCAGGCACCGTGGGCCCCGTCGGGTTCCTGGGCCTGCAGGTTTCCTACGGTTTGGCCGAACTGACCGCCATCCCGAATAACTACGCGACCCAACTGATCGTCATCGCCGTGCTGACCGGTATCGCGGCACTGTCCGTTTCCTCAGGTCTGAATAAGGGCATCCAGATCCTCAGCCGCGCCAACGTCTGGCTGGCGATCGCCCTGATGGCCGTCGTCGTCATCCTGGGCTCGGCTGCCTACGTTTTCAAGGCATTTCTGGGCAGCTTCGGTACCTACATCAGCAACTTCGTGGGCATGTCCGTCTATCAGGGTGATTCCACGTGGCTCTCGGGGTGGACGGTCTTCTTCTTCGGCTGGTTCCTCGGCTACGGGCCGCTGATGGCCATCTTCGTGGCCCGGATTTCCCGCGGCCGGACCATCCGCGACCTCATCATCTGCACCGCGGTGATCCCTCCGGTCCTGACCACCGTCTGGTTCAGCGTCCTGGGCGGAACCGCCATCATGCTCGAGCAGAAGAACCCTGACAGCGTCGGCGCCGCCTACGAATCGGATGGCCTGCCGGCCGTGGTGATGTCGATTGCCGGCCAGCTTCCGCTCTCCGGTCTGGTCGGCGGCGCCTTCCTGCTGCTGACGGTGACCTTCGTGGCCACGACAACCGACTCGATGTCTTACGCCATCGCCCAGTCCTGCACCGTTTCGGGCGCGCCATCGACCAAGCTGCGGGCGACCTGGGCCGTGCTGATGGGCATCGCGGCAGCCGTGCTGATCGCCATCGGCGACGGCGGCATCTCCGGGCTGCAGTCCTTCATCGTGATCACCGCGGTGCCCGTGGGCTTCCTGATGTTGCCTTCGGTGTTTGCTGCGCCGATCTTTGCGCGGCGCATGGCGATCGAGCAGGGCATCATCCACCCGAAGGGCTCCACGCCCGCTGGCGACGCCGACTCGGCTCAGCCCGCAGTATCCGATGACGACGAAGTGGGAGTTTCGGCCCGGCGCTAGGTCGAACAGCCCAGTCATCATGGGTACGAACAGGGGCGGCTGCCACGCAGCCGCCCCTGTTTCGTGTGCCGGTCACGGCAGAATCTGACTCAGGCCGTCGCGGGGTGGTTGGCGCTGACTCGGGGCTTTGATAGGTATTCACTATCAATGGTGTCCAGTTGGGACTTGGACGCGAACTAATCTGTGACTCTATGCTCAAAGAGAGCGAAGTGGCCCAGATCACTTCGGGACGTATGCGGGTCGTTGCTGCCACGCTTACGGTGAACCACCAGGTAAGAGAGACCAGATGTCCGAGCTTCCCAGCACCACGGCACACCCTACCGAGCACACCTCGGTCCTTGACCGGACCGTGGCCGGCGTCAGCATCGGGGTCATTGCCGTCTTCGTTGCCTCCAGCATGATCTTCCCCGGCACGACCGCCAACCTGATCAACTCCGGTTTCAGCGGGGCAGCCACATGGTTCGGTGCCTACTGGCAGTATCTACTGCTGGCCACGTTCGTGGTCGCGATCGTGTTGGCCTTCACCCCCTACGCCAAGGTGCGGCTCGGGTTCGAAAAGCCGGAGTTCAGCAGGTTCAAATGGATCGCGATGATCATGTGCACCCTGCTGGCCGGCGGTGGCGTGTTCTGGGCAGCTGCCGAGCCGATCGCGCACTACATCTCCTCCCCGCCGTACTACGGGGACAACCTGGACTCGGAGGGTGCGAAGGCCAATGCGGCCCTGGCGCAGAGCTTCGTTGACTGGGGTTTCCTGGCCTGGGCCATTCTGGGCACGCTCGGTGCCATCGTGATCACGCACGCCCACTCCAAGGGCATGCCGCTTCGCCCGCGCACGCTGCTCTACCCGATCATGGGCAAGAAGGTTCTCCACAGTTGGATCGGCACCGTGGCGGACATCGTGGCGATCATCGCCGTCGTCGCAGGCACCGTGGGGCCCATCGGGTTCCTCGGGCTGCAGGTTTCCTACGGTTTGGCGGAACTGACCGGCATTCCGAATAACTACGCAACCCAGCTGATTGTCATCGCCGTGCTGACCGGCATTGCCGCCATATCGGTCTCCTCCGGTTTGAATAAGGGCATCCAGCTGCTGAGCCGGGTCAACGTCTGGCTGGCGATCGCTCTGATGGCCGTCGTCGTCCTCCTGGGTTCTGCCGGGTACGTCTTCAAAGCGTTCCTGGGCGGTTTCGGCACCTACGCGAGCAACTTCGTGGGGATGACCGTTTACCAGGGTGATCCGAGCTGGCTCTCGGGCTGGACGGTCTTCTTCTTCGGGTGGTTCCTCGGCTACGGGCCGCTGATGGCCATCTTCGTGGCCCGGATTTCCCGCGGCCGGACCATCCGCGACCTGATCATCTGCACCGCGGTGATCCCGCCGGTCCTGACCACCATCTGGTTCAGCGTCCTGGGCGGAACCGGCATCATGTTCGAGCAGCAGAACCCCGGCAGCGTGGGTGGGGCCTACGAATCGGACGGTTTGCCGGCCGTGGTGATGTCGATTGCCGCCCAGCTTCCACTGTCCGGCCTCATCGGTGGCGCGTTCCTGCTGCTGACGGTGACCTTCGTGGCCACCACGACCGACTCGATGTCCTTCGCCATCGCCCAGTCCTGCACGATCTCCGGGGAACCGTCGACGAAGTTGCGCGCCACCTGGGCCGTGATGATGGGCATCGCGGCCGCCGTGTTGATCGCCATCGGCGACGGCGGTATCTCCGGTCTGCAGTCCTTCATCGTGATCACCGCGGTGCCCGTGGGCTTCCTGATGTTGCCGTCGGTGTTTGCCGCGCCGATCTTCGCCCGACGCATGGCCATTGAGCAGGGCATCATCCACCCGAAGAGTGCCCGTCCGCACCACGACGCTGCGCAGGCGCCGGAGGATGACCAGGGCTCCCCAGCGGAGGGAAGGGCCGCAGCCCCCAAGAAGTAGGACGCCGGCTCAGTGCGTCGGGGGCTCCATGCTGGCGAATTCGGTCGCCGCCTCAATGAATCGGCGGATCAGCGGCGTCCCGGAGCGTTCCGTGGTGACGATCAACGAAATGGTCGAGGTGGCCGCCTCATCGGCCAACGGTACGTAACCGAGCCCCTGAAGCTGCAGGGCCCGCATTCCTTCCGGAACGACGGCGATGCCCGTTTTGGCTGCCACCAATCCCAGAATCGTGGGGAACTGGACGGCTTCCTGGGCCACGCGCATCCGGAAGCCGGCCTGCAGGCAGAGGGCTGAGATGACGTCGTAGAGACGTGAGACCTGTTGGCGGGGGAAGACCACGAACCCCGCCTCGGAAAGGTCGGTGAGTGCCAACGTGGTTTGGCCGGCCAGCGGGTGGTCTTCGGGAAGGGCGACGACCAGCGGTTCCCGGGTCAGCTCGCGGGCCGCGATGCCAGGGCGGGACTCGACGTCGCGCACGATGCCCACGTCGAGGTTTCCCGCTTCCAGTGAACTGAGCTGCTGTTCGGTGGTCAGCTCGTGTAGCTCGAGCTCGAGATCCGGATACATCTGGCGCAACGGGGGAACGATCCGGGGGATGAGGTTCAGTGCCGCGGATCCGACGAAGCCGACCCGCAGTGTGCCGGTGCGGCCCTCTACCGCCTGTTCGATGCTGCGCAGCGCGTCCTCGGACTCCATGATCACCCTGCGGGCGGCGACCAGCAGGACCTTGCCCGTCTCGGTCAGTTCAACGGAACGTGTGGTGCGAGCGAAGAGCGTGGTTTTCAGTTCACGCTCCAGCCGTTGAATCTGCTGGCTCAGCGCCGGTTGGGCGATGTGCAGGCGTGCTGCCGCCCGGTTGAAATGCATTTCCTCGGCTACCGCGATGAAATAGCGCAACTGACGAATCTCCATGTGAACTAAGTGTTATTGATGATCAATACATAAGCAATAGATACTTCACGCCGATCAAATAGGGCCGTAGCCTCAGATATATGACGAGTACCACCGCAGCACGAAGGAGCACCAGCGTGAACAACCCCGGACAGCAGACCCTTGGCCTGAAGCAACTCATCAACGGCCAGTGGGTGGAAGGAAGCGGCCCGGCCGCCACCAGCTCCAACCCGGCGTTGCCGGAGGAAGCTGTGGCGCAGTACGCCACGGCCACGTCCGGCGACCTCGACCGTGCCCTGAATGCGGCCACCGCCGCCGCTGCCGGCTGGGATCGACTGGGTATCATCGCCCGCGGGAACATCCTGCGCCGCGCCGCCGAAATCCTCGGCCGCCGGGCCGAAGAAGTCGCACAACTCATGACCCGCGAACAGGGCAAGGTCCTCGGTGACTCCCGGGGCGAAGTCGGCGCCACCATTGAAACCCTCTACTACAACGCCGGTTCGGCACGCCGTTCCAACGCGGCGGTCTACCCCTCGGCCAACCCGGACGAAGTGGTCCGGACGATCCGCCGGCCCTTGGGCTGCGTTGCGGTGATCACCCCCTGGAACTTCCCGCTGCAGATTCCCGCTTGGAAGATCGCACCGGCACTACTCTGGGGCAACACGATCGTCTGGAAGACCGCCAGCGACACCCCGGCGACCGCCGTGGTGTTTGCCGAAATCCTCGAAGAAGCAGGAGTCCCGGCAGGGGTCCTCAACCTGCTGCTCGGCCCCGGAGCCTTGGGCTCGGAGCTCGTGGCTGATCCGCGGGCCGAGGCGGTCACGTTCACCGGCTCCGTGGAGGTCGGGCACCTCATCCGCGAAAAGACTGTCCTGCGTGGCGCGAAGCTGCAGATGGAACTCGGCGGACATAACGCCGCCATCGTGCTGCCCGACGCCGATCTTCCCAGCGCCGCCGATTTCATCACCGCAGCGGCCACCGGGAGTACCGGGCAGAAGTGCACTGCCACCCGCCGCGTCATCGCCGTCGGAGCCGTCCACGACCAACTGCGGGACGAACTCATCACTCGCTTCAACGCCCTCAGTGTCGGCGCCGGCACCGAGGAAGGCGCCGGGATCGGCCCCGTCGTCAACGACCGAGCCCGCCGCGATATCGACGAGGCCGTCAAGCAGGCCGAGACCGAAGGCGCACAGGTCCTGGCGCGGGCCCCGATCCCCGACGCCGAGGGACATTTCGTGGCCCCGACCCTGCTGGGTGGCACCCGCGAACTGACCATCTGCCACGAAGAGGTCTTTGGTCCGGTGACGACCCTGCTGCGTGCGGATTCGTTGGAGGAAGCCATCGAATTGGCCAACGACACCGAGTTCGGTCTGACCGCCTCCGTATTCACCAGCGATGAGCGCTCCATCCGCCGCTGCCTCAACGACCTGGTCGCCGGCCTGATCAAGGTCAACGGCCCCTCCACCGGCTCCGAGGTCCACGCCCCGTTCGGCGGCCTGCGGGATTCCTCGCAGCCCGGTCCCCGCGAACAGAACAGCGACGCCGCAGCCGATTTCTTCACCCTCACCAAGACGGCCTACCTGCGTCTGGCACCGGAAGGAGCATAAAATGTCCGCATCGATCAGCGAACCGGGAACCCGGCTCCCTGCGGAGTCGCCATTGCGCCCGGCACGCGAGGTCATGGACCCTGACGATATGGGCGGCGCCCGCGCGACCCGGCACAGTTTCATTCGCACCATGATCCGCCGGGCCACGGCGAAGGGGTGGAAGATCAAGCGCACCCACTTCGATATCGATCCGGCCGGCTGCGGAACCGCGGTGTACCGGGTCCGGGCCGAATCCAGGGTCTTCAGTTTCGCCATCTTCTCGCAGAACACCGGTGAGCACACCGACCGGGTGATCGCCAAGGCCTGGGACATCACCGCGGCCCTGGTGGAAGGCACCATCGACGAGGAGCGGCTGGCCCGCCTGCAGGGCCAGGTCCCGTTGCAGGAGCGCGGGCGTGCCGAGCCCGGCTCGATCATCTGGACCCGTGCCAACCGCAGCGAACGCTTCTTCGAATACGTCGCCGACGGGCTCGCCAACGGCAGACACCCCGACAGCGCGAGATTCAGCGGCTCGCCCTATGTCATCCGCAGCACCGCCTTCTACAGCAACGGCAAATGCGGGCTGGCCGACTACGAGCACCTGACCGACGACCACCCCTTCGCCGCCCCGTACCGGGCACATATGCTCTCGGCATGGTTGCTTCGTGAATTCAGCTACGACCTGGTCGAGGCGGTCGCGGCCCACCGCAACCCCGAGGCGGCCACCCTGACCGGGAGCTGGCGCCACTACCTGGGCATGGGCAATGCGACCGGGCTGGGGATGGTGCCCTACGCCATCAACCACCCGGAGGTGCTCAACGCCTGGGCCGAACTGCGCGAACTGCCATTGGCCGCCGTCACCGGCCGCACCACCGAAACGGACGATGCGGAGGTCGCCCGGGTGCTCGAGCTCTTCGACCGGGCCATGGACTACCTCGCGGAGCAGGATCTGGGGGTGTCCCAACCGTATTTGCCCGGCCCTGAACTCGCCGACCGGGTACGTCCGCTGCTGGCGGACCTGCGCGACTGGTCCTCGACCGGGAGCTTCCGCGGCACCGAGACGAACCGGATCTGGCAGGCCCTGCACGATGCCGCAGCGGCCACCGGCCCGGAGGAGCGCGGCCTGGTCGCCACGATCCTCACCGAACTGACGGCCGACCTCGACGACGACGTCGAAGCCCGGCTGCGCTGCGATGAATCCCGGCCGCTGACCCCGGGCATGACCTGCCTGGAACTGGCGCAGCTCATCGACTCCGAGTATGCCTGGGTCGCAGACCACGACTTCGCCGATCCGCAGCAGAACCGTTTCTTCTGGTTCTCCTCGGCCGACAACGAGGAGCCCCGTCGGGGACGGCGCGGGCAGGATCCCGGTGAGAACGTGCAGCATGGTGTCGACATCGCCCGCGCGGTTTCCGACCTACGCCGCGACCTCCTGGCGGCCGAGGCCGAGACCAGCATCGCCGAGTTCCTGCTGAGCCACCCGTGGCACCGCCAGTTCACCGCCCGCATCCAGAACATCGGACCACTTCCCTACGGCGAGGTTCATGACAACCTGCGCGGTGCCGAATTCCTGCCACTGAACGTCCAGCGCTATCAGCTCTCGGTCTACGGGATGGAGAACTACACCCCGCAGTCCACCGACTGGCTGCGCGTGACACTGCTCTCCGGAGGCCCGCGGATCGCGGATCTGAAGGACGGCAGCATCACCGATGACTGGCTCTTCACCCAGCGCCCGACGGCCGAGGTGCAGGCATGAGCACCCTTCACGAACAAGCCACCGTGGTCGACGGTCTGCAAATCAACAACTGGGACCGTCCGGTCCTGCAGGAACTGCTCGCCGGCGGCGTCAGCGGCGTCAACGCCACCTGCGCCGTCTATCACGGGCCGATGGAGACCCTTCGGGAAATCGCCGACTGGTACCAGCTGGCCGCCAGCAATTCCGACCTGGCCTTCCTGGCCAACGACGCAGCGGACATCCGCAGGGCGAAGACCGAAGGGCGGGTGGCGGTCTTGATGGGGCTGCAGAACACCAGCTCCTTCGGCGATGACTTCCGGATGGTCGAGGTCTTCCACAAGCTGGGGGTGCGCATCGCGCAGCTGACCTACAACATCCAGAACCTGGTCGGCGGCTCCTGCTACGAGCCCTCCGACTCCGGGCTGACCCGCTTCGGGGCCAACGTCATCGACGAGATGAACCGGGTCGGGATGCTGGTGGACCTTTCCCACGTCGGGAACCGCACGTCGCTGGATGCCGTGGAGGCCTCGGCGATGCCGATCGCCATCACGCATTCGAACCCCACCTGGTTCGTGGACAACCCGCGGAACAAACCCGATGAGGTCATCCGCGCCGTCACCGACCGTGGCGGAATGATCGGCGCCTGCCTGTACCCGATCGTGCTCGGTGGGGAGAAGGCGAGCCTGGAGCAGTTCTGCACCATGGTCGCCCGCCTGGTCGACGAACACGGGCCGGGCCGGGTGGGCCTGGGTAGCGATTGCACCCGGAACTGGGGCCAGGACTACGTGGGATACCTGCGCAACGGACGCTGGCAGCCGCCCACGCACCCAGCCCCCGAATGGCCGGCGTGGCCGCACTGGTTCGCCGGACCGGAGGACTTCCCGCAACTGACCGAGGGGCTGCAGCAGGTGGGACTCGACGAGTCTGCCATCCGCGGGGTGCTCGGCGAAAACTGGCTGGACCTCTTCGACAAGGTCTTCGCCGGAACGGAGTCATGATGGTGGAAGAGATCCAGGAACACACCGAAACGAGGGGACCGATGAACGGCAAGGGCGCCGAAGACCGCATCGTACGTATTGCGGTGCGTGAAATCAGGGAGTACGCCTTCCGGGCGATCGTGGCTCACGGGGCCTGCACCTCGGTGGCGCATGCTGCAGCCCACCAGGTCCTCTTCGCCCAAGTCCACTATGGAACCGGCTTCGCCGAGCTGCTGGACTGCCTGAAGCAGCTCGACTGGAGCAATCCCGCCTTGGCCTATGAGCGCAGGGAGCACGACGCCGGCTGGCTCTACGCCGTGGACCGCGACAGTGATTGCGCGGCCTTGGTCCATGGCACCATGCTGATCGAATTGGCGACGGCGGAGACCGGCAACGCGGTCATCGCTCCCGAACTGGATCTGGAGGCCGGCCTCCTGGACGCCCCGCTGCTCGCCGCTGCCCTGCGCTCCGGCAAGACGGTGATGGTGGCCCGGCTGACCCGTGGCACGGCGAGCCTCCACGGCACCCGTATCGCCACCCCGGCCGGCTACGTGGGCCAGGCGCGCGTGGCCTCCGATGCCTTCGATCCCGCCGGGAGCATCGACACCGGAACCCTCATCCGTACCTTGGACGAGGTTCCCGATGACAACTTCGCACTGCACACACCGGAGGAGCTGGCCCAACGCCGTGAAAATGCGTGGGCCATCGGATTGCCGGTGGACGGACGACTGTGGAAGACCATCAAGGCCTCCGCAGAGGACTATCTGGTAGGAGACACGAATGCCTGAGATCGAACGCCACTGGCACCAGGACGAGAAGGTCCGTCCCTATTCCGCGGCTGCGGTCTTCGGGGGTGTCGTCTACGCCTGCGGGCAGGTACCGACGCGCGCGGATGGCAGCACCCCGGCCACGATGACCGATCAGGTGGCCGCCGTTTTCGACCACCTCGAAGGTGTCCTAGACCAGGCTGGGGCCTCGCTGACGAGCCTGCTGAAGCTGACCGTCTTCGTGGCGGATTTCGATGAATTCGACGAGTTCAACGAGGCCTACCTGTTCCGTCTGGAAGGGTATGCCCTCCCGCCACGGACGACCGTCCAGGTCGCCCGGTTCCGCGGCGAGAAGCGTATTGAGATCGACGCCATCGCCGCCGTCATCGAGGAGAACACCGCCGTCTAGCACCACACCGCGTCAGGGATGCCGGGACCGGTGTCCCGTTCCACAAGGGAGGCATGACCATGGGCGAACCCAGCACCTGGTATTCCCGTCCAGCCGCCAAGAGGTGGCGGACTACAGCACCGGGATCGGGGTTGGACTACCACCGCAGCTTGGCCGGCTATGCGCCCACGCCGCTGGTTGAGCTGCCGTCCCTGGCCGCCGAACTGCGGGTGGGGCGCGTCCTGCTCAAGGACGAATCCAGCAGGTTGGGGCTGCCGGCCTTCAAGATCCTTGGCGCCTCCTGGGCCGTGTGCCGGGCGCTCTGCCAGCGTCTGGGCCAGGACCCCGAGAGGATGACCGTGCCTCGGCTGGCCGGACTCTTGCGCCAAGAGGGCGCGCCGGGAAAGCTGCCGGTGCTCGTCACGGCAACGGATGGCAATCATGGCCGGGCCATCGCCCGGATGGCCCGGCTGCTCGGGGTGGAGGCCCGAATCCATGTTCCCGCTGGACTCGGAGTCGCCGCGCTGGAGGGGATCAGGGGCGAAGGCGCCCGCCTCGTGGAAGAGGAGGCAGTGTACGACGACGTCGTGGCCAGGGCCGCCGCTTCGGTCGAGGGCAGCGAGAGCGATGTGCTGATCCAGGACACCGCCTGGGAGGGGTACACCCAGGTCCCACAGTGGATCGTCGACGGATACACCACCCTGTTCCGCGAGATCGACGACGCCCTTCAGGTTCAGGGGGGCAGCCCGGATCTGCTGGCCTGCCCGGTGGGGGTGGGTTCCTTGGCCCAGGCGCTCGTGGAACATTATCGAAGCCGCCCAGGCCCAGGGCCGGCCCTGCTCGGGGTGGAACCGGACTCCGCGGCCTGCCTGACCCGATCGTTGCAGGCCGGGGCGCCCATCACCGTGGATACCTCGGTTCCCACCCTGATGGCGGGGCTGAACTGCGGGAGCGTTTCCTCACTGGGCTGGCCGCTGCTCTCCGCCGGAATGGACGCCGCCGTCGGGGTCACCGAAGGCCAATGTCGCCGGGCGGTTCAGGATCTCGAGGAGCTGGCTCAGGATGCTGGACCCTGTGGGGCCGCAGCACTGGCAGGGACCCGGAACGCCCTGGCCGTGACCGCACGACGCCGGGAACTGGGCGTCACGGAAGACTCCGTCGTCGTACTGGTCAATACCGAGGGGCGGGCCGCCAACCCGCTGGTCTAGCGGGGCTGCTGCGCCACCGGTGCAACGGTCCGGAAGCCGAGATTGCTGCTGGCCGAATCCGGGGTGTTGGCCGACCGTGCTGAGACCCGATACCGATTGCAATAGGAATCGTGGCAGAGGAACGAGCCTCCCCGCATCACCCGCCCGGGGCCGGCAGCTGGGCCGGTAGGGTCCTTCAGCGGGGAGTTGCTGTAGTAGTTGGGGTCGAACCAATCGGCGCACCATTCCCAGACGTTCCCCGCCATCTCGTAGAGGCCGAACCCGTTGGGGGCGAACGTGCCCGTAGGAGCAGGTCCGAGATAGCCGTCGTCGAGGGTGTTCTGCACCGGGAACCTTCCCTGCCAGATATTGCACAGGTGCCCGCCGTCGGTGGCCAACAGCTCATCCCCCCACGCGTAGCGGCGAGATTCCAGGCCCCCGCGTGCCGCATGTTCCCACTGTGCTTCGGTGGGCAGGGACCTTCCGGCCCACCGGCAGTAGGCCACGGCGTCGTTCCACGAGACCTGGACCACCGGCGACTGCGGTTCCTGCCGCCAGGAGGAACGGGGCCCGTGCGGATGGGCCCAGTCGGAGCCGCGGACGGTGATCCACCAGGGCACATCACTGGAGCGGCCGAGGATGTCGCGGTCGTCGGCGTCGACCAGCAGATGGAAGACCGCAGAGTAGCCGTACTCCTCGGACTCCGTGCGGAATCCTGTGGCCTGAACGAAACGGTTGAATTCGGCGTTGGTGACCGTCGTGGAATCGATGGAATAGGGCGAGAGTGACACGTCATGGACCGGAAGTTCCCCGTCGTGGGGGTATCCCTCGTCAAAGGCGTCGCCCATGCTGAAGGTTCCGCCGGTCAACTCGACCGTGTCGAGCAGGCGATGCTCTTTCGTTGCTGGCCCGGCGGCAGGTGCGGCAGAGGCGGCAGCAGCAGCCTCGGTGGTGTGGGCTGGCTCGGAGCGGGCCGGACCATGGCAGCAGGACAAGGAGTTCTCCTTCGGATCGGATGCGGTCACTGTATCGCGACCATGAAATCGGTGCCCCACCGCTGCAGCGCCTGCAGGGCGGCCCCATGGCTGGCCTCGTATTGAGTGCCTTCGTGGAGGACGAGTTCGGGGACCGGGAGC
Organism: Arthrobacter rhombi; assembly: GCF_900163545.1. Taxonomy (GTDB): domain Bacteria; phylum Actinomycetota; class Actinomycetes; order Actinomycetales; family Micrococcaceae; genus Arthrobacter_H; species Arthrobacter_H rhombi_A. The sequence continues at coordinate 21,691 of NZ_FUHW01000007.1, forward strand.
GAGACGGCGGTGCGTCGACGGGTTAGTTCCTGGAGGGCAGCTTCGTGGAGCGAAACCCCCAAATGCGCCAGCTGGCCACTGAGGATGATCCGGCGGGGGTCGATGAGCATCGTCGCGCTGGACAATGCCACACCCAGCAGCGTCCCGGCCCAAGAGACCAGCTCGACGGCGCGCTGCTCTCCGTCGCCGGCCAGGGCGGACAGCTCCGCCAGATCGGTGACCTCCAGCCCGTGATCGGTAGCGCGGCGCAGGATCGCCCCCATGCCGATCAGAGCCTCCAGGCACCCTCGGGAGCCACACCAACACAGGGGCCCTGCCGGATCCATGCACAGGTGCCCCAGCTCCCCGGCGGCCCCGTGCCCTCCGCGGAAGATCTCGGTCCCGTCGATCAGTCCGGCGCTGATCCCGTCCGAGAGGACGACGTAGAGCAGGCCGGTCGTGGCCGCGGCAGGGGCCTCCCGCAGATGGCGGAGGGCTGCCAACCGGGTGTTGTTATCCCAGAGGACCGGGGCGGGGATGAGTCGACGCAGCCGTTCCAGGGGGAAACCTGCGGGGTCTGCGCCGGTGGCGTCCGGATCATCGGCGGCGGGCAGATGCCTTCCGGAGATCGCCACACCCGTTCCGATGATCGAATCCGCGGTGATGGTCCCGGAGCTGATCAGGGCACGGACCGAACGCAGGGCGATACCTAGCCGGTGAGCCAAACTGGGTCCGGCCTCGAAGGTGGTGAGTTTCTGGGCGAGGACTGTTCCGTCCAGAGCGGCGACGGTGACGGCCACGCGCGCCCGCCCCACTTCGATTCCCAGCGCGGCTCCAATGGTGCTGCGCGGGCGCAACAGGACCTGCGGCCTGCCGTTGCGTCCGGCCCCATAGGCAGCCAGACCGGCCTCCTCCAACAGGCCCCGCTCGATGAGACGAGTGACCGCGGAAGAGATGGTGGGACGCGAAAAACCCAGCTGCTGCTGCAAACCAGAACGACTCGTGGGGCCATCCTGAAGCAGTGTTTGGACAACCCGTTTATCGGTAGTCGAGAGTTCACCCTGGGCATTCATACCTTGGAGCCTAGCGGAACTTCATAAGAATCGACCAGAATTTTTGTTGCACAGAAATGACTTAGGTAAATGTGCTTGTCGTAAGTAGCGTCAGTGGATAGTGTGACCTGTATGACATCGCAAACAGCTCCCGCCGACAGCGGGCGGAGCACTATTCCTTCACAGGGAACCCCGGGACCGCGGCCACCGCGAAAAGAAGCCCGCCAGCCCATGTCCACGCAGACCTTGCGGATCATCAGCGTTCTAGCAGTTATCGGTGGCATCGCTGTCTGGTGGCTCGTCTCGGCCAGCGGTCTGGTCGTGATCCCCGGGCCCGTCGCCGTGGCGGCGAAGGCCGTGGAAATGGGTCAGTCAGGGGTTTTGATCTCGGATATCGCAGCCAGCCTGGCCCGTGTGCTGAGCGGTTTCCTGCTGGGCGTTCTCTTGGCCATCCCCGTGGGCTTCCTGATGGGCTGGTACCCGTTATTCCGGTCCATCCTGGAGCCATACGTCCAGTTCTTCCGCACCGTCCCGCCGCTGGCCATCATCCCGTTGGCGATCGTCCTGATGGGCATCGGCGAGACACCGAAGATTTTCGTGATCTTTCTGGCCTCGTTCCTTACCTGCGTGGTCTCGACGTTCCAGGGGGTCGTGACCGTTGAAAAGACGCTGATCAACGCGGCCCGGGTTCTGGGAGCTTCCAGCTTCGTCGTGTTCCGACGAGTCGTGGTGCCGGCGTCGAGCCCGTTCATCCTCGTCGGCATGCGCGTGGGTTTGGGTGCTTCATGGGCCACCGTGGTGGCCGCCGAGCTCATCGCCGCACCCAGTGGATTGGGCTTCCGCATGCAACAGGCGCAGCTGTACTACGACCTCCCCACCATCTTCGTGGACCTGATTGCGATCGGTCTGCTGGGGCTGATCATGGACCGCATCCTCCTGCTGCTTGAGGCCCGCCTCACGCGCTGGCAAGAACGACGATAGAGAGAAGACGATCATGCCTCGTGCGACCACCAAGCCGATGATCCAGTTCGAAAACATCCACCAGGAATTCATGCTCGGCGGAGAGATCTTCACCGCCGTAGAAGACGTGTCACTGGACGTCGCCGACGGGGAGTTCGTCACCGTCGTCGGCCCCTCGGGATGCGGGAAGTCCACCATCCTCAACGCAGCAGCCGGACTGTTGGAACCCACCAGCGGACGGGTCCTCGTCGACGAAGAGGAGGTCACCGGTCCGAGCCCCCGCACCGGGGTGATCTTCCAGCAATACGCACTGTTTCCCTGGCTGACCGTACGCAAGAACGTCGAGTTCGGTTTGGAACTACAGAAAGTCCCCGCGAAGCAGCGACGCCACACCGTCGACCACTATCTGGAACTGGTGGGGCTCACGGCGTTCGCCGAGGCACTTCCCAAGGAGCTGTCCGGCGGGATGAAGCAACGGTGCGCCATTGCCCGCGCCTATGCGGTCAACCCGGAGATCCTGCTCATGGACGAACCCTTCGGAGCTCTGGACGCCCTCACCCGCGTGCATATGCAGGAACAACTCCTCGAGACGTGGGGGCGGGAACGGCGCACCGTCCTGTTCGTGACCCACGACGTCGACGAAGCCGTATATCTGGCCTCGAAGGTCATCGTCATGGCGGCCCGGCCCGGCAGGATCTACAAGGTGGTTGACGTCGGCCTTCCCTACCCGCGGGACAACGACCTGCGCATGACCCCCGAATTCTCCGAGCTCCGCTCACAGGTCTGGGACGCGGTCTACAACCAGCCGGACTCCGATACCGAAAACAGCGGATAAGGCACCAGCCTCGTTTTCGTTCCGCACCACCGACATCCACTCAGCACACCTCTGGAGGGCATCATGAACCTGAACAACACCAAACGCCGGGATTTTCTCGCCGGTGGTCTCGGCCTCGCCACCATCGCCGCGCTGACGGCCTGTGCCGGCTCCGAATCCAGCGGCTCGTCCGGCGGGGCGGAAAAGATGCCCATCAAGGTGGGCTACATCGCCGACTATAACGGCGCCGCCCTGCTCGCCCTGGCCAACGAAGAAGGGTATTGGGACCAGGCCGGGCTGAAGCCCGACTTCGTGCCCTTCACCAATGGACCGTTGGCGATCCAGGCGCTGGGAACCAATAATGTGGATGTCGCGTACATCGGGTCGGGAGCCCTGTGGCTTCCGGCATCGGGCAAGGCAGAGATCTGGGCGCTGAACACCGTGTCCAACGCCGACCGGGTCATCGCCCAGCCGGGGATCTCCTCGATGGAGGACCTGAAGGGCAAGAAGGTCGGTGTCCCCGAGGGGACGTCGGGGGATCAGCTGCTGAACCTGGTCCTCAAGAAGGAGGGCCTGAAGCGCGAGGACTTCGACATCGTCACCATGGATCCCTCGACGGCTGTTTCGGCCTTCGCCTCGGGACAAATCGACGGAGCGGCCCTGTGGTACCCGTTGATCGACAACATCAAGGAGCGCGTCCCGGACGTCGTCGAACTGGCGGCCAATAAGGACTACCTGGACGACCTGACCTTCCCCAGCTCCTTCGTTGCGGCAGCGGGCCGGGCGGAGAAGGACAAGGAGCTCGCGCAAAAGTTCATTTCCGTGGTCAAGGCCTCCAACGACTTCCGGCAGGAGAACACGGAAAAGAGCCTCTCGGCTTCGGCGAAGTTCCTGAAGGTCGGGGAGGAAACGCTCAAGCCGCAGGTCGACGTCGCGATCACCTTCACCAGTGCCGAGCTGGAGGAGAAAACCAAGGACGGAACCATCGGCAAATGGCTCAAGGGCTTGGAGGAGCAGTTCCTCGCCGACGACAAGATCGACAAGATCGCCGATCCGAAGACGTTCTACACCGGCGACTTGTACGTCGAAACGAAGAAGGCATAGGTCAATAGAGTTGGAACCGACACAGAAGAAGCGCAACATCCTGTTCCTGATGACGGATCAGCAGCGCATCGACACGCTGGGCTGCTACGGGAACAGTTCGGAACACACCCCGCATCTGGATGCGATGGCCGAACGCGGCACCGTGTTCGAGCGGGCCTACACTCCGACGGCCATCTGCACTCCGGCACGGTCCTCGTTGCTGACGGGGAAGCATCCGTTCGAGCACGGACTGTTGGCGAACTACGAGTGGAATTCCGGTGCCCGCGAGGAATTGCCCGACGGAACTCCCACGTTCGCCGATGAACTACACCGCCAGGGCTACCGGCTCGGACACGTCGGCAAATGGCATGTGGGCCGCCATCGCGGACCGGAATACTACGGTTTCGAGGGCAAGCACCTGGCCGGGGCACTGAACACCTTCGACGACCCGGACTACGTTCAGTGGCTCGAGGACCACGGGCATCCGGCCTTCAAGATCGTGGAACCTGTCTACACCACGGCCTCCGACGGTTCGCAGGGACACCTGATTGCCGGGATCACCGAGCAGCCGACCGAAGCGACCTTCGAGGCCTGGCTGGCCGACCAGACCATCGCCAAGCTGCGGGAATTCGCTGCGGGGACCGGCGCCGAAGGGAACGACGACGGGACGCCGTTCTTCCTGTCCTGCCATATTTTCGGTCCTCACCTTCCGTACCTGATCCCACGCCAGTGGTACGACTTGGTGGACCCGAGCGATATCGAATTGCCCGGTTCCTTCGCCGAAACCTTCCACGGCAAACCTCAGGTCCAGCAGACCTACGCCGAATACTGGTCCACGGAGTCCTTCAGCACCGAGGAGTGGAAGAAGCTCACCGCCGTGTACTGGGGCTATGTCGCCATGATCGACCACGAGATCGGCCGCATCCTGGCCGTGGTGGACGAGCTGGGGCTGGCCGATGACACCGTCACCATGTTCACCGCCGACCACGGAGAGTTCACCGGGGCCCATCGCCTGAATGACAAGGGCCCGGCCATGTATGAGGACATCTACCGGATCCCCGCGATCGTGGCGGAGCCCGGGCAAGAAGGACGGCGCGAGGAGAAGTTCGTCTCGTTGCAGGATTTCACGGCGTCGTTCATCGACATTGCCGGCGGCAACGCAGAAGGCATCCGCGGCGAATCGCTGATGCCGGCCTGCACCGCACCCCTGGGACAGGAGTGGAGGACCGAAATCGTCTGCGAGTTCCACGGCCACCACTTCCCCTACGCCCAGCGGATGATCCGGGACTACCGGTATAAATACATCGCGAATCCGGAGGGGATCGATGAGCTCTACGATCTGGAGGCCGACCCCGACGAGCTGAACAACGTCGTGGACGTCCCGGTCTACCGCCCGGTGCTCAAGGACCTGCGCCTGCGCCTGTACCAGGAGCTGATCAGGCGGGGGGACCGTTTCTACCAGTGGCTGGCCTTTGCCGGGGACATCGATCCCGCCGATCGGCTTCGTCCGGAGACCGCCGTCGAACGCTTCATCGACGCCTAGGGTGTGCAGAAGGCCCGGGTTCCTCCCAGCAGGGAAGGAACCCGGGCCTTCGCCGTTCCCGGATCAGTAGGGGATCGCGTAGATCCCCGCACGCACTGCAGGGTCCACCCCGGTGGGCAGCACGAGCTTCTTCAGGAAGGCCGCGTCGCCGGTCTCCAGGCACCAGGCGAGCAGCCGGGCGCGGAAGTCCTCCAATACCTCGTCGAAGGCCGATTCGGCGGCCAGATTGCGCATTTCGCCCGGATCCGCGATCAGATCCACGAGCTGTTCGCGGTATTTTCCCCAACTATAGACCGAATACTTATACCGTTCCCCGATGAAGGCCCGGCCCAAGGTGGAGCCTTTGTCGCCGGTCCCGAAAGCCGTTTCGATCGCGACTCCGTCGTCGCTGGTGCGCGGCTGCGCCAGGACATCGTGCCCGGTGGCCCCCGGCGGTGCATTAATGCCGGCCACCCCGCACAGGGTGGGGATCAGATCCACCCCGAGGGAAACGAGCTGCTCGGAGACCTGTGAAGCGCCGATACCGGGGCCACGCATGAGCAGCGGGATCCTGACGGTCTCTTCCTGCAGGGAGGTCTTCTGGTTCCAGCCGTGGGAGGCGTCACCGTCTCCGTGGTCGCTGGTGAAGAGCACTACGGTGTCATCGGCCAGTCCGTGCGCCTCCAGCGAGTCCAAGATCGAACCGATCTGTCCATCCGCCCACTCGATGAGTCGGGCATAGGTGTGTCGATACAGGCGCCAATCATCGGCGGTGAACTCGGAGGTCCCGTAGGACGGCTCGGCCTGAGTGCGTTCGTACGTCAACGCCTGGGGACTAGCTGGCGGTGTCGCGAAGTTCGCCGGCAGGGGAGGAGCATCGCGGACGGAAGCCGGCGGGGGGACATCACCATAGGGCAGATGCTGTCCGCGGGCGTATTCGCAAATGGTGTGGGGGTTATCGAAGGAGGCGAAGAGCAAGAACGGCTTCTCCTGCTGCTGCCGGGTCCCCAACCAGGCGTCGGCGGCCTCGGGAAGCCCCAGATCACCGAAGGGGTGGACCACGTCGAACCCATCGGCCTCGACGGCACTGGCCCCCGGGGCATGCCATTTGCCGGCGTACGCGCAGTCATAGCCTGCGGAAGTGAACCAATGCCCCAGGCTTTCGGGGGAGCGGCCCGGGGTCTTCCCGGAGACGCCGGCATTGCCGGAGATGCCCAGTTCGTGGGGGTACCGCCCGGCGACCAGCGAACTGCGGGCCGGAACGCAGAGCGGAAAGGTGGTGTATGCGCGGTTAAAGCGAAGGCCGGCCCCGGAAAGTGCGTCCAAACAAGGAGTCTGGACGATTTCGGAGCCGGCACAACCCAGCGCGTGGGCGGCCCACTGGTCGGCCATGATGATCACGATATTCGGCCGGCCGCCAGTGGGGACGTTCACTACTTGCCCATGCCCAGGGTCAACCCCTCGGTCAGGCGGCGCCCCAGCCAGAGGTAGACCACCAGCATGGGAATGACGACGATCACCAGCCCGGCGAACAACCCGCCCCAGTCGGCACCCGAGTAGGTCTGCTGCTGGATGAAGGAAATGAGCGCCACCGGGAGGGTGTAGTTCTCGGTGGACTGCATCAGCGTCAGCGACAGCAGGGTTTCATTCCAGTGCGCGATCACCTGCAGGACGAAGGCGGTCAAAATGCCACCCTTGGCCAGTGGGAGGGTGATGCGGAAGAACGTTCCAAACGCATTGGAACCGTCCAGGGCCGCAGCTTCCTCCATCTCGATCGGCAGCGACCTGAAGAAGGCCGTGAGCAGGAATACGGTGAACGGCATCGAGATGCCGATATACACCAGGTTCAGCCCGAGCAGGCTATCGGTCAGGTACACCTTGTTGAGCATGACGAATAGCGGAATGAGGATCACCTGGGCGGGAATGCCCAGACCCAGGATGAAGTACAGGCTCAACGCATTGGTCAGCTTGTTCTCGACGCGGCCCAGATAGTAGGCAGCGGGTGCCGCCACCACCACGGCCACCACGGAGGAGACCACGGTGGTCATGAAGCTGTTCCACGTGGCCTGGGCGAAATTGCCCACGGTCCAGGCATTCACGTAGTTGGTGAAGTCCATCGAGGCCGGGATGCCCCACGGGTCGCTCAGGATTTCCCTGGTGCCACGGAAGGACTGGGCGACCATCCACACCAGCATGAGGATCATGACGGCGACGGCGATCCAGAGGACCGTGATCCCCAGACCGCGCAGGAAGGTGCGTTCCCCCGCCATGGCGGGGCTTGCGGCACGATTGCGTTTCCTGCGGATGGGAGTGACGACGGCGACGTCCAGGTTTTCAGACATGCTTCCTCCTAGAATTCGACGGCGTCACGGCGCATGGCACGACGCAGGATGATGACGAGGACGGAGATCAGGGCCAGCGAGATGATCGCCGAGGCGGTCGCCGCACCGTAGGCCGGCGTGGACTGGCCCGAGAACGCGGTGACGTAGGTGTAGACCGCCGTCGTCCAGGTTTGGGTCGGAGGGAGTCCGGCGCCACTGCTGCCGCCGAACACCCAGATGATCTCGAAGATCTTGATCGATGAAATCGTCCACAACACCGCACACGTCCCGAAGACATCCCAGGTCAGCGGCAGGATCACGTAGCGCAGCCGCTGGAACGGGGTCGCCCCGGCGAGAGCGCAGTCCTCATAGAAATACGGGGGGATGCGGTCCACTCCGGCCATCAAGATGGTGGTGAAGTAGCCGGTGGTGGTGGCCACCATGGTCACCATGATCAGCGGGAAGAGGTTGTCCGCGGCGAGCCATTTGGGCGGGTCGGTGACCCCCAGTGGCTCGAGCAGCTTGTTGACCAGCCCGCCCGGATTGAAGATGAACCCGGCCAGAACGCCAAAGACCAACGCGTTGATCAGGTGGGGGAAGAAGATCACCGAGCGGGCGATCTTCTTGCCCATCATGTCCCGCAGCACCAGGCTCAGCCCGAAGGCGATCACGAAGATCGCGATGCCGACGACGAAGAGCAGGAGCAGGGTGTTGCCGAACGACGTGAGGAACAGGTCGTCGCGGAAGACCTGGGAGTAGTTCTTCAGACCCACGAACTTCATGGGCCCCGAACCGGACCACTTATGCAGGCTGATCCAGAAGGCGCCGATGGACGGGACGATGAACAGGATGGTGTAGAACAGGAACGCTGGCCCGACGAACGGGATCAGGAGCTTACGCCGCTGCCGGTCGATGGAACTGCCGGATTCCTGCTTCTTCTTGCGCCCCCGTGGTGCGCCTCGGGGCTGCTTGGCCGGTTCAGTGCCGACCTCTTGGACTGGGGTCAAGGTCATTAGCCATTGTCCTTCCAGTACTGCTTCTGATCCTGCTGCATCTTCTTGACGTACTCTTCAGCGGTGATCTTGCCCAGGAAGAGCTGGTCGGTATTGGGCCAGAGGATCTTCTCCTGGTAGCCGGGGAAGACCACGCCGTCGAAGGCGAGGTTGATGCTCTCGGTCTCATCGACCGCATCCTTGATGTCCTGCATTTCCGGGGCGATGGTGGCGTCGGTGCGGATCGGCAAGACCTTGGCCTTGGCGCCGAACTGGTCCTGGTATTTCTTGTCCAGCAGGGTCACTGCGAGCTGTTCGGCAGCGGCTGCGTGCTCGGCCTTGCGTGGGATCGAGAATCCAACGAAGTCGGCGCGGACGCTGGTCGGGTTGCCGTCAACAGAGGGGAACTGGAAAGAGGCGTAGTCGAAGCCCTTCGAGGCGTAGGGGGAGGTTTCGGCCGGGATCCACGAACCGTTCAACAGCAGGTCTGCCTTGCCGGTGGCCCATTTCTGCTGCTGGGCGGGGAACTTGCTGGCGTCGTAACCGCTGATCAGGTAACCGCTCTTGGCGATTTCCTCGACCTTCTTCGCCGAATCCAGGACCTCGGGGGAGGACCAGGCCTCCCCGGACGTGTCGGCGGCCAGCTTCTTGAAGGAGCCGGGCCCGCCGTGTCGCAGGACCAGGTTGATGATCCATGCCGAGTTGTAACCGCCGATGTCGCCGTCCGCTGCCAGCGGCGCGGCCTTGCCCTTCTCGAGCTTCTTCAAGGTGGCCATGAAATCGTCCCACGTCTTGGGTGGGTTGGCGGCGATCTCCGGGTGGTCCTTCTTATTGAACCAGAACGCTTCGGAGCTGAAGTTGTAGGGCAGCATCCAGGGCTGGTCGTTCTCGTCGGAGATGTCTGCGTTCTTGAGGTACTTCTCCGGAATCAGTTCGGAAACTGTCTTGCCGTCGACATCGGCGTCGTACGTGCTGCCGAGGCCGAGGGCCTGGCCGGTGTCGCCGACCGAGGTCGCCAACTTGCCGTAGGCCCCGTCCACCAGGTCAGGGACGTTGTTGGTGTTCAGTGCCGGCACCAGCTTCTGCGTGTTGCTGCGACCTTGCCACTGCACGTCCACCTTGGCGCCGGTGTCCTTCTCGAAGTCCTTGATGGCCGAGGCGATGACCTTCTGCTGGGCTTCGCCTTCCTTCCACATGGACCAGTACGTCAGCGTCTGGCCGTCGATGGAAGTCGTCATGTCATCTGCCTGTGCTTCGGCGCTCGAGGAGGAGGCGGGGCCGCCGCAACCGGTGACCGAGAAGACCAAAGCCGATCCGAGGAGGAGGGCCGTGGGGCGAAAATAGCGGGCTGTTTTGCCCATGGCATTCACCTTTCGTGAGGGTGAACCGCGGATACTGCGGTTCGGTTGAGACGACTATCACAGCGTCAAAAAGAAGGATTCAAGTGGTACTTGAAGAAGTCCTGTGACAAAACATGGTCTTTCATGGTTTTATCCGCATTCCGTCGACCCGTGAAAGCAATGCAGATCATAATCGTCGACGATTACGTCTGGAATCATTCTTTATTGGCTTGAATAATCATCTCTTAAGGACCGGCCGTGCCGACCCAAGGTCACGACCCACGATCAGGACCACGCATCAACCACGGTCCACGACGCATATTAAGAGGTAAGCAATTGATCCGTCTAGGAATCATCGGGGCAGGTGCCGTCGCCCCGTTGCATGCACAGGCAGCCACCACGCTGCCCGACGTCGAACTGGTCGCCGTCTGTGACCTTCGGCCCGATACGGCCTCCGACGTCGCCGTGTTGACCGGGGCAGCCGTCTATACCGACTATCTGAAGATGTACGCTGAGGCGGAACTGGATGCGGTCATCGTGAACACCCCGCATGCCCTGCATCTGCAAATGGTGCTCGACGCCGCGGACGCAGGCCTGCATGTGCTGGTGGAAAAGCCCATGGCCATCGGCCTGGCGGACTGCGATGTCATGATGCGCGCCTGCGAACAAGCAGGGGTGACACTCGTCGTCGGGCATATCCAGCATTTCCTGCCTGAAAAGGTTGCCGCCCATGAGGCCTTGGCCTCCGGGAAGCTGGGAAAGCTGCTGATGATCCGTGATTTCCGCAGTACGAACTACCGCCCCGGCACCCGGCCGGCATGGTTCTTCGACCCGGTGATGGCCGGCGGCGGTGCGTTCATGAACATCGGCGGGCATTGCATCGACCGTTCACTCTGGCTTGCTGATTCGGTGGCCGAAACCGTCGACTCCCGGACCCTGGAACGTTTCGGTGTCGAGGTCGAGACCGACGGCTACCTGAATTTGCACCTGCGCAACGGGGTGGAGATCAACATCGTCATCGTCTCGGATCCACCGCAGCGGCTGGACGAGATCCTGTTGATCTGTGAGGAAGGCACGATCTCCTGCACCCCCGACCACGGGACCATCATTCGGCACCACGGACAAAGCAGTACGCTCCACGTCCCCTCGGCGGATAACATCCAGACGGGGTTCACCGCCCAGCTGGCCGACTTCCTAGCTACGGTCAACGGGGCCTCACCACAGGTGAGCAACAACCATGCCCGCAGCATCGTGGAAACCATCCTCGCTTCCTACCGTTCCGCCAGCTCACGGAAGACCGAACCCGTCCGTGCAGAAACCGTAGCGGATCTGCAACAGGCACTGTAGCGACAGCAGGTGGGACCGACGGAAAAAGAGCAGGACATGGAGAAAGCCCGGACCTTCACCGGATGGGGCCGCGTCGAGTGGGAACGGTTGGCCGACCGGTTGATCGCCGGGGCCCACCGCCATTCCTCTCCCGCGGGAGCACGCGTGGTCTTTCCGCCGGCAGCGGGACAAAATGCCACCGACCAGTTGGAGGGTTTCGCGCGGTCGTTCTTGCTGGCTGCGCTGCGCATCGCCGGTTCGGCAGGTTCAGATCCTGCCCTGGTGCAGTGGTACGCCGACGCGCTGGCGGCAGGAACCCGGTGCGGCGATGCCGAACAATGGCCGGGATTAACCGACCACGGCCAACCCACGGTGGAAGCCACCGCGATCGTCCTCGGCCTGCATTTCTCCCGCCCCTGGCTGTGGGACGGACTCGATGACGGGGTGCAAGCCCGGATCATCCACTGGCTCTCCGGAGCCACCGGCCAGGCCTCTGCCGATAACAACCATGTCCTTTTCGGGGCCACCATCCAGGCCTTCCTGGCCTCGATCGGCGCGCCCTGCGACCGGTTCGGCATTGAGGCCGCGTTGGACCGCATCGAGGATTGGTACGCCGGGGACGGCTGGTATTCCGACGGCGAGGGACGCCGATTCGACCACTACAACGCCTGGACCTTCCAGCTTTACCCGTTCTTCATCCTGGAGATGCTCTCCGGAACCGTGGCGGCGGCCACGGCGTCGGCCGAACGCCTGCGGCTCTACCGGGAGCGCCTGGAGATGTTCCTTCGGGGCTACCAGCACCTCTTCGCTGCCGGAGGGAGCCCGTTGATCCAGGGGCGGTCGCTGATCTATCGCTGGGGCGTTGTCGCACCTTTTTGGATGGGCGAGCTCCAAGGGGTGGAGGCATTGCCTCCGGGGCGGACCCGGCGGCTCGCTTCCGGGGTGGCCCGGCATTTCACGGATCGGGGCGTCGGGGACGACGGGGTGCTCCCGCTGGGATGGTGGGGGCCGCGATCCTCCATCCTGCAGTCCTATAACGCCCCGGGCTCCCCGTTGTGGGCGGCCAAGGGGTTTTTGGGGTTGCTGCTCCCGGCCGACCATCCGGCCTGGACCGCGCCGGAGGCGGCCCTGGAGATCGAGGGGGCCGATGTGAATCGGGTCCTGTCCGGACCGCAGTGGCTGGTCCGGGGGGACCACCGTGACGACATCGTGAAAGTCGCCAACTTCGGCACCGGGGGCCACCCGCGCCACGATTCGGCCCTGTATCGACGACTAGCCTTCAGCACGGCCAGTGCCCCGGTCCAGCAGGGCAGCCTGCGCGATAACGACCTCTATGTGCCGTTGGGCGACTCAACGAGTGTGCACCGCGGACCGGTGGCCGGGGTGGCCCGTCCGGGAGGTGGCAGCAGCAGATTCCGGCTGGACGCCGCGGGACGTGATGTCGAGGTCGACTATGCGACGGCGCTGCTGCCCGACGGCGTGGAGCTGCGTGCCGCGCGTATCCGTGGTGCCGTGGCCATGCCCCTCGAAGCCAGCGGCTATGCCTTGGCTGGTGATACCGAGCCGGAATCCGTGCTCACCGCCGCGGGAGCCCTGGCCGCCGGTGCGGACGGGTTGCGCTCCGCCATCCAGTTCGTCGGTGCCCCGGAAGATGACACGGTAGCGGCCACTCCCCGCATCCGCGAAGCCTCCGGATCGATCCTTGGTGAACGGGTTGCCGTACCGGTGATCACGGTGGATCCGGCCGCTGGCGCGGAGACGCGATGGTCCTGGCTGGTCTGCTTCACCCGGCGGAACATCGATCTGGAGGCGGTGGCCAGGCGCCTCGTTCTGAACTGGACGCCCGACGGGCTGCAGGCGTCGGACGGGGCCATCACCGCGAATCTGTCGTGGATTCGCCATGAACGATGGCCGGCCGACGCGATCAATCAGGGAGTCTTCGGGGCCTGAAGCCGATGGGTTAGCGCGAAGCGGCGCGGGCTTCCTTGACCAGTTCTCGGTCGGTTGCGGTTTCCTGCGACGGGGTCAGCACCATCGGCATGGTCCCGGTGCTCGTGCGAACCCCGGGGCTTGCAGCTGCTGCGCCGGCCGGCACCGGAGCGGGCTTCCTTCTGGCGGAGAGGTGTACGGCGTCCAGACCCGCGGCCTTCAACGCCGGGATATCCTCGACGACGAGCCCGCCACCAGCCATGACCTGAAGCCGTCCGGCGGCACGCTGGACCAGACGGGCGAGCAGGTCCAGGCCCGCCCCCACGGAGTCCTCGGCCCCCGAGGTCAACACCCGGGTAAAGCCGAGGCCGGCCAGCAGATCGATGGCTTCCAGCGGGTCGCGGCATTCGTCGATGGCTCGATGGAACGTGATTTCCATGGCGGGGTTGGCCCAGCGGGCCGCATCGAGAAGAGCGCGGGTTCCCGCCCGGTCGATCCAGCCATCGGGGGTGAGCGCCCCGAAGACGACGCCGTCGGCGCCTCGGGCGGCACAGGAGGCGATTTGTTCCGCCATGGTGCCCAGCTCTTCACCGGAGTAGACGAAGTTCCCGGGACGGCAACGGATGATCGGATGGATCTCGGTGGTGCCGGCCAACGGGCCGCGGCACGATTCGAGCAGGGCAGTGGAAGGGGTGAGCCCGCCGACCTCCAGATCCGCGCACAGCTCGACCCGGTTGGCGCCCTCCTCGGCGGCAATCAGTGCTCCGGGAAGGTCGACGACGGCGATCTCGAGTTTCATGGCGTCCTCTTCAGGGGATGGGGGCAGGCTGGCCGGGGCGGCTTGGGCCGATGCGGAATCAGGGTGACCAACGGTCCAGGTCCGCGACCATCGCCCGGAGGTCCTCCAAGGCCGGCCAGGTGTCGCCGGCGACTTCGAGCTCATGAAGCAACTGTACGCAGTATTCTTTGCCGCGCGCGTCCTCCATTGCTGCCAGATGACGCATTTCGTAGGGGTCTGCCCGCAGATCGAAGAGCCGCGGTGTGAGCAGGTACCGGCCCGGCCGGCTGGGATCAGCACGGCAATCGACCAGGAGCTTGGAATCGGCGGTGCGCAAACCGCGGATTCCCGGGCCGCAGTCGGGCGCTGGTGGGCCGTAGTAGATGGCCGATCCGGCTCCGTTGGAGCCGGAAGGCGTCCGGTCCACCAGATCGGCGGAAACGTCGGTGCCCTGCATGGCGTCGGGGATCTTGTCGGACAGTCCGGTCAAACCGAGCAGGGTCGGGGCAACATCCACCGAACCGATCAGCGTCCGTTCGTTACGACCGGCGGCAATATGTCCGGGCCAGCGGATGAGGAACGGCAGAGACATCGACTCCTCCCACGGAACGTTCTTGTACATCAGACCGTGGCTGCCCAGTTGCATCCCGTGGTCGGAGGTGAAGATGACGATCGTGTTCTCCCGCTGTCCGGTTTCCTCCAAGGACGCCAGGAGGCGGCCAATCTGTTCATCTACGGCAGAGACGGCGGAAAAATAGTCGGGGGCCTTCTCCACGGCCTCCCGGCCGGCCGGCGTCCCAAGGTCGACGTTGGGCCGGGTCAACAGTTCCTCGGGTGCCAGGGCGGTATAGCGATCCCGGAACGTGGTCGGGGCCTGGTCGAAGGGTTGGTGTGGGGGATTATGCGAGACCACCAAGGCGAAAGGACCCTCGGACGTGTCCACGGTTCGCAGGAAATCGACCGCGACGTCCGTTTCGTGTTCGACCGACCACTGTTCGACGATCGTCTTTTCCTCGCGCGGCGCGTCACCCATCCAGTAGTGCGGACGCAGATGATTGTCGGCGGCGCCGTAGGAATACCAGAAGGAGAAGCCGTGCCGGCGATCCGGTGGGGAATAGGCGTCCCAGACGGCGCCTTCGCGGAAGCCCTCGCCCCAGATGGCGTCCTCGGCGGTCACGGCCTCCAGATGCCATTTGCCGATGTACCCGGTCTGGTAGCCGGATTCCTGGAGAACCCTGGACCAGGTGTCGATGTCTGGTGGAAGCCCGGCACCGGTGTTGGAGTTGATGTTCACCGGCACCCCGTTGCGGTGCGGGTGTTGGCCGGTCATCAGCATCGCCCGATGCGGGCTGCACACCGGGTAGCTGCTCACGGCATGGGCGACATCGGCTGATTCCCTGGCCAGGCCGTCGAGATTGGGCGTGTAGGTGGGGTCGGCATCGCGGAACCCCAGCGCCGCATCGCGGAACTGGTCCGCCATGATGAACAGCAGGTTCGGTTGCTCAGGCATCATGGTGTTCCTTCCGTGCTGCGTCCCCGATCGGGGTTCCGTCCCAATTCGGGGCAGTGAAGGCGCCCAACGGGTTCCCGGTGAGCGGATGCAGTTGTCCGGCGCCGGCCACTGGCAGGGAACTGCCGTCGAAGTCCTCAGATCCGTAGGTGTCGAACCACTCCTGCAGTTCGGCGCGCATCTCGGCGACCCGGTCGGCATGGGCCGGGTTATCAACCAGGTTCTCCCGTTCCTCCGGGTCGTTCTCCAGATCGTAGAGCTCGTGTGGGCCGTGGGGGTAACGGTGGTTGTACTTCCAGAAGCGATTGCGGATCATGCGGGAGGGGCCGTATTCGTCGAAGACCACTACGGGCCGGGGAACGGCCGCCGCCTCCGTTTCCTGGCCAGTCAACACTGAGGCGAAGGAGCGACCGGGCCCCGTCTCGAATTCACTCGCCTCGAGACCGGCTAGTTCCAGCAGGGTGGCGGCGACGTCATAGGCGGAGAGTAGCTCCTGCGCTACCCGGCCGGTCTGGATGCTGCCGCGGTGGGAGAAGATGGCGGGAACCTTCACCGAGGAGTCGTAGAGGTTCTGCGGGAAGGTGCCGTTACCCTTGCCCCAGATGCCGTGATGACCACAGTTGAAGCCGTTGTCGCTGGAGAAGACCACGATCGTGTCCTCACGCAGTCCGAGTTCCTCGAGCCGGTGCAATACGCGCCCGATGCCGGCGTCCATGGCGCTGACCGCCGCGAAGTAGCCCACCAAGGCCGCACGGGTATCGGCCTCGCCGCCCAGCGGGACCCCGCCCACGGTGGTGGTCCACGGGTGCATGGGTTCCTGCGGGCAGGAGGCGAAGGCCGTGTCCTCGTAAAGTCGCGTGAACTCTTCGGGGTGCTGGTCCTTCCACGGCATATGTGGGGCCGTGTAGTTCAGCGCCAAGAAGAACGGGGCATCCTGGCGTGCAGCCTGCTCGATGAACCCCACAGAGTCGTTGGTGATCGCGTCCGTCAGGTAGTCGGTGACCAATTCCTTCTCACCGTTGCGGTATATGGTGGCGTGGTCGTAGGGGCATCCGCCACCCTCCAAGGCGTACCAATGGTCGAAGCCATGGCGGGCCTCGTCATTGGCGCCAAGATGCCATTTGCCCGACAGGCCCATGTAGTAGCCAGCGGCCGCCAACTCATCGGTGAAGAGTGGTTGGCCGGAGAGGAAGTCCGTGGCGTTGGGGCCGGCCTCGACGCCGTGCAGATAGTCGTGGACTCCATGCCGGGAGGGTGGTTGGCCGGTCATGAGGCTCGCTCGGGCCGGGGAACACACGGGTGAGGCACAAAAGAAGTTCTCCAACCTGGTGCCTTCGGCAGCCAACGCGTCCAAGGTGGGTGTCTGGATGTCCTCGTTGCCCGCGCATCCCATGGCCCAGGCGCCCTGATCGTCGCTGAGGATCATCAAGATGTTGGGTGGGTTCCGATTCACGGGCACTCCTAGTCCTACACGGGATATGGCGGGTGTTCCTTACTTCATACCCGGCATTGTCGAGAGGAATAAAGAATGACTAGGTGGCATCAGCGTCCGCCTGGCGAGAAAAAACGGCTAAAATCCAACGATTTCAGAAATCATTGACGAATCATCCCTTAAAACTCCTTCAATGATCGTGCATTATGGAAGGAATGACCAAGGGAGTATCCGTGCCAGACTACCGACGGCTCGTCGCCGACCAGGGGGAACTGCGTAACGTCCGCAAGCAGCCCCTGAAATTTCAGGAACTCAGTGAAGACCTTCGCCGGGAGATCCTCGCGGGCACTTGGGCCGTGGGCAGCAAGCTACCCACGGAGGCCCAACTCGCCCGGGAAACCGGCCTGTCCCTGACCACGGTCCGGCGTGCCTACGAGGATCTGGTCGAGAAAGGGCTCGTCATCAGGCGGCAGGGCGCCGGCAGCTTCGTCGCCACCCCACCCTCGCGGGCCTTGAAGAAACCGCGCTACACCATCGGTGTTCTGCTGCCGGATACCCAGCTGTACTATCCGAAAGTCCTGCAGGGGATCGAGGAGCACCTCACGGCGCAGGGGGCCAGCCTGCAGTTGTCGACCTACCATTACGATCTGAGCCGGGAGAACTCCAGCATCCAGTTCCTGCTCGACGCCGGCGTCGACGGGCTGCTGCTCGTACCGACCCTGACCGGCATTCCCGATCCGGAGCGGAGGGTCGCCGAACTGGCGGCCCTGCCGGTCCCGGTGGTGCTGCTCGAGCGCAGCCTCGAGGACCTCGGGGCTGCGGATCGGACCGAACACATCTGCTCGGACCACCAGGGCGGGGCCTACGACGCGGTGAAGCACCTGGCCGGACTGGGGCACGAACGCATCGCCGTGCTGACGAGGTCCAATGTGGCGGGCAAGAGCGCCAACCCCACCCAATCGGCCGTCGTCGCCGGGTACCGCAGTGCCGTCGCCGACCTCGGACTTTTTGCCGACGGGGAGGAACTGCCGATTTTCAGTTCGACAAAACCCGAATGGGAGCAGGATCAGGCCGAGGCCATGTATACCCGGCTACGGGACAGCGGTGCGACGGCGGCCTTGGTGTTCGGGGACCGCGAAGCGACACTGCTGCAGACCGCCGCCCTGAGGCGTGGGGTGAACGTGCCCGAGGAACTATCCCTGGTCTCCTATGACGATGAGATGGCCGATATCGCCCCGATCCCGTTGACGGCGATCTCGCCCGCGAAGCACCGTTTGGGCATGATGGCCGCAGAGATCCTGCTGCGCCGGCTGAAAGAAGGCGATGCCTGCCCGATCTACCAGATCCGTCTGCGACCGCGCATT
Organism: Arthrobacter rhombi; assembly: GCF_900163545.1. GTDB lineage: Bacteria > Actinomycetota > Actinomycetes > Actinomycetales > Micrococcaceae > Arthrobacter_H > Arthrobacter_H rhombi_A. Next base: position 40,093 of record NZ_FUHW01000007.1, read on the forward strand.
GTGGTGCGCGAATCCTGTGCCACCGTGCCGGAGGCCGCTACCGCGGGCCCGACGGACCGCCGGGCCCCGGCCGCTACCGCGGGCCCGACGGCGTGAAGGTCCGCGGGCCCTTGGCCTGAACGGCGAGGTGCACCGTGGCCCCAGCCAGGCCGCGGGTATCGACCTCTAGCGTCGTCGACCCGTCGGCGTTGCGGGTCAGCCTGGCTCTATCACCCTCGAGGAGCCGGTAGCGCCGCCTGGTCCTGAAGGTCAACGAGAGCGAGGAAGCGCCCTGGGTGGGTTCGCTGAGCGACAACTGAAGCCGGTTTCCGTCCTCGCGCTGGACGACGCAGGCCGGGCCCGACAGTTCGAGGTCGGCGACCGTGCCCTGCCCCCAGAACGTGGCGGCCAGCGTCTTCTCGTGGGCGAAGGAGACCGCCTGGGCGACCGCGTCATTACGCAGCACCGTGTGCTGCTTCCGTCGGGCGAGTTTCGCAGCCCCCTGGATCGAGGCGCCCGGGGCGATCAGGTACGCGTAGCCGGCCTGCTCCGGTGAGGTGCCGTGATCGAAATAGAGCGTGGCGTAGTTGCGTTGCTGCACCTCGGTGCTGCCCTTGGCGTTGACATCTGACCAGGACCCCGACCGGCGTTCGCGCAGTACGTGAAGTGGCGCTTCGTCCAGCGCGACGTAAGCGCCGAAGCCCTCTAGATGGACCCAGCGGTCCGATGAGAGGACTGACTCAGCATCAGTCGTAGCTGCGACGCGCCCCGAAGCGGTGACCAAGGCGTTGGAGCCCTGGTGCAGGTTGCGGTGGTCCACGATGGTTTCCACCGGCGCCAAGGAACCGGTGTGGATGTCGGAGCCCAGACACACGATGACGTCCTCGCTGACGAACCATGACTTCCGGGCACTGAGTCCGGTGCCTCCGGGGCCGATGAGGTGCTGTCCGACGGCGGCGATCTCCTCGTTGGCGCTCGAGCCGGTCCATTCGTTGTCCGGTGTCCCGGCCCCCCACTGGCCCTCGACCTGATCCGGCAGGGACGTGGTGTCCACGGTGGTCCCGGGCAGCCTGACATGGTTTGCGGTGGCCCAGAAGGCGTCGTCGTACTGGCCCAGATCGGCGTCATGGACATAGGTCATGCCCGAGCCGGAATGGTAGCCCCGGTCATTTTCGCCGTTGCCGCATTCGTACCAGGAGATCCGGTTGCTGCACATCGCCGTGGACAGTGACCACTGGGGGCCGCGGTGCATGGTGCGGTCCATCGCCGGGAACAGGAAATGGCCGGCCAGTGGGGCCGCCGGCGACAGGCCCAGCGACAGGAGTTCCTTCACCAGTGCCGTGCGCGCGACGCTGGCTCCGTCCAGAATGGGGGCGTGGTCGTTATCGGTGATCCATTGCAACGCGCGCCGGCGCCAGCGCTTGGCGGTGGGTGCGTCGACGGCACGTGCCAGCAGCAGCACGGCCTCGATGGTGCTGGCCCCCAAATCGAAACCGGTGTTTTCCTCGCGGGAGACGCTGCGCCCGCGCACCGAATCGGCCATGGCCCCGGCCATCAGGCAGGGGGCAAAGGAGTCCTCAACGGTTGTGAAGAGGATGTCCCGGCTCGGATCGGAGACCGCGGCATCGGTTCCGCCGAGCAGTGCGAAGAGCTTGGCGAGACCACTGAGCAGAACCACCCCGTAGGAGCCGGTATAGGGGGTGGTGCTGTGCTGGATGAAGGAGCCGTCGGCAAAGAAGCCGTTGCCGCTGGTGACGTACTGCCACACCTCGGAGAGTCCGGCGACGGCATGGTGGAGCTTCTCTTCGTTCCCGTCGACCAGTGAGCGGACGATGATGCCCTGGCACAGGTCCACGCGGTTCGCCCCGACCGAGGTGATCTTCCCGCGCGAGGGCGGGAACTGCTGCCACGGGTCCGGCACGAAGTGGTCGATCGCTGCGCAGTGCGCGGCCCGCTCGTCCTCGTCCAGCTCGTCGAAGAGCAGTACCAGCGTGTCCGCCAGGGCCCGGGGAACCCCGATTTCCCAGGCCCACCAGTTGCCCTCCTCGTCAGTGGTGTCGTTGTAGCGCAGCCGGTGGGCGTCGGACAGCCCGGCACGGATCTGCTTCAACAAGGTGCCCTGGCCGAAGGAAGCCGCCCCGGGGGTGGCCCAGGCAGTGGCCATCTGGGATAAGCGCACATACGTATAGCGCAGGTCCCCGGCTGCGGCCAGGTCCAAGTCCGTGAAGATCCGGGTTCTGGCCGTGGAGGAGTCCAAGGTGGCCACGGCCGATGCGGCGGCGTGGTCCAGAGTGGCCAAGGCGTTGGCGAAATCCCGGTCGCCGGCAATGAATTCCCTCCGGCCGGTGAGCTGGTCCACCCAGGTGGAGCGCAGTGTGGCGAAATCGGCGCTGGTCAAGGCCGGGGTTTCCGCGGCCCGGGCGGGCTGGGCGGTTTGGCTGATGAAGCTCAGGAGCAGGCCGGTCACGGCCACCCCTCCGGCGCCCTTAAGCGCGGTCCTGCGGGATAGTTCCTGGTCCATGACTTCGCTCCTGATGTCCGTGACGGGGCCGGCCCTGAGTGCCGGTGCCCTGTTGGATGGGAACTCAACGGCACGTCAAGGTAAGGAATAAAGCAGTAGCGCCTGAACGGAACATGGCCAACAATGGAGCACACCACCGTCAGCGATACCAAGGAGCACCACGCCCCATGCAACTTTCCTTCTCCACGTTGGGATGCCCAGACGCCGATGTCGACGAAGTGCTGGCGCTCGCCGGCGAGCACGGGGCCACCGGCGTCGAACTGCGGATGCACGAGGGTGGAATTATCTCCGCCAGCATGGACGACGCCGAGCGTGGGAAGGTCAAGACCGCCTTCGCCGATGCCGGGATCACCATCTTGGCGGTGGGGAGCTATGTCAAGATCTGCGCTCCCGGAAAGGACATCGACGTCTTTCGGGAACTCGAGGCCGCGCTGCGGCTCGCGGCAGACATCGGGGCGAAGGCCGTGAGGGTCTTTCCCGGTGCCGGACTGGATTCAACCTCCGAGGCCGACCGCGAGGAGGCCTTTGAGCTGGAGGAAAATGCAGTCCGGAGGCTGACGGCGGCCGAAGGGCCGGCGGCCATGCATGGGGTCCAGCTCTTATTGGAGACTCATGATTCGCATCCACGCGGGGTCGACGCCGCACGCATCCTGTTCCCCCTGGGGCCGCAGGGCGCGGTGCGCACCATTTGGGATGTCCTGCACCCGTGGAAACGCGGGGAGGAACCCGAAGCGACCGTGAAGGCGCTCGCCGGGCGCATCGAGTACCTCCAGCTCAAGGATGCCCGCCGTGGCTCCACCGCCGATGCCCCGATCCTGACCCTGCCAGGGGAGGGGGACATCCCGTTGGAGAAGATGCTCCGGCTGTACGGGGAACAGGCGCCGACCGGAGTCGATCCCTGGGTGTCCTTGGAATGGGAGAAGGCCTGGAACCCCGATTTGCCGGAGCTGGGCGAGGCGCTGGCCGCCACCCGGAAGATCCTCGACTCGCTGTCCTCGAGCTAATCCGCCGTCCGGCTTGAGGCCCGCGCGGCCGGACAGAACTTCGGGGTGCTCATTTATTCCTATGGTGTACGTCACCTTGACTGACCGTGTCCCAGCTGGAGGCACCCGGTGAAATGCCGGAGGTGTCTACCAGATTGAGCTCATGGAAAGCCCTTCCGGTCGCCCGTTCGCGTACCGGAGAAGATTGGAAAACAATGAACTGGACCAACCTCGAATTTAACCGACGCACCCTCATCAAGGTCGGCAGCGTCGCCAGCGCGGGGGCTGCGTTCGCGCTCAGCGCCGCACCCGCCCAAGCCGCCGGTGCCCGGGCCCCGATGGCCCCCGCGGTTCCCGGTGACGTCGAAGCGAAGGCCCTGGCCCTGCAGCCGCCGACCTTCCTCTTCGAAACGAAGGTGCCCGAGCAGGTCACTGCGGTCTCGGGGGCGGAGCCCGCGATCAGTGACGAGCAGGCCATCATCGGCAAGCACTCCCTCCGCTGGGACTACTCCGCCGGCTCCATCCTGCAGATCGATGCGGCACTGGACGCCGAGGACTCCAGAATCCCGGAGGACGACGAGACGAAGCTCGGATCGTGCAGCACCTTCGGCCTGTGGATCTACAATTCCACGGCCCGCCAGGGCACCCTGCGCCTGGAATTCGGCCGGCAGGGAAGCAAAGACGCCTGGTGCGACCTCCATCTGGACTTCACCGGCTGGCGAACCGTCTGGATCCGCCTGGCCCAGGACCTGAAAGGCAAACCGCGCCGCGACATGGATACCCTGCGGTTCGTCGCCCCGTCTTCGGGTTCCGGGACGCTCTTCCTGGACCAGCTGGTCCTGAACATGTCCATGCGCACCGACCATCCGATGCGGAGCGAGCAGGCCCCATTCGTCAATCCGGAAGCCGATACGGCGCAAAATGCGCATTGGCTCGCCCTGCTGAAGTTCCAGGAACTACAGGATGCCCAGGCGCCGGCACCGGTCACAGATGCGACGTTGCTGGCCGATGTGTCGACGGTGAAGTCAAGATACCTTGAGGCCTACCTCACCGGTGGCGGCGCGACCACGGGCGCGCAGGTGGCCGATCTGACGGCGCAACTGGCCAAGCTCGGCATTCCCGAGCGGTCCACCAGTGGGCCGGCGACACCGGTCTTCTTGAACCAGCAGGCCATCTTCCCGCCTCAGATCGCCCCCGAACTGGCTGCGCTGGCTGGAAGCGCCAAACTGCGCACGCTCACGGATCTGATGCAGAAGATCGCCCGGGCCTGGGAACGTGCCGATGCCACCCGCAGGCCGCTGGTGGCCGAGCTGTACGTCCGGGCCGTCTTGCATCTTCGCCGCGTGGGTTGGGCCAAGGGCAGTAGCCAGGGCAGTGTCCACCATCTCGGATACAACATTCGTGGGTACTACGACTCCGTCTTTATCATGAAGGACGTCCTCCAGGATGAAGGATTGCTGGAGGAAGCCCGGGCCGATATCGACTGGTTCGTCGGCCTGGGGCGCGTTCTCGAACGCCCGCTGCGACGCGATGGCATCATGGACATCTACAACACGAATGTCAGGGGCCTTGTGGCAGCGGCCATGCTGCGGGAGACTCCTGGCGAACAGGCGGCTTGGCTCTCAGCCGTCCGCGACTTCCTCGATATCACCCTGCAGCCAAGTGACGGTTTGCAGGGCGGAATCAAGGCCGATGGCTCGGGATTCCACCATGTCGGGTTCTACCCCGCCTACAGCGCTGATGGCCTCTCCGGACTGGCGCCAATGGTCATGGTCCTGGGTGGCACGTCGTTCCGTCTGTCCGAGGCGGCGCACTCCCTGTTGAAAAAGGCGGTGCTGGGGATGCGCACCTTTGCCAATAAATTCGAATGGTCGCTGACCGTGTGTAACCGCCATCCGAAGGCGGGCCAAACACTCAAGCTCGATCCCTTCCAGTGGCTGTTCCAGGCTGGCACGCCCGACGGGAAGAAGGCCCTGGACCCCGAACTGGGGGCTGCCTTCCTACGCCTGCTGCCGGAAAAGCAGTCTTCGATCCACCAGCGGTTGGCCGCCAAATTGGCTGCTACCGGGGTCACCGTGGAAGATTCCCCGACGGGCCACTGGACCTACAACTACGGCGCCCTCGGAGTGCACCGCCGCGAGGACTGGTCGGTGACCGTTCGCGGACACAACCGCTACCTGTGGAGCTCGGAGACCTACGAAAACGCCAATATCTATGGCCGCTACGGCACCTACGGGCAGATCAACGTTCAGTCCACGGGCGACCCGATCACCCTGCTGGATAGCGGGTTCTCCCAGGAAGGCTGGGATTGGGGGCGGTTCCCGGGCACGACGGCGATCCATAAGCCGGTTGATGACCTGTTCATCGACCTCGGGCTCGGAGTGGAAATCATGCCGCTCTCGGATTCGCGCTTCGGCGGGGCCACCAACATCGATGGCCGGCACGGCCTCTTTGCCATGGACCTGCACGAGATCCCTTCCTGGGATCCCAGCCACCGGGCCCGCAAATCGGTGTTCCTCTTCGACGAGCGGGTCATCGCGGTGGGTACGGGGATCGAAAACAATGACCGCCGAAACGAAACGGGGACGACCCTGTTCCAGAGCCACCTGGCGGCGACGTCGGAGCCCACCTACATCGACTCCACCCGGCCCGTCGCCGACTTCCCGCTCGAGCGCAAATCGCGCAAGAAATCCAAGCATGCACAATGGCTGGCCGACGGGAAGGGCAATGGCTACTACATCCCGGCCAAGCAGCACCTGGGGATCGAGCGTTCCACGCAGAAGTCGAAGGACCAGAGCTCCGGAGAACCCACCAGTGGGGACTTCGCCACGGCGTGGCTGAGCCATGGGACCAAACCGAGGAACGGCTCCTATGAATACGCGATGTTGATCGGGCGGACTCCACAACAAACGGCGGCCTTCGCGAAAGCCATGGGCGGCCGGCGAGCCCCCTATGAGGTGTTGGAGGCGCGCTCCGACCGGCATGCAGTCCGCGATCGGGAGACCGGTATCACCGGCTACGCGGTCTTCGAGGCGGGGCACGGGTTCGAGGGCGATATCGAAGGGGTGGATACTCCTTCGCTGTTGATGACCCGGCGTGAAAAGAACCGTCTGGTCATGTCGGTGACGGATCCGGATCTCCGCCTGTATTCGGGCAAAGACCCGGACCAATACGATGCCAAGGGCCGTTTCGTCGGCGGAGTCCTTCCCTACGTGGTGTCCTGGAGGGAAAACGCGAGCCAGGCCCACACCCTGACCGTGAAGGTCAAGGGCTCCTGGAAGCTAGCCGAAAAGGTCGACGGCGTGAAGGTCACTTCCCGCAAGGGCCACGGCGGCCACGACCATCATGGAGGACGCCACGGCCATGATCATGGCCGGCAGGGGCATACCGAGATCGCGGTCCGCACCCGGGACGGGCTGCCGGTGCAGTTCAGCCTGGCGCGGCACTAATACCGCGTTAGCCCTGCCCCGCCGCGGTGGTGCTGCGTCGGAGCACGAGCTCGCCGGTGACGGTGGGCTCGGCTCCGGCGGCACCTCCAGGGAGTGCCACGGTGCTTTCGACGGCGATCCGTCCGATGTGCAGCAACGGTAGCCGCACGGTGGTCAATCCGGGATGGAAATCCCGCAGCGTTTCGATATCGTCGAATCCCGCGACGGCGGCGTCGCGCGGAACCTGGACCCCGCCCTCACGCAGCCCGGCGACCAGCCCGATGGCCATCACGTCACTGACCGCAAAAAGGCAGACAGGGGCCCCTTCCCGGTGAGCCGCGGCGACCCGTGGTGCCAGCTCGGCGCCGGTGGCATGGCCGCCAGCTCGGTCCAATCCGGTATGCAAGACCTCGGCCGCCGGAACACCCGCGGCGTGTAGACCATGTTGGAATCCACGGACCCTATCGTCCGAGGTGGCCAAGCCCTCGGGGCCCGCCACAATCAGGAAGGGGCCGCGATGGTTGGCGGCCAATGCGCCCGCCAGCTGACACGCCAGGTCTTCGTTGGGAATGGCGATGACGTGGTGGTGTTCGGGGGAACCGGTCCCCTCCACGGGGCGACCGATGACGGCCACCTGGCCATCATTACGGCAGTAGAGGTCCAGCTCGTTGGCCAAGGTGCTGTTGGCTTCACGGTCCGCAGCAGCGGTGGTCCGCGAGCCCGCCAGGATGATGGCATCAGCCCGGTGGGCGGCGAAGGCGGAGACTGCGGTGGCCTCCTCTGCAGGGGTGCCGCCGGTGGTGGCGAGCATGACGAGTTTATTGCGTTCCCGGGCAGCTTCCTGGACGCCGTGGGCGATGGCCGCGAAGTACGGGTCGGCGATGTCGTGGACGATGAGGCCGATGACCCCCGAGCTGGATTTCGCCAGCCCCTGAGCTTGCGCATTGGGCACGTACCCCAGTTCGAGGGCCGCCCGCCGGACGTTTGCGGCAATCTCCGGTCCGGGGATCCGCGCCGAACCATTGAGCACCCGGGACGCGGTGGCGGCGGAGACTCCTGCCTTGCGGGCCACCTCGGCCAGTGTCGTTGCGGACATCGCTACCCCTTCGCCGGCCGTCACGGCTCACATGGTGGACAAGAGTTCCAGTATCGCATGACAGAAAAGTTTGGGAAAGCGCTTGCCAAGCATTGTTTGGATGGGCATGATGGACACAACGGGAATGCGCTTTCCCGATCAGATTTCATACCATCCACCCCTAGCAAAGAGGTCCCATGGGCTCGACACCACGCACCATCCGTATCGCCATGAACGGCATTACCGGCCGGATGGGCTACCGCCAGCACCTGCTGCGATCCATCCTGCCGATCCGCGACGCCGGAGGCTTCACCCTGGCCGATGGCAGCCGCGTCCAGGTCGAGCCGATCCTCATCGGGCGCAACGAAGCCAAGGTCCGCGAACTTGCAGAACTGCATGGGGTAGCCGAATGGAGCACCGATCTGGACGCGGTCATCAACGACCCGACCGTCGACGTCGTCTTCGACGCCTCGATGACCAGCCTGCGCGCCGCGACGCTGAAGAAGGCCATGCAGGCCGGCAAACACATCTTCACCGAGAAGCCCACCGCCGAAACCCTCGACGAAGCCATCGAGCTCGCCCGCATCGGCACCGAGTCCGGGGTGACCGCCGGCGTCGTGCATGACAAGCTCTACCTGCCCGGGCTGGTGAAGCTGCGCCGCCTCGTCGATGAGGGATTCTTTGGCCGCATCCTGTCCATCCGCGGCGAATTCGGCTACTGGGTCTTCGAAGGCGATGTGCAGTCGGCGCAGCGTCCGTCCTGGAACTACCGCAAGGAAGACGGCGGGGGCATGACCACCGACATGTTCTGCCATTGGAACTACGTCCTCGAGGGGATCATCGGGAAGGTCAAAAGCGTCAACGCCAAGACCGCCACCCACATCCCGGCCCGCTGGGACGAGCAGGACCAGGAATACGTCGCGACCGCCGATGACGCCTCCTACGGCATCTTCGAACTCGAGACCCCCGCCGGCGACGAGGTCGTCGGGCAGATCAACTCCTCCTGGGCCGTGCGGGTCTACCGCGACGAACTCGTCGAATTCCAGATCGATGGAACCCTCGGCTCGGCAGTGGCCGGCCTGAATAAGTGCGTCGCCCAGCAGCGCGCCCACACCCCCAAGCCGGTCTGGAACCCCGACCTGCCGGTCACCGAATCCTTCCGCGACCAGTGGCAGGAAGTCCCGGCCAACGCCGAGCTGGACAACGGCTTCAAGCTGCAGTGGGAAGAGTTCCTGCGCGATATCGTCGCCGGACGTGAACACCGCTTCGGTTTGCTGTCCGCAGCACGCGGCGTCCAGCTCGCCGAACTGGGGCTGCAGTCCAATGACGAGCGCCGCACCATCGACATCCCGGAAATCACGCTCTGATGGCCTCGCTGATCCTTCCCGCTACCGGCGGTGGAACCCGAAGGCACCAGCTCGCCGAGGCGCGGACCTGGCTCAAACCCAGCACCCCGATCACCTCCCGGCACGCCTACGCCGCGGCCCACGTCATCCCCGACGTGCGCGCCGAGAACGTGCCCGGCGCCCCGGCGCAACTGGACTGGGATACCACCCTGGCCTACCGCCACGAACTGTGGTCTTACGGCCTGGGTGTCGCCGATGCGATGGACACCGCCCAGCGCGGCATGGGTCTGGACTGGGCCGCGACCGGAGAACTGATCCGCCGCAGTGCCGCCGAAGCCGCGGCAGTGGTCTCCTCAAAGGCCTCCGCCACCGCCGGCAAATCGGTGCGCGATCTGCTCGCCTGCGGCGCGGGAACCGACCAGCTGGACCTGGCCACCGTCCCCTCGGGCCCTGCCGGGCTGAACGTCGTGCTCGAGGCCTACCGCGAGCAGATGGCCCTGGTGGAGGAGGCCGGAGCGAAGACCATCCTGATGGCCTCCCGTGCGCTGGCCGCCGTGGCCACCGACGCCGAGGACTACCTGCACGTCTATTCGACGTTGCTGCGTGAGGCCAAGCAACCGGTGATCCTGCACTGGCTGGGCACCATGTTCGATCCGGCCTTGGCCGGCTACTGGGGCTCCGATGACGTCGCCACGGCGACCGATACGTTCTCCTCGCTGGTCAGCGGTCATGCGGAGAAGATCGACGGGGTCAAGGTCTCCCTGCTCGACGCCGGCCACGAGGTCGCACTACGGGCCTCACTGCCTGCAGGGGTCAGGCTCTACACCGGGGATGACTTCAACTATCCCGAACTCATCGACGGGGACGGCAGTCACCACTCCGATGCACTGCTGGGCATCTTCGCAGCCATCTATCCGGCGGCCTCCGCAGCGCTGCAAAGCTACGACGCCGGTGATCCGGTGGCGGCACGAGCCACCCTGGACTCGACCCGGGAACTGGGAAAGCACATCTTTAGCGCCCCCACGTTCTACTACAAGACGGGCATTGCGTTCCTCTCGTGGATCAACGCGCAGCAGCCTGGCTTCCAGATGGTGGGCGGCCTGCATTCTGGCCGGTCGCTGATGCACCTGAGCCGGACGTTCGAACTCGCCGACGCCGCCGGGCTGCTCCTGGATCCTGAGCGCTCAGCGGCCCGGATGTCTACGTTCCTGCAAGCCAATGGGGTGGGCGCATGAGCGATTATTCGCGGTTGGCCCTGAACAGCGCCACCACCAAGAAGTGGACCCTGCCCGAGGTCGTGGACGGCTGCGTCCGCGCCGGCATCCCCGCGATCGGCCCCTGGCGGGACATCGTCGCGGACCACGGTCTCGCGGAATCGGCGCAGCTGATCCGCGACGCCGGCCTGAGGGTCTCCTCGCTGTGCCGGGGAGGATTCCTGACGGCAGCCGATGCCGAAGGCCAGGCCGCGGCGCTGGCCGATAACCGCGCGGCAATCGAAGAGGCCGTGGCGCTGGGCACCACCGAGTTGTTCCTGGTGGTCGGCGGTCTAGCCCCGGGGGAGAAGGACGTCATCGCGGCCCGCCAACGCGTGGCCGACCGCCTGAAGGACTTGGTGCCTTTCGCCGTCGAACACGGGGTGCGACTGGTCCTTGAACCGCTACATCCGATGTATGCGGCAGACCGGGCCCTGATCTCCACGCTAGGCCAATCCCTGGACCTGGCGGCACCCTACGATCCGGCAGCCGTCGGCGTCGCCGTGGACACCTTCCACGTCTGGTGGGACCCTGATCTGAAGGCGCAGATTGAGCGGGCCGGCCGCGAACAGCGGATCGCCTCCTACCAAATCTGCGATTTCAACCTGCCCATCGCCGCCGACGCACTGCTCTCCCGCGGCATGATGGGCGACGGGGTCATCGACTTCGCCACCATCGGCTCCTGGGTCCGCGATGCCGGCTACACCGGTGACATCGAGGTGGAGATCTTCAACCAGCAGATCTGGGATGCCGACGGCCACGAGGTGCTGGCCACCGTGAAGGAACGCTACGCCGAACTGGTGCTGCCTTTCGCCTAGCCCACGGTGGCTGACCTGCGACCCGCGAGCGTGATGGTTCCGGTTCCCCTTGAGCCGCGTCCGCGCCGATCAGCTCTTCGAAGGCCGCTCCCGCGGGGGCGGCCTTCGTCGTTCCCTCCGCGGGCCGGAACCTGAGAGCGTGAAGAATTTCCCCTGTCACCTGCAGTTTTGTTGATTGCGACTATGTGATGGTGGTCTCATTTTTTCCCTGCTACTGTGAGTTTCATCGACGCGGGGTCTTTGATTCCACCGGCTTCGGAAACCCCCTGTCCGAGGAGGCATACGGCCTCATGGCGGGCCGTATACGGCGAATGCGGGAGGGCCGACATGAGCACGACCATGAATAGCGGACTACAAGATGCGCTGATCAGGACCCGGAGGTTTTTCAAACCGAAGGAAGTCGTCTCGCCCGATGGGCGCACGCTACTCAAGGTCGGTGGTCGGTCCGGTGATTCCTTCTACCGGGATCGTTGGAGCCACGACAAGGTGGTCAGATCGACCCACGGGGTGAACTGCACGGGGTCGTGCTCCTGGAATGTCTACGTCAAGGACGGCATCATCACCTGGGAAACCCAGGCCACCGATTACCCCACCACCGGCCCCGATAAGCCGGAATACGAGCCGCGCGGTTGCCCGCGCGGCGCTTCTTTTTCCTGGTACACCTATTCGCCAACCCGAACCCGCTACCCATACATCCGCGGCGTCCTGCTGGAGATGTACCGGGAGGCCAAAGCCCGGCTGAAGGACCCGGTCCTGGCGTGGGCCGATCTGACCGAGGACCCGGAGCGGGCCGTGAAGTATAAGAGCGCCCGGGGCAAGGGCGGTCTGGTGCGCGCGTCATGGGACGAAGCGGTCGAGATCGTCGCGGCGGCTCATGTGCACACCATCCGCAAATACGGTCCCGACCGAGTGGCAGGGTTCTCGCCCATCCCGGCCATGTCGATGGTCTCGCACTCCTCAGGTGCCCGGTTCGTGAACCTCATCGGCGGGTCCATGCTCAGCTTCTACGACTGGTACGCCGATATGCCGGTCGCTTCCCCCCAGGTTTTCGGCGACCAGACCGACGTACCCGAATCCGGGGACTGGTGGGATGCCGGCTACCTGGTCATCTGGGGCACCAACGTCCCGGTGACGCGGACCCCCGATGCCCACTGGATGATCGAAGCCCGCTACCGGGGACAAAAAGTGGTTGTCGTTTCCCCCGACTTCGCCGACAGCACCAAATTCGCCGATGAATGGATGCCCGCCGAACCGGGAACCGACGGTGCCTTGGCCATGGCCATGGGGCACGTCATCCTCAAGGAATTCCACGTGGACCGGCAGACCCCCTACTTCACCCAGTACGTGAAGAAGTACACCGACCTGCCGTTCCTGGTCACCCTCGACGAAGCGCAGGACGCCGACGGAGAACGGATGTTTACTGCCGGCAAGTTCCTGACCGCCGCCGACCTGGACGGAGAGATCGAGCCGGAGGCTGAGAACCCCGAATTCAAGACGGTCCTGGTTGATGCGGCCACCGACCGCCTGGTGGTGCCCCCGGGCACCCTCGGGCACCGCTACGGCGAAACCGGTGAGGGCAAATGGAACCTGGACCTCGGGGATATCGACCCCAAGCTGACCCTGATCGATGGTGCCGACGAAAACGTCTCCATCGACATGCCACGCTTCGACGCCGGCCAGGGCAATATCGGTGTCATCCGCCGCGGCGTCCCGGCCCGTCGAGTGGCCGGACGGCTGGTTACCACGGTCTTTGACCTGATGCTGGCCCAATATGGTGTGGGGCGCCCCGGGCTGCCGGGGGAGTGGCCCACGGGCTACGACGACGCCGAATCGCCGAACACCCCCGCCTGGCAGGCCAATATCACCGGCGTCACGGCCGAGGCCTGCGAACGCATCGGTCGGGAATTCGCGCAGAACGCCGAGGATTCCAAGGGCCGCTCGATGATCCTGATGGGAGCCGGCACCAACCACTGGTTCCACTCGGACACCATCTACCGCACCTTCCTGACCTTGACGACCGTCACCGGTTGCCAGGGCGTGAACGGTGGCGGCTGGGCGCACTACGTCGGACAGGAAAAGGTCCGTCCACTGACCGGATACAACCAACTCGCAAACGGACTGGACTGGCTGCGTCCTCCCCGCAACATGGTGCAGACGGCCTACTGGTACCTCCACACCGACCAGTTTCGCTATGACCAGTTCGGTGCCGATGCCCTGACCGCCCAAACCGGCAAGGGGCAGCTCGCCGGAAAGACGACGGCGGATATCATCGCCCAATCGGCACGGCTGGGCTGGATGCCTTCCTACCCGACCTTCGACCGCAACCCGCTGGTCATCGGGGCCCAGGCTCGGGAAAAGGGGCAGTCGGCCAAGGACTACGTGGTTGACGAGATCAAGGCGGGTCGGCTGAACTTCGCCGCCGAGGACCCGGATGCCCCCGATAACTACCCCCGGGTGCTCTCGCTGTGGCGCTCGAACCTGATCGGTTCCTCGGCCAAGGGCAACGAATACTTCCTGAACCACCTGCTCGGGGCCTCGCACACCATCAGTGCCGAGGAGACCGCAGAACGCTTCCGCCCCAAGGACGTGAAGTGGCGGGAGAAGGCTCCGACGGGGAAACTCGACCTGCTCACCACGCTGGACTTCCGAATGACCAGCTCCACGCTGCACTCGGATATCGTGCTCCCGGCGGCCACCTGGTATGAGAAGTACGACCTGTCCACCACTGACATGCACCCGTTCGTGAACTCCTTCAACCCGGCCATCGCCCCGCCGTGGCAATCCCGTACGGACTGGGACGCCTGGCAGGAAATCTCCCGGGTGTTCAGCCGTCTGGCGGAACCGCACCTGGGCAAGCAGACCGACGTCGTCGCGGCGCCGCTGACCCATGACACCCCCGATGCGATGGTTTCCCCACATGGGAAGGTCAGGGACTGGAAATACGGCGAATGTGAGCCCGAGCCCGGGGTCACCATGCCCAAGATCATCGAAGTCGAACGCGACTACACGAAGATCGGCGACATGATGCGCTCGATCGGACCCCTGATGGACACGCTCGGGGCCACGACCAAGGGCATCACCTTTGACGTGAGCCGGGAAATCGAAGAACTAAAGATCAAGAACGGAACCGTGAGGGGAGGTGCGGGCCATGGGCGCCCCGACATCCTCAAGGACTACCAGGCCTGTGAGATGATCCTGACCCTCTCCGGCACCACCAACGGACATTTGGCGACCCAGGGTTTCAAAACGCTGGAAAAACGCACCGGCACCTTGCTGCACGACTTGTCCTCGGAGAACGAAGGCCACCGGGTGACGTTCGCCGATACACAAAACGGTCCGGCGCCGGTGATCACCTCACCCGAATGGTCAGGTTCTGAAACCGGCGGCCGGCGGTACTCCCCGTTCACCATCAACGTTGAACGGCTCAAACCGTGGCATACCCTGACCGGCCGGATGCACTTTTATCTGGATCACGACTGGATGACCGAACTGGGGGAGGGATTGCCGATCTTCCGGCCACCGCTGGACATGACGGCGCTATTCGATGAACCGGCCATCGGTTCCACCTCCTCCAAGGGCGTGTCCGTCAGATACCTGACCCCGCATAATAAGTGGTCCATCCACTCCGAATACCAGGACAACCTGTTCATGCTCTCGCTGTTCAGGGGCGGCCCCGGAATCTGGATGAGTCCGCTGGATGCCGAGAAGATCGGTGTCAGGGACAACGAATGGATCGAGGCCGTCAACCGCAACGGCACCACCACCGCACGAGCCATCGTCTCGCACCGGATGCCCGAGGGCACCGTGTTCATGTATCACTCGCAGGACCGGCTGATCGATATGCCCATCTCCGAGACCAGCGGCCAGCGCGGCGGCAACCACAACTCGCTGACCCGTCTGATGATCAAGCCCACACATATGATCGGCGGCTACGCCCAGCAGACCTACGCCTTCAACTACATGGGGCCGACGGGAAACCAACGCGACGAAGTCACGGTCATTCGTCGCCGCAACCAGGAGGTGACGTACTAGTGCGTGTCATGGCCCAAATGGCAATGGTGATGAACCTCGATAAGTGCATCGGATGCCACACGTGTTCGGTCACGTGCAAGCAGGTCTGGACGAACCGCTCGGGAGCCGAGCACATCTGGTTCAACAACGTCGAAACCCGGCCCGGTCAGGGGTATCCACGCACCTACGAGGACCAGGAAAAGTGGAAAGGCGGCTGGACGCTGACCAAACGTGGTCGGCTCAAGCTCAAGGCTGGAGGCCGGCTGAAGAACCTGATGACCATCTTCGCCGCACCCAATCTGCCAGGCATCAAGGACTACTACGAGCCGTGGACCTACGACTACGAGAACCTGACCACGGCTCCCGCCCAGGACCATATGCCGGTGGCACGGCCCAAATCGTTACTCACCGGGCAGGACACCACCGTCACGTGGTCGTCCAACTGGGACGACGACTTGGCAGGTTCGGTGGAGAACACGCATAACGACCCGATCCTGCAGAAGGTCGGGGACAAGATCAAATTCGAATATGAACAGACGTTCATGTTCTACCTGCCCCGCATCTGTGAACACTGTCTGAACCCCT
Organism: Arthrobacter rhombi; assembly: GCF_900163545.1. GTDB lineage: Bacteria > Actinomycetota > Actinomycetes > Actinomycetales > Micrococcaceae > Arthrobacter_H > Arthrobacter_H rhombi_A. The sequence goes on from NZ_FUHW01000007.1 coordinate 56,092, forward strand.
CCTGCGTTTCCTCCTGCCCCACCGGCGCCATCTATAAGCGTGAAGAGGACGGTATCGTGCTGGTGGACCAGGATCGTTGCCGCGGTTGGCGGCAGTGCGTGGGTGGTTGCCCATATAAGAAGATGTACTTCAACCACAAGACCGGCAAGGTCGAGAAGTGTACGTTCTGCTATCCGCGCATCGAGATCGGCCAACCCACGATCTGCTCGGAAACCTGTGTTGGGCGCCTGCGCTACCTCGGCCTGATGCTCTACGACGCCGATCGCGTGCTCGAAGCCGCGTCGACCCCGGACGAGCACGGCCTATATGAAGCCCAACGCGAGGTGTTCCTGGATCCGAACGATCCCGAGGTCATGCGCGAGGCGGCGCTGGCCGGGATTCCGGAGGACTGGATCGAGGCCGCCCAACGTTCTCCGATCTACGCGCTGATCAATAAGTACAAGGTGGCCCTGCCGTTGCACCCGGAGTACCGCACCATGCCGATGGTCTGGTACATCCCGCCGCTCTCACCGGTGGTGGACGCGGTCAGCGACACCGGCGAAGACGCCGAAAAGCAGGACAACCTGTTCGCGGCCATCGACAAGCTCAGGATTCCCGTCGAATATCTCGCGGGTCTCTTCACGGCCGGGGACACCCAACCGGTGGATCTGGTGCTGCATAAGTTGGCGGCCATGCGCTCCTATATGCGCGATATCAACATGGGATGGGAACCCAAGGAGTCCATTGCCGAATCGGTGGGCATGACCGGCCAGGAAATCCAGGACATGTACCGTCTGCTGGCCATCGCGAAATACGAAGAACGCTATGTCATCCCGTCAGCCCACTACGAAGACGCCCATAAATTGGAGAACATCGCCACCGAGTGCTCGCTCGACGTCGACGGCGGTCCGGGCATGGGCGGCATGGACGGTTCTTTCGCCCAAGACCCAGATCAGGGCAAGGATCCAGGCATCGGTTCCCCCGACGTACCGGGACGTCCCGAAGGAGTGCGGATCAATCTGTTGAACTGGGACGGTCAAGGCACACCCGAGGGCTTGTTCCCCGAAACACCGTCGGGTTCGGCGGCTTCCACGCAGGGAGGAACCTCGTCATGACACCGCCCAAGGCCCCAGCACTCAAATATTCCGCCGAACAGCTCACCGGGATCTGGCAGTCAGCATCCATCCTGTTGGACTATCCCGATGAGGAACTGTTCTCGCGGCTGGAACTGCTCAGTGAAGTGGCCGCCGGCCTGCCCGCCAAGGTCGGTGCCGGCTTGCAGAAGACGATCCGTCATCTACAGCAGGGGACGCTGCGCGAGATCCAGAGTGAGTATGTCGACACCTTCGATACCCGCCGTCGGGGGTGTTTATTCCTGACCTATTTCTCCAATGGGGAGACCCGGAAGCGGGGCCTGGCGCTCCTGCGCATCAAACAGGTCTATGTGAAGGCCGGCCTGACGTTGACCGACGACCAGTTGCCAGACCACCTGTGCGTAGTTCTGGAATTCGGGGCCATGACCGACGTCAAGGCGGGGCTGAAGATCATCCTCGACAACCGGGCAGGCCTAGAGCTGCTGCGGATACATCTGCGGGAAGTGGAATCCCCGTGGTTCGGGGCCATCGATTCCGTGTGCGCCACCTTGCCAGCACTGAAGGGCAAGGACCACGAAGCCGTGCAACGGCTGATCGCCGAGGGTCCCGAAGAAGAGGAAGTCGGCTTGGACACCTATGGAACGCCGGATCTGGCGCCGATGCCGGGAGGCATGTAATGGACGACCCGTTGAATGTCTTTTTGTGGCTGATCTTTCCCTATATCTGTCTGACCATCTTCATCCTCGGACACATCTGGCGGTATCGCTATGACAAGTTCGGATGGACCTCACGGTCGAGCCAAATGTATGAGAGCAGCATCCTGCGCTGGGCGAACCCCATGTTCCACTTCGGCATCCTGGCGGTCTTCCTCGGTCACGTCATGGGTTTGGGAATTCCCCAAAGTTGGACCGATGCCGTCGGGATCTCTGAAGGGATGTACCACTTCATGGCGATCTCGGTCGGAGCCATCGCGGGGGTCTTCACGATCGTCGGATTCATCGGGCTGCTGTATCGGCGACGCTTCACCAAGGCCGTACTGGGCGCCACCACCAAGATGGACAAGACGATGTACTTCACCCTCGGGCTGGTCATCGTGGCAGGACTGGCCAATACCGTTTCGGGCGTGGCTGGAGCCTATAACTACCGCGAAGGCGTTTCCATCTGGTTCCGCAGCATCTTCTATTTCAACCCGCAGCCCGATTTGATGGTCGATGCCCCGTTCACGTTCCAGTTCCACGCGCTGATCGCCATCTTCCTCTTCGCGCTGTGGCCCTTCACCCGCCTGGTGCACGTCTTCACGGCGCCAGTGGGGTACATCTTCCGCCCCTACGTCCTCTACCGCAGCCGTGATGCCCATGCGGGATCGCGGGACGTCCGGCGCGGCTGGGAGAAGGTCGACACCATTCCCAAACGTCGTCCCGACTGATCGGAAAAGGACAACAGCAGATACTCCTCCCGGCGAGGGGGTGCCAGGTGCACCCCCTCGCTGTGCTGTCATATCGCCCCGGACCACTGTCCGGGGCGCCGACGTCAAGCGCATTTCCGCACGCAAATCCCTGTTTTCATGCTCTTGAGCTTCAATGGTCCGGCATTTCCTGCGGGGGCATCTCAGAGGTAATCACAAAGTTTGGCGCTTCGAACTAAATACTACGAGGTCACGTAGACAAATGTTCCAGCAAGGTGTTATTACTAGATGTAGGCCACCAAGGGTCTACTGACCACAACATCTAGATCCGCCGCCACGGCGGGAGCCAAGGAGCCTTGCGCATGAAGACGACTGAATCGGGGCGTTTGGACGGGGCCGGGCGCACGGCGTCCACCCCGCTCGACAAGGACACCTTGCCGGAGGTGGTGTATTTCTCCAGCGTCTCAGGAAACACCCGACGCTTCATTGAACGGCTGGACCTGCCCGCGGCGCGGATTCCCTTGCGCCCCCGGGTCGAGGGAGACCTGCGGGTGTCCCGTCCGTTCGTCCTGGTCGTACCCACCTACGGGGGAGGCCACCGTTCCACCGCAGTGCCGAAGCAAGTGATCGGTTTCCTCAACGATCCCGTCAACCGCGGCCTGCTGCGCGGGGTGATCACCGCCGGGAACACGAACTTCGGTGAGGACTATTGCCTGGCCGGCGCGGTCATTTCCGATAAATGCCAGGTGCCCGAGCTGTATCGGTTCGAACTGCTGGGTACCGAACGCGACGTACACAGGGTCCGCGAGGGCCTCTCCAGCTTCTGGCACAACCACCACGCCACCACACCACTCGAGGAGTACGCATGACCACCGACATCATGGAGCCCACCACCGAGGGCATCGGCGCCCGCAAGGACTACCACGCGCTGAACGCGCAACTGAACCTCTTCGCCGCAGACGGTTCGATCCAGCTGGATAAGGACCATGAGGCGGTCGAGGCCTACCTCTGCGGCCAGGTCGAGCCGCAGCTGATCCGCTTCGACGACCTCGAAACCAAGATCGACTACCTCGTTGCCAACGACTACTACGAGGAGGCGCCCATCCGCGCCTACCCCTGGTCGTTCGTGAAGGACCTCTATCGCAGCGCCTACGCCTACGATTACCGTTTCGCGACCTTCCTGGGAGCCTTCAAGTTCCATGCCGGCTATAGCCTGAAGACCTTCGACGGCAACAACTACCTGGAATCCTTCGAGGACCGGGTGGTTTCCACCGCCCTGTTCCTGGGCCGCGGGGACGAGGAGTTGGCCAGCAGTCTGGTCCAGGAGATGCTCAGCGGACGGTTCCAGCCGGCCACCCCGACATTCCTGAATGCCGGCAAAGCCCAGCGCGGGGAACTCGTCTCCTGCTTCCTGCTGCGCATCGAGGACAACCTTGAATCCATCGGGCGCAGCGTCAACTCAGCCTTGCAGCTCTCCAAACGTGGCGGTGGCGTCGCACTCTTGCTGACGAACCTGCGTGAGCAGGGGGCGCCGATCAAGAAGATCGAGAACCAGGCCTCCGGCGTCGTCCCGGTCATGAAGATCCTGGAGGACTCCTTCTCCTACGCCAACCAGCTCGGCGCCCGGCAGGGCGCCGGCGCCGCCTACCTGCACGCCCACCACCCAGACATCCTGGCGTTCCTGGACACCAAACGGGAGAACGCTGATGAGAAGATCCGCATTAAAACCCTCTCGCTGGGTGTGGTCATCCCCGACGTCACCTTCGAACTCGCTAAACGGGGCGAGGAGATGCACCTGTTCTCGCCCTATGACGTCCAACGGGAATACGGCACCGCACTGTCCGACCTGTCGGTGACCGAACACTATGACGACTTGGTCGCGAACCCGAGGATCGGGAAGAAGACCATCAGCGCACGGGCATTTTTCAGGACCATTGCCGAACTGCAGTTCGAATCCGGCTATCCGTACGTGATGTTCGAAGACACGGTCAATGCCGCCAACCCGCTGAAGGGGTGGATCAACATGTCGAACCTGTGCTCGGAGATCCTGCAGGTCAATGCCCCGTCGGTCTACGACCGGGCGATCGGATACCAAGACGTCGGCCGGGACATCTCCTGCAACCTCGGGTCGCTGAACATCGCCGCGGCCATGGCCTCCGGTGATCTGGGGGCCACGATCGACACCGCGGTGCGCGGGCTGACCAGTGTCTCGGAACTCTCGGATATCGACGCTGTCCCTTCCATCGCCCACGGCAACGAGCTCTCCCATGCGATCGGCCTGGGGCAGATGAACCTGCACGGCTATCTGGCCTCCCAGCGCATCCATTACGGCAGCGAGGAGGGCGTGGACTTCACCAACATGTACTTCTACACGGTCACCTACCACGCATTGCGCGCCTCGAACCGGATCTCGATCCAACGCGGACGGGCCTTCGGGGACTTCGAGAACAGTTCCTATGCCGACGGTTCCTACTTCGAAAAATACACCGAAAGGGTCTGGGAGCCGGCCACGGCGAAGGTCCGCGACGTCTTCCGGGACGCCGGCGTGGACATCCCGACCCGGCAGGACTGGCAGGAGCTGAGTGAATCCGTGCAAAAGCACGGGATCTACAACGCCTACCTGCAGGCGGTGCCCCCGACCGGGTCGATCAGCTACATCAACAATGCCACCGCATCGATCCACCCCATCGCCTCGAAGATCGAGATCCGCAAGGAGGGCAAGCTCGGACGCGTGTACTTCCCGGCCCCGCATATGGACAACGACAATCTGGAGTTCTTCAAGGACTCCTACGAGATCGGCTACGAGAAGATCATCGACACCTACGCGGCGGCCACCCAGCACGTGGATCAGGGCCTGTCCTGCACCTTGTTCTTCCGTGACACCGCCACCACCCGTGACATCAACAAGGCCCAGATCCACGCCTGGCGCCAGGGCATCAAAACGCTCTACTACATCCGGCTGCGGCAGATGGCCCTGACGGGCACCGAAGTTGAAAACTGCGTTTCCTGCGAACTCTGACCCCACCAACCGACGAAGGAAGGCACCAAAACCCATGAGCTTGTCCCCAGAGGCCCCGGTCGCCGAACACCTCCTGCGCGACTCAGTCACCCCTCCCTCCTACCGAATCGACCCCGCAGCCCGGCTGCGGCCGATCAATTGGAACCGGGTCACCGACGAGAAGGACCTGGAGGTCTGGAACCGTTTGACGGCAAACTTCTGGCTGCCCGAGAAGGTCCCGCTCTCCAACGACATCCCTGCCTGGCAGCGCATGTCCCGGGAGGAAAGAACCCTCACCATGCGGGTTTTCACCGGGCTGACCATGCTTGACACCGTCCAGGCGACCGTCGGGGAGATCAGCCAGATCCAGGACGCCCGCACCGAACACGAGGAGGCCGTCTACACCAATATCGCGTTCATGCAGGCCGTGCATGCCCGCTCCTATTCCTCGGTCTTCTCCACACTGACCAGCACCCGGGAGATCGACGAGGCCTACGAATGGGCCGTGGGGAACGACCAGTTGCAGGAACGCTGCAAGAAGGTCCTGCAGCACTACTACGGGGATGATCCGCTCAAGCGCAAGGTCGCCTCCACGTTGCTCTCCTCGTTGCTGCTTTATGCGGGTTTCTACCTTCCCCTGCACTTTTCGGTGCACGCGACGCTGACCAACACAGCAGACATGATCCGCCTGATCCTGCGTGATAAGGCGGTGCACGGGTACTACTCCGGCTATAAGTTCCAGCGGGGCCTGGAGACCCGCAGCCGGGAGGAACAAGAAGAAATCCGGGCGTTCACCTATGAGCTGCTCGAGGAACTCTACGCGTTGGAACTGGAGTATTCCGGGGCGCTCTACGAACCGTTGGGACTGATGGAGGACGTCGCGGTCTTCGTGCGGTACAATGCCAATAAGGCGCTCATGAACCTGGGGTACCCCGCGCGGTTCCCTGCCGAGGAGACCGAGGTCAACCCGGAGATCCTGGCGGCCCTGTCGCCGGCAGCCGACGAGAACCACGACTTCTTCTCCGGTTCAGGTTCCTCCTATGTCATCGGCAAGGGGGAGGACACCACCGACTCCGACTGGGCGTTTTGAGCCGAGCTTCCCGAGGATGTGGGCACCCCGGGAAGTATGGGGCGGGGGTGCCGGTCACGGGCTAAGAGGGGAGAGCAGGTCGTTCCTGTAGGTATTGTGCGAAGGTCTGGTCTCCGAAGGGTTCTCCGGGGACCAGGTTCGCACCGGCGTCGAGCCCCTTGAAGACCTGGAGGAACGGCAAGCGCACCCGTAGCGAGGGGCGTCTGCCTCCCCGGACCGTACGCCATTGGCGGTACATCTGACCGATGTCCAGCTGTTCGGGACCGCCGATATCCGCCACCCGTCCACGGGGGACGCCGGCAGCCAGTTGCGCCAGCCGACCGGCCACCTCGGAGACGGAGATGGTCTGGAACCGCGCTGCCGGCGTCAGCACGACCGGCAGATGTCGTTGGGCGGTGAAGAGCCCCTCGATCAACGAGTGGAATTGGGTGGCCCGTTGCAACGTGAACGGGACGCCGGAGCCCTGCACGATCATTTCGATGGCGAGCCGCTGGTTGTAGTAGGCCAGCGGGATGTCCTCGATGCCGACGATCGAGATGAGCACCACATGTCCGATGCCGGCACGCTGGGCCGCGGCCACCAGATTCCGTGCCAACCTCAAGTCCCGTGCCCCTCCCGTATGGGCGCAATGGATGACCGTATCCACGCCGCGCAGGGCCTCGTCCAGGCCGTCCCCGGTGAAGAGGTCGACCGGGAGCAGGCCTGGGCGCCCTGAGCTGGAGGTACCCACTGCCTCCTGGCCGGCGGCCTCCACCGCGGCAAACGTCTGGGCCCCGAGTTGTCCACCGGCACCGGTGACCAGGATCTTCATCTCTGCCCCTTCCCTGCAGCGTCCGGGGGAGCGCCGGTTCGCGGTTGATCGTGTGACTAGTCTGCCCCGCTACCGCCACGAAGGGTACACCCGAGACCAACGACGACCGGGCGGCTCGGCGTCGGCCAGACTAGGGGCATGACCATCACGAAATCCGTCATTCTCTTCGCCCTGGCGGCCGTCGCCGAAATTGGTGGCGCCTGGCTGATCTGGCAGACCGTGCGCGAGGACCGGGCCTGGTGGCTCGCGGGCCTCGGCATCATGGCCCTGGGAGCCTACGGGTTCGTGGCAACCTTGCAGCCCGAGGCCAATTTCGGCCGCATCCTCGCCGCCTATGGGGGAGTGTTCGTCGCCGGCTCCCTTCTCTGGGGGATGGCCTTCGACGGGTTCCGGCCCGATCGGTGGGACCTCTTGGGCGCCATGATCTGCCTGGCGGGCGTCGCGGTCATCATGTTCGTTCCCCGGCAGGGAAGCTGAATCGGGCCGGGTCTGGGCGGTTTCCACCCTCGGCCCCGGGGATCAGGTGTACCAGGAGGGCTCGGGCAGACGGCCCAGGAGTTCGTATTCACCGACTTCACGCTTCTTATGGGCCACCGGGTCATGCAGTGAGTGGGTGCGGATATTGCGCCAGTAGATGTCCAGACCGACCTTATTCGAGGTCGCCCGCGCCCCGGTCAGCTCGAAGATCCTGTTGGTGGTCTCCAGTGCGACGTCGTTGGCGACCTGTTTCGCTGCCGCGACCCGTACCGCGACCTGGCCGCGCTCGCCGGCGGTGAGCTCCCCGCGCGGGGCATGGAGCAGCCCCGAGAGTTCGGCGTCCACCGCCCCGGCGAGCGCCTGGCCGGCCCAGAGCCGGGACCGGAGTTCGCCATAGGCCTGCAGGATGTAGGGGGCCTCGGTGGCGGAGTCCTTCGGGTCGGATCCGTAGGGCCAGGCCCTGGTCCTCTCGCGGGTGTAGGCGCCCGCGGTGGCCAAGGCCCCCTCGGCGATGCCCAGGTAGATCGCGGTGAAGATCTGCTGGGTCAGTGGCAGGTTCAGCGTGTTGTAGACCAGCGGCTGGAACTGCTGGTCGACGTAGCCGGCCGCTTGATCCCAGCCGACCTCGACCCCGGTGATGCTCACCCCGCCGGATTCGGAGAGGCGCTGGCCCAGGTTGTCCCAGTCACCGGCGAAGACGATGCCTTCCTGCGCCGTCGGGACGATCGCGAAGACGTGGTCGCCCCCGGGCAGCGCGCCTTCGAGGACCACCAGATCCGAGACCCGCGCCCCGGTGGAGAAGGACTTGCGGCCAGTAAAGACGAGGCTCCCGCCCAAGTCCTGGATCGCCAGGTCATGATCGCGCGGGTTGACGGCACCACCGAAGAACAGGTTGCCGGTGGTGTAGAGCTCCTCGACCGCCGCGATCTGCGCGTCCGTCCCCACCAGACGTACGGCCCAAGCCCACAGCAGGTGGTATCCGAGCAATTGGCCGATCGAGGCGTCCCCTGCCGAGACGGCACGAATGGCGCGCAACGCCGTCGTCCACTCCTGGCCCCCACCGCCATGCTCGACGGGACCCAACAGGACGGTCAGCCCCGATTCCTTGAGCAGACGGACCTCCGCCCACGGCGTGGCACCGGCGCGATCGCGTTCGACGGCGTCCAGGGTCAGGATCGCCCCGACCTCCTCGGCGCGAGTGATCCAGGCGGCGGGCGTGGCCGGCGCCGGCCGGCCGGACCAGGGTGAGGCGGCCAGTGCCTCGGTGAGCGTGGTGGTCATGGGTGGTCCCTTCATCGAGGGCGTCATGCGCCCGGTTCAACATCGGTGCACCCCACGCTAGGAACCGGGGCGGCCGCGCAACAGCAGATGACCGGGAGGGACGTCCCGCGACCGATTGCGTCCCGGTATGACACCGAAAAGTCATGGTACGACGGCGGCTCACACAGTTTCTGGATTGGCTCCGCGTCATCTTCGGTCACCGGGCGTCATCCGCTGTCACGGTGCCCCGGCAGGTAACCATCGGGACTAGTTTCGGCCCAAGAGCCACGAACCAACGTCAGGAGCAACCATGATCCAGCAGACCGCCGAACCCACCACCGTGTCCTCCCCGGAACTGGCCGCCCGCTTCCGCCCCATCTTCGGGCGCATCGCCGCGGGCGCCTCGCAACGGGAGAAGGACCACGAGCTGCCTGCCGCCCAGATCCGTGAGCTGGCCGACGCCGGGTTCGGTGCCCTGCGCGTGCCCGTCGAACACGGCGGCCTTGGCGCCTCCCTGCCACAACTCTTCGCGCTGCTGACCGAGCTGGCCGGCGCCGACTCGAACATCGCCCAGGCCCTGCGCGCCCACTTCGCCTTCGTCGAGGACCGCATCCTTGCCGGGCCCGGTCCGGGGCGGGACGTCTGGCTGGATCGGTTCGTGCGGGGGGAACTCGTCGGCAACTCGTGGACCGAAATTGGTGCCGTGGAGGTCGGACAGGTGCAGACCAAGGTCGTCCCTGCTCCGGATCTGGGGCCGGGGAAGTTCCGGGTGAACGGGGCCAAGTTCTACTCCACCGGCAGTATCTTCGCCGACTGGATCGATGTCTACGCCGAACGTACCGACACGTCCACCCGCGTCATCGCCGCGGTCGACGCCCACCAGTCCGGGGTGCGGCACGGCGATGACTGGGATGGCTTCGGACAGCAGACCACCGGCTCGGGATCCTCCACGTTCACCGACGCCGTGGTGACGGAGGAGAATCTCATCGACTTCGGCACCCGGTTCAAATACCAGACGGCCTTCTACCAGGCGGTGCTGCTGGTGGTGCAGGCCGGCAGCATCCGGGCGGCCCAGCGCGAGTTCTCCGACGAGGTCCGCACCCGGACCCGGACCTTCAGCCACGCAGCGGCACCGGTATGGCGCGAGGATCCGCAGATCCTGCAGGTCGTGGGCGAGCTGGCCGCCGCCGGGTTCGCGGGGGAGGCGATCGTCGACAAGGTGGCGGCTGCCCTGCAGGGGGCCCACGACGCGGCTCTCCAGCTGCGGGCCGGGGACATTACCGGCGAACAGGAGGAGCAGGTCAACGACGCCGCCGAACTTGCCTCGGCACAGGGGCAGGTCGCGCTGACACCGCTGTCGGTCAACGCGATTTCACACGCCTTCGACGCCCTGGCCGCCTCGGCGACGTCCACGACGAAGAACCTGGACCGGCACTGGCGCAATGCGCGGACGGCCTCGAACCACAACCCGTACGTCTTCAAGGCCCGCCTGATCGGCGACCTGGCGGTGAACGGGGCCTCCCTGCCCCGAGTCTGGGCCATCGGCGCCTCGGCGAAGGGGTAGGTGACCTCAGGCGAGGTGCTTGGCCATCGTTCGCGACCCGGCAGCCTGCCCGGCATCCTCGTGGGGCCCGTCGATCGTGGCCACCGGGTGGGCGTGCCTGCCGGATTCCTGCCTGGTCGCCACGGCGTCAGTGGAGCCCTGGACGTGGACGACTTCCTGGTTTCGATAGTGACCTGCCAGTGTGAAGACCAGGCCCAGCAAGGCCCAGCCGACCAGGACCAGCCACTCGAAGGAGGTGTTCACCGCCGGGAAATAGGACAGATCCTTCAGCAGGGTCGTCGAGGATCCCGGGACGAACCATTGGCCGATGGCCCCGAACGGTTCGGGCAGGAACTGCGAGGGGGCCGTGGCACCCGAGATCGGGTTGGCCACCAGCATCGTCAATACGGCGCCCACGGGTATGCCCAACGTTCCGAGGAGTGAGTTCAGCCCCACGATCAGTGAGCTGGTTCCCAGCAAGGCCAATCCGGCCGCCACCAGGTTGAGCAGGGCGTTGCCCTGCAACACCCCGTACATCCCCTGCATGAACACGGTGATGATCGCGCCGCCGAGGAGGGCGTAGACCACCAAAGCCGTGAGGCGGCGCCGATTTCCTGTGATCAGCAACGAGACCAGGATCCCGCCGAGCATCCCGCCCAGCGTCAGGGGGAAGGAGGCAAGCGCCAAGCCCGAACCGTTGGAGTCCGCCGAAAGCAGGGGAACGACGTCGGTGAAGGTCACCTGAGGTGCTTCCCGGCCGTTCGCACCGGCGGCTTTGGCCAGCTGCCCCTGCAGCTGCTGGCCGAGCCCCTTCATGAGCTGGGTGACGGCGGTTCCGTTGGCGCCGCCGTCGAGCACTTCGGGGTGGGACCCGAGGATGACGGCACCGAAAGCCTCGCGGTTCTTGACCAGATCGACCGCGTCGGCACGGCTGTCGACCGTCGTGATCTCGAAGACCCCATCGGCTTCCTGCCCGAGAGCATGGGTGACTTGACGGACCTGGGCGTCGGGCCCCGATACGGCCACCGGGATGTTCTGGGGTGATGAGTTCATCCCCGGCCAGGTGAAGGCGAGCAAGAGGATGCCGACGACCGCGGCAGCGGCGACTGCGAGCACGATGACGCGCTGCCATCTGGTGTGTGGGGTCGAGGTGGTGGTGTTGGACATGGGTGCCCCTCGCTAGTAAAAAGAATGAACGTTCTCTATAGTGGGGGTTGTTAGCTTTCCCGTCAAGAACGATCATTCTTTTTGGAGTGGATCATGCCGAAGGTCACCGAGGACTACCGGGCGGCCCGCCGCCTGGAAATCAGCCAAGCAGCGCTGCGCTGCTTCGTTCGAAAGGGCTTCCAGGGCGCTTCGATGGCCGACATTATTGCCGAATCGGGGCTCTCCGCCGGGGCGATCTACGGGCACTTCAAGAGCAAGGACGAATTAATCGAGGCGGCCATCCACGAAGTGGTCGAGCTTCATGAGGGCCTGGTGTCCGAGGCGGACGAGGACGGGGCGCTCCCCTCGCCGCATCAGGTTCTGCGGCGCTTCATTATCGGGTTGACGGGTCGGTTCGAGGACCTGGGCCTGCTGGTCCAGGTCTGGGCCGAAGCGACCACGGATGCCTCGTTCCGGCGGACCGCCGCGGGTGCCGCCGCCGGACTGCAGGCGATCTTCGAACGCTATGCGCTCGCCTGGTTGACCCGACCCGGCTCCATGGTGGAGGGGGATCCGGCGGGACTTTCCCGCCGATACGGCGCCGTCATGCTGGGCGCCTGCCAGGGGTACATCGTCCAGTCGGCGCTGCTGGAGGATTTCGATGCCGAGTCCTACCTGGCCGGGTTGGAGATCCTGCGCCTGCCCTGAATGACCGGGGCTACTCCGGCCCCGACGACGCTTCCTTCAGCTGCCCGTGAAACGGAGTTTCTTGACGTGGGCCTCGGTTTCATTACACACTGATGTGACATACCCCACGAGCCGAGGAGCGGCAATGTTCGCCACCCTGTCAGTTGCCGCCATCATCGCGGAATCCGCACAACGCTTCGGCGACCGCCCGGCCATGACGCTGGCCGGAGAAACCGTGACCTACACGCAGCTGTGGGAGCAGACCCGCACCTACGCCGGTGCCCTGCGTGATCGAGGAGTCGGCCCCGGATCCCGGGTGGCCGTGCTCATCCCCAATGTCATCGACTTCGCCCGCACCTACTATGCGGTGCTGGCCCTTGGCGCGACGGTTGTCCCCGTACACGCGCTGTTGAAACGCCACGAAATCGAATACATCCTCAACGACGCTGAGGCGTCTCTCTTGGTCTGTGCAGCCCCGCTGTTGGGGGAAGGCGCGAAGGCTGCCACGGCAGCCGACGTCGATCTAGTAACTGTCTTGGCCCCGGAAGGTGAGGGTCCTGACCGCCTCGAGGACCTGGCTGGCCAGGCAACCCCCATCGACACCTACCTGCCGATGCGCCCCGACGATACTGCGACGATCCTCTACACCTCGGGCACCACCGGCAAATCCAAGGGGGCGCTGGGCTGCCACTTCGCCCTCCTGGAGCAGGTCAACGTGCTGCTGACCAGCACCTTCGACTACCGCGAGGGCGACCGGGTCTTCGGTGGACTACCCCTGTTCCACACCTTCGGGCAGACAGTGGTGCTCAACGCGGGACTCCGTGCCGGAGCGGAAATCATGTTGCTGCCCAAATTCACCCCCGCCGCCGCCCTGGATCTGTTGCTCGATCAGGACGTCGATATTTTCTGCGGGGTGCCCACCATGTATATGGGACTGCTGCAGGCCCACCGGGATCGACCGGAGAAGCCGACCAAACTGCGTTACGCAGTGTCCGGCGGCTCGGCACTACCGGTGGCCGCGCTCCACGACTTCGAAAAGGGGTTCGGTGCCCCGGTCCATGAGGGCTGGGGGCTGACCGAGACCTCACCGGTGGCCGCCTTCAACCACGTGGGCGACGTGCCGGTTCCCGGCAGTGTCGGCAAGGCCATCTGGGGTGTGGATATCGAGGTCGCCCGTCCCGAGGTGGCCGAATCGATCGAATTCCTGCCCCGCGGAGAGCTGGGCGAGTTCGTGGTCCGCGGACACAACCTCTTTTCCGGCTACCTCAACCGCCCCGAGGCCACCGCCGAAGCGGTCGTCGACGGCTGGTTCCGTACCGGAGACTTGGGCACCAAGGACGACGACGGCATCCTGCGGATCATGGACCGCAAGAAGGAAATGATCCTGCGCAACGGCTACAACGTGTATCCACGCGAGGTGGAGGAGTTCCTGATGGAACATCCTGACATCGACAGCGTTGCCGTCTTCGGCGTGGAGGATGCAACCCACGGCCAGGAGGTCGCGGCAGCGGTCTCGTTGGTCCCGGGTAGCAAGCTCACCGCAGATGACATTCGTGCCTATGCCAAGGATGGGGTGGCTGCCTATAAGTACCCGCGGATCGTGCAGATCGTCACCGAGTTCCCGGTCGGACCCAGCGGCAAGATCCTCAAACGCGAACTCGTCGCCCAATACTCCAAGGAGTAGCCCCGATGGTCGTCCGGGGCGCTGGGGGCCCCGCACGGCCGTGACGGCTGGGCACTTAGTTACCTGGTGGGGCCATGAAAGTGAAGAGCAAACGCGATAGTTGCCGTCGATCCGTTTTCACAACGGCTCCTTCGGACAGCCAGTTGCCGATATCTCTCAAAAAGGGCTCCGGCGTGTGAAGAGCCGGCTTATCCCCCGCCTGTCGATTGTTGGTCCGGATGACTCCTCCGTCTCGGCTGTGGAGGATGTACCAACCCCGGACCTCCAGTTTGGGGAAATGGTGCTGGTAGGTGGCAACCGTCGTCGGAAAACTGGTGGCCACCATTTGGGGTTGCTCGTGGGGACGGGCATGGAGCAGGGAGTGCCCCAACCAGTAGTAGTCGCCACGTGGCCAATTTTTGGAATCGACGAGGGCCAGCCGGTTGCCGCAGAGTACGGCTTGGATAACGTCAGACGTGGCGCCACCGGGGGAACCCAAGCCGTGAATGATCTTAGTCCCGGGAATTTTGATCAGCGTTCCCATTAGTTGGCCGGTCATGATTTTGCTGAGCGCTACGGCGCTAATGTTTCGCTGGTTGTTGTGGCCGTGTGCGGCAGCTGTCCCGCCGTCAGGATTGCCCCAGGTATCGAACACCTTGAAATCTTTGGTGGGGAGCATCTGACTGGCTTTCAGATTTCTTCTCGAGGAACTGGCATGGAACAGCTCAACCGTGAGGATGAAGAGCACGAGCCAAGCTGCTGGCATCAGCCAACCGGGCCCGGGCTCGCTATAAGCGATATACCACGTTGCCGCAGCGCCGAGGAGCAAACCGATGATGTAGCGCACCAGGCCGAGATGATGACGGGCGCGTGCATAACCGAAGAATAATGTGATGGCGGGAAGCACCGCCACGAAGATCAGAACGTCGGTAACCCAATTATCTGAGCGTGAAGTCTCGAAGGCGCTGATGAGCGCAGGGATGATGTAGAGCAAACTCAGCATGGAGAAAGCCAACCAGGCAAAGAACCGTTGGCTCCGCTTGAAGATCTTCGGCCAGGTGATTCCCGGAGCGGGCTTTTTGGGTCCCGAGTACTCCTTTCGGAACCATTCCATGGAATTGAGATCGATGGATTCGCGGTCGAATACGTTGTAGCCAGCGAGTCGGGATGGATCCTCGTTTGCAAAATCGGGGACAGCGGACTTCGCGTCCGGTGTCTTCTGGCGAGTGGTGGGGGAGACGTCTTGCTCTTGACCCCAGCCGACATCTGGCTCGCGCTCCGGTTCAGTTGGAGAGTCCGCTTTACTATTCTCCGCGTCGTTTTGGGAACGCATGCGCGCGAGCGCGCGGTCGAAATCTGCCCGTTCCTGTGGGTTGCTGAGTACCCGGAACGCCTCGTTGACCGAGGCAGCCATGGCAACGTCACCGTTGGCACCCGAGTCGGGATGCACTTCCTTCATCCAGGCGCGGTGGGTCGCCTTGATGACGTGGAGTGGTGCTTGGTCCGCAACGCCAAGCACCTCATAGTGATTTTGAAAACTCATGCGATTCCCCGTCCGGTGGAAGACGGGAGGCTTGCCTCATTTTTGCGTGGGGCCAACCGGTACTGCAGCTGCTGCACTTGCCAGTGACGAGAACCATGCTGGCGCGAAGCCTGGATGGCGACTGCTGTATCTTCGGACATTCGCAGGGCTGAAACGCTGTGCCGGCTGACGTCCCCCTCCGGGGAGGAATGGCGGACGGCTTGGCATTGGAAAAAGGTAGGGCTTGGAACCAGGTCCGTCAGTCCCTTACGGACTGCGTGGGGCAGGTACTGCAGTTGACCATGTGCTTCGGCATAGACTGCTTCGGATGAGGGCACGTCGGCGCTGGTAGAGGCGGCCCCGGTGCTTCGTGAATCGAACTGCATATTCTCGGAATCGTCGATCACATCACCAGTGCGCTCCTTGGCAGTGCCTTCTATCGCATATTCGTCAATGCTGGAAATAGCCCATGGCCCTTGTGGTCGGAAACGACCGTCTGGCGATGGGGCTACTTCACGTTCAGAGGTGACGACGAGGATGCGTTGAAGTTGGGCCTGCCAGCCGGTGCGCCGGAGGAAGTGCCGGCCACTTTTCTTGCTGCGCCGTACTTTTCCATCGCTGCTGGCAGCGTTGATGACGACCGCCCCACCCCCGGGCGAAGGGCGTGCTTTGAGATCTTCGAAGGAGATGACCGTACCGCTCCAGCTGCCTTCAGAGACATCGGCTCCCTTGCTCCCGGCTTCGGGCCGTCGCGCTGGCGACTTGGACCCTTGTGACGCGTACGCGGATATTTCACCCATGGGATCCCCCACTATCGACTTTTGAGACTATGGCGATCGTACTCATCCGGGTATGAGGGATACAAAGCAGACGGGATCGTATCGATGGGGCCGTCGCTGTCCGAGCGCTGCTCGACTACGACGAAGCGTATGGACTGGTCGGCGCGGGTGGCACCCGCGCGCGGTCACCGGTCCCACTGTGGTTTTCTGGCCAGTCGTGCGCGCCGGATTCGGGCCAGCAGGCCCAGAACAAGACTCATCGGAGGGGCGGCCAACCGGCCCCGGACCTCCTCCAAGGCGGCCTGCTGCAAGGCCTCGGAGTAGGTCGGATACGGGTGGATGGTTCCGGCGATATCTGCCGCGCCCAGTTTGGCCCGTACCGCCAGCGTGAGTTCGCTCAGTTGGTCCCCGGCCCGTGGTCCCACGATCGTGCCGCCGACGAGTTTGCCCTTCCGGTCCACCACGATCCGGGTATAGCCCTGCGTCCGGCCCGCGGTGATGGCCCGATCCAGCTCGTCATGCCAGCGCGTGTGCACGCGGTCCCCCGGTTTGGACGCGGTGATGCGCCCGACGGCGGCGACTTCAGGAGAAGTGAAAGTGACCCGCGGAACGGCGCTGGGGATCCGGCGGCGTAGACCGAGTGCCGCGTTGGAGGCGGCCACGCTTCCGTGGGTTCCTGCCACATGGGTGAACTGTTCGTGGGTCGTCACATCACCCGCTGCGCGGACGGACGGGTTCGACGTGCGCAGGGTCCCGTCGGTGACGATGCATCCCTGCCCATCCAGTTCGACACCGAGGTGCTCCAACCCCAGCCCACGGGTCCGCGGCCTACGCCCGGTGGCCAGAAGGACCAGATCGGCGTCGACTTCCTCCCCGGTGTCCAGCAGCAGCCGGGCCCCACCTGCTGCACGGGTGGCTTCGGTGATACCGATGTTCTCCAGGATCCGCAGGCCGTCCGCTTCCAGGCTCCGGCGCAGGATGTCCGCCGCATCCTGGTCTTCCTTGGGCAACAGGCGGGAACGGACCACCAGGGTCACCTTCGATCCCAGCCGGGCGAAGGCCTGACCGATTTCGCAGCCGACTGGTCCGCCTCCGATGATGACCAGGCGGTCCGGTAGTTCGGTGAGGTCCCAGATCCCCTCCGATGTCACGGTCAAGGCCGGGTCCAGGCCCGGGATATGGGGGACGGAGGGAGTGCTGCCGGTGGCCAGGAGCCCCTGCCGGAAACGGATGGTGCGCCCCTCGACTTCGGCCACGCCCGGCCCCCGGAAGCGGAGTGTTCCCTGGAGGACCTCGACCCCGGCGGCGCGCAACGCCTGGGGCGAATCCATGGGTTCAATGGTCCTGATTGCAGCGGCGATGTGCTCCCGTACCGTCGAGAACTCCAGTGCTTCTCCGGCGGCTTGTTGGCTGGCGATCGATGCTTTTGCTGCCGTGAGCAGCGTCTTCGAGGGGACGCAGCCGAAATACAGGCAGTCTCCACCGGTGCGTTCCTGTTCCACCAGCAGTGTCTGGACGCCGAATTCGGCGGCTGTCATGGCGCCGACCATTCCCGCTGCCCCACCGCCGACCACCAGGAATTCGACGGTCCGGTCCCGAGCTGTCATGTCTGGCCTTCCGCTTGCTGCGTTTCTTCGAATGCTACGACCGGGACATGCCCGCGGCTATGGGGTGGCTTGTTGGTTGCCGCCTCCGGAGGCCTGCAGCTCGTCGAGACGCGCGAGCTTGATTTCACGGATCAGCCGCAAGGTCGGTTTCAACGCGAAGCAGAGGGAACCGATCAGGAAGAGCCAGGTGGCGAAGAACGTGGTCGACTCCGAGAAGAAGAAGATGCTGCCGACGATGAACAGGAGCGCGGCCAGGAAATCGACGCTGGTGTAGGCGATCTCGTACCGGGCCGTGAGTCGGCTGTGTTCCCGGCTTTGGTGTTGGTGGTCGCGGGTGAAAAGCATGGGGACCCCTGATTCGTGGTTGGTTTCGGCCGGGGCGGTCGGTCCTGGTCATTATCCACCCGATGCTCCGGGGTCGTGCCCTGTTGATCCGTGGGGACGAAGGGGAATCCTTCCGGCGCGGATCTGTAGATGGCCCCCACGGGCCTGGTCGGGGACGACGTCGGTGCATTGCTCCTCCACGGCGGTCCAGGGGTGGGCGGTGATATCGGAACCACCGAGCCGGCAGGCGGCTTCCGCCAGCCAGCCCAGCGCACGGGCCGCCCCGAGAGGGCGCTGCATATCAACGACGCAGATGGTCCCGCCGGGTACCAACGTCGAGCACACGTGGTCGAAGGCCGTGTGCCAGTGAGGCATCAGCGATAAGGAATAGGTGGCCAGGGCCTTCGCCGAATGCGGGCGGGCCCCCTGCTGGCGCAGCGTTGAGGACAGCTCGGCGGCGGTCATGGTTTGGGCATCAGCCTGGATCAGCGCCACGTTGGTCCACCCCCGGGCTTGCACTCTGCGACGTGCCTGCCGGAGCATCGCCGCGCTGCTGTCGATGCCCACGATGCGTCCGGTCTTCCCGATCCCGGCCTGCAATGAGGCGAAGTTCAATCCGGTGCCGCAACCGATATCGAGGATCTGATCGCCCGGCGCCGGTTGCAGGGCACGGATTCCGCGGACCCGACCGGCCCGGTAGACCGGCCATTCCCCGGAGAGGGCGTCGTAGAACGGGGCGAACCTGGTGTATTTGTCCGGCATATCAGCTCGTCGCGTCAGGGGATGCGGGCGACGGGTGGCCAGCCCGGCCGGAGAGGGCAGGGCAATGCTCGAAGACCAGAGAGAGGATCCACGAGACCTCGGTCCCCATCGCGGGGCAGTCCCGACGCATCCTGCGCCAGGCATCCACGTAGACATCGTGAAGAACTGATTGGGCCCGCAGCGGATCACCGAGGATGTGGCAGGCCAAGCCGTAGGCCCGCCGGCACGTCAGTTCATAGAAGGCCTCCATCGCCCCGGTGCCGCCGTTGGCCAACCGCCGAACCAGATCGGTCTCCGTCGTTCCCTCCGCAGGGGAAGGAGTCCGGTCTTGAGGAGCATCAGGCATCGAAGCCACCATGAGCAGGGCCCCCTGACGTGAATATGTCCTGCACGCTTCCCCCCGGATGATGACTACCTGTGCTCCACACTAACGCCAGTCGTAAGATTTTCTAGTAACTTTTCAGAAAAGAAGTAGGTTGATTTCCTGGACCGCCGATGCTGCCAGGCTGCCGGCGGGAGGCGATAGCATCAGAACCATGGAAAATCCCAGCGCAGTTCTTCGTGGCATTCGCGACGTCGTCATCGAGGACCGGCCGGTTCCGGTCCCGGGCCATGGTCAGGTCCTGGTCGCGGTGAAGGCCACCGGCATCTGCGGCTCGGATATCCATTACTACGAGCAGGGCCGGATCGGGGATTTCGTGTTGGAGGCCCCGATGGTGATCGGTCATGAGTCGGCGGGCCTCATCAATGCCGTCGGCTCGGGGGTCGATCCGTCGAGGGTGGGCGAGCAGGTCGCCTTGGAGCCAGGGGTGCCCTGCCGGCGCTGTCTCCAGTGCCGGTCTGGACGCTATAACCTGTGCCCCGACGTCGTCTTCTTCGCGACCCCACCGGTGGACGGTTCCATTTCCAGGTACGTGGTGATCGACGCCGATTTCGCCCACCGGGCTCCGGAGGAAATCTCTCTCGAGCAGGCGGCCCTGGCCGAGCCCGTCTCGGTGGGGGTGTGGGCTGCCCGCAAGGCCTCCATCACCGCGGGGGATCGGGTGCTGGTCGCCGGGGCGGGACCGATCGGCCTGCTCGCGGCGCAGGTCGCCCGCGCCCAGGGGGCGGATGGGGTGACCGTGACGGACGTGAACGAGTATCGACTGTCGGTGGCCAGCGCGATGGGGCTGGAGGCGGTGCGGGCCGGGGAGGAACCGCCCGGGGACTTCACCGTTCTGCTGGAATGCTCCGGCGCTGGAGCCGCACTGGATCACGGACTCCGCGCGCTGGCTCCCGCCGGACGGGCCGTGCTGGTCGGGATGGGTGCCGACGAGGTTTCCGTGAGCGTGCCGCTCATCCAGGGCCGGGAGCTGACCATCAGCGGGGTCTTCAGGTATGCGAACACCTATCCGACGGCTTTGGGGCTCATCGCCTCCGGTGCCGTCGATGTGGAGGCCGTGATCACCCACCGTTTCGCTCTGGAGGAGACGGAATCCGCGCTGACGCTGGCCGCGCGGGAACCGGATTCCCTCAAGGCAGTGGTGCTGAACTAGCGACTTCCAGGGGCGCTGGGCCACAAGAGGCCAGCCACCACCCCGTGTCGGGGCGTGGCTGGCGTCGTGATCCGTTGACCTGATCCGGCTAGTCTGCGGCGGGCAGGACGAAGGCGGAGTCGACCGTGATGGTGACCTGATCTCCGACCAGGACTCCGCCGGCCTCGAGCGCTGCGTTCCAGGTCATCCCGAAGGCCTTGCGAGAGATCCGGGTGGTGGCCGAAAACCCGGCCCGGGTGGTGCCGAAGGGGTCGACGGCGACGCCGCCAAATTCCACAGCGAGCTCGATGGGCAAGGTCGTTTCCTTGATGGTCAATTCACCGGAGAGGGTGAATTCCTCCGTGGAGCCCTGCGCTCCGGTGGAAACGAACGTCATCTCGGGAAACCCCTCGACGTCGAAGAAGTCAGCGCCCTTGACGTGTCCATCGCGATTGGGGTCCTTGGAATCGAAGGAGTCGGTCTTGATGGAGGCCCTCACGGTGGAGGAAGCGAGGGAATCGTGGACTTCCAAGGTGGCGTCGGCGTCGGTGAACGACCCGCGAACCTTGCTGATGCCGGCATGCCGAACACTGAATCCGATGTCCGTGTGTGCGGTGTCGAGCTGCCAGATGCCGGGGGTCAAGGTTGCTGCCATGTCTGTCTCCTGAGGGGTGTCGATCAAGCAAATTTTGTATGCGTATGCATCTATCGTGAACGAATATAGTTGATGCGTCAAGTTAATATGTGTTTGATTCCCCAGGTCGGCCTCCGGGAGCGTGTCCGACGGGCGGCAGGGCAAAAACCTACCCGGTGGTAAGGTCGGAGGATTCACGGTGCGGATTCCACGCACCCACCGTCCGTAAGAACCGCAGCGGAACTTCAGCGCGGCAGGCGGTATGACAGACGACTGAAGCCGTGCGTCGAGGTGTACTACCGGTTCTCCGGGACTCCGTGCGGCCCAGCTGATGCAGGGGCCGAAGAGGCCGGAAGGATGGATTTTCGTGGCACAACGCGTGGCAATTATTGGGGCCGGACCCAGCGGCATGGCACAACTGCGCGCCTTCGAGGCAGCACGGCAGGCAGGTAAGGACGTCCCGGAGGTCGTCTGCTACGAAAAGCAGGACGACTGGGGCGGGCAATGGAACTACAACTGGCGCACCGGGATCGATGAGTTCGGCGAGCCGGTGCACTCGAGCATGTACCGCAACCTCTGGTCCAATGGCCCCAAGGAAGCGCTGGAATTCAGCGACTACAGCTTCGACGAACATTTCGGCCGCCCGATTTCCTCCTACCCACCACGACCGGTGCTGTGGGACTACATCGACGGGCGGATGGCCCAGTCCGGGCTCAAGGAGCAGGTCAACTTCTGCCATGCGGTGCGGTGGGTCCACTATAGCGAGCAGTCGCAGAAGTTCACGGTGGTCGTGGATGACCTGTCCGCAGGCACCAGCAAGACCGAGGAATTCGACCACGTCGTCGTCGGTTCCGGACACTTCAGTTTCCCCAACGTCCCCGACTTCGCAGGCATCGAGACCTTCCACGGGACCTTGCACCACGCCCACGACTTCCGCGGTGCCGAGAAGCTGGCCGATCAGGACGTCCTGCTGATCGGCGCCAGCTATTCAGCCGAGGACATCGGCGTCCAGGCCTTCAAGATGGGTGCACGTTCGGTGACGCTGAGCTACCGCAGCGGCCCCATGGGCTACGACTGGCCCACCGGCATGCAGGAAGTACCGCTGATCGATCGGTTCGAGGGCCAGATCGTCCACTTCGTCGACGGCACCTCCCTGCACGTTGACGCAGTGATCCTGTGCACCGGCTATCTGCATAAGTACCCGTTCCTTCCTGCCGACGTGGCGCTGAATTCGCCCAATAACGTCTACCCGGACGGCCTGTACCGCGGCGTCGTCTCCGACGTCAACGAGAAGCTCTTCTACCTCGGTGCCCAGGACCAGTGGTTCACCTTCAACATGTTCGACGCCCAGGCCTGGTATGTGCGTGATGTGATCCTCGGGGAAGCCCAGCTGCCCTCGGCCCAGGAGCGCACCGAGCATATGCGCCGCTGGCGTGAGAGCTTCCTGGCCATCGACGGCGATGCCGATGAAGTACGGTTCCAGGCCGACTACATCCGTGACCTGCTCGAGGCCACCGACTACCCGCCCTTCGACGTCGATGAGGTCGTGGAGATCTTCCTGGCCTGGAAGGAAGATAAGCAGAAGAACATCCTGACCTACCGGGACAAGACCTACAGGTCGGTGAAGACCGGAACGATGGCGGCCACGCACCATACCCCGTGGCTGCGCGAATTGGATGACAGTCTGGAACGCTATCTTTCGACCCCTGAAGTCGACCCCCTGGAGGAGATGGTGGACGGCGAGGTCCAGGAGGCGGGCCGGTAGTACTTCCCGGGCCGGCACCGGAACGCTGCGCTGGTATCCACCCCAGGAACCCGGAAAGACAAGACACCCGAGGTGTTCCACGGCAGAGTGGAGGTTAGCGACCACCACGCGTCCTCACCACGAGCGGCGCACGCAGCAAAGGAGCAGCCCATGAGTACGCAGCCGGCCCCCCAGCCATTGACCTACCAGGACCTCATGGGGCGGATCTCCGCACCGGGGGAGGGGCGGAGCATCACCGACCCGGCGACAGGGCAGGAAGTCGGGCGGTCCCCGGCGGGGACCGTCGCCGACCTGAACGCCGCCGTCGCCGTAGCCAGGTCGGCTCAGCCGGGGTGGGGTGCCCGCTCCCACGGCGAGCGCAGCGGATACCTCAACGCTGCCGCCGACGCGGTGGAGGCTTCCGCCGAGGCGTTGGCCGAACTACTCTCCCGCGAACAGGGCAAGCCGCTGAACGGGCCCAACGCCCGCTTCGAAGTGGGGGCCTGCTCGGCCTGGCTGCGGGCGGCAGCCGCTTTCGAACTCGAACCCGAGGTCGTGGTGGACGACGGTGAAACCCATGCCGTGGTGCACTACCGTCCACTGGGGGTCGTGGGGGCCATCGGCCCGTGGAACTGGCCGATGATGATCTCCGTCTGGCAGATCGCCCCGTCACTGCGCATGGGCAATACGGTGGTCCTCAAACCCAGCGAATACACCCCGCTATCGGTGCTGGGCCTGGCAGCCGTGCTGAACCAGGTGCTGCCCGAGGGGCTGCTGCAGGTCATCCCCGGGGGCCGCGACGTCGGGGAGGCACTGTCGGGGCATGCGGATGTCGACAAGATCATGTTCACCGGCTCCACCGCCACCGGAAAGGCGATCATCCGCTCCTCCGCCGATACGGTGAAGCGCCTGACCCTTGAACTGGGCGGCAACGACGCGGGGATCGTGCTCGACGACGTCGACCCCCAGGCCATTGCCGAGGACCTGTTCTGGGGCGCCTTCATCAACACCGGGCAAACCTGCGCGGCCATGAAACGGCTCTACGTTCCGGAGGCCATCTACGAACAGGTCTGCGATGCCCTGGTCGAGGTCGCTGCCAAGATGCCCATGGGTGTGGGGCTGGACGAGAACAACGTCCTGGGGCCCCTACAGAACCAGGCTCAATACGACGTCGTGGCCCGGCTCGTCGACGCGGCGAAGGCCTCGGGGGCCCGGGTGCTCATCGGTGGGGAACCGGAATCCGGTCAGCCCGGGTACTTCTACCCGACGACCCTGATCGCCGACATCGACAACGCCAACCCGCTGGTGGCCGAAGAACAGTTCGGCCCGGCCCTGCCGATCATCCGCTACTCCACGATCGAGGAAGCCGTCGAGATGGCCAATGGCCTGGACGTGGGCCTGGGGGCCTCCGTCTGGTCGGCCGACCCGGCACGGGCCCGGGAGGTCGCCGCCCGGATCGAGGCCGGCACCGTATGGATCAACAAGCACGGTGCCGTGGACCCACGGATCCCCTTCGGCGGGGTCAAGCAGTCCGGCTACGGACTCGAATTCGGTGTTGCCGGGCTCAAGGCCCTAGGCGTCCCGCAGGTCATTGCCGGCTGACCCGTCGGCACGGGACGTTTCCCGTGTCAGCTTCGCCGCCGGCGTGAGGTCCAGGCCAGATAACCACCCAGGGCGCCTACTCCTCCCACGCCGGCGGTGAAAAGGGCTTGTGGCCACCGGTGCCAGCGGGTCGGCTGGCTGCCGACGAGTCCGCCGACAGCGGTGATCAGCGCCGCGGTGACCAGCCCGGCCACGATGCGGTTTCCGGTATGGTCCAACCGGTCCATGAGCTCATCGAGTTCCTCGGTGCGGATGCGCACGTCCACGCCTCCACTTTCCAAAATCTCGGTGGCCCGGCGGATCAGCTCGGGGGCTTCGGCCCCCAGGTTCATGGCCTCCGAGGCGATGAGCTTGAGATGTTCGGCGACGGCACCGGGGGAAACCGAAGCCAGCATCAGCCGCCGCGCATAGGGGGAGACCTCGGAGAGCAGATCGAAGGACGGGTCGACCTCCTGGCCCAACCCCTCGGCCATGGCCAGCATCTTGATGAGCAAGGCGGTATCGGGTGGGAGCCGGAGCTGGTGGCGACGCAACATGGCGACCACGTCATTGACGATGAGCGTCAGCGGGACCTCCGCTAACGGTTGATCGGCATAGCGGTCCAACAGCTGGGCCAGGTGGGCCTGGAGTTCGGCCCGCCGGCTCGTCTGCCCGGCCCCGCACAGCCGCAACAGGGCCGTGGTCATCCGGTGGGGGTCCCGGAGGACGATGGCTTGCAGCAGCTTCACGAGTTGGCGTTTCAGCTCGTCGCTGACGTGTCCGACCATGCCGAAGTCGATGATGCCGAACCGTCCGTCGCCCTCGACGAAGAAGTTCCCCGGATGCGGATCGGCATGAAAGAAACCGTGTTCGAAAACCATCCGCAGCAGCACGTTGCACGCCCGGGACGCCACCTCGGAGGGGTCCAGGCCTGCGGCATGCAGGCCCTGCACATCGGTGATTTTCAGCCCGCGCATCCGCTGAAGTGTCAACACCCGCGACGTCGTCGTACTCCAGAAGACCTCGGGGATATGGACCTTCTCATCGGTGGCGAAGTCCTTGGCGAACCGTTCGGCGTTGCGGCCTTCCGCCAGATAGTCCAGTTCCCCGCGCAACGTCCGGGCAAACTCGTCGACGGTATCTGCCAGCCGCAATCCCCGGGCCGTGGCCGAAGCCTGTTCGGCCAGCTTGGCGATCTCTGCCATGATCTCCAGGTCGTTGTTGACCTGTTCCACGATTCCGGGGCGGCGCACCTTGACCACCACGTCACGTCCCTGGACCGTGGCCACATGGGCCTGACCGATGGAACCGGTGGCCAGTGGGGTGGGATCCATGGTGGACAGAAGTTTCGCGGCTTCGGGACCCAGCTCGGCCTCGATCACTGCCCGGATCTCGGTGAAGGGCACTGAAGGGGTTCCGTCCTGGAGTTGAGCCAGTTCGGCCACGTACTCGGCAGGCAACAAATCAGAGCGGGTGGAAAGAACCTGCCCGAACTTCACATAGACGGCCCCCAGATCCTCCAGGGCGAGGCGGAGTCGTTGGGGGAGGCCCTGGTCCTTTCCCTGGCCGGCGGGGAACCGGGCCGCCGGACCCAGGATGCGGGCATCCACCCCGAGGGCGGCGAGCAGGAAGCCCAAACCGTGCCGGCTGAAGGTCTCGGCAATATCGCGGAAGCGTTCGCGGCGACCGGTCATGGCATGCCACATCGTAAGCAGGTTCCCATGTCGGTCATGCTATCGTCCCGTGCAACCACCCCAACCATCCAGGAGCGTCATGGCCACCCCGCATATCTCAGCAGAACCCGGCGACTTCGCACCCCATGTGCTGATGCCCGGGGATCCGCGACGCGCCCAGCGCATCGCCGAAACCTTCTTGGAGAACCCGAGACTGGTGACCGAGGTCCGCGGCATCCAGGGGTATACCGGAACCGTCGACGGCCAGCCGGTATCGGTGATGGCCTCGGGGATGGGCAGTCCCTCGATCAGCATCTACGCGACCGAACTGGCCAGGTTCTATGGGGTGAAGCGGATCATCAGGGTCGGCACCATGGGCAGCATGCAACCGCAGCTGAAGGTCGGAGACGTGGTGGCTGCCGCAGCAGCCCACACCACCTCGGCGATGACCGCCGTCAGTTTCCCCGGCGTGCATATGAGCCATACCCCCGATTTCGGGTTGTTGCGCGCCGCCGTCGCCCACGGAGAAGACAGCGGGAAGAGGGTCCACGTCGGTTCCGTGCTGACCAGCGACGACTTCTACAACGGCGATCCCGAGGCCATGGCCCGACTCGCCGACGCCGGAACCCTGGCGGTGGAGATGGAAGCTGCCGCCCTGTATGCGGTGGGCATGCGCGAGGGCATCGAGACCCTGATGCTGGGCACCGTTTCCGACGGCAGCCCCGGTTCTTCCGACCTCACCGCGCAGGAACGTGAGGAGACCTTCACCGAGATGGTGGGGTTCGCGCTGGCGGCCTTGCGCTCCTGAGGTCCGCGCCGGCCCGCGTGGTGCTCTGGGCAGAACAGGCCGTATCGGAGATAGTGGGCGGACGGGACCGAACCATCCCGTCCGTGCCAGCAGGAGGACCGTGATGACAACGCCGTCAAACGAACCAGACACCCGACCGAACGAAGCCCCTCGAGACACCGCAGAGGACGACGAACAGGCGCCCGGGCTCCGCGAACCCGCCGAAAGCCCGGCCATCTTGATGCGCAAACGGATCGGGCTGTTCGCCGGGCCGGTCCTGGCCGTCGTCGTTTTCTTCCTCCTGCCCGGTGACCTGGCCCAACCGGCACGGCTGACGGCAGCGGTGGCGACCGTGATGGCGCTGTGGTGGATGACCGAGGCGATCCCGTTGGCTGCCACCGCGCTGCTTCCGCTCGTCTTATTCCCCGTGCTTAACATCGCCGGCATGGCGGATGCGGCCACACCCTATGCGAATCCGATCATCTTCTTGTTCATGGGTGGATTCATGTTGGCGTTGGCTTTGCAGCGGTGGAACCTGCACCGGCGGATCGCGCTGGCCACCGTATTGCTGGTGGGCACCAAACCCCGCCAACTGATCGGCGGGTTCATGATCGCCACCGGGTTCATGAGCATGTGGGTTTCCAACACGGCCACGGCGGTCATGATGCTGCCCATCGGTATGTCGGTGCTGGCCTTGACCGCACGGATGAGCGAGGACCAGAAGGTCCCGCCGAAATTCGGGATCGCCCTGATGCTCGGCATCGCCTACTCCGCCTCCATCGGCTCGCTGGGAACCATCATCGGCACCCCACCGAACGCCCTGATGGTCGGCTACCTGCAGCAGGCCCACGACATCAACATCGGCTTCGGCCAGTGGATGCTGGTGGGCGTTCCCATGTCGGTCGTCTTCATGGTCATGGCCTGGTACCTGCTCACCTTCGTGATCTTCAAGCCCGAGATCACCGAGATCCCGGGCGGACGCAAGCTCATCTCCGATGAGTACCGGAAGCTGGGCCGGATGAACGTCGGCGAGAAACTGGTGCTGGTGATCTTCGTGCTCGCCGCCGCCTCCTGGATCACCGTCCCGCTGCTGTGGCCCGATACCTCCATCGAGGACGCCGTGATCGCGATGTGCGTCGCCGTGGCCCTGTTCATCATCCCGGCCAATCCGCGCAAGGGCGTCCCGCTGCTGAACTGGGGCGCCGCGAAGGAACTTCCGTGGGACATCCTGTTGCTCTTCGGTGGCGGGCTGGCACTGTCGGCACAATTCACCGAAACGGGCCTGAGCAAATGGGTCGGGGAACAGGTGGACGGCCTGGGTTTCCTGCCCGTGGTGATCCTGATCGCCGCCGTGGCACTCATTGTGCTGGGCCTGACGGAACTGACCAGCAACACCGCCACCGCGGCCGCCTTCCTGCCACTGATCGGAGGGGTCGCCGTCGGCCTGGGGCTGGACCCGATGCTCCTGGTGATTCCCGTAGCCATTGCCGCAACCTGCGCCTTCATGCTGCCGGTGGCCACCCCACCGAACGCCATCGCCTACTCCAGTGGCTACGTCGAGATCTCCGACATGCTCAAGGCGGGCATCTGGCTGAACCTCATCTCCCTGGTCCTCACCACGCTGACCACCATGACCCTGGCGGTCTGGGTGTTCAACATCGTCTACTAGCGTCCGGGGCCCGAAGGATAGGGTGAAGCGATGAGTTCCACTGACTTCACCATTGCCTTGCGCTGGTCCGACCAAGACGCCAACGGCCACCTGAACCACGCGCGTATCGTCACGCTCATGGAGGAAGCCCGGGTGCGGTGGACCCGCATTGAGGACGGGTTTGCCCAGCTCCTGCTCGGTGTTGTCGTCGCATCGATGACCGTGGACTACCTGGCCCAGGCCGAATACATCCCGTCGATGACCATCAGTCTGGGCATCGAACGCATCGGGACGAAGTCCTTCACCCTGCGCCATACGGGCATCCAACAGGGGACGACGGTCTTCGTGGGCACCACGGTCATCGTCCCACTGGCGGAGGACCGTACCGGGGCACGTGCGCTGAGCGCTGAAGAGCGCAAAGCGTTGGAACGCCACCGGCTGCAGGACCCGACGAGCTGACCTGCCAGCGGCACTCGTCGTCCGCGGGAAGCCCGGAGATTTCACGCTGTCCCCGGACGGCGGCATCCCAGCGCCCCAGCGGTGGTAAAGTCGAGGGAGATTTGCTTCTGCCGCCCGTGGGTCGCTGAAGCCCTTGATTTTCCCGGTTCGCTCCGGCGTCGACTATTCACTTGACGCTGCCGGCCGGATACCGCAGAAACCACAACAGCACAGAGAACGGACACTCTTGAGAAAAAAGCAGCACCAGACACCGCCCGCCCTCGCCAAGGGAGCCCTGCGGGTCATGCCCCTGGGTGGCCTCGGCGAGATCGGCCGCAACATGACCGTCTTCGAATACGGCGGCAAGTTGCTCATTGTCGACTGTGGTGTCCTCTTCCCCGAGGAACAACACCCCGGCGTCGACGTGATCCTGCCGGACTTCTCGGCGATCCGTGACCGTCTGGACGATGTGGTGGGCCTCGTGCTCACCCACGGCCACGAAGACCATATCGGTGGCATCCCGTACCTGCTGCGCGAACGCGCAGACATCCCACTGATCTCCGCACGCTTGACGCTGGCCTTCGTGAAGACCAAGCTGCAGGAACACCGGATCAAGCCCAACGTGGTCCAGGTCAAGGAAGGCGAACGCAAGAAGTTCGGGCCCTTCGACCTCGAATTCCTGGCCGTCAACCACTCCATCCCCGATGGCCTGGCCGTGGCGATCCGCACCGGTGCCGGCACCGTGCTGGCCACGGGCGACTTCAAGATGGACCAGTTCCCGCTGGACCGCCGCATCACCGACCTGGCCGGCTTCGCCCGTCTGGGGGAGGAAGGCGTGGACCTGTTCCTGCCGGACTCCACCAACGCCGAGGTTCCGGGTTTCATGGCCGCCGAAGCAGATCTGCTGCCCGCGATCGACAATGTCATGCGTACCGCCCCGCGCCGCGTGATCGTCTCCTCCTTCGCCTCGCATGTGCACCGCATCCAGCAGGTCATCGACTCCGCGCATAAATACGGCCGTAAGGTCGCCTTCGTGGGCCGTTCGATGGTCCGGAACATGGGCACGGCCCGCGAGCTGGGCTACCTGAAGATCCCGCGCAACGTGCTCGTGGACTTCAAGGAGGTCGACAAGATGGCGCCGGAAAAGGTCGTCATCATCTGCACCGGTTCACAGGGTGAGCCGATGGCCGCCCTGGCACGGATGGCCAACCAGGACCACATCATCGACCTCGTCGAGGGCGACACCGTCCTGCTGGCCTCCTCGCTGGTTCCGGGTAACGAGACCTCGATCTACCGTCTGATCAATGATCTGACGAAGCTCGGCGCCAACGTCGTGCATAAGGGCAACGCGAAGGTCCACGTCTCCGGACATGCCTCGGCCGGGGAGCTGGTGTACTGCTACAACCTGGTGCGCCCGAAGAACGTCATGCCGGTCCACGGCGAGCACCGCCACCTCAAGGCCAACGCCGAGCTGGCGATCCGCACCGGAGTGGATCCCAAGAACGCACTGGTCCTCGAGGACGGTGTGACCGTCGACCTCAAGGACGGCGTCGCCCGCGTCTCGGGCAACGTCGCCGCCGACTACGTCTACGTCGAGAACATGGTCGCCGGCGCGGCCACGGAGGAGTCCCTGCAGGACCGCATCCGCCTGGCCGAGGACGGCGCGCTGACCGTGCTGGCCATTGTGGACCCGGAGACCGGTGCCCTGGAAGAGGACCCGGAGTTCTTCCCCGTGGGCTTCAGCTTCTCCGATAAGGACCTCGGCAAGGCTGTCGGCATCGTCGAGAAGACGCTCAACGGTCTCAAAGGTGTCAAGACGGGACCCGACGCGGAACGTGCGATCTCCCAGGCCCTGGTGCGCTGGTCCGATCGTGCCCTGCGCCGCAAGCCCGTCGTCACGGTCATCACCGTCGACGCCTAGGTGTATTGACCACTGAGGTTGGGTACGCGGGCAGCGGGTGGAAGTCCTCGTAGTGA
>NZ_FUHW01000036.1 GCF_900163545.1 Arthrobacter rhombi
ATTATCGGATGCGAAACTCACATAGTCACCGGGCTTCTACCAAGGGACCCAACCAGAACCCTCCGCGGGGCACGGATCCGCATGCCCTATGAGTCATGTCCCGAGGGGACTGATCTTCGCGACCTAATCATCCTTGATGGCGCAGAGAGGCTTTGGAAGACTACCCAGATGGAGGAACTGACGATTAGACCCGCATCAGTCGAGGATGCGCAGAATATGGCAAACGTACACGTACGCGCCTGGCAGTGGGCCTATCGTGGTCTGATTCCAGATGAGTCTCTGGACTCTCTTAGCGTGGAACGACGCGCGCATAACTGGGAGGGCCTAATTCAAGATCCAAACATCCCAGCGCCCTATCTGGCATACAAGGGAACCAATGCCGTTGGTTTCGTCCACGCTCATACCAGCCGTGATGGAGACGCCTCCGGCGAAATTGGTGAGGTCACTTCGATCTATCTGCTTCCGGAATACGTAGGAGAAGGGATCGGATGGCAGCTTTGGTCTACTGCTCTCGACCAGCTCCGAAAATCTCACCACACCGTCGTGACGGTCTGGGTTCTCGATACCAATGAACGCGGAAGGGGCTTCTACGAGCGAGCCGGCCTAGTCCCAGACGGAGAGTCAAAAACGCATTCTATTGGTAACCACCCAATTCAAGAGGTGCGATACCGCGGCGCTCTTTAGTGCTGAAATGCACCGCACCAGTTGCTACTTCGTTTACGGAACCTCTACCGGGGCGCTTCGGCATTGATTTCCAGGAGCACCTTTCCGCGGTTCGCTGAGTTCCAAGCGAGAGCATCCCGGATCTGCGAGAGCGGAAATTTTGCGGCGGGTGTTGTGGCCAGTAAACCTGACGCAACGAGCTGGAAGACTTCTTCAAAACGCTGAGCGAACTGCACGGGGTCGCTGTTATGAGCATCTTGGCGCAGGTGAAAATACTTCAGTTCCACATGCGATGGAAATTCCCAACTGCCGTGAATTGGCGTGCCGGAGAGGAGCCCGTAGCTGATGAACTGACCTCCCGGTTCAAGGGCTCTCGCAACTTTGCCTGCGTTTAGGCCGCCGACGGCATCGAACACGACGCGGGCAGATTGGCCGGCGGCGGCATAGAGTCGTTCTTCCCACTCGGGTTGGTCTGTGGCGATGATCGCGCTCCACAGTTTTCCCTTGCTTGGAGGCCGGTCGGAGCTACGAGTGATTCCGATAGCAGGAACGTTGCGAAATTTCAGCAGCGCGGCGATCTGGGTTGCAGCTTCCGATGTCGCCGCAGTCACGATGACTGGCCCATTCCCGGTTACGTAACGACTGACCATGCTGACCGTGGTCATCGGGTTGATGTACGCGAAGCAAGCCCGCTCGGTGCTCAGATACTCAGGCACGGGCACACAGTCACTCTCGGGAACGTCCCGCAGTTCTGACCAGCAACCTGCGCGGCGAATCGGGATAACCCGCGTTCCCTCCACGAGGGAGGTACCAGGATCGGCAGCGACGACCTCTCCAACGCCTTCGAAGCCACCAACAAAAGGGAAGGACGTACGCGAACGGTACGCGCCAGCGATCGTGACGAGGTCGGAGGGGTTGATAGTCGAAGCAAGCATTCGGATACGGAGCACGCCTCGCTCGCGCTGGCCGAGGACCATCGAGCGGACCTCAACCACGTCCTGAGCAACACCTGGGCGAGTTGCCACTACTTCATACATAAGCACCATTCTCGCAAGCATCGGACGCTGGCGCGTTCGGCTACCCCAGCTGCCCAGTCAATGCTGGAAGCGAACGCAAGCTGAATCGCCAAACCGGAAGGCGCAGTCCCGTAAGCGGGAACCCGCGCCGGGACTCTGCGCCGACTATCAGGGTGGGTTGCCTCAACCCTGTGCGGGGCACACCAGCATCAGGGGACAGTTGAGTCCCACGCATACGCTGTCAGCGTTGCATCGGTCCCTTAGAGCTACTTCTGGCAGGGACCGTACAGGGTGCCGGCGTCGAGTCGTTCAAGGAAGTTGCACAAAGCAAACTCCTTGAGCTTCCAGTCGCTTACTAGCTCAGCGGCGGCCGCGACCTGAAGCGAGAGCGACGCCCTGTAGATCTTCGCCCGTGCAACCGTTTCTCGATTTGCGATGTCGGCAACGCGGTTGGAACCGAACTGGCCGATGAGCGGTGCCAGGTCGAGCGCGGGATCCGCAACGCAAGCATTATCAAGGTCCACGATCCCGGATAGTTTGCCTTCACTCCACATGATGTTGTGCAGCCCGAAATCGCCATGAACCAAAGAAGCAGTTGCAGCTGACTCTTCCTCCAACACGTTCGCCACAACATGTTTCGCGGCGGCCTTTGACGGGTCATTAAATCGATGAATGATCCGATCGACTATGGCCGGCCACTCCTGCCCCCCCGCACCACTGCCTAACTGGACGAAGCGGACCCACAGGACCGTCGAACTCCCGCAGGCCAGTGAGAATGAAGTCAATTCCCGCCCTTGCCTCCTCCCATGAAAGGTCTGGCAGATGCGCGCCCGGGACGAAGGTGCTGATCTGTGCTGACCAACCCTGCCCCGAGATAGGAAGTGCCAAAGGTTTGGGGACTGGGAACTGTAGGCCGGCATTCGACACGGATGCTAGGTTCCGATGCTCCGCATGTGCTCTATCTTCATGTCCAGCGCCGCTCGATACACGCACCACAGCAGCTGAATCGAGAACTGCGACATGATGGAAAGCGCCATGGTGGAAGATGGCTTCGCCCCACGGCAGGTGCGGCCAGGCAGATTCGACGGCTGCCCAAACTGCTGAATTGTCAGAATCCAGGGTATTCACGGTCCACAGTCTCTCAGGCAAGAAAGGTTGAAGAACGTATCGTTAGCTTGCGCCCTGCGCCCAGACCGCAACACCGACGGCACAGACCGATACAGCAGCGGAGAGCCACCGTGCCCATTTCGGGACCCCGCTCTACGGCGCAGTTCAAGGTATCCATTAGAGCACCATGAGATTGCGTGGATTGCTCCTAATGACACTTGGGTGAATCACTCGAAGGGCCCGGCGGTTCCGGCCTGAACCTGCTCTCCTTTAGTGGAGACAGACTTGGCCAGAAGCACGATCCCAACCATTAGAACAAGAACAGCAACAGCAAGTAGGCCTTGATCGCTTCCTGTGGCTGGGCAGCCAGCAGAGCTGTCGTCAATCTCAGGGCAGCCCCTCCAGGGCTGTAAGAACATCAAAAAGCCGCCTGCCACTCCTACGAGAGTGAGCACGATTCCCAACGTCGCGTACCGGGTCTTTCTGGAAGTTCTCATGGTTTATCCGAACACGGCGAGAGCGCCATCCACATCACGCCGTATGTGGAACCGCAAGCGGGACAGTGCCCGCAAGCGGCATTTTCCTCAAATCCGATTGTCGGGAACGCCTCGAGTCATTCACACTGTGGCTGCAGTTTTGAATGGCGTTCCTTTTACGGAAAGAGCACTCGAAGGATGAGAAAGCCGGAACGGCGTTGGAGATGTATCAAACCGCTCAACATCGGGACGCATTTCGCCGGTCACCTCGTCTGTACTTTTTAGGTAGCTTCATGGCCTTCCCGGATCACATTGAGTTCTGACGTTGTTCCATCTTGTGATTGATAGTGGCGACAAGAGCCAGCACCATGGTGCTTGCCAGCATAAGAACTACCGATATCGCCCCAAAGGCGGTGAAATGCACTGCTAGCCATTGCAGGAGTCCGTCCCCTCCGGGCTGTTCCACGTAGTCGGCATAGGGAACAGGTCTGGAGATGCCGAGAATAACTAGGTATCGAGCAACGAACCCAAACACTGCAACTGCAGCGACCAGCATTGTCACTATGCGCAGCGGCTTGGGACGCCGGAGCCTGTCCTTAGAAGGCATGGCGAAGCGATAAATACTCAGTACGGCAAGGCCTGCGCCCAGACCCAGACAGACCGTCTGCATCAAAAGAGACGTCTGAAGGGTCAGCGAAAGGACCGCGGCTACGAGGCTTAGCCAAGGTGCCATCATCATGGTTCGAGGCTTACTTGTGCCTGTGACCCGTTCGGGAGCTACGCTCATGCAGTTTCAACCTCTCTATCGGCGCACCGACTAGATCTGCCAAGTATTCATCGATTCATACAAAGCATAGCCATGCTGTGAACACGAGCTTGTTAAGATCTGATTGCAGGCACTGCCCCAGGAAAGCACATGGAGCCCAGTTCGGTCGTCTGCACGATGATTCCCTGTCCGTTATGAGGAACCTTCTGCGGGACGGCCGTGAAGCCTCGTACTTTGACTGAAGGACTTTTAGCCTTGCAAGCTGATGGGTCTATTTGTTTCTCACGTGCAGCATAATTGGATAATGTTCGAGAATTTCGTTGTCGAGAACGTTGTCGTCGGTGACGCGGTACTGCATGTCCGACATGGAGGGGAGGGGCCTCCTATTCTTCTTCTTCATGGACACCCTCGCACTGGAGCGACATGGCACAAAGTGGCGCCTCGACTGGTCCAGGCGGGTTTCACGGTAGTCTGTCCCGATCTCCGCGGATATGGTCGGTCGTTGGGGCCGGAGCCGATGGCGGACCACAGCACGTATTCGAAGCGAGCCGTCGCCAGCGACATGACTCAGCTGATGACCACGCTTGGTTATGAGCGGTTCCACCTCGTTGGCCATGACCGCGGGAGTTATGTAGCCCTGCGTCTTGCGCTGGATTACGAGAGTCGCATTGACCACCTCGCGTTGTTGGATTGCATACCCATTAGCGAGCATCTTGCTCGCGCCGACGCGCGTTTCGCCACGAGGTGGTGGCACTGGTTTTTCTTCGCGCAACCTGATATCCCCGAACGCGTCATCAACGCAGACCCGGATAGTTGGTACAGCGGCGACCCGAAAGTGATGGGATCCGAGAACTACGCGGAGTGGCAGGAGGCCATTCATAAACCGCTGGTCGTGAGTGCGATGCTCGAGGACTACCGGGCAGGGCTCACCATCGACCGTTACCACGAAGAAGCCGACCAAGCGGCCGGTCGGCGCCTTGATACCCCCCTGCTCGTGCTGTGGTCCCTGCGAGATGACCTAGAGCAGCTATACGGCGATCCACTTAAGATTTGGAGGAACTGGGCCTACAACGTGAGAGGACAAGGCATTGATTCAGGGCACCACATAGCCGAAGAAGCCCCTGATGAGCTCAGTAGCGTCCTTACTGCATTCCTCCCCAACGCAGTCGATACGAGAGCCCGTTAGCCGGACGGTACATGGTCCGTTGATACCAGCGTGCTGACTTCGAGATGTTCGTGTCGCTCGTGATTCACAGGGGAAGGCCAGCCGAAACAGTTATTCTTCCATTCGTAGATGACGGCGTTGCGGCCCCCGCGTTCTAAACGGAAGCGCAACGCCTTCCAGGGTGTACTCCAAACCATCATTGTTCGCGAGCCTTATATCAAGGGGTGCCGGCCTGTCATGATGTGGGGATGAAGAATATTGGTATCCGCTGGGTAGGTGAAACACCCACCGACTCCCTGGGCCGACTCGCAGCCTTCACCGAGGACGAAGCAATCATCGGGGAGGCCTCCTATAAGCGGTGGGAGCAAGACCCCGAACTCACCTACCTCAGTGGCTTCACGGTCGACGAGGGGTATCGCCATCAGGGCATCGCTACCGACATGATGCACATGGTCTTCGAACACTTGGGTAGGGACCGGCAATACGTGGTGACCATTCACGGGAACTTGGGGCGGCTTTTCATGGAAACTATTGCCGCCAAGGAAGATGCGCCCAGGATCTTCGAGATGCTTGAGGACCACTCATACAAGCCAATGAACTAACGGCGCCCCGTGGATTGATCTCGCCACACCGGGATTTCCAAGGACGGCCTATGGAAGATCCGCGGTAGAGGCAGTTCGCATCATTTCCCGCCATGCGCTTCTGGGTCTTCGTCCAATGGACGTACCGGCCCCTACCCCCCCTTCAGCGGGACGGTGGATACGTGTCGCATCCGTGGTGAAGTTGTTGGCCTCGACCAGCTTGTACTTGGATCGTAGAGTTGAATTCATGATGATGACCAGAATTGCACGGACGAGCCGGGCTCTATCCATCGCACTTTTAGTTGCCGGAGCGCTTGTTGTTACGTTCACTAATCTCGGCATCCTGGGCTGGGCCTTAACCGGAGCGGGAATCGTCGTTCTCATTATCGCGGTGACTCGGCCAAAACAGGCGCAGCAATAGCCGAGCACCTGATATTTGGGTAGGTTCTCCGGTTTCTTGGATGCTTCACAGAACGGAACCCTCTGCGGCACGATGCTCTGTCATGAGGGTGCTTGGAGCCACTCGGTCTCGAAATACCGGCTAAAGAGTCCTGACGTTTAGTCTGTAGGAAGATGCCGTATTTGCTGATCAGACTGTCTGGGAAGGGGAGTTCGTCGACCCATGGTTCGTTAGTGAGCGGGACTGCGGGTCCGTTCGTGAGCGCGAGACACCAAGTAAAGCCGGACCGTACCACCCGTTATCGCTCGGAAACCTCCTGCTTGGAAAACCGGGCCGGTCGACACCTGACATCGAATCGAGGAACTCAGGTATCGGCGTCGGCTCGTTTCGTCCGGCGCGCATACCTCCCGATCTGGACGAAGCACAAAATCACGAGGCAGAGGTAGCCAGCCAGCAACCACGTGGGGTTCCATTGGTGGTCCGCCCAGGTAACCAAAGCAAGGATGAGCCACAACGAGGCCAGGCCTGCATATAAGAAAGCGAGCCGGCGTGGCTTCAGGCGGGGGTTGGCAGGTAGCGATTGGGCGTAGCCTTCCGGTCGACCAAATTCCGTGACCAGGCTGCTTCCCTGTTCATTGGCATGTTCGGAGATCTCGGCGATGGCTTGTGAAATTCGGTCTTCGCCCAGATCCCCTCGGCCGCGTAGAGCCTGCCGTGCCCGGGTGAGCCACTGGCCATCGGGAAGGCTGGTGGCCGCATCGATGTCCTCTACTGCTGCACCGCGGCCTTCTTGGGGGCCAGGCCATAACTTGGAGACGATGAAGCACAACAAGGCATATCCCGGCACCAGTGCCGTGGCCCAGAAGATGCTTCCTTCGGGCCCATCTTGGCCCAGGGGCACGATGAT
The DNA here is from genome assembly GCF_900163545.1 of Arthrobacter rhombi. Lineage (GTDB taxonomy): Bacteria > Actinomycetota > Actinomycetes > Actinomycetales > Micrococcaceae > Arthrobacter_H > Arthrobacter_H rhombi_A. The sequence continues at coordinate 7,082 of NZ_FUHW01000036.1, forward strand.
GCCGGCGATCGCAGCCGCTCCGACGACGATCAGGCCCACGGAAATGACAACGGCTTTCACGAAGGAGAAACGCTCCGAAGCGCGCGTATAGACGCTGATCAGGGCAAGGGTGACCAGTGAAATCAGCCATGGCATCAGGGCCAGCCCGATGCTGAAACGCGGCATATCACCACCTATTCTGAGCAGTAATGCCACGCACAACAGAACACTGACGGCCGTGGCGCTGCCCAGTGAGTAGACGACGACCTCGCGAAAACTCAGACGCAAGGGCTTCTCCACGGCATCGACTCCCTCTTGCTTGAGCTCGTCCAGCTGGCTTTCGGCCCATTCGCGCGCTGACCCGAAGAGTTCCTCCGGGGGAGCCTGCGCCTCACGCACGACCGCTGCCGCCTCGGTGAGTGCCGCTTCCACCAGAGCGATCTTCACGTCAAGGTGAATCATGCGAATGAAGGCGCTATCCGCCCATGCGGAGTCCTCCTGGACGGAGCGGGCGCTCACGAACAGGTTCCTGACCCGCGTTAGCTCCCCGCCTGCTGGGGAGTCGGTCGATGAGCGATGGCTGCTATCCCAGTTCACAGGGGCCTCCTTTTGCCACTTTCTTCGATGCTGCCAGTCCTCGTGCTGATCGCCGCGACCATCGCTTCAAGACCGAGGCGATCTGTTCCAAGACGTTCAGTACCTCTTGAAGTGAGGGTGTATTGGCGTCGAGGGGGCCCTGAGGTTCCGGGGGTCCATTCGGCTTCGACCTCGCCGGAGTCCTCCAGGCGTGCGAGTACTGGATAAAGGGCCCCACCCCGCGGTATGCCGAACCCCAGTTTTCCGAGTGCCTGGGCGATGGCGTATCCGTGCAGGGGTTGCTGCTCTAGACAGGCGAGGATCGCCGTGGGAAGAAGCGCTCTTACCCAGCCGCCGGGCCATCGGTCGCTAGCGGGGGCCTACGCGTCAATAGTCGGTTCCTGGTCAACGGTAATTTCTTGCATCATGTTTCTACGTATATCACAATGTGATCTAGTGTTTTTGGCCGTTTCTCCCATGAATCACAGCTGCTTTCCGGGCAGTCAACCAGCAAAAACTGAGCGGGACGACCTCGTGTCCCACCCTGCCCGTGCGCCTCGCGCGCCGTGAAGCATGAAACGCTGGGACTTATGCGTGACTCTCTGATCGGAATTCCGGGCCTGCTTGCCGCATTCGCCATGAACGCCATGCTGAACGTTTACACCGACGTGCCGATGCTCGTTCGTTGGGCTGTGGCAATTTTGGTTTCACTGTTCGTGACCTTCGTTGTGGTCCGGTGGGGTCAACGTCTGAAGTAACGAGATGGCGGCGAAGCACTAGACCGTTGGAATAGCTGAGACGGTGGTGGCGTGATTGGCTGCCACACGTGAGACAAAACCAGTCCCCCATCCCCGCGTGCAGCTACCCGCGTTGGTCCGCGCGGGAAGGATGAGTGGGAAGCTATCTGATGGTCGTATTCTGTTTCGTTCCCACTTGCGCTCGCTTAGGGAGACGTCGGAGAATCAACATCCCAAAGACGACGATCGCTATGGTCGGAAGTAGCGCAGGTATTAAGGCTGCAGAAAGAATGTCCCAGAAGGCTATCTCAGCTAACGATTGGCCGCCCATGTTCAGCTCCTTGATTCGAAGTTTCTCTTTGGCTTCAGTGTAGGACTTTGAAGGTGTCGCCTTCAGCTAGAGATAGTCCCTGCGGTTGGCTTGCCGGAAAATATGGCCCGTTGAAGGAACCCTCGTCGGGACACCTGTTTTAGCGCTGATTAAGACCTATCGTTGTTGAATGGCGACGATGGATGAGTTCGGCTACCCGCTCAAAATAAATGCTGCTGACCGCTACATGCCGCCGGTTCAGCTGCCTCCGTCGACATCGCCCGAGGATTACGCTCGCCACGCAGATGCCTATTCCGCCTACCAAGAACGATTCCTTTACGCGTTCAAGGAACGCCACCACAACACGGAGTGAATTCGCCCCTGAGCCCCCGACTCAAGCGTCTTTCTAAAGTCCGCTCCATAAGCCGAACCGGCCACGAGGTGGGGGACAGATCAGTAGATGAGCTCAGTGAACTGGGTCGATACGATGAAGGTCACCAGGACCCCGAGAAATTGGATGACGCCGATCCCGATGGCAGCACCCGCCATGGCATTTCCCGCTGGCTTGCGCACACCCCTCATACCGAGGATGACGGCGATCAAACTCAAGACAACGACGGCTCCCAACCCAATGATAGAAACGGTATACAGGTTGTCATAGTCCGCCCGGGCTGCCGCCTGCCGCGCGGCCAGCGGCCCGACGTAAGAGGTAATCCACATGAGAACCGTCGCGATCAAGGCGAGCACGAGTCCAGCCCATACTCCTCTTCCGGCGCGCGATCTTGACTTTGTCGAGTGAGGGGACGTCTCGGGCGGAACATCTCGGTGAGTCTGCGGTTCGCTCATATTGCAGAGTCTAACCACGCTCATAGCTCTATTGTGATCTACACCATGAACGTTCATTGATCGATACAAACGGGTCGAAAGACCCCTGGCAAACCCTTCCATCGGCATCGGCCGATTAACAATGGACCCGCTACCTTGGAACGTCCGAGGCGCCAGCCGATGAAACCATCACTCGGGGGACGAGCCGATGATGACCATCCAGAATGTCCACCGAACGGATTGTCCGAAGCCGTCTGCGCGGCACCCCTTTGCCCGTAGAAGGAACCTTTACCGGGCACACCAAGACGAATTTGGGCGCTCCTCGAACAGCCGCAGTCCAGAGGTTCAGCTACTTCTGGCTACCGCAGAAATTCCCAAGGGTGGGGGTTGCACGCTGCTAGTGTCCCGCGCCTGAAATTCGCTGGCTAAATTGTAGAATGGGGTATGCCAC
>NZ_FUHW01000006.1 GCF_900163545.1 Arthrobacter rhombi
CCCACGCCCCCTGCCCCTGCCCCGAAATCACCGAAATTGGTCTATGCGGTCAGCGCCATCGCCGCCGTCGGGGGATTCCTCTTCGGCTACGACACCGGGGTGATCTCCGGGGCACTGCTCTTCATCAACGACGACTTCTCGCTGACACCGTTCACCGAAGGTGTGGTCGTCAGTTCCATCCTGGTCGGGGCGATCATCGGCGCCGTCGGATGCGGGCCCCTCTCGGACCGTTTTGGCCGCAAGAACACGATCATCACCGCCGCAGCGGTGTTCACGATCGGCGCCCTGTTGGCGGCCTTCGCCCCCACGGCGGAATTCCTCGTCGTGGCCCGCCTGGTGCTGGGAGTCGCGGTCGGGGCCGCCTCGGTCCTGGTTCCGCTCTTCATCGCCGAAGCAGCACCCCCGGCGATCCGCGGCCGACTGGTTTCGGCGAACCAACTGCTGATCACCATCGGCATCCTCGCCGCCTACCTGACCAACGCGCTGTTCGCCCACGACGGCGGCTGGCGCTGGATGTTCGGCCTCGGCGTCATCCCGGCGATCGTGCTGGGCGTAGGGATGCTCTTTTTGCCCGAAACCCCGCGCTGGCTCTTCGAAAAGGGGCGTACCGACGAGGCCCGCACCGTTCTGGGCAGGCTCAGGGACCCGCAGACCGCCCAGAGCGAATACCAGGAGATCCACCGGTCCATCCACGAGGACGTCCAACCCAAATCCACGCTGCGCGACCTCACGACCCCCTGGGTTCGTCCTGCCCTGATCGCCGGTATCGGGGTTTCCGTTTTCGGTCAGGCCAGCGGCATCAACAGCGTCATCTACTACGCCCCCACGATTTTCAACAGCACCGGGCTCGGGGCCTCCACCGCGATCCTGGGCACGGTGGGCATCGGTGCCGTGAACGTCATCATGACCATTGTCGGCATGTCCCTGGTCGATAGGATCGGACGCCGCGTCCTGCTGATGACCGGATTCGCCGTCATGAGCATCACGCTGCTCGTGCTCGGCTTCGTGCTGCACGGAGAGAGCCTGGACCTTTCGGCAGGATGGATCGCCATGGTGTGTCTGGCGATCTACATCGCGGCCTTCGGCGCCAGCGTCGGGATCGTCGTCTTCGTCCTGCCCTCCGAGGTCTACCCGCAACGGATCCGCGGCTCGGCCATGAGCGCGACCCTGATGTGCAACTGGGGCATGAATTTCGTGGTGTCGCTGACCTTCTTGTCCCTCTTCGACGCCTTGGGCAAGTCGTGGACGTTCTGGCTCTATGCCCTCATCTGCGCGCTGGGGTGGCTCTTCGCCGTCAAGCTCGTCCCCGAGACCAAGGGACGCAGTCTGGAAGAAATCGAGTCCTGGTCGCGGGCCCGGGCCACCTGATGGTCCGACGGTCCTAGCTGAGCTGTCCCGAAGTCTGTGCCACGGCGGCCGCGTCGGCGGCGGCACGGGCTTTGAAGACCCGGGCGGTCAGCAACGCCAGGCACAGACCCAGCAGGGCCAGGCCTGCCCCGAGGAAGGACGGGGCCTGGTAGCCAAATCCGAGTTTGATGACTACGGCACCCAAGGCGGCGCCGAGGGCGTTGGCGACGTTCAGCGCGGAGTGGTTCAACGAGGCCGCCAGTGATTGAGCCTTCGGCGCCGAGTCCATGAGCAGGGCCTGCAGGCTCGGCACCAGGATGGATCCTGTCCCGCCGAGGATGAAGACCAGGATCAGGGCGGGCACCGGGTAGGGCGAGAGGATCCCGAAGGCGCTCATGAACACGACCATGGCCGAGGTGGCGATGTAGATGCTGCCGTGGACCGACCAGTCGGCCAGCCGCCCACCCAACAGGTTTCCCAGGACCATCCCGATCCCGTAGAGGCTCAGGACCAGGGGGACGGCCCCCTTTTCGAGGCCGGTGACGTCGGTCAATGTCGGTGAGATATAGGAGTAGACCGCGAAGAAGCCGCCGAATCCCACAATGCCGGTGGCCATGGCCAGCCAGACCCGTCCACTGCGTAACGCGGTCAGTTCCCGGCGGATGCTGGCACCTTCATGGATCGGGTTATAGGGAACCCAGAGTCGGATACAGATCAACGTCAGGACACCGATCAGCGCCACCGAGGCAAACATCCAACGCCATCCCAACTGCTGACCCAGCCAGGTCACCGCGGGGACCCCCAACACATTGGCCACCGACAGGCCCATCATGACCCAGGCGATCGCCCGGCCACGCATGGTGGCGGGGACCAGGTTCCCTGCGAGGATGGCGGCGAGCCCAAAGTAGGCTCCGTGGGGCAGCCCGGAGAGGAAACGGGTCACCAGCATCGAATCGTAGGTCGGGGCCAGGAACGAGGAGAAGTTGGCGAGGGTGAAAAACACCATCAGCCAGGACACCATCGTCTTATGGGCCACCCGGGCGCCCAGCGCGGTCAGCAAGGGGGCGCCGACCACCACGCCGAGGGCGTAGGCGGAAATCATCAGCCCCATGTCGGCGTTGCCCACGCCGAGGTCGGATGCCCCCTCCTGAAGCAGGCCCATGATGGCGAACTCGGTGGTGCCAATACCGAATCCGCCCAATGCCAGCGAGACCATGGCAATGAACAGGGGACGCCCGGTAAGCATGGTGCTATGTGGCGGGTGGGTCATGCGGCGGTTCCTACCTTCGGGATTCTGCGGTGGAGGGTGACCGGCCAGGTGCCTCATTGCCGTCCGTGGCGCGTATCGACCACAACAGTCTAAGGACACCGTTCCATTCCCGCACCATCGACGACGCGGAGCCCCGACCAGGACTCAGAGATCGGCGAGTTCAACCTTGGTGTCGGCGAGCCGCTCGGGAGCCACCGCGCGGCCCACGATGGAGCGCAGAGTGTCGTTGACATCCCAGATGTTCACGTTCATGGCCGCGGTAACGACGCCTTCCTCAAGCCAGAAGGCAATGAACTCCCCCGATTCCAGGCTCCCGCGGACGACGGCCTGAGCACCGGGCCCGGCATGCCCGACGTATTCCATGCCCAGATCGAATTGGTCGGTAAAGAAGTAGGGCAGCCAGTCGTACCGGTCAGCATGTTTCAGGATCGTCTTCGCTGCCAGTTCGCCTTGCCGGATGGCGTTGTCCCAGTGTTCGACCCGCAGACGACCCAATTTGGTGTTCACCGCGTTGGCGACATCGCCGGCGGCGAGGATATCGGGGTCGCTGGTGCGCAGCGAACCGTCGACCAGTACCCCGTTATCCGTTTCAAGCCCGGCGGCCTCCGCCAGCGACGTGGCCGGGACGGCGCCGATGGCAATGAGAACGACGTCGGCCGGCACCTCACCGTCCGAGGTGTCCAGTCCGGCGGCCCGGCCGTCACGTTCGATGATGCCGTTCACCTGGGTACCCATCCGCAACTCGACCCCGTTGCTGCGGTGCACCTCGGCGAAATGTGCGCCGATCTTTTCACCCATGACGTTTTCCAGCGGCGTGTCATTCGGGGCGACCACGGTGACTTCCATCCCTGCCTGCCGGGCGCTGGAGGCCACTTCGAGGCCGATCCAGCCGGCACCGACGACGGCGAGGCGCCCCCCGGTGGCCAGGGCATCCTTCAGGATCTGGGCATCGCCCAGACGGCGCAACATCATCACCCCAGGTAGATCGGTTCCCGGAAGGTCGAGATGACGAGAATCGGCGCCGGTAGCCAGCAGCAGTTGCCCGTAGGGGTGCTCATCCCCCGAATCCAGCCGCACCACGTGGCGCCGACGGTCGATCTCGGAGGCATGCCCACCCAGCACCAGGGTCACATCGTGCGCTGCGTACCATTCGGCGTCGTGCGCGATGCCTGCTTCGGCATCCTGTTTGCCCTGGAGGAACTCCTTGGACAGCGGCGGACGCTCATAGGGAGGGGTTGCCTCATCGGCGATCAGGGTGATGCTCCCGGAGTACCCCTGTTCGCGTAGCGTCTGGGCAGCATGCGCCGCCGCGAGTCCCCCACCGATGATGACCGTACCGTCCGATGTTGCCATGATGACCTCCTGGCTGATGTTACGTGCCTCCGGGATGGGGGCTGGTTCTTTCAACGTAGGCCCGTGCCCCGTCAGGGTGCAAGCACTAGTGGCCTCAGAGCAGCCGGTGCGGATACCCCAGCGCACGTCCTTGGAACTCGAGGATCGCGGGATTGGCGACGGCACCGTCCCGAATCTCGATGGCGCGGGTGACGGTTTCACTGGTTCCCCACGCATCCGGGCCGCCCATGACCAGTGGCAGGAAGGGCAGCAGCGCGTCGCTGATCTCCCAGCTGGCCGAATTCCAGAGGTACGACGGGCTATGGTCCACGGCGTAGTAGTCGATGTTGTTCCCGACCGTGAACATCGGTTCGGCAAAGGTGGTCGGTCGCGCCCAGTCGAATCCCATCCCCTCATCGCAGGAAACATCGATGATCAGACTGCCCGGGGTGAAAGCGCCCAAGTCTTCCAAGCGCAAATACAGCAAGGGGTTGTTGGGGTCCTGCAAGGTGCAGTTCACGACGATGTCGCTTTCGGCCAGGAACGGCGCAAGGGGAACGCGCCCCCGGTCATCGGTAATCACTTCGCTGAGGTAGGGGCCGTCCTCGTGATCGAACTGGACCATCTGCACCGAGTGGATGGGCGCGGCCACCGAGGCGACCGTCCGGTTGGTGAGCACCCTGATATCCGTTACACCGTGGGCCTTCAGGGCGGTGACGGCGCCCCGGGCGGTGGCCCCGAAACCGATGACGACGGCGGTCAGCCGGCGGCCGTAGTCCCCGGTGACCCCGGTCAGCGCCATGGAATGGATGACGGAGGAATAGCCGGCAAGTTCGTTGTTCTTATGGAAGACGTGCAAGGAGAACCCGCCATCGCTGGCCCAGTGGTTCATGGCTTCGAAGGCAATCAACGTCAGATTCTTGTCGATCGCCAGCTGGGTCATCTCGCGGTCCTGCACGCAATGCGGCCATCCCCAGAGGGTCTGGCCTTCGTGTAGATCCTCAAGATCCCTGGCCTGCGGTTTGGCCAGCAGGACGGTGTCCGCGGCGTCGATGACCGCTGTGCGGTTCGATACGGCCCGCACCAGGGTGGCCAGGTCTGCGTCCGAATATCCGAACCGTTCCCCGTACCCTTCCTCGAGGACCATCCGGGCACGCAGTCCCGGGTCGATGCGTTCCAGATGGCCGGGGTGGATCGGCACGCGGTGCTCGTCAATTTTTCGCGACTTGCCCAATACACCCAGAACGGGTTCCTTCTCAGTTGCCATGGTCCACATCCTTTTCGGGGCGCCGCGCTGGCGCCCTTGGCCTTAGGCTACACCGGGGCCCATTCCACGGGCTCCGGTTCTAGACTGGCACCATGGAGAATCCAGCATGACGGTGGTCATCGCGTTCATCGCCAACATCCTGGTGGCGATCGCGAAGTCGGTGGCTGCCCTGCTGACCGGGTCGGCCTCCATGGTTGCGGAGGCTGCGCATTCGTGGGCCGATGCCGGAAACGAAATCTTCTTGCTCATCGCCGACCGCCGGTCGGCCCGCCCGAAGGATTCCCGTCACCCCTTGGGTTTCGGTCGCGAAGCCTATGTCTGGTCGATGTTCGCTGCCGTGGGCATCTTCACCGCTGGCGCCGTCTTTTCGATCATGCATGGACTCCAGGAGCTCAACAATCCAGCACCCGTGGAGTCACCCGGAATCGCCTTCACCGTGTTGGGTCTGGCCTTCCTGATCGAGGGCTCGTCCTTCACCCAGGCGGTGGTGCAGGCCCGTCGGAAAGCCCGGGCGCAAGGAACGTCGACCCTCGACCTGGTCCTGCGGACCTCGAACACGACGCTGCGCGCCGTGGTGGCCGAGGACTTCGCGGCCTTGGTCGGTCTCGTCGCCGCCGGCGCTGGCATCTACCTCCACCAGATCACCGGTGATGCCCGCTGGGACGCCGCCGGTTCTATGGTCATCGGTGTGCTGCTCGGCGTCGTGGCATTGGTGCTCATCGACAGGAATCGACTGTTTCTGATCGGCGCGAGTTCGACTCCCGAAATTCGTGCCCAGGTCGGCCTGGCCCTTCAGGGTCATGAGGAAATCGAACGGGTCACCTACCTGCATTTGGAATACATCGGACCCGATCGGCTGTTTCTGGTGGCCGAAGTGGATTTGGTGGGTAATGATCCGGAAGAGGATGTGGCCCGGCAGATGCGGCGGCTCGAGCGCGAGCTCGAGGCCCATGAAGTCATCGAAACAGCCGTGTTGTCACTCTCGGTCAGCGATGAGGCCTCGCTGGAGTTCTAGTCGTCTTCCCAGCGGGTGATCCCCCCGGTCCAGGCCGGATAACCGGCACCGTCCACCGAGGCGATGTTCAGGGCCGCGGTCATCGCCGCATCCCGTCCCCCGAGGTGTTCTCGCCCGGAACGGGCTATCGCCGAGAGCAGGCGCCGTTGCGCCACCTCGGTGGATAGCTCCGGAGTCCCCTGCTGACCCACTCCAACAGGGGTATCGGTGGTCTCCCGGGGCGATTCCTGCACGGCTTCGGTGATGGCATGGAACAGCGGCGATGCCAGTCCCGCATTTTCGGCGGCACGCTCAACGGAAATCGCTGCCATCCCGTGGGCAACTAGCTCCCTCGCGGTGACTCGGGCCGCTTCTAGGAGGTCTGCTCCCATCTGCCGGGCTACCTTCGCGGCGCTCATCTGCCCGCGATGGCGCTCTTCACCCTCCACCGCCCTACCGGTTCCAGGGGCATCGGGTGTCTCGCCAGCAGCGGTGGTCGCGGCATCGGGAACCGCACCGGTGGTCGCGTCAATGGCCTGGCGCCCTGCGGCCTTGCGGTCGGTGTGCCGCAGGCCGATCATCGCCGTGGAGACCGGCGATACGACAGTTTGGGTGTAGTAGCGGGCCTCGATGGCAGTGGCTGTTGCCACGTCCACCTGCGCGCCTTCCACGGCGGCGGCGAGAATGGCGCGGGGTGCTGGATTATGGAGGGCATCGGTGCGGCCACGCAATCGTGCGGGAAGGAATTGGAGGATTTCTGTCAACGGGTTCTGGCCGGCCCCGGTGGGAACCTGCGGCGCTCCGCCGGGGAAGAAGTAACCGTCGGTATCCCAGGGCTGGCGGGCCACGGGATGTTCACGAATCCACCGACGTGCTGCCGGCAGCAGCTCCTCCTCGTCCTTGAGGACCTGGTCGATGATTCCCAGCTGGAGGCCATCCTGGGCCCCCACGATGGCAGCACTGAGCAGCAGCTCATCCAGTGCGCGTTCGATGCCCAGCAGGCGGGTAGTGCGCAGGACCCCTCCAGCGCCCGGGCAGATCCCAAAATCTACTTCGGGTAAACCGAACCTGTTGCCGGGGTCGTCAACGGCGATGCGATGGTGGGTGGCCAGTGCCAGGCCGAGGCCACCTCCGATGGCCGCGCCGTTCAGGGCAGCCACGACGGGAACACCGGCAGTTTCCAGGCGGCGCAGCAGTAGCCCCCATTGACGGGCCAGGTCGTTCACGGTTCGGGCGTCCGCGGGGGTAGCGGCCGCCATCGCCTCCAGGTCGGCGCTGGCACAGAAGCTCTTCTTCGCGGAGGTGAGGATGATTCCGGTGACGGCAGCGGGTTTTTCGGCCCGCCGTTCTTCGAGCGCATCCAGACGCCCGGTCATGGAGGCGATGAAGGCATCGTCCAGCAGGTTCACTGCCTTTCCCGGGGCATCGAGGATCCAGGTAAGGATCCCTGCGTCGTCTTCCTGCTCACGGATGACTTCTTGCTTTTCCATGTCCACCCTTCGTTTCAGACCCGTTCGATCAGGGTTGCGACGCCCATGCCGCCGCCGATGCACAACGTGACGACAGCGCGGCGGAGCCCGGTGCGTTCGAGTTCGTCCACCATGGTGCCCAGGATCATCGCCCCCGTAGCGCCCAAGGGGTGGCCCATCGCGATGGCGCCACCGTGGACATTAAGGCGGTCTTCGTCGATGGCGAAGTCACGTTGGTATTTCAGGGCGACGGCGGCGAAGGCCTCGTTGATTTCCCATAGGTCGATGTCCTCCGGCCTCAGCCCTGCGGTTTTGAGCAGTTTGTGGGTGGCAGGGGTGGGTCCAGTGAGCATGATCGTTGGATCCGCTCCGGAGACCGCGGCGGCGGTGATGCGGGCCCGCGGGGTTAATCCCAGATCGTGGCCGACTGATTCGGAACCGACCAGGACCACTGCGGCCCCGTCGACGATGCCTGAGGAGTTGCCTCCGGTGTGGACGTGATCGATCTGCTGGACCCAATGGTACTTTTCCAGCGCTACGGCGTCGAAGCCGCCGTCGGTGCCCATCAGGGCGAAAGCGGGACGGATCCTCCCCAGGGTCTCCACGGTGGTCCCCCGGCGCAGATGTTCATCGTGGTCCAGGACAACCAGGCCGTTCTGGTCCATCACGGGCACGATCGAGCGCTCGAAGTAGCCCTGGTCCCAGGCGGTGGCGGCGCGCTGCTGGGATCTGGCGGCGAAGGCGTCCACGGTCCTGCGGTCGAAGCCTTCGATCGTGGCAATGAGGTCGGCGCTGATGCCCTGGGGGACATAGGAGGTGTCGTAGCTGGTGGCAGGATCAAAGGCCCAGGCCCCGCCGTCGGATCCGATAGGGACCCGTGACATGGATTCCACACCCCCGGCGATGACCAGATGTTCCCACCCGGAGCGAATCTTCGCGGCGGCAAGGTTCGTCGCTTCCAATCCAGAAGCGCAAAACCTGTTGAGCTGGAATCCTCCGACGGTGTCAGGAAGTCCTGCGGCGATGGCGGCGATCCGGGCGATATCGGCCCCTTGGTCGCCGATCGGGGTGACCACCCCGAGGATCAGGTCGTCGATGCGTGACTCATCCAAACCCGGGTTGCGTTCCCGCAGAGCGTCGATCAGACCGGTGACCAGTGAGATCGGTTTGGTCCCGTGGAGGGCTCCCTGGCGTCCGCGACCGCGGGGTGTGCGCACGGCGTCATAAATATAGGCTTCGCTGCTCATGCCAGGTCGGCTCCCTTCACGTCGTCCGTCCTGCGTGTGCCATGACACGTTGGTTCCATCGTAGGCGTTTCGGGTGGGGGTGGGCAGGGCCGCGGACGATTCCGGGGGTGCGGGGCAACTGCCGGCCGTCGCTTCTGCGCTCCTGCTTAGCCTGCGCAGTCGAGGCAGAAGTTCAGCCCGTTCTTCTCCCGGGCCAGCTCGGGGCGGTGCCGAACAAGGCAACAGGAGCCGCAGGTGAACTCGGCGGCGGTCTGTCGATGGGCCGAAAGGCCGGAACAAAAAACGAGTCCAGCCGGGGTATGTCCCTTGGCTGGACTCGTCTGCGGTGGAGCTTGGGGGAATCGAACCCCCGACCTTTTCATTGCGAACGAAACGCTCTACCAACTGAGCTAAAGCCCCGCGCACATGAAATCACACGCGATGACCACGTGGGTCAGCTTAACGCACTTCAAGGGCGCAACACAAAAGATGCGGACCGTTGTTCAGCTATTTTGTCCGCGTGCAGCCACGGCCCACTGTTCGACGATCTTGTAGGGAGCCTGCCGTTCGGTGCTGCCACCCTTCCGCTGCACAACAGTCACCACATCCACGAGATTCGGGACCAGACAAACGTGGTTTGGGATCACCTGCAAAACCTCCCCGTAGTCGGGTAGTCGACTTCCTGCCGGGTAGTCAACGGTTCCATGATGCTCGGACAGCGCCGAAACATGTGCCGATGGTGCGCCAAGAATCCGCCCGAATCCGCTGGCCCAGGAAGGTCGATCCCCTCCAAGGATCTTCGAACCGGCGTCAAGCACCACCTGCCCGCCACCCTCTGGGCGCTCGCGCCGGGAAACGACCGTCGCCGCGACGGTCAGGGCAATGTCCCCCACGTCGCAGTGGCCCATTTCCAGCTGTTGAGCATCGTTGAACACGTAGACGCCGGGCCTGAGCTCGGTTGCCGCGCCGGGTTCCGATGCGTAGGCCGTCGGCGTCGAACCGCCACTGAGTTCGAGCTCGTCGAAGCCGGCCGCCCGGAGCGAGGCGGCGCCCTGTTGAAGAACCCGCGATTCGTCGTCCACGGCGCCGGCGGAGGCACCGGGGCCGTAACTGTGACCGGGGAAGGTGAACAGCCCGAGAACACGCAATCCTGTCTCGCGGGCGGCCAGGGCCACGGATGCTGCTTCTTGAGGTTCGGTACCGCTACGGTGGTGTCCGCTGTCGAGCTCAATCATGACCCCCGGCAGGCCAGCCTCGTCGCCGAGCCTCGCAGCAAGATTTCGTGCCCCTTCACAAGAGTCGACGCCGACGCGCAGCCGGCTGCGGCGGGCCAGTGCCGCCAGGCGTGGTGCCATCGGCTCCCCCACCCAGAGGGGATAGGCAATGAACAGGTCATCCACGCCGGCATCGGCGAAAACCTCGGCTTCCCCCAGTGTCGCTACGGTGAGGCCGGTGGCTCCGGCCGCCAGCTGCATCGCGGCAATGTTCAGGATTTTATGGGTTTTGGCGTGGGGGCGCAGTCGCTGCCCCCGGGCGGATACCGCCCGCGCCAGTGTGTCGATGTTCCGGCGGAGGATTTCCAGGTCGATCAGAACAGCTGGGGTCTGCAGTGAAGGGGGGACGACGGCGGGAAACCCAGCGGCCTTAGCGGCTTCCATCAGAGGTGATGCCGCCGTCCTGTTTGAGCCCCTCGCGGGTGGCGACATATTGACGCTCGATATAGGCCTCGAGTTCGCTGCGCTCCACACGCCACACGCCGCGGCCGCCGACCTTGATGGCGGGAAGCTCGCCGCTCCGGACCAGTGAACGGACCTGAGGCATGTTGACGCTCAACTCTTCGGCGACGTCTTCCAGACGCATAAATCTCATACCTCGAAGTTAGCCCGGGTTTGACGTCGTTTCCAGTCATTAGGTGCGCATGGGGACAATCCGGGGTCACGTCACGTAGGCCCGCAGGATTCCCCTCCGGGAATCTCGCGGGCCATACTCGTAGAGGACTACTGGTCGCGGGCCTGATGGGCCGTGCCGTTTCGGAAGCGCTGGTGTTGCCGCCGAACCGTCAACCTGACTTTCGAATGCTTGTGGCATTGCCCAGTTCCTCTCATCAATAGATCATTCATCGGTCAAACCGCGCAACAGTATTGATTTTGGCTGAACAATATGACTAATCTTAGATTCTGTTCGCGAAGACTGTTGGTCATTTTGACCGACATCTGGCCGACGCCATCCGCAGCACCCCAGCAAAGGAGCACCGGGTGACACCCGAGCGATATCAACTCGACACCACGGATCGCCGCATCCTGGCCGCCATGGACCAGGATCCGCGCATCCCGATCATGATGCTGGCCCAGCGGCTCGGCCTGGCGCGGGGAACCGTCCAATCCCGCCTCGAAAAGCTTGCTGCCTCCGGCGCCATGCGCCCTAATAGCAGCCGCGTCACCCCCGCCGCCCTGGGGCGCGGGGTCTCCGCCTCCGTGTCCGCTGAATTGGACCAGTCCAAGCTGGACGACGCAATTGCCGCATTACGGGATATACCCGAGGTGCTCGAGTGCTTCGCACCGGCCGGGGACACCGATCTACTGATTCGGGTCGTGGCCTCTGATCCCGACGACCTGTACCGGGTCAGCGAGGTCATCCGGTTTTGCCCCGGGATCACGCGAACATCGACGTCGATGTTCCTGCGCGAGGTCATCCCCTACCGCACCACCGGCCTGCTCGAGGAGCCCTAGCCCGCCGACCAGCCCTGGGTTCTAGACGACGGGACGTCGGTCTGCAGTCCGGACCACCTGGTCCACCATGCTCTTGAAGATGACCCCGTGGAAGGGAAGGACCCCCAACCAATAGAGTCGGCCCCCTAGCCCGCGGGGGAAGAAGATCGCCCGCTGACGGTACACGCTTCCGCCCCCCGGAGCCGGTTCGACCCTCAATTCCAGCCAGGCGCCCCCTGGCACCTTCATCTCGGCGCGCAAAAGCAACGACGTCCCGGGGTCAATAGCCTCGACCCGCCACCAGTCAACGACATCGTTAAGCATCAGATTCGTCCTGCTTCGGCGTCCACGACGCAAACCGACACCACCGGCCAATTTGTCCATCCAGCCCCTCACCGACCAGGCCAAGGGCATGGAATACCAGCCGTTGTCGCCACCGATGCCTTCGATGACCTTCCAGACCTGCTCGGGAGTGGCTTCAGAGGCCCGTTCCCGGTCGTCGGTGAAAACGGTCCGCCGGGCCCATTCCGGGTCGCTGGGCAACGGTTCGGCCGGCTCCGCCAGTACTTCGGCATTTGCCCAAGACGTTTCCACGGCCCCGGCTTCGATCTTGATCAGGGCCAACTCCACCGAGCGCTCATAGCCGGTCAAGCCGCCCTCCGGAGGGGGAATCAGATCATCGATGCCTCGGTCCTTCACCACGCAGTCATGCTGCAGCGACTCCACCAACGGGATAGCCAGCGCGCGCGGAATGGGGGTCACCAGGTTGACCCACTGGCCAGCGAGCCACGGGGTAAGCACGGGCAAGGCAATCACCCAGGGCTGGCGAAGACCCGCGACCTTGGCATAACCGCGCATCATTTCTGAATAGGTGGGGGCGTCGGGGCCACCGATGTCAAAGGTCCCGGCGGCTCCTTCGGGTAGCTCCACGGCCCTGACCAGATAGTAGAGCGCATCCCTGACGGCAATGGGTTGAACCCTGTTCTTCACCCAGCGGGGCGCGGGCATGACCGGCAGGACGTCGGTGAGGTGCCTGACCATTTCGAAGCTGGCGGATCCGGAGCCGATCAATAGCCCCGCTTGCAACACCACCGTCGGAGTTCCCGAGGTGGAAAGAATCTCTCCGACCTCCTTGCGGGAAGCCAGATGACGACTGAGCTGGCCATCAGGGTGTAGCCCGGAGAGGTAGACGATGCGCTTGAGCCCCGCCTCGCGCGCGGCTTGGGCCACATTGAGGGCACAACTGCGCTCGATCCGTTCGAATGAGGCATCCCCGCCCATGGAATGCACCAGGTACATCATGACGTCGACCCCCTCGACCAGCTGCTGCGCGGCCTGGGCGTCTTCGAGGGCACCTTCGACGACCTCGACCTGATGGGCCCACGGAATATCGCGGAGCTTGGCAGGATTTCGGGTCAGTACCCGCACGGAGTGCCCCCGTTCTAGCAAGAGCGGAACCAGCCGACCCCCGACGTACCCAGTGGCTCCTGCAACGGCAATGATGCTCATCTGATTCTCCTTCGTCGGGCGGTGCTCTTAAAAACTGGTTGTTCAACAAACGGCTGTCACGACAAGGCGACGTCGGCGGCTGGCCCGCGCGTGACCACTCGTACCACCACGACGGCCGAGAGCACGACTCCTGCGGCAATCGCCGCGGAAACAGCCACGGGCGTCGATTCCAGACCGCCGTCGGTACGGCCGACGGTGATCCACGCCAGTCCCCAAGCCAGGGCCAGGCCGGGCCCCAGGCGGCCTCGCGAATACATCGCGGTTCCCACGCCAATAGCGGCGACCACCAGAAGGACAACGCCGGCGATAACCGGAACCGGAAGCCCGAAGCCCGTGAACCCAGAGGAGGCCAGCAAAGCCGATACGTTGGCGACTGCGGCCACCGACACCCATCCCAGATAGAGACCAAAGGTACCGCCGACGGCAACACGATCCACCAGATTGGACTCCGGGCTGCGCCGCAGAATCACCAGGATGACGCACAGCGTAGCCACAAGAGCGAAGATCACCACCACGCTGACCGCCAGCCATCCCAGTTGGACTACGCCGAGCCATAAGGCGTTGAGCAGGCCGGAGGCCGCAGCCCATCCTCGAAGCTTGTTGTGCAGGACATCATCCCTGCGCGAGGGCAGGAACTGGACCACAGCGTAGAGCAGGAGGCCCAGGTAGATGATGCTCCAGATCGAAAAGGCTCCCGAACCTGGTGCCAAGATGGTGCCATCCGCTGACAGCCAACCGTCCGCCACATCCTGCACCGGTGTCCCCACTACGGCGCCGCTTCCGAGAAAAGCTCCAGCGATGGCCAAGGCCATGGCGGCAGCAGTCAGCAGCGGCGCCATCTTTTCCCAGCGGGCTGTGGCTCTCGGCATTCTTTGCTCCTGGTTCAGCGTCTTCAGGGGAGTCGCACTCGACAAATAGTGATTCATGCACAAGTATGTAGCTAGATTTTCTTATTATCAAGTAAGGCTGGAACCATGGCAGAAAATGAGCAAACCATCTCCCCGGCGGGCCGAATGCACCCGGCATCAGTGCACCTGCGCAGGATCCTCGTGCTCAATGACGTCATGGAATACCGCATGCGGATGCACCTGAAAACGAATGACACCGATTTCCAGGCCATGCAACAGCTCATGCAGTTGGGACCCCTCACGCCTTCGAAATTGGCGGGAGCCCTCCACCTGACAACCGCGGCCATCACCAGCGTCATCGACCGACTGGAAAAAGCCGGTCATGCCGAACGTGTCCCCCACCCCACGGACCGCCGTGGGGTCCTGGTCAAACCCACCGATTCCTCGGTACGTGAAGCCATGGCGCAACTCATGCCGATGATCCTCAAAACCGACTCGTTGGTCCGGGAAATGGACGATAAGGAGCAGCAGGCCGTTACCCGCTATCTGCAAGGAGCTGCGGATGCAGTCCAGGAGAGGATCGACGCGATGGCCCAAGAGTTCGACGGGCAATCGGGCGACGCAAGCGGACCCGCCACCGCCTCCAGCCCGAACAAAACAGTACGAAAGGAGGACAAATGAGTACCGAATTGCACGAATGGAAACACGCAGACCCCGCGGGAAGCAAGTGCACGAGGCCGCCACCCCAATCGACCGCGACCAAGCCGGCTCCCGACAAGGCATCCGCCGACTACGGCCAGATGGTTCAGCGGATCCTCGATGCTGAGCAACGAGCAGACCGTCGGGCACCGGGTTTGAACTCACGGAACTATGACCTGCTGTGCCGGCGCCTTGCGACCACCCTCGACGGGGGAAAGCGAACGCGTCCGCATCTGGTACACGTCGCCTTCAGGGCCTTCGGTGGCCGAGACACGGAGGCCGCAGCCACCCTGGGTGCCGCTTTCGAGATGCTTCACGCAGCGTTGTTGATGCACGACGACGTCATCGACCGCGATTTCGTTCGGCGCGGCGTCCCGACCCTCGGAGCCGGGTATCGCGACGATGCCCTGACCCTCGGCCATACCGCGGAGACCGCCGAACACGCAGGACATTCAGCCTCCATCATCGCCGGCGACATCCTGCTCGCTGGCTCCATTCGCTTGGCGGCATTAGCCTCCGCCAGTTCACCGAACGCCCGCACCATCCTCGACGTGGTCCATTCCGCTCTCCTGGCTTCAGCCGCCGGGGAACTCGACGACCTGGTGTTTTCCCTTTCCCCTGCCGGCACACCGGAGTCGGAGGTGCTGAACATGGAACGACTGAAAACCGCCATCTACTCGTTCGAGGCGCCGCTGCAAGCCGGGGCATTGCTCGCTGGGGCGCCACCACATCTGGCGGCACGGTTGGGTGGGCTGGGACGCAATCTGGGAACCGCCTACCAAATCATTGACGACGTCCTGGGAACCTTCGGGGACCCGGAGGAGACCGGGAAGTCCATCGACTCCGATCTTCGTTCGGGAAAACGCACGGTACTGACCGCACAGGCGGAAGGCCATCAGGGGTTCCGACAGGCCCGGGACGCCTATTCCGTCGGCCGCAGCGACCTCGAGAGCGTGCGCTCGGCCTTGGCTGACAGCGGCGCCGAGCCCCAAGCCCGCGCCCTCGCGGCGCAGTTGGTCACCTCCGCCTTGAATGAGGCCAGGGGTCTCGACCTGACTCCGGCAGTCTTCGGGGAGTTCGCCGCGATCGGCGACCATGTCCTGAATCGGAAGAAGTAGTCATGAGCATCCACGACCTCTCCAAGTATTCCGATGCTGCCGGTCGGAGTGCCGGCATCGTGATCTCCCGCTACTCCTCGTCCTTCGGTCTCGCCTGCCGAATGTTGGGACACCACGCGCGACGCGACATCGAGAACATCTATGCGTTGGTGCGTGTCGCCGACGAGGTGGTCGACGGCGCGGCCGCTGCCGCCGGACTGGATATCGTCGCCGTGGGCGAACAATTGAACCGTCTGGAACAAGAGACTGAACTGGCGCTGCGCACCGGATACAGCACCAATCTGGTGGTCCACGCCTTCGCCCTGACGGCCAGGGCCTGTGGAATCCAGGCGAGCCTGACGCAACCGTTCTTTGCTTCGATGCGAGCGGACCTGACGGTCACCCGTCACGACGCCGAATCATTGGACGAGTACATCTATGGTTCGGCCGAGGTCGTGGGCCTGATGTGCCTGCGCGTCTTCCAGACCATGCCCGGAGCCAGCACGGGCCATGACCAGGAACTCGAACGGGCGGCACGCAGCCTCGGATCGGCGTTCCAGAAGGTCAATTTCCTGCGCGACCTGGCGGCCGACGGAGAGGAACTGGGACGCAACTACGTTCCAGGTTCCGGCACCGCGCCTCTCGACGAGGCGACCAAGGATCACCTCGTTGCCCAGATCCGCCGGGAACTCATGGACGCGGAGGCGGGCCTCCCGCTCCTGGCCCCCGGCGCCCGACGAGCCGTTGCGTTGGCCCACGGGCTGTTCGCCGCGCTGGTCGATCGCCTCGATGCGGCTCCGGCCGAACAATTGCTCCGGGTCAGGATCCGGGTCCCCGGAGCCGAAAAAGCTTCCATCGCGCTGCGAGCCCTCGCCGCACGGTCACCCCGTAACGCAAAGGCAGTTTGATGAGCTGGACTTCATTCCGTCGTCGTGCAGCACGACGCTATTACGACCCCGCTGCCCGCTCCGCCCGACGAAACCGGCACAGCACCAGTGACACAGCTTCCCCCAGTGGCCCTTCTATCCCCCAGGGCGAAACACCTCGGAGGATCGTGGTCATTGGCGGCGGCATCGCCGGACTAGCCACCGCCGGTCTCCTGGCCCGCGACGGTCACGACGTCACACTACTGGAGCGCGGGGAACATCTCGGAGGTCGCGCCGGACGCCATGCCGTCGACGGCTTCACCTTCGATACCGGTCCTTCCTGGTACCTCATGCCCGAGGTCATGGACCATTGGTTCCGCCTGATGGGCACCAGTGCCGACGAGCAGCTCGATCTGGTGAAACTCACCCCGGCCTACCGCACCTGGTTCGAAGGATACGGGGACCCGGTGGATGTGCGCACCGGCCGGGCGGACGCCGAGGCGCTTTTCGAGTCCATGGATCCGGGGTCCGGACAGCAGCTGCGCGCATATCTTGCATCAGCGGAACTGACCTACTCGCTGGCCAAGAAGCATTTTCTCTATGATGACTTCCGCACCCTGCTGGGTCTACTGCACCCCACCGTGCTGCGCCATGGGGTGACGATGGCACGCCTGCTGGCGACGAACCTCGATGCCTTCATCGCCCGGAGGTTCCGGGACCCCCGCCAACGCCAGTTGCTCGGATATCCGGCGGTCTTCCTGGGGACCACTCCCTTCAAGGCGCCAGCGATGTACCACTTGATGAGCCATCTCGATCTCGCCGACGGAGTCCTTTACCCCCGGGGCGGGTTCGCCGCACTCGTCGACGCCATGGAAGCAAATGCCCGGGCAGCTGGCGTCACGATCATCACCGGCGCGACGGTGAAACGCATCACCACACGCGACGGTTCCCACCGTCGTACCGTGGTGGATACCGTAGAATACACCGACGCCGACGGTGTTGGGCAGGTGGTCCAAGCCAGCCAGGTGGTGGCCGCCACCGATCTGCACCATGTCGAAACCACGCTGCTGCCACCCGGGAGGCAAACCCACCCCGAACGGGTATGGCGGAGACGTGACCCGGGACCCAGCGCCGTGTTGGTCTGCCTGGGAGTCCGCGGAAACCTCGACGAGTTGGTCCACCACAACCTGCTGTTCACCGCCGACTGGCGGGAGAATTTCGGCAGGATCGACGCCGGGGAGGACCTGGACGCCCGGACGTCGATCTACGTTTGCAAACCCAGTGAAACCGATGCCGGTGTCGCCCCTGCCGGACACGAGAACCTGTTCATCCTCGTCCCCTCCCCGGCAGTTGAGGCCTGGGGCGGTGGCGGCGACGATGGCACCGGGGCGCCCATGGTGGAACAGGTGGCCGACGCGGCCATCGACCAACTCGCCGACTGGGCAGGCATCCCTGACCTGCGCGAGCGGATCGTCGTGCGGCGCAGCTACGGCCCCGGGGATTTCGTGGAAAACTTCAACGCGTGGAAGGGCAGCGCCCTGGGTGCTGCCCATACCCTGCGCCAGAGCGCCTTCCTGCGACCGGGAATCCGCAGTGCCAAGGTGGGCGGGTTGTTCTATGCAGGAAGTTCCGTGCGGCCGGGCATCGGTGTCCCCATGTGCATGATCAGCGCCGAATTGGTCCTCAAGGCCATTCGCGGGCAGTCGTTCCGCGGCGCCTTGCCGGTGCCCGGCCCTCAGGTTGCCCAGGCGCAGGCCGAACCCGCGGCGAGGACCGCATGACCTATCTGGTGATCCTGCTGTTCCTGTTGGGCTGCATGACTGCCCTCGATGCCCGCTTCGGCCTGTTCTTCTGGTCCCACCCCTGGAGGTCGGCGCTCGTCCTGTGCCTCGGTGTCGTCTACTTCCTGAGTTGGGATCTATGGGCCATCACCGCAGGGATCTTCCTGCATCGCGACTCCCCCTTGATGACCGGCATCATGCTGGCTGACCAGCTTCCCGTGGAAGAACCGGTCTTCTTGCTGTTCCTGAGCTATCAGACCATGATCGCGTTCACCGGATCCCTTGCGTGGCTTCGCCACCGGGTCCGGGGCAAGGCAGCCCACCGGGCCGCCGTGCCAGAAGGAACGGTGAGCTCGTGAGCTATCTGGAACTGAACTATTTCTTCCTGGGCCTCGCCCTCCTGAGCCTGCTCGGGGCCGTTCTGGCCCGACGGCTGGATCGCAGGCGCATGACAGCGATGTTGGCCGGTGTTTTCGCCATGCTGATACTGACAGCCGTCTTCGACAACGTCATGATTGGTTCCGGGCTTTTCGACTACTCCTCCGAGTCGTTGGCGGGTCCGAGGATCGGTCTGGCTCCGTTGGAGGACTTCGCCTACCCGCTAGGTGCCGCCATTTTGCTGCCTTCGGCCTGGTTGCTGTTGGAGCCCCGCCCTCGAAAGGACTCATGAAGGACCTCATTGCCACCTCCCGCCCCGTCTCGTGGGTCAACACCGCCTACCCGTTCGCGGCCGCCTACCTGCTGGCTACCGGTGGCATGGACTGGATCCTGGTGGTGGGGACACTGTTCTTCCTGTTGCCTTATAACCTGGCGATGTACGGTATCAACGACGTCTTCGACTATGAATCAGACCTGCTGAACCCCCGCAAAGGCGGGGCCGAGGGAGCGGTCGTGGATCGGACCCGTCACCGGACGATCCTGTGGGCCGCGGCGCTGTTCGCACTGCCCTTCGTCGTCGCCCTGGCCACGCAAGGTGGTTGGTCCGCCAACCTGGTCCTGCTGGCCTCGTTGTTCGCCGTTTATGCCTACAGCGCCCCGGTGCTTCGGTTCAAAGAACGCCCCTTTTTGGATTCAGCCACTTCCAGCATCCACTTCGTCTCTCCTGCCCTCTACGGACTGGTCCTGGCAGGAGCCACCTTCACCCCTGGGCTGTGGTGTCTTTTGGCTGCCTACTTCCTCTGGGGGATGGCCAGCCATGCCTTTGGTTCGGTGCAGGACATCGTCCCGGACCGTGAGGCGGGTCTGGGATCGGTGGGTACGGTGCTGGGTGCCCGCCCGACCATCGTGGCCGCAGCCGCCGCCTATGTTGCCGCCGGGCTGCTGATGGTCGCCACCGACTGGCCCGGACCGCTGGCCGGGCTGCTGGCCCTGCCATATGCGGCCAACGTTCTGCAGTTCCTCCGCGTTGACGACGCCAGCTCGGGGGCTGCCAACCATGGCTGGCGCCGTTTCCTGTGGCTGAACTACTTCACCGGGTTCTGCGTGACCATGCTGCTGATCTGGTATGTGGGGATTCGATGAGTTCAATTATGTGGTTTCGCGACGACCTACGCCTCGCCGACAACCCCGCCCTCCTGGCGGCCGCCAACGACGGCGGGGTCGTGGCCGTCTACGTCCTCGATGAGGAATCCGAGGGGCTGCGGCCCCTGGGCGGGGCCGCCCGCTGGTGGCTGCATCAGGCATTGACCGGGCTCCACAACGATCT
This sequence comes from Arthrobacter rhombi, assembly GCF_900163545.1. Classification (GTDB taxonomy): domain Bacteria; phylum Actinomycetota; class Actinomycetes; order Actinomycetales; family Micrococcaceae; genus Arthrobacter_H; species Arthrobacter_H rhombi_A. Next base: position 20,119 of record NZ_FUHW01000006.1, read on the forward strand.
CGCGGACCGGGGCATCCAATTGGTGTTGCGCCGTGGCCCGGCGGCCACGGTCATATCGGCCCTGGTGCGGGAGCTGGAACCGGAGAGCATTTATTGGAACCGTAGGTATTGGGAACCAGAGCGGGCAGTGGATACGGCGGTCAAGGAAAACAGCCAGGCAGCCGGAGTCCATGCGGCGAGCTTCCAGGCGTCTCTCCTTCACGAACCGTGGAAGGTCACCACCGGCCAGGGCGGCCAGTACCGGGTCTTCACGCCGTTTTGGAACCAGCTCAGAACATTGGACTTCCGACACCCGTTGGAAGCCCCACCTGCCGCCGTCGACTCTGGCGGCTCGTGTCGGGGGAAGGACATCCCCACGGTCGATTCTGATGATCTAGCGGCCTGGAAGCTGGTTCCCGCTGGTGCCACCTGGCCGGAAAGACTCGCATCCCACTGGAGTCCCGGTGAGACTGCCGCATGGCGGTTGCTGGAAGAGTTTAACGAAGAGGCCATGGCCGACTACGACGAGGGGCACGACTTCCCCGGAATCGCCGGCACCAGTCGCCTCTCGCCGTATCTCCGGTGGGGACATATCAGCCCCTTCCAACTCTGGCATGCCCTTTCCCCAGTTCCCGGTCCGAGCACGGCAGGCGCAGCGGCCTTCCTGCGGCAAGTCGGATGGCGAGAGTTCTGCTGGCACCAGCTCTTCCACCACCCCGAACTAGCCTCGGCGAACCTGCGGCCGGCCTTCGACGGATTCGACTGGAGGTGGCCGGAAGAACCAGGGTCGAGCACCCCGGCCCAGCTGCGAGGCACGCAACATCCGGCGGCCACAGAGCAGGCCGTCCCGGAGGAACCCGTGGATGCCTGGAAGGCCGGGATCACCGGGCTCCCGATGGTGGATGCGGGCATGCGCCAGCTCTGGGAAACCGGGTGGATGCACAACCGCGTAAGGATGCTGGTCGCTAGCTTCCTGACCAAGAACATGGGGGTGCACTGGCAGGTCGGGGAAGCGTGGTTCTGGGAGACCCTGGTGGACGCCGATCAGGCGTCCAACCCGGCGAACTGGCAATGGGTAGCCGGCTCGGGTGCCGATGCTTCACCGTTCTTTCGGATCTTCAACCCGCAAACCCAAGGCAAACGCTTCGATGCGGGCGGCCGGTACGTCTCCCGTTGGGCCCCTGAGGCAACACTTCCCGGTTATCCCGAGCCCATCGAGGACCTCGCCGAGTCCCGCCGACGAGCCTTGGCGGACTACGACCGGATCAGGAAGTCCTAGCGGGCTCGGAGGCGATACTGCTGGGAGGTCTAGGAGCCTGCGGCGCCCATCATCGAATGCATCAGCTCCGGGTTGGCTGACTGGTAGGTCAGCCAGAGGATGCCGGCGCTCAAAACCAGCGAGAGGCCACCCCAGATGACTCCCAGTTTGGCCAGGAATCGGACCTCGCCACTGGGCATGGGGAGCTTATCGGCCTTGAAATCATCGGCCAGTCGTCCCATCCACATCGCCGGGGACTCGGGAATGCGTTCGCTCATGCCGGCCAGGGTGTTTGCCGCCCAGTCGGTATGACCGTCATGCAGGCGGGCAATGGTCAGGTCGTGCTTACGGTCCTGCCGGAGCTGGATAATGCGATCACCATGGCGCGCCAGCAGGATGTCCTCACCGAGAGGCATCGTCTTGTTCGCTGCACGCTGCTGACGATCCGGTGCGACGCTCATGACCATGCTCCTCCCGAGTGAACCGACACTCCGTGAAAATCTTCTGTACTACCAAAGTACGCCGGAAATCCGGGGCAACACGGTGAAGGGCGGTAGAAGGCGAGCAAACTCACAGCAGCTTGTGGGATACACCGCCGGGCGGGGGCCCCGGCGGCTCAGCGAGCAGCAAAATGCCAGATAACCCCGATGGTCCACACCGAGCCGGCGAGCGCGGCGAACCCGAATTCGATGAGGATTCCGATCCCGGTGGATTTGAGGGTTGTCAGGCTGGCGCGCATTGCGGACCGAAGGCTGCGCCGGCGGGCATATTCGGCCAGCAGCAGCCCGACACCGAACCCGATGAACAGCCCGACGATGGGGATCAGGAACATTCCCGCGATACCCGCAGCCACGGCGAACAGGATCGTACCCCGGGGGATTTCCTGTTTTTTGAGGCTGCGTCCGGTGAGAACCATCGACGCCGACCAACCGGCCAGTGCCAAGACCATGCCGACCGCCGCACAGGTCCACGCAGCCGGGCCACCGATGATCAGGGCCCAACCCAGTAGCGTGAGAATCGTCAGAAGACTTCCGGGCAACACGGGGTAGATGGTTCCGACGACGGAAAATGCCAGCAAAAGGCCGGCGATGATGGTGACCAGGATTTGTGTGTCCACAGCCCTAGTTTGCCAGCATCACCGGCCCAAGAAACTCCTCGGTTTTAGAGGTTGATCTTGACGTCGGCTTCCTTGCGGAGCTTCTTCACCAGCCCTTGGGTGGCTTCGTTTTCCTTCTGCTGGACGAGCTGCTGCTTCAGCTGCGGCTTCGCTTCCTTGTACTTGGGCATCTCAGGAGCCTCCTGGCCGGATTTACCCTGCTGCTTCTGGGCGTCCTCGGCCTTCTTATAGGCGGCCTTGAGTTCCTTCTCGCTGGGGTCGAAAGTACCCAGCTCCTTTTTGATGAGGCTTTCGACCTCGACCTGCTGCTTGATCTGCTGATCAACGGTCGAGCGGTCCATCCCCTGCTCCTTCAGCGCGGCAAGGAATTCCTTCTTCTTCATTTTCTGGGACTTCGCAGCTTCGGTCAGCGCCTTATCCATTTGCGCGTCGGTGGCCTTGATGCCCGACTTCTCCGCCTTCTGGATCAGCAGTTCGGAGCCGACCATGCCCTCGGCGACCTGCTTCTTCATCTCCGTCTGGTCGGAAAGGTCCTGACCGGACATCTGCGCCTGCATCGCCGCCTGCTGGAACTGGCTCTCGTAGACTCGCGTGAATTCCTTCTTCGAAATATCCTTGTCGTTGACCTTGGCCACGACATCGGGAAGGCCCTTCAGGTCCGGCGAGGGGGCGGCCGCCTGCTCGCTGGACTGCGAGGAGGGTGCCGCGGACGAGCCGTCGGCTTCTTCATTGCCGCCGCTACCGCAGGCAGTGACCAGGGAAAGCGACCCCACCAGTGCCAGTGCGGCCAGCATCTTCTTCTTGTTCACGTGCTACCTCCTGAGGATTTTGAATCTCGTCGAGGCTAGCAACGCGACCTGAACGCCGACTGAAGATTGGAGCCTCCGGACCCCTTTTATGCTGTGGGCCAACTTTCGGGTCCGCCACCACACCTGTCACCACCATGGATTGTTGAACAATCTTGGCTTGTGGTGCATGCTGTGCTGACCAGCAAGCAGACGGAGATCACTGTGCCCACCATCGACCTGAACAGCGACGTCGGCGAATCATTCGGCGAATGGAGCAAGGGCGACGACACCGCTATGTTCCGCTCCGTTTCCAGCGCCAATGTCGCCTGCGGATTCCATGCTGGCGACCCCTCCACGATGGGCAGGACCTGCCGCGATGCCGTGGCAGCCGGGGTAGGCATCGGGGCCCACGTCTCCTATCAAGACCTGGCCGGTTTTGGCCGCCGATTCGTGGACTGCTCCCCCCTCCAACTGGCGGACGATATCTTGTACCAGCTCGGGGCACTCGACGCCGTGGCCCGCGCCGCCGGAGGGTCCATCAGCTACGTCAAACCCCATGGCGCCCTCTACAACGCCATCCTCCACCACCGGGAGCACGCCCAAGCCGTCGTCGACGCGGTCAAGGCCTTCGGCAACGATTTACCACTGCTCCTCTTGCCCGGCTCCGTGGCGTTGGAACGCGCCGAAGCCGCCGGATTGCGAGCGGTTGTCGAGGCCTTCGCCGATCGCGCCTACAACCCCGACGGGTCGTTGGTATCCCGCCGCGAAGAGGGTTCGGTACTCCACGACGCAGCGACCATCAGCGCCAATATGGTCAGACTGGCCACCCAAGGCACCCTCACGGCCCGGGACGGCTCGACGTTATCGATCCCCGTCGAGAGCATCTGCCTGCACGGCGACACCACCGGCGCCGTTGAACTCGCTGTCGCGGTCCGCCGGGGGCTGGAAGAGGCAGGCGTGGACATCCGGCCGTTCGCATGAGCGCGCGGGCACTGCGTTGGGCCGGAACACGCACCCTATTGCTCGAAGTGGACACGTTGGAGGACGTGATGGCCCTGCACTCCCGGTTGGTCGATTCCCCGCTGCGCGGGCAAATCGACGTCCTCGCTGCCGCAGCCACCGTGATGCTCGCCTTCGATACCCGCGCCCACGCCCTCGCAGCCTCCACGGTCCTGGGGCACCTGGAGAAAAGCCCGGATGCCACGGTTGCCGGACGCGATATCACCGTCGAGGTGGTGTACGACGGCGATGACCTCGCCGAGGTCGCACGGATGACCGGGCTGGGCACCGACGGTGTCATCACAGCCCACACCTCCCAGGTGTGGACGGCAGCCTTCGGCGGCTTCGCACCGGGCTTCTCCTACCTACACGGCGAAGACGACTGCCTGGAGGTGCCGCGTCGGCAGTCTCCACGCCCGGCAGTGCCGGCAGGATCGGTTGCCCTCGCCGGCCGGTTCTCCGCCGTGTACCCGGCACCATCGCCGGGAGGCTGGCAACTGATTGGCCACACGGAGGCAGTGATGTGGGACCTGGGCAGGGAACATCCGGCCCTGGTCCGCCCCGGGGACCGGGTACGCCACCGCGCGGTCCGCGAGCTCGTCAGGATCCACCCGACCACCCGGGGACCCCGACCGGTCGGTCAACCTGCCCGTGACGATGACGACCCCCGTCCGGCACTACTGGTCCTGTCCCCCGGCCCGCAGTCCCTCATCCAGGACTTGGGCCGGCCCGGGCTCGGCGATCTCGGGGTTCCGGCAGCCGGTGCTGCCGATACGGTGTCGGCCCGGCAGGCCAACCGACTCATGGGGAACCCTGCCGACGCCGCGGTGATCGAAACCCTGGTGGGAGGACTCCGGCTCCGGGCTGACGGAGAGCTCACGCTGGCCTTGACCGGTGCTGCGGCGGGGGCCCAAATCTCCGGTACATACGGCCGGCGCCTGATGGCTTCCGGCAGGCCCTTCGCCCTGCACGACGGCGAAACACTGACCGTGCGAGCCCCTGAGAGCGGATTGCGCAGCTACCTTGCGGTACGTGGCGGTCTCGAAGTGCCCCAGGTGCTGGGCAGCCGTTCGACGGATACGTTATCGGGAATCGGGCCGGCACCGCTGATTTCAGGCACCTCCCTGCCCGTCGGATCCGTGGCACGCGGCCACATCGTCGGATACCCCGAGCCTGCCCTCCTGCCCCGGCCCGAAGCGGGAGCCGTGAATCTGCGAATCACTTCGGGCCCCCGGGCCGACTGGTTCGCGAGCAAGGCCATCGATGGCCTCTGTCGTGCCCCCTGGTCCGTCGGAAACCACTCGAATCGAATCGGCCTCCGGCTCGAAACCGGCACTGATCAAACCCCGGTGGAACGGAGCCGTACCGGCGAACTGTCCAGCGAGGGGACCGCGATCGGTTCCGTGCAGATTCCGCCGTCAGGTTTGCCTCTCCTCTTCCTCACCGACCATCCCGTCACCGGCGGATACCCGGTGATCGCCGTCGTCGTCCCCGAAGATCTACCGGCAGCAGCCCAGGTTCCGCCGGGCGCTTCCATCCGCTTCACCCGGGTGGACCCCGATACCCTTGTACCCCGGCCGCCAGCTGGGAGGCGGTAGCCATGAGCTCTCCGGTTCACGAACACGACGGGGCTGACTCTCGTCATGCCCATACGGGAGCGTGGATCGCCGCGGTCCTTCGTCAGCGGATCGCAGGGGGTCTGCTCACCCCGGGCTCGAAGCTCTCCGAGCAGAAGCTCTCGGTGGAGCTCGGCGTCTCGCGAAATACGTTGCGGGAGGCCTTTGGGACACTCGCCGCCGAATCAGTGATCGTGCGGATTCCCAACCGCGGGGTCTTCGTGGCATCCCCCGGAGTTGAGGATATTCGGGAGATCTATCGGGTTCGACGTGTTCTGGAACCCTCCGCCGTCCTCTGGGCATCGCCCTCGGACCAGGAACTGGACGCCATGGACGCCATCCTGGCCCGGGCGGTGGCGGCCCGGGATGCCGGGTCGGTCCCTGAGATGGCCGATGCGAATCAGTCTCTGCATCAAGCAGTCATCGCCCTGACCGGGAGCCAGACGCTCCAGGTGCTCATGGACCGCGTCTTAGCGCGGATGCGTTTGGTCTTCCATGCCATGGCCTCGGCACCGGATTTCCATACCCATTATGTGAGTCGCAATATCAACCTCGTCGCCCATTTGCGGGCCGGAAGCTCTGAGGATGCGGCCCGGTTGCTGCGTCATGACCTCGACGCCGCCGAGGCTGAACTACTGGCCCACCTCGAGGCCCGGACCCCCCGATCCGCAGGTCCGCCATCGCGCAGTGCCGTTCACACCAATACAAAATAATAGGTCTATCAAATACTTGATAATTAGAATATCGTACTACTTGAGACGAATGCAGTCCCCGGACAGGGCCTGCTCATCCCGAGCGGTTTCCCCGAAGTTTCGTCCACTGATGAAGAGGAAGTGTTGAGATGTCACAGGAAGCCAGCACCCCCCAAGAATCTGGAGCAAGCCAGGTCAGCGACTGGTCCGACTTGGGCCAGCAATTATGGTCCTACCTCACGGGACGAGGCGCAGCGGTGAACTATACGCTCGTTGACATGACCGTCGAAGTACCCCGCGATATCGGAGCCGATGCACCGCGAGCGACCTGGAAGTTCGACGGCACGCTGAGGGTGACCACCAGCGACGACCAGGCCGCCGGTTCGGATCCCCACCGGGATCGGTGATGATCCGATGCGACTGGACATAGACCTCGCCTTCTCGGTCACGGTCCCGGCGACCGCTGTAGAACCGGAGTCCACGGTGAACGGGACCGTGCGAGCCAACGGAACCGAGGTGGTGATCAGCACCGACACCACTGATTTATACCGGGTCGGCCCGCGGGCTGATCTGCGCTCGATCAGAGGGTTCGCCCAGGAACTCAGCGAGTGGGGCCTGAGCGTTTCGCTGGCTTCACCGGAGGGAACGATCGTCTCGCTGGGTGCCGTCAAGGCCAATGCTGCTCAGCGAGTTTTAACCAGATCCGCTCATATCCGACCCGGGAAGGTCGGCGCCTGGTCGGCACTCCTGCGCGGTTCGTCGGGCGATCTGACGCAGAGCCTGGTTCCTCCGGGAACACCCTTCCCGCTCTCGCCCACGTTCCAGCGCAACTACCGAATGCGCCCGACGACGACCCACTACACCTACGGTGGCGGCCGCCCGCGGCTCATCTTCGTGAAGGACGGCGAGGCGTGGGACGGGCGCCCGGCACAGGTCTTCGATCTGAAGGCAGAGACCACGGTGATCGGCAGCAACGCCGAGGCCGAACTCCAGCTACCGGAGACCGTCGCCGGCCATGCCACGATCACCCACTCGCCGGATGATGAGTACATCCTGACGGCCATTGGACCGGTGACCGGCAGTACCCGGTTGCCCCAGGGCGGCTCCTATACGTTGCGGACCGGCGCCCGCATCGGCATCGGACCCTGGCGGCTGGTCTTCGTCCGCGAGGAGTATGCCGATCATGGACGCCCCCATGGCGGTCGGCAAGGGGGCGAATTGGCGTACCAGAAACCGCAATATGACCGCCGTTACGGGGTGATCGAACACGACGCCATCTACGGCCTGGGTGATCCACGCGAGGACTAGCCCCGATGCCTCACCGCTTCCGATGCGGTGAGGCATCGGGCTGGTGCCGCCTGAATTCGTTTGAACGGTACCCTCGAGTATGTGAAGTTTCTCAATGACGTGAACCCGTCCTATGACCTGACCTATAACGACACCTTCATGGTGCCCTCGCGTTCGGCCATCGCCTCACGCACGAGCGTGGACCTGACCACCCCCGATGGCATCGGAACCTCGATCCCGTTGGTGGTCTCCAATATGACTGCCGTGGCGGGTCGGCGCATGGCAGAGACCGTGGCCCGTCGCGGAGGAATCGCGATTCTGCCGCAAGACATCAGCCGTGAAGCAGTCGATGACATGGTCGGCCAGGTCAAGCGCGCCCATACAGTTTTCGAAACTCCGATCACGGTCCAGACCACCGATTCCGTATCGACCGCCCTGTCCCTGCTGGGCAAGCGGTCCCATGGAGCCGCCGTCGTCCTCAACGGCCATGAGCCGGTAGGCATCGTCTCCTTGGCTGACTGCCAGGAGGTCGACCGTTTTGCCCGCATCTCCGAGGTGATGAGCGAGAACATCATCACCGCTTCGGTCGATGAAGATCCCCGCTCGGTCTTCGACACGATCGCCGAACGCCATCTGAGCATGGTTCCCATGCTCGACGACGGCCGGCTGGCCGGAGTGCTGACCCGCAAAGGCATCCTGCGCTCGACCATCTACTCCCCCGCCGTCGACCCGCAGGGTCGGCTCATGGTCGGCGGGGCCGTCGGCATCAACGGGGACGTGCGGGCCAAGACCGCCAGTCTGCTCGAGTCGGGCGTCGACGTCCTCGTCGTGGACACCGCCCACGGCCACCAAGAGAAGATGATCGAGGCGTTGCCGCACGTCACCGCGGCCCGCGACGAATTCGCCGACCGCACCGGCCGACGGTTGCAGGTAGTGGCCGGGAACGTGGTGGCCGCCGACGGGGTGACCGATCTGGTCTCCGCCGGAGCCGACATCCTGAAGGTCGGGGTCGGCCCGGGGGCCATGTGCACCACCCGCATGATGACCGGGGTGGGGCGACCACAGTTCTCCGCCGTGCTCGAATGCGCGCAGGCTGCACACGAATCGGGCGCAGAAGTCTGGGCTGACGGCGGAGTGAAGTACCCGCGCGATGTCGCGTTGGCCCTGGCTGCGGGTGCCGCCAGCGTGATGATTGGTTCCTGGTTCGCCGGCACCCACGAATCCGCGGGCGACCTGGTGGTGGACCCGCACGGCCGCTCCTATAAGGAAAGCTTCGGCATGGCCTCGGCTCGTGCCGTGCAGAACCGCACCAAAAAACAGTCGGCCTTCGATCGCGCGCGTTCGGGGCTCTTCGAAGAAGGCATCTCGCATTCGCGGATGTACCTGGATCCAGCCCGTCCCGGCGTCGAGGACTTGGTTGATTCGATCATTTCCGGCGTCCGCTCCTCCTTCACCTACGCAGGGGCCGAGTCGATTGCCCAGTTCCGCGAACGTGCCGTCGTCGGCGTGCAGTCCAGTGCCGGCTACGAGGAGGGCCGTCCCCGCGAAACATCCTGGTAGGCACCGCTGACCAACAACCGGGCAGGCAGCAGGGGCGCGGGGTTGACCCGCGGCCCCTGCAGGCATCTCATAAGTCATATGAGCACTCACGAACCTGCCATCGAGGTCGACGGCCTGGTGGTCCGGCGCGGCCGGGACACGGTTCTGGACGGGTTGGGGTTCTCGGTCGGGTCAGGGGACGTGGTCGGGCTCCTCGGTCCCAGCGGTTGCGGCAAGTCGACCTTGCTGCGCAGTCTGGTCGGAACGCAGCTGGTACACGGTGGGAGCGTTCGGGTCCTCGGGGAACCGGCCGGTTCCCGGCAGCTCCGCCGCCGGGTCAGTTACATGACCCAATCCTTGAGCATCTACGACGACCTCACGGTGCGGCAGAACCTCGAATATTTCCGCAAGATCCTCGGAGGCCCCGCCCAGGACACCCAGCGAGTCCTGGAGATGACGGATCTGGCCGGTTCCGCCCAGGAACTCACCGAAAACCTCTCGGGCGGACAGCGCAGCAGGGTTTCGCTGGCCGTGGCTCTGCTCGGCGCCCCGGAGGTGCTGATCCTGGATGAACCCACCGTCGGATTGGATCCAGTACTGCGCGCCGACCTCTGGGCGATCTTCAAGGGACTAGCTGTATTGACCACTGAGGTTGGGTACGCGGGCAGCGGGTGGAAGTCCTCGTAGTGA
>NZ_FUHW01000030.1 GCF_900163545.1 Arthrobacter rhombi
CAGAGAACCAATTAGCTATCGCATAGCCGCTGGACTGCTAACGGGGACCCAACCAGTTCCCCTCTGGACACCCCATCAACGTCGGAGCCGACATTGCTTTGCGTGATCCGGCCGGCCGTTGCCGGACCGGTTTGCGGGACGCTCCGAATATTCCTATGTAGGGCAGCCCTAAGGACAGTCCAGCGTCATTTTCATCTTGTTTGGCTCCCGCATGTGCAGCGACGTGGAGTTACCCACCATGTACTAATGCCAGTCGGTTAGGAGATTAGGATTGGAGCTCAGCAATCGACTGGACAGGTGAACGATGAGTCTTTCAAAGGCCTACCCACGTGGCCCTAGGCTGAGTTTCCGTGACTTCACGGCGGAGGACATCCCGGCTGTGCACGAGTTCACCTCAGATCCTGAGGTTACTCGTTGGTCAACATGGGGACCGAATACTTTAGAGCAAACAATTTCCTTTGTTAGGGATGCAGCCCACGCGCACCTGGAAGAGGGCCGATCAGCATTTTCACTTGCTGCCGTTTTGGAGGGCAGGACCATTGGCTCTGTGGCCATTTGGACTACCGATCCATACGATCACAACGGAGAGCTTGGATACACCTTCCACCGCTCCTACTGGGGAAACGGCTACGCCACCGAAACTACGAGCCAGCTCCTTAAATTTGGGTTCGATACGCTCAAACTGGAGCGAATCAGCGCCACCTGCCATCCTGGCAACATCGGTTCAATTCGCGTTCTAGAAAAAAGCGGGTTCACCCTAGAAGGGCGGCTTCGTTCCCACCGATTGGTGCGAGGAGTTCGCAGGGACTCGATGCTCTATTCCATTTTGCGTGAGGAATACGCCAGCGTAAGAGCCGAGACAATAGCTGGTTTGGAGAACGACGAATTACGTTAATCCCACTCAAGGTTCCCCTACAGTGCGCGCCTACAATTTCGCGAGCCGCCGACCGAGAAGGCAGAACTCGTTGCCCTCGGGGTCGGCAAGGACGTGCCACGACTCCGCACCCGTCTGGCCGACGTCAGCTGGGCGAGCCCCCAGGGACAGCAGCCTTTCCAACTCGGCATCCTGGTCACGGTCCACCGCGTTCACGTCAAGGTGCAGCCTCAGGGGTGCGGTTTTGGAGTCCGCCACAAGTGCGAGCACGATGGTCGGTGCTGGGCCGCCGAAGCCTGCTTCCGGACCGATCTCGATATCGTCGCCTTCGCGGCCTAACTCGACGTACCCGAGAACTTCGCACCAGAAACGTGAGAGCCCCTCGGGGTCGCGGCAGTTCAGCACCAGTTCGGAAAGTCGACAACTCATATGCAGAGGCTAGGCAATGGGCCATGTGGTCGCAAGGCAAGCCGCGGTTTCTCCGGCCCGCATCTCGAATTTACTCAACTCGCTTCCTTTCCTCGATACGAAGAATCCGCCTGTAGCGACGGACAGGACGATGACACGCTGACCCCAACCGGTGCCCAGACTGGATCGATTGGCGTTCCTCTTACGGCCCGGTCTACAGAACACTCCCTTGCAGGCATATCACCCTAGGCTTCTCGGGACCTGGCGCATTAGAATGGCCGTCAACAACTTCGACTGGGTGGGGGACCCTTGATGCAGGGTATGACGCGAAATAGGATATGGCCCGCGAAAAGTGCGCTCATCTTTGTGGCCGCGACCGCAATGTTGTCGGGTTGCGCGGGTCAAGGCGACGTGAGCATTCAGAATGAAAGCCCAGAGGACGTGACCGTTTCGACCGCGGACGACGAATTCAGTATCTCGGGATACGGGGCGATCGTGCTCCTCGAGTCTGGCTGCATAAAGAACGATGTCACCGTCGAGTTCGTTTCTGGCCGGACGACTTTGGTTCCCGGACCGGTATGCCCGGACAAACAAATCATGATTGGATCCGACAAGGTCGATTTGCAACCTGCCGATCCAGAGCCCAGCGATCGCTAGTTGCAGCCCTCCGGGCAGCCGGGTGTAAATTGCGACGTTCGTCGAGCTGGCCTCCATCGCGACGTACTGCTTGAGGCGCATCATCCAGGGAGCCCAACGCTGGCGAATGCGAGTCACCATATGTCGTTCGCGCCGGGCACGAGCCGGGGAGTAGGAGAACCCAGGGAAACCGGAACTTGTTAGACGAACCTATCGCAGCCAGCGCGCACCCTTACCCTCCGCTGCCGCTGCATCTTCCGGGTTGAGGATGGCACAGGTCTTCATGGACAGGCATCCGCATCCGATGCAGTCGTCGAGGGATCTACGAAGATTCTGCAGACCCACGATGGCTGTGTCGACCCGTTCTTTCCAGGGCGCGCTCAGTCGATTCCAATCCGACGGCGTCGGCGCGTGATCCACCGGCATGGGTGCCAGAGCCTCACGGATTTCCGCCAGCGACAGACCAACCCGTTGGGCCGCCGCGATGAAGGCCAACCGACGCAATATATGGCGTCGATAAACCCGTTTGCCACCAACGCGCCCTACCGGGGCGATCAGTCCTTGTTCCTCATAGAACCGCAGGGTTGCCGTAGTCAGCCCCGACCTGCGCGAAACCTGGGTGATAGGCAGGCTGTCAGTACTGTGCGAGGTCATGAACCGAACCTAGGGGCATTCCGGCTGGTGTTCAAGTGCACTTGAGGACATAGGTTTCGATCATGAACTCGCCAGGAACCGGATTCCACCCCCAACAGGACCGCCCGGCCTCTCCCGAAGCACCCTTGGTCAACCGCTCCCGGCCCCGACGACCATGACGGGCCCATGGGAAGGCTCCAAAAGACTGGCCAGGCCTTTCACGGACAAACGAAGCCGACGCCTTTTGGCTGCCTTTCTGGTGTCGGAACTCGGCGATGGGATCACCGCAGTCGTTGTCCCGTTGGGTGTATATGCCCTCACTGACAGTGTCACTGCATTGGCTTCGACCTTCCTCGGACGAAAGCTCGCCGGGTCCCTTTTCGCAGCAGCCGGCGGAGCCATCGCGGACTTCACGGATCGAAGGCGTCTGCTTCTGGCCAGCTACGTAATACGTGCCGTTCTTGTGGCGGCGCTCATCCCCCTTCCGGCGACGAACCCGGTCGCCTTCGTGGTGATCGGCGTCATCGTTGGCGCCGCAGGTTCCTTCGACAACCCGGCGGCAGAGTCCGCGCTGAGGGCTTCGTACAGGCATGACCTCCAGTCACTGGCAGCAGCACGCAAGAGCGGGAAAACTGTCTCGGAAATGGTTGGCCCAGCAGCGGGAGGACTCCTGTTCGGAATCGGAGGCCTGACACTTGCCCTGAGTATCAACGTCGCCACATTCGTACTCGCCCTGATCCTGCTGGCCGCCAGGCAATCCATGCCAGCAGGCGCCGGAAAGGCAGCAGATACCCGGAAAATGAAAGTGAAGGACGTCTCTGGAAGCCCGGTTCCAAGGGCGCGGTTCCCGCCCGTTGTCATCATGTCCTTCTTCTCCGCCGCCAGCGCATCGTTCCTGGTTGCTGTCGCCACCGCACTCGCGGTGCCCTATCTTGCCGGGCTGCCCAAAGCCCCTGATGGTGCGTACGGGTTCGCGCTGTCGGCCTACAGCATCGGAGCTTTGGTGGGGTTGTGGGCCGCCGGGGTGGCGTCCTGGTCGACTACCCGGCTCAAGAGCATCCTCATCTTCTCCTCTATTGCCTTCGGGATCATCACTGTCCTGAGTGTCTCGGTGCCACGTTGGGAAATCTTCGCAGCAGCCTGGTTCATCTGGGGCATCGCCTTCGGGCCTGAGGACGTCGTCAGCGATGCCAGAGTAGCTTTGATCGTTCCCGCCGGGTGGCTTGGAAGGGTCTATGCCCTGTGGTCGATCATGGGGAAATTTGGTGCCGCCGGTGGCTACGTTCTCGTCATCGCCATCAGTGGGCTGGCCGCGCAATCGGCTCTTCTAGCCATTGGCCTGTTGTATGCGCTGATCGTTCCCATCGTTTTGGTGTTTCTGCCCCGAGAACCAAGGACTTCGGGAGCCTAAATGTGCTGGACCGGGGGTTATTTCCGTAAATGCGGACCACTACCGGCGGCGCGCGGCCGGTCCGTTCACCCTCACCGACGAAACTTCGCTGGAGGCGCCCATCAGGTAGTTGTCGACAACTGCAAGCAAGGCCCAAGAAGAGAAACGACCGCTTTGAGAACAGCCGGTAATCTAGAAAATGGCAGGATCAGTTACTTGTGACCCGCTCGCAAACGTGCCCGGTAGAGGTTCCCCTTGCCGGCGGCGCTAGGAAGTGACGAGGATGAAGGTTGCGACGGCTACCACGACCACCGCGACGACGACCATGAACGGCCAGAGTTTCTTTGGGCCTTCTCCCGCCCTGTATTGGTTTTGCATTCCGGGGGTCATAGGGCTACCGGAAAGCAGGGGATAAGAACCTGCCTGGTTGACTGGTTTTTCGTGATCCGAACTCATCTTCTGTGCCTCCTGATCGTTTTGCTAGTCGGCTGGATCGCCTAAAGCGTGGTCTTGTTCGATTCCATTGCAGCGCCCTGTGTTACTTGGGCTCGCACCGCTATGGCCACCATAGGGTCTTTACTCGCGAGGTCCCGTATGAACTGTTTCGATGAAACTCATGGCGGTCAACCTATAAGTCGACTCTGCAAATGCATAGAGCCATCCGCTGGCTCCCGGACCCGCACTGATTCATTGGAGGTAATGAAATCTGTCCCGGTGATGGTTCCCCTATGAAGCGTTGCTTATGGCCAGCCGGACACGAGTTGGCATAATCGCCAGCTGTTGCTGTCAGTCGAGCATCGATAGGTACTGCGGCCGGCACTTCATCGCATGGATGAGTTCTTCGGTCCCGTCATCCCAGACCAGCACCACGAGTTCCAACAGCCTGCTTCGGGTATCAAATCCCAGACGAAGGAAACGCCGCGGATCTTCATCATCCAGCGGCACCTCCCGGAGCGGCCAAGAGGCTGCCTCGATCCCGTCCTCATCGCTGATTCCGTGCTTGTGCGCGGAGCCGCGAACGATCATGAGCTGGTAAGCGTGTTGTCTGTGTGCGCCCAGCTCGACAGCGCAGCGCGGAACGCCTCGGAGCGGTTCAGGTGCTCGCGCTCAGCGCGTTCCATGACTGCAGCAAGCTCGTCGGTGGTCAAGCGCACGGGCACGACCTGCGAAGCGGTTGCACCCCTGGCGGGGCGCCCCATGCGGGCCTTGAGGTCTTCGACGTCGTAGCCTGCCTCGGCTTCCTCGACCCACTGGTCGATCTCGGTCTCCGAGACTGGCTGCCCGTGTAGTTTTCGTTCCATGAGTACTATCGTAATACGAATCCCCTGGTGGGGCCAGAGTATCCAGCGAGCCGGTACGCCAGAGTCAGCCCGTGACATAACATCTGGAATCCCTCATTGAAAAACTTGTCCATGCACCAGAGCAGCTTTGACCCTGAGCCGTCTTCCGTGAAGCCGGTTGCATGGGCGCGAGGTCTTCGACGTCGTCGCAAACCGCTGACCTGTAACCGCTGACACGAGAGTCCCAACACTAAGACTGCCCCAGCATCACGAGGCAACAACGACTAGCTCCCTCGTGCCGTTAAAGGTTCCTTGGGTTCTTGCGGTGATTGAGAAAGCGACCATCCACAAGCTGTAAGCACTGGGCCTTCGCGTGCGTCAGAAACGTTAGCGCCGGTTGCCAGGCAATTCGTACCTGCCCCCTGCCAGCGAAGTGTGCTAGCTTGTATTTATCAGACATCGCCCCCCTCTGAGCCTCGGCTCAAGGGGGCGATTTTCATTGGGCGACAAACGGTGATGCGTGGAGTATACAAAGGAATTCAAGGAACGCGACGAATTGCTTCGTCAACTCGAAGCCGACGGACTCGCCATTCCTGACCGAGTCGAGGCACTTAATTTCCTGACCCGCGTAGGGTACTTCCGCTCCGGGGCATACCGATACGTTTTTCGACAGTTGCTCCCATCCGACAAAGTGAACGAGCGCCTGCGGCAGTACCGCCAAGACCAGTACATCCCCGGCGCGAGTATCAAGCACGTGATGCAGCTGGAGGCATTCGACTTCAAGTTGTCGCGTGTCTGTTTGGAGGGTCTTTTGGACTTCGAGGTTCGGCTGAGGGCTGCAATTGCTCACACCCTGGCAGTAAAGGACGTCGCCGCCCATTCGCTTATCCGTTGTCTCGACGCAGACGCCTGCGGGAAACCCAGCGGAGAGCAGACCAAATTTGATGCGTGGATGGAAACGTGCCGGGAGACGGTGCGGTCCGGTTCAGAAGACGAGGACTTCATCGCGCATCATCTGCTGAAGTATCCGAATCAGCCAATGCCGATTTGGGCCCTGACTGAAGTGCTGAGCTTCGGAAAACTCCCATACTTGTTCGAGTTGATGCAGACACCAGATGCTCGTGAGGTGGCACGCATGTTCGGATTCGCACACCCGCGTCCATTCGGAGCCGTGCTCCGCATGATGGTCGATTTCCGCAACACCTGCGCCCACGGCTCCCGCCTGTACAATCGAGCTTTCAAACGGCCGCTCTCAATCCGAGCGCACGAAACCGTGGGCAGCTCACTTGCGCACTTAATCACGCCGGATTTCACGGCCACACCCAAGCAGAACCAAAGGCTGTACATTTACGCAGCTACGCTTGCATTCATGCTCATGTCTCATTCAAGCGGATCGGGTTGGAACATGACTTTCAAGACTCAAGTCAAAAAGCTCAACGTAGAGCTCGAGGCACCAGACGGGTCCATGCTCGTCTCCCCGGAGGTAAGCATGGGATTCCCTCGGAACTGGATGGATCTGGACCTCTGGCAACCCAGGCGTCAATAATCGTGCCGGCTAACAGCCACCGCCGTACGGTCCCAACCAGCCTGTTTGCCCATGTCCATAGGGTCAACAGGCAGCTCTCGTGCTCGTAAGAAGGCCGCCAAGAAGAAGCCCCACCCGGATGCCCCGCAAGAGGTTCCCCATGAGGTGCGGCTTGATCAGTCCGCGTGAGGCGTGGCGTTGAACAACCTCACCACTGAGAAGGACATCGACCGAGTGCCGCCGTGCGGTGCGCGACTAGTCCCAAGACTGTTGATGATCGACGTGCCGCCGCAACTCCATGGCGTCGTGAAGCACTCGGCCGACGACCAATACGTCGCCCTCGCGACGACAGATGAGGAAGTGTCGCGGCCGGTGGACTGTTTTTCCGGGAGCACGGGTACGGCTCTGCGACAAGTGCCAGGAGAATACTCCGTCACCCAGTTCCGGTCGGGCGGTGTACCCGACATCGTCGGTGCGCGAAGCCGAGTCACGGATTGCTGTGGCAATCAAGGCCTCATAGCGATTGCGTGCTTCAGCGCCGAACTGTTCCTGCGACCACGCAAGGATCGCGACGATATCGTCTTGAGCTACGTGAGTGAGGCGGTATCCGGGCATCAGCCGGCCGAATGCGCCCGTGCTGCGCGGTCACCGAGCTGGCCGATGAAGTCGTTCAAATTCTCATCGGCAATGTCGTCATAACGCCGTGTGGCGACATCCAACCAACCTCGCTCGGCAGCGTCCCGTAATGCGGAGAGCTTCGCCGCGTCCTCGCTCTCCTGGCGTTCCAAAACCCGAAGGCCCTCGCGCAACACCTCGCTGGCATTCTGATAACGCCCGGACTCCACCAACGCTTCAACAAGTTGGTGCTGATGCTGACTCAGCACAACATTCCTAGTTGCCACGGCAACCACCTCCATTGGCAGTTTATGCCATTCGGGCGACATCCGACAGGAATTTTCCATCGGAACCTCTCAGTCGTCCCGCAGAGGGTTCCTCTTATGGCCTGCTATCGGGCACCAGTTGCAGGCTACGACGCGAAGTTTGCCTCCACTTCGAAGATGATCTCTAGACCGTCCTCGTCGTCCCACTGCTCGCCGACCTCCTTGAAGCCATAAGCCTCAACGAGGGAGCTCGACGCGTGGTTATCGGGACTGATGGTGGCACGGACGACGTGCACGTTTGGATGGGTGCTAGCGACGGCGAGTAACGTCTCGAGAGCCTGCCTTGCATATCCCTTTCGCCGGTACTCCGGGTCGATCCTGTATCCGACTTCGACCATGCCGACTTCATCGGGCGCGCCATGAAACCCGGCAAGACCGACTGGGAAATCGACGTCAGGGACGACAACGAATCGGGTCACCCAGGGTGCATCCGCTGGGATTTCGGCAATTTGCTTGCTTCTCATTCTCCAGAGGCCGATGCACTCCTCACCCGTGAGATACGGCGTCACGGGGTACGCGTGCGCGTGTTTCGTTTCTCCTTGGGCAAGTTCGTGAAGAACAGGCTCAGGTACCTCTACGAGATGCAGTTGCGACTGCTGGGGCGCGGGGTGCTGCCACGGGTGGCTGGATATCGTCATCCAGACCATATTCGCAGCTCCCCCGAGCGCCCGCTAGCTGTACTGATCAGGGACGTTAGTTAAACGATTGATGGGTGGCTGGTTCCCGATAGC
>NZ_FUHW01000033.1 GCF_900163545.1 Arthrobacter rhombi
GGGCCGCGACCGAACCAGAACTGACCCTGGGTGGAGAACTCGCCAACGCCTAGTCGATGGCAACCGTCGTGCACACGGGCCCGGTCCTTGAAGGGCCGGGCCCGTGCTGTTGGGACTATGACCCCGACACACGCAGCCGCCTGCGCCCGGATGCAGAACGACGGGGCTAGAGTGCTCAATGCCGGTGCTGTACGTTCCCCCAGCAAAGCCCCGCATTTTCGGACACTGACCGGTGGTCCGTGTGGGCAGAACTGCCATGATCAGATTTGAGCACGTCACCAAGGTCTACGACCAAAAGTCCCGTCCGGCGCTGGATGATATCGATGTCGAGATCAATCGCGGTGACTTCGCCTTCCTCGTGGGGGCCTCCGGCTCCGGTAAATCGACGTTCATCCGACTTGTCTTGCGCGAGGACCAGGCATCACGCGGCTCGGTCCATGTCGCCGGACAGAACGTGGCTGGAATCCCCAACTGGAGGGTTCCACGCATGCGTCGTGGCATAGGCGTCGTCTTCCAAGACTTCCGACTGCTGCCCAACAAGGATGTCTTTTCCAATGTTGCCTTTGCGATGCAGGTCATCGGAAAGGGGAGGGCCGCCATCCGGAGTACCGTCCCTGAAGTCCTCAGGACCGTTGGTTTGGAGGGCAAGGAACGACGGATGCCCAATGAACTTTCCGGTGGCGAACAACAGCGAGTCGCTATCGCCCGGGCCATCGTCAACCAGCCAGGGATCTTGCTGGCGGATGAGCCGACCGGAAACATCGACCCCGCCACCAGTGTGGGAATCATGAACATCCTCGACAGAATCAACCAAAACGGCACCACCGTGGTCATGGCCACGCACGATACGGATATCGTCAACTCCATGCGCCGCCGGGTGATCGAACTGGACGAAGGCAAAATCATCCGCGACGAACAAGCCGGCGAATACACGGCCATGATCCCCATCGTTAATCGGGATGGTTCCCGTGAGTTGCGAACTGCCGACCCGCAGGATCAGGCGATCGCTCCCTTCGATGGCGAGGAGGACGAGGCATGAGGCTCGCATTTATTCTTGGTGAGATCGGCTCAGGTCTACGTCGAAACCTCTCCATGGTCATTTCAGTCGTCTTGGTGACCTTTATTTCGTTGACGTTTGTTGGCGCCGCTGCACTGACGCAGATGCAAATCACGCAGATGAAGGGTTTCTGGTACGACAAGGTCGAAGTCGCTATCTTCCTGTGTGGCGACGATTACGGCTCGCAGACATGTGCCGACGGGGCGGTGACCGATTCGCAACGGTCTGCCATTAAGAGCCAGCTGGACTCTGCGGCAGTTAAACCGTATGTGGAGAGCTACGAGTACGAGTCGCAAGACCAAGCGCTCCAACATTTCCGCGAACAGTTCAAGAACTCCCCGATCGTGGACACCGTGACAGCGGACCAGCTTCCGGAGTCCTTCCGCGTCAAAATGGTGGACCCGGAAAAGTACGACGTCATCAACGAGCTGTTTACCCCGATGAAGGGCGTGGACACTGTCATTGACCAACGTGACTTGCTGGAAAAGATCTTCTCGGTCATGAACATTGCCTCCTTGGTGGCCGTGGGGATCGCCGTCGTCATGATTTTCTGCGCCGTCCTGCTGGTGGCGACAACCATCCGACTTTCGGCTTTCAGCCGACGCCGGGAGACAGGGATCATGCGCTTGGTGGGTGCCTCGAAGGCAGTGATCCAACTGCCCTTCGTCCTGGAAGGGGTGATAGCCGCCCTCATCGGAGCCGTGCTGGCTTCCGGGACACTGTGGGCCGTGGTCAAGTACCTGATCCAGGGCAAGTTGGCGATCGAGTACCCCGACACTGCGTTCATTGCCACCAGTGAGGTATTCCTTGTCGCACCGGGCTTGCTTGCGCTGGGTATCGTTCTGGCTGGTGTATCGTCGGTCCTGACCTTAAGGCGTTACCTGAAGGTTTAGGTTGTTCCGAGCCCGTGTTCCCCGGGCCCCTTCGGGCACGAACCTGCCGACCCACTGAAAGGACCGACCCTGTGGCGGACCGCAATAGACGGACCCTGTCCCGTGCCGTAATAAGTGGCGCCTTGGTGAGCTTGCTGTCCCTGTCGCTTATGGCTCCCGTGGCCCAGGCCGACAAATTGGATGACCATAAGCAGAAAGTCGAGAAGCAGCTCGATTCCCTGGAAACCGATATGGAATTCCTGGATGCCGACATCCAGAAGACGGCTGACAGACTTAAGGGTTACCAGGACAAGCTCCCTGCCGCGCAGGAGAAACTTTCGACCGCCCGTGCCAGCGTCCAGAGTGCCACCGATCAGGTGAATGAACTCTCAGCACGGGTAGATGCAGCCCAAGCCTCGAAGGACCAGATCAGCAGTCAAATGGTCCAGGACGCGGAAAAGATGGAGGATACGCGTAAAGCCATCGGTCAGATCGCGACTCAGGCTTATAAGCGCGGGGGAGTATCCAGCAACTTGAGCCTGATGCTCAACTCAAACTCTGAGCAAGGAAGCCTCGCCGATAGCTTGGGTTTGGCCAATCAGGCGCTACGAAGCCAGAACGCGGTGCTTGGTGACCTCAGCCAACAACATGCAACCGATGCCAACGTGCAGGCGCGTTTAACGGCCGTCGAAGAAGAGATTAGCGACCTTAAGGGCCAAGCCGAGGCGGCCCTGGTGCGAGAGCAGACGGCACGGGACGAGGCAGAAGCGTCGAAACGCCACGTTGATGACCTCATTGACGGTGCTCAGGAAGCCAGCGAAAAACTCAACGCCAAGCGTCCCCAGATCAAAGCCCAGATCAAGAAGCAAGAGGAAGAGCACGACCAGGTCGTTGCCGAGATCAAGGAACGCCAAGAGCGGCTGATCCGCGAGGCTGCCGAGCGCAAGCGCAAGGAGGAAGCCGCCAAAGCTGCGGCCGAACGAGCCGCAAAGGTGGCCGCTGAACAAGCAGCAGAACGAG
Source organism: Arthrobacter rhombi (assembly GCF_900163545.1). Classification (GTDB taxonomy): domain Bacteria; phylum Actinomycetota; class Actinomycetes; order Actinomycetales; family Micrococcaceae; genus Arthrobacter_H; species Arthrobacter_H rhombi_A. The sequence goes on from NZ_FUHW01000033.1 coordinate 2,950, forward strand.
CGGCGAAGGCCGAAGCCGCTGCCCGGGCCAAGCGCGCGGCAGCTGAGAAGGCTGCCCGGGCCAATGCTGCCGATGCCGCGGCAAAGCGTGCCGCAGCCGACGCTGCAGACCGTAAGGCCGCTTCCGAACGAACCAAAAGCAAAAAGGCCAGTAGCCCGGCCAAGAAGGCCCCCAGCCAGGGCAGCAGCAAGCCCTCTAGCAGTACGAGCAGCTGGGGATTGTCCAAACCGACCTCCGGCGGATACATCACCTCGACCTTTGGGTGGCGTCCCACCCCCGCGGGAACCATCGACTACGGAGGCAGGGGCGGATACGTCCATGCGGGCCTGGACTGGGGATTCGGAGGCCGCTGCGGGGCTCCAGTGCATGCAGCAGCCGGAGGCGAAGTCTGGTATGCCACCATGTCACCGACCTCGGGGAACAAGGTCCAGATCAGTCACGGCGTCGTCAACGGCCACGCACTCGTGACGGGATACCACCACCTCAGCAGTTATGTGGTTCATGCCGGCCAGAAGGTCTCCAAGGGCCAACTGATCGGTTACGTCGGGACCACCGGCAACTCCACCGGCTGCCACATGCACTTTGAAACGATTCTCGACGGCAAGGTCGTCAACCCGGCGGGACTGCTCTAGCAATCACGCACAGTGCCCGGCCCCTGAGGCCGGGCACTTTCGTCTGTGGTGTGAGGCTCGAGCAATGGGCCGGGACGGCTGGGCAGCTCAAACCCATGACGTAGGATTGATGTTCGACTGACCGTGGCCCCGGCCCGGAGTCACCACGTACACAGGAGGAGGTAGGCATGCCCAAGGACACCACCGAGCGTAAGGTCGTTGCGACCAATCGCAAGGCTCGCCACGATTTCCAGATCCTGGATACCTACGAAGCTGGAATGGTGCTCAGCGGAACCGAAGTCAAGTCGCTGCGTGAAGGAAAAGCCTCCCTGGTTGATGGCTTCGGACAGTTCTACAACGAAGAGCTCTACATTGAGGGAATCTATATTCCTGAGTACCTCAACGGATCGTGGACGAACCATGCTGGCCGACGGCGGAGAAAACTTCTTCTGCACCGCGAGGAACTGGTCAAGATCACTCGAAAAATTCAAGACCCCGGCTACACCATCGTGCCGCTGCAACTGTATTTTCGTGATGGTCGAGCCAAGCTGGAAATCGGCGTGGCGAAGGGTAAGAAGGAATTCGACAAGCGCCAGACCTTGCGCGAAAAGCAGGACAACCGTGATGCGCTCCGGGCGCTACGGGAGAGAAACCGCAGCGCATCGTAAATTTGGTAGCCGGAGCGGTAGGTGGGAATGAATCCCGCCCATCGTGGGTTATGCTTGATGTCTCGCGGGTTTTCACCCGTGGGGTTGAGCGGGGAAACCCGCATTTGAGAAGTTCATACGGGGATGATCGGTTTCGACGATGTGAGTCGCGACAGGAGAAGCGGGCCGAGGATGCAAAGTTATCTCGTAAACGCTCTTTGCAAAACACAAGTGCCAACTCAAAGCGCACTGACTTCGCTCTCGCTGCCTAAGCAGCCAGACAGTCCGTCAGCCAGGGATTGCTATCGACCCTGATCCTGGCGTCGTTTAGATAGCCACTGCCACACACCCTTGTCATCGGGGTGTGGGGCATAACTTAGATGACTGTGCTCGGGGTATCCCGCAAGGGTCCAGCCGCATGTTTGTGAGACGGCTGTTGGAGCAGAGAAAACCCAAAGCAAACTGCGCCCGGAGAAGTCTTGGCAACACCACATCGGACGGGGGTTCAATTCCCCCCATCTCCACGTTTTAAAAGGCCTCGGAATCTTCGTGATTCCGAGGCCTTTTGTGTGCTGTCCCGTCTACCGTGGCGGCATGCTTAGAATGGAAGAAGCACCGGAAACGAAATGTTCTAGCTGGTGTACCAAATATTGAGGCTCGCCCGCTCTCGGGCTGCCGCCGAAGGGAAAGGATGAAGGGATGGAAGATGAACCGCAGAACGCTGCGGAAGTCGTGACAGACGAGCCTTCCGGAACGCCGATCCGTCCGGCCGGGATACTGGCGTTCGTCCTGGAAGTGGCATTGCTCTGTGCTGCCGGTTTGTGGGCGATCAAGTTCCTGCCCCTGGCGCCCGTGGTGGCCGTTCTCGTCTTCTTGATCCCGCTCGTCGTCCTCTGGGGCCTCTTGCTCTCCCCGCAGGCGCCGTGGCGTTTGGGGTGGCCGATCCACCCCGTGGTGGCCCATGTGCTGTTCCTCGTGGGAGTGGCGGCTTTGTGGAGTGCAGGACACGGCTGGCTTGCGGGCATCATGCTGGTGCTAACCCTCGTCAGTATCGTGATGAACTGGTTGAAGCGCGAGGAGCTGGCCAGTGGCGCGGTAGCCCAGCGCAGCAAACGTCGTCGTCCCGCAGGACGACGCGCCGCACGCTGAGGATCAGGCGCGTTCCCACGGGGAAGCATGTTCTTCCCGCTGCAGGGCGAGGTGATCGACATCTGGTGTCCCGGATCCGCCTGAACCGTTGAGCACGTCCAAGGTGGCTTCGTGCAGCAGGGAATTGGTGGCCAGCGCGTTGCCCCCCATGCAGCCGTCTTCACCGTCCAGTGAGGTGAAGCGACCGCCAGCCTCGGTGACGATCGGAACGAGGGCCGCCATATCGTAGAGGTTCAGTTCTGGCTCACAGGCGATATCAACGGCGCCCTCCGCTAGCAAGCAATAGGACCAGAAGTCCCCGAAGGCCCGGGTACGCCAGACGGCGTCATGCAGGTCGAGCATGTTTTCCAACTGCCCTCGGTCGCGCCAACCACCCAGACTTGAATAGGACAGGGAGGCATCGGCGAGGTCGTTGATCCCCGAGACCTTCAAACGAGTGGCCGATGCCAGAGATTTGCCGGTATAGGCTCCCGTCCCTTCGGCCCCCCACCAGCGACGGCCCAGCGCCGGTGCCGAAACGAGCCCGACCACGGCGCGGCCTTCATCCATCAGGGAAATCAGGGTGGCCCACACCGGTACCCCGCGCACGAAGTTCTTCGTCCCGTCGATGGGGTCGATAACCCAGCGGCGGGAGCCGTGGCCGGTGCTGCCGAATTCTTCACCCAGAACCGCATCGCGGGGGCGAGTGCGGCCCAACTGGCTGCGAATAGCTTCTTCGGCCATCCGGTCGGCATCGGTGACCGGGGTGAGGTCGGGTTTGGTCTCTACCTGCAGGTCCTGTGCCTTGAAACGGGACATGGTCAGGGAGTCGACGGAATCAGCAATGGCATGTGCCAAGCGGAGGTCGTCGTTATAGCTCATTACGTCGCGGGTCATGCCCTCAAACCTACCGCAGGAATGCGTCCGAGCCGTGGTCCTAGACCGACCCCAGCTCCTTGCCCTCGACCTTCTCTTCGACACCCAGCAGGCGCCGAAGGGATGCCAGCCGAGCCACCCCCGAAGCGTCCGCCTCGGGCCGACGGACCCAGGCATCCAATGCACAGCCGGGGGAGTCGGGGGTATGCCGACAACCACGTGGGCAGTCTGCCGAACCCTGAACCAGGTCAGGGAAGGAGTCCAGAATGTTGTCCGGATCGACTAAGGCCAGTCCAAAGGAACGGATACCGGGCGTGTCGATAATCCAGGTTCCCGCCGGCGCTTCCTCGGCCCTGAGCGCGATGGCCGAGGAGGAGGTATGTCTTCCGCGGCCGGTGACGGCATTGACGCCACCGGTGGCACGCTGGGCTCCGGTCAGGGCGTTGACCAGGGTGGACTTGCCGACCCCTGAGTGTCCCAACACCACGCTGACGCGTCCGGCCATGAGCCGTCGCAGCTCGACGATGGCGCCCTCTTCCAAACGTGCCGAAGCGCCGTCTGCTGAGCGGGCATCGACCCCAGATACGTCACTTCCGATGCTTTTGCTGGTGACAATGTTCATGTCCAAGTGCCGATAATTCTCCAGCAGCTCACGGGGATCCCTGATGTCTGCCTTGGTGACGCACAGGATGGCGTCGATGCCGGCATCGAAGGCGGCGACCAGTGCACGATCAATGAAACCGGTCCGTGGCTCCGGGTTGGCAGCTGCGACCACAATGACCAATTGGTCGGCATTGGCCACGACGACGCGCTCCACAGGATCGGTGTCATCGGCGCTGCGTCGCAATACCGTGCGGCGATCCTGGATCCTGACCAAGCGGGCGAGAGTGTCGGGTTGGCCGGTGGTGTCGCCCACGAGTGCGACAAAGTCGCCGGGAACGACGGGTGAGCGGCGCAGTTCACGGGCACGGGCCGCGATGACGATCCGCTCGGTGGCGGTGTCCTCGTCGAGGATCGCGGTGTAGCGTCCACGGTCAACGGTGATGATGCGTCCGATGACGGCCTCGTGATAGGAGGGCCTGTCCTTGGTTCGTGGGCGGGAGCCCTTCTTATTGGGGCGGATCCTGACGTCTGACTCGTCCCAACTGCGAGCATCACGTGCCATCGTCAGGCGCCGCCGGTCGCGGCCAGTTCCTGCCACATCCCGGGGAAGTCAGGCATTGTTTTCGCCGTCGTCCCGATGTCTTCGACCCGCACCCCATCAACTGCTAGGCCGATGATCGCCCCGGCAGTGGCCATCCGGTGGTCCTCGTAGCTGTGAAAGACGCCTCCCCGGTCGACGGGCCTGCGGATGAGTATGCCGTCGGCGAGCTCTTCGGCATCGCCACCGAGGGCCTTGATTTCAGCGACGAGGGCCGCCAACCGGTCGGTCTCATGCCCGCGCAAGTGTCCGATCCCCGTCAGACGGGTCTCGGAGCTGGCCAAGGCTCCCAGGGCCGCCACCGTCGGGGCCAGTTCAGAAGCGTCAGCCAGGTCGATGCCTTTGATCGTTCCGTGGCCCTTGACCGTCAACACACCGTCGTCATAAGAAGTCGTGGCACCCATGCGGGTGAGGATCTCCGGCCAGCGCGCACCGACCTGTGTGGTTTGAGCAGGCCAGTCCGGGACCCTGACCGTCCCCCCTGCTGCCAGCGCGGCAGCCAAGAAAGGGCCAGCATTAGACAGGTCACGTTCGACGGCAACGTCGAAGGCCCTGACGCTTCCGGGATGGACCAGCCACTGGTTGGGGGCTGGTTCATCGACCTGGACCCCGACCTCGCGCAGCGTGGCGATCGTCATGTGGATATGGTCCAGGCTGGGCACCGAATTGCCGACGTGCTCAATCCGCAACCCCTGCTCAAAAAAGGCGCCGACGAGTAGCCAAGCGGAAATAAATTGCGAGGAACCACTCGAATCGACCCGGAGCCCTGCTCCGGCCACCGAACCGGTTGAGGCGACCGTGAACGGTAGCAGGCCGGCTTCCTCGTCCTGGACGTGCAGCCCCAAATCCTTCAACGCGGTGACGACGGGGGCCATGGGGCGCACCCGCGCTGCAGGGTCGCCGTCGAAGAGCACGGTGGCATTGAGCAGCGCGGCCAACGGCGGGACGAATCTCATGACCGTCCCGGCCAGACCACAGTCCACGGTGACCTCACCCCGTACCGCCGAGCGGTCGATCGGGGTGATGAGCAGATCCTGCCCGGCTCCGTCGTCACTGTCGAGTTCGTCGATGCCGGCGCCCAACACACGAAGAGCTTCGATCATCAGGTCGGAATCGCGTGAACGCAGCGGTTTGCGTAGTCGCGAGGGCCCATCTGCCAGTGCGGCCAACACCAGGTAGCGGTTCGTCAACGACTTCGATGCCGGAACCTGCACGGTGGCATCAATGAGGCCATGGGCCCGCGGGGCCAGCCAGTCGGAGGTGGACTCGGGGGTAAGGATGCTGCTGCCCATGATGTGTGTTCTAGCGCCCGACCACGTCTTCCGCGGCCTTGCGGGCATCCTGTGCACCGTCACGCACCGTTTTGGAAAGCTCTTTATTGGCCTTGGCGAGCTGCTTGCGGGCATCCTTGCCGAGGTGGCGGGCACGCCAAGCCAGCGAGGGAGCGCCGTCGGTGTCCACGGAAGCCAGCAGGACGCCGCCGGCGAGGGAAAGGTTCTTGACCCGGTTGGAGGTCAGCAGCCGGGACTCGGCGGCGTTGTCGTTGAAACCGGTGACGGCGGAGGATCCGACGAGGACGAATGCCGAGAAGCGAGGGAACTTACCCAACGCCAACATCAGACCGGAGAGCACCTGAGCTGCGCCGATGCAACGAGCGGCCAGGGCAGGCTTCGCAGCAACTGCTTCTAGCTGAGGGAACACCGAAGCGGCTCGACGCAAGGTGGGGCGCAGTCGCTCACCACTTTCCTCGGGCTTGCGGACGCGGTCCAAACCGGTCAACACGAAGCTGGAAGCCAGCAGGGGACGGGCAATCAGGCGAGCCAGGGACATCGATTCCTCCAAGGAGTCGGGAGTGCTTTCACATGCTTGTCCTAGTCTCGCACTTTTTCGGTTCCGACGGTGCCTCGTGCACGGACGAAAGGGAATACTCGGACAAATTGCGCTGTTGATACGGACAAGAGACCGGTGATGGAGCTGCGGTTCAGCAGCAATTCCGGCCCACCGAGCCTACGAAAAGGGGGTACTGCCGACCATGCCAACATTGACCTGTGCCGAACGCGTGGCCCAGCCCACGGACAGTGGCACGGCACCCGGTCTAGACTGGGCCGTGATGAGCACTTCACAGCAAGGGACCGAGGCCGTCCCCGAGGGCCGCGAGACCGAAGCGCAGCAGCGCGCCCGGTTCGAGCGAGACGCCCTGCAATATGTCGACCAGCTTTATTCGGCGGCGATGCGTATGGCACGCAATCCAGCCGATGCCGAGGACCTGGTCCAAGAGGCCTATACCAAGGCCTATTCGGCGTTCCACCAGTACAAGCCCGGCACCAACCTGAAGGCCTGGCTGTACCGGATCCTGACGAACACCTATATCAACCTCTATCGCAAGCGTCAGCGCGAACCGTTGCGTTCAAGCACCGATACGGTCGAGGACTGGCAAATGGCGAAGGCTGCGGAGCATACGTCCACCGGACTGCGCTCAGCAGAGGCCGAAGCGTTGGACCATCTGCCTGATTCCGACGTGAAGCAGGCACTGCAAGCGATTCCCGAGGAGTTCCGCCTGGCCGTGTATTTCACGGATGTGGAGGGCTACGCCTATAAGGAAGTCGCCGAGATCCTCGGCATTCCCATCGGTACCGTCATGTCGCGGTTGCACCGAGGACGCAAGCAACTCAGGGAAATGCTCGCCGACTATGCTGCCACCCGGGGACTGGGGAAGGCGCAGCAGGCGACGGGCCGCCCGGCGGCGGCCGGACAAGGGAGGAAATGATGGGCGACTGTCAATCAATGGGCGACTGCAGCGACGACCGGATTGCCCGTCTCTACGAATATCTCGACGGGGCGCTGTCGGTGGACGATCTCAAGGACGTCCGCGAGCACCTCGAAGATTGTGAGGAGTGCGCTCACGAATACGATCTCGAATGCATTATCCGTTCGGTCGTGAAGCGTAGCTGCCAAGAAGTGGCACCGAATACGCTCAAGACACGGATCATGAGCCGGATCAGCGAGTTGCGAGTGGAGATCGGGCACGACTGATTCATCAAACAAAGGAGCCCACATCCAACTGGATGTGGGCTCTTCGCTGTTCACCTGATTTAGGTGTTCGGACGCTTACCGTGGTTCGCGCCCTTCTTGGCGCGGCTGCGGCGCTTACGTGCACGCTTGCTCATCGCTGCCTCCTGCTCTTCTCGGGGATTCTAGCTGCCCTTCATCTTGTCACACCCACGGACTCCGTTCCTATTCTCCGTAGGACAGAGGGGCTATCCGCCGGTTGGTTCGGCAAGGTCCAGCCAGCTGTACCAACCGCGGTGAAGAACGAGCCAGGCAATGAGCCCGTGTCCGGCCTGTCCGGGCAAGCCCCCGTTGGCTGCCAGATCGTTGCGCCACTGCTCATGATTCTGCAACGGGGTGAAGGTATCCACGTAGGCGTGGTGCCGACGGGAGGCGACGTCGGCGTAAGCTGCCGATAAATCGGACAACCGGGCGTTGCGCTCCTGATCGAGGGAGGGAATCGGGCCCACGACCATGGCCTTGATGCTCATCTGCGAGGCAGCATCAAGAATATTGGCCAGGTTCAGTCTGCTGCGGGCGGTGGAAAGACCGAGGTCCAGGTCGTAGTCGGAGAGGGCAACCACCAGACGGTTGTCGCAGCCTTCCCCGAAACGTCGCCCGGCCTCCTGCAACCACCGTTCGGCCAGGGCCTCGGTCCCCTCGTCAGGAGAGGCCAGCGTGTAACTCTGGAGCCGGAAATCCTCACCTGTAGTGCGGGCCAAGACTCGACCGTACCAACCCAGTGAACGCGGGTCACCGTGCCCGGCGAGGATCTCATTGCCGATGGCGGCGATGCGAATGGTTCGTTGTTCCACGAAAGACCTTTCTGCGCGGTACGCCCACCGAAACAGCGGGCCTGCTACACCGAAGGGCGGGACGTACGGTCCCGCCCTTCGGCTGATGCTTCGTTCTGCCGCCGGCTACTTCCCGAAGGCGTGCTTCAGGAGTTCGGCCAGTTCCACTTCGTGGCGCTTATGCGAACCGGTCGATGTCGCTGCCGACGCGGTACGCGAAACCAGTTCCACCTGACGGTCCAGCTCCGGAGCCAGGTTCAGGCCGATGAATGGCCACGGGCCCTGGTTCGCTGGCTCATCTTGGGTCCAGTAGAGCTTGGCGTTGGGGTACTTGGCCAGTTCGGCGTTGATCTGCTCGAGCGGCAGCGGGTACAGCTGCTCGACGCGGATGATCGCCGTCTTCTCGTCGCCGGCCTTCTTCCGAGCCGATTCGAGGTCGTAGTACAGACGGCCTGAGACCATCAGCACCCGTTCGACCTCCGAACCCTTGAGGTCCAGGGCATCGGGGATGACTTCCTGGAACCCGCCCTGGGTGAAGTCTTCGACCGAGCAGGCTGCGGCCTTCAGACGCAGTAGCTGCTTCGGGGTGAAGATGATCAGCGGTTTGCGTGGGCGGGTGTAGGCCTGACGGCGCAGCAGGTGGAAGTGGTTGGCGCCATTGGACGGGTTGGCCACGATCAAGTTTTCTTCAGCGCACATCAGCAGGAAGCGCTCAATGCGTGCCGAGGAGTGGTCGGGACCTTGCCCCTCGTAACCGTGCGGCAGCATCAAGACGAGCGAGGACCGCTGCCCCCACTTCTGCTCGGCGGAGGAGATGAACTCGTCAATGATCGTCTGGGCGCCGTTGACGAAGTCCCCGAACTGCGCTTCCCACAGCACCAACGCATCCGGGCGTTCGACCGAATAGCCGTATTCGAAGCCCATGGCAGCGAATTCGCTCAGCAGGGAATCGTAGAACCAAATTTTGGCCTGGTCCTCGGAGAGGTTGCGCAGCGGCATCCACTCATCGCCGGTCTTGCGGTCGTGGAAGACCGAGTGGCGCTGGACAAACGTGCCACGACGCGAGTCCTGGCCGGAAAGACGTACCGGAACACCTTCCATGGACAGCGCACCGAAGGCAGCGATCTCGGCAAAGCCCCAGTCGATTCCGCCGTCGCGGGACATGGCGTCCCGGCGTTCCAGCAGTGCCTTGAGCTTGGGGTGGATGGTGAAGCCCTCGGGGATCTGCAGATGTGCAGCACCCACCGTCGCCAGCATTTCCGGGCTGATGGCGGTCTTGATCGGGCTCGCCGACGGGGCATCCTCGAGCTGCGAGGTCGGGAGCTCCAGGTCGTTGACCGACGCATCGTTGGAGCTGACCACGGGGATCGGGGAGGTCTGGGCTTCGTGCGTTTCGGTGAAGACCCGTTCCAGCCGGCCCTGGTAGTCACGTAGCGCCTGATCGGCCTCGTCCTGGGTGATGTCGTTACGTCCGACCAGCGCCTCGGTGTAGAGCTTGCGGGTCGAGCGCTTCGCCTCGATGAGGTTGTACATCATCGGCTGGGTCATCGACGGGTCGTCGCCCTCGTTATGACCGCGGCGGCGATAGCAGACGAGGTCGATGACCACGTCCTTATTGAACTTCTGACGGTATTTGAACGCCAGCTGGGCGACCCGGACCACTGCCTCGGGATCGTCGCCGTTGACGTGGAAGACCGGTGCCTGGATGATCTTGGCGGCATCGGTGGAGTACACCGAGGACCGCGAAGCCGTCGGGGAGGTGGTGAAACCGACCTGGTTGTTCACGACCACGTGGATGGTCCCACCGGTGCGGTAGCCGCGCAACTGGGACAGGTTCAGGGTTTCGGCGACCACTCCCTGCCCGGCAAAGGCGGCGTCACCGTGGATGAGGATCGGCAGGACGCTGAAGCCGGTGGATTCGGTGCCGTGATCCAGACGATCCTGCTTGGCCCGCACGATGCCCTCGAGCACCGGGTCGACGGCCTCGAGGTGTGAGGGATTGGCTGCCAGGTAGACGCGGGTCTCGTTGCCGCTGTCCGAGGTGAACTTGCCCTCGGTGCCCAGGTGGTATTTCACGTCACCTGAGCCCTGCACGGAACGAGGATCCTGGGTTCCCTCGAACTCGCGGAAGACCTGGGCGTAGGTCTTGCCGGCGATGTTGGTCAGCACGTTGAGGCGTCCGCGGTGGGCCATGCCGATGCCCACTTCGTCCATCCCCTGATCGGCGGCGTCGGACATGATGCCGTCCAATAGCGGAATCAGTGATTCGCCACCTTCCAGCGAAAAGCGCTTCTGGCCGACGAACTTGGTCTGCAGGAAGGTTTCAAAGGCCTCGGCGGCGTTGAGGCGGCCCATGATGCGGAACTGCTCGGCACGGCTGGGCTTGGTGTATTCATGCTCCATCTCGTCCTGGAACCACAAGCGTTCTTCGGGATTCTGGATGTGCATGTATTCGATGCCTGTGGTGCGGCAATAGGAGTCACGCAGCACCCCGAGGATCTTGCGCAGCGTCAGCCGGTCGGCACCGCCGAAGCCGCCGGTGACCCATTCGCGTTCCAGATCCCACAGGGTCAGACCGTAGGTGCGGATATCCAGGTCGGGGTGGCGGCGCTGGACGTACTCCAGCGGGTTGATATCCGCCATGAGGTGCCCACGGACGCGGTAGGCGTGGATGAGCTGCTGGATGCGGGCGATCTTATTGACCTGGAGGTCGACGTCGACCTGGTTGTCGACCACCCAGCGCACCGGCTCGTAGGGGATGCGGAGGGCTTCGAAGATTTCGTCGTAGAAGCCATGCTCGCCGAGCAGCAGTGACTCGACCAGTCGCAGGAATTCGCCCGAACCGGCGCCCTGAATGACGCGGTGGTCATAGGTCGAGGTCAGGGTGATGACCTTGCCGATGCCTTGCATCGCCACGGTCTTCTCGCTGGCGCCGCGGAACTCGGCGGGGTACTCCAGGGCTCCGACACCGACGATGGTGGCCATGCCCTTGGAGAGGCGGGGGACCGAATGGACGGTACCGATGCCGCCGGGGTTGGTCAGCGACACGGTGGTCCCGGCGTAGTCGTCGGCGGTGAGCTTATTGCCGCGTGCGCGCTGGATCAGGTCCTCGTAGGTGTTCCAGAACTCCGAGAAGTTCAGGGTTTCGGCCTTCTTGATATTCGGCACCGCGAGCATCCGGGAACCGTCAGGCTTGGGGATGTCGATGGCGATGCCGAAGCCTACATGGGCCGGCTGAACCGAAGACGGCTTGCCGTCGACCTCGCGGTAGCTCACATTCTGCGAGGGGAAGAGCTTCAGGGCCCGGATGACGGCGAAGCCGATGATGTGGGTGAAGGAGACCTTGCCGCCACGGGAGCGCGCCAAATGACTGTTGATGACAATGCGGTTGTCGATGAGGGCCTTGGCCGGGACGGCGCGCACGGTGGTGGCCGTCGGAACCTCGAGGGAGTCCTCCATGTTCTTGGCGATGGCCTTCGACGGTCCACGCAGCGGTTTCACCACGTCTTCTTCGGGCTTCTGCTCGCCGGCATTGGACTTGGGCAGTTCGGCGGGGATCGGGGAGGCCTTCGGAGCCGGATCAGCAGGCTTGGCCTTCGACGTCTCCGGGGTGTCCTTGGGCGTGTCGCCCGGGGTGGCAGCCGTGGAAGGCGCCTTCTCGGCGGTCTTCTTTTCCGCGGGGGCCTCAGTGACCCGAGCCGAGGAAGCAGCCCGAGGGCTGGGGGAGGAGCTGGTCTGAGCGGGGGCCTTCTGGGCCGGCGCAGAGTCCTGGGAGGGAGGCCTTCCGGAGGAATCAAACGAATCGAAAATGCTCCACCACTTTTTGTCTACGGAGTTCCTATCCCGCAAATACTGCTGGTAGAGCTCCTCGACGAGCCACTCGTTCCCGCCGAACTCCTCGGTCAGTCGGTGGTGTGGTTGATCTGGCACGATTACGCCTCTTCTCCCTGATTGCCTCGTCGCTGGTCCCGTTCGTGTCCGGGCCGGTCCGCTGGCATTGCCTTGGACCTCTGGCCAGTCTAATGACTTTCCGCGCGGCGTTGCCAATTAGACGCGGCCTGTTCGGCATGGATGTGTTCCCTGTCATGGCGGGCGTCAGCGCCCCGGACGGGGACTGTGCGCAAAGACACCCGCGCCAACGCAGGGCTCCTCGCGGGGGTGGGTGCGATTCTGTAGACTGGAACCCTTATGGACAGCCACTCAGTGTGCCGGCCCGTCGCGTCCACGCGCAGCGCCGGCTCAAACCGTCTCAGCATGCCCAGTTCATCGGCCGGCTCATCGGAGCCTTCCAGACCGGGTTTTCCCGAACCGATGAAACCCACCTACCGCGCATCCCGCCGTCGTACGGCGATGCCCGTGCGGGGAACGACGGCGGTGAGCACGTAGGTGGAATGGATCTTCCTGGCGCTCGGCCTGCTCCTGATCGCCGGGACCGGGTTCTTCGTCGCCGTTGAGTTCTCGCTCGTCGCCTTGGACCAAAGCACGGTCCAACGTGCCATGGCCGATGGCGAACGCGGTGCGGAACCGCTCATGCGTTGTCTGAAGTCATTGTCCACGCAGCTTTCCTCCTGCCAACTGGGGATCACGCTGACCACGTTGCTCACCGGCTTCGTGATGGAACCCTCGGTGGGACGACTGCTCACCCCCGTCCTGGAAGCCGCAGGACTTGGCGCGGGTGCCGCACCGGTGTCCCTGGTGGTCGCGATGATCTTCGCGACCGTCCTGTCCATGCTGATCGGCGAGCTGATCCCCAAGAACCTGGCCATTGCCCGGGCGTTGGATATCGGGCGGGCCATCGCCCGACCACAACTGGTGTTCACCACCATCTTCAAACCCGCCATCGTGGTGCTCAACGGGTTTTCCAACAAGGTCCTGCATACCGTGGGTCTGGAGGCCAAGGAGGAGATCTCCGGGGCCCGTAGTCCTGCGGAACTGAACTCGCTGGTCCGCCGTTCGGCGGAAATGGGAACGCTGGACCGGGATACTGCCACCTTCCTTTCCCGTACCCTGCGCTTCTCTGAACGCTCGGCCGCCGACGTGATGACCCCGCGGATCCGCATGGAGACCGTTGAGCTGGACCAACCGCTGGAGGACGTCATTGAGACGGCACGCCGCACCGGCTACTCACGTTTCCCGGTGATCGGGGATTCGGCGGACGACGTCGAAGGGGTCTGCCATGTCAAGAAGGCCGTCGCGGTGCCGCGGCATAAACGGGCGGGCCTGGTCGCGGCGACCATCATGGAGGAGATCATCTCCGTCCCCAAGACCGTGCACCTGGACTCGCTCATCGCCGATCTGCGCGAGGCCAATCAACAGGTGGCGATGGTGTTGGACGAATACGGCGGAACCGCCGGTATGGTCACGCTCGAGGACCTGGTCGAGGAAATCGTCGGTGAAGTCACCGATGAACATGACAGGACCCAGCCAGGGGTACTGGTTTCGGCGACGGGGCGCTGGCATTTCCCCGCCCTGCTGCGACCCGACGAACTCGGGGACCAGGTCCCCGGGCTGAAGATCCCCGACGACCCCTCCTACGAAACCATCGGTGGCTATGTCATGGCCATGCTCGGGCGGATCCCCGCCGTCGGCGATTTTGTCGACACCGGAAACGGGGAACTCTTTGTGGAGGCGATGGACGGCCGCCGCGTGGACCGGCTGAGCTTCGAAGCCCTTGAACACGAGGACCCGGAAGGAGGGCAGGAGCGATGAATCCCTGGCTTGGAATCATGTGGCTCGTCATCCTGCTGTTGGGCAACGCCTTCTTCGTGGCCTCCGAATTCGCGGTCATGACCGCTCGACGCAGCCAGATCGAACCGTTGCTCGATAATGGGGTGAAGCGGGCCCGCGCAGCATTATTTGCTATGGAGCATGTCTCCTTGATGCTGGCGGTCTGCCAATTGGGGATCACCGTCTGCTCGCTGTTGATCCTCAACGTGGCAGAACCGGCCATCCACCACCTGTTTGCCGGACCTCTAGAGGCGCTGGGCGTGCCCGTGCCGGTGGCCGACACCACAGCGTTCGTGATCGCCTTGGTGATCGTGACCTTCCTGCACGTCACGTTCGGTGAGATGGTCCCCAAGAACATCTCGGTGTCCGTGGCCGATCGGGCCGTCCTGCTCCTGGCGCCGCCGCTGATCTTCTTGTCCAGAATCCTGCACCCGGTCGTCTATTCGCTGAACTGGTTGGCCAACCACGCGCTGAAGTTGATGAGGGTCGAACCGCAGGACGAGGTGACGAGCTCGTTCACGCTCGAAGAGGTCCACTCGATCGTGCAGGAATCCACCCGGTCAGGACTCGTCGAGGATGGTAGCGGCATCATCCACGGCGCCCTGGAGTTCTCCGACTACACCGCGGAAACCTCGATGGTTCCCCTGCGGGAGGTCGTCACGCTGGCCCAGGAGACGACGCCGGCCCAGTTCGAGAAAGCCGTGGGGCGGACCGGGTTCTCCCGTTTCGTGATCACCGATGCCGAGGAGAACCTGGCCGGGTACCTGCATTTGAAGGACGTCATGTCCATTCCGCAGTCCCGCTACGACCAGCCGATCCCGGTCACCCGATTGCGGAATCTGGCCAACCTCGGCGCAGACGTCGAGGTCGAAGACGCGTTGGCGATCATGCAACGCACCGGATCGCATCTGGCTCGTGTCAACGATGCCGCGGGCACCACACTGGGCATTCTCTTCCTCGAGGACGTTTTGGAGCAGCTGGTGGGGGAGATCAACGATTCCAACGAACGCCGGGGCATCCGCCGCTTCAACCAACAAGCCGATAATGAAAATGAGTCTCATTTGGGTTAGGGTGGAGAGCGCTCCACGACGCTCCCGACGTGTGGCGCGTTTCCCTTCCGTATAGCCCCCCTACCCTCGAGGAAGACCGCCCGTGCCACCCACCCACCAGCCAGAAACGACACCGGCGGTGACCTTACGAGGCGCCGGCCTGAACTTCGGCCCGCGCCGGCTCTTCAGCGGGCTGGATCTAGAGGTCCAGCCGGGAGAGTTTCTGGCGGTATTGGGTCCCAATGGCGCCGGTAAATCGACCCTGCTCAAGGTGCTGCTGGGGCTGCAGGAACTCAGTACCGGCAGCGTGGAAATCGGCGGACGTCCGGTCACCCGGGGCTCCCAACGCATCGGCAGCATCCCTCAGCAGCGGGGTTTCCCACCCGATACGGCCTTACGAGCCCGGGATCTGGTGGCCCTCGGGGTGGATGGGCACCGCTGGGGTCCACGGATCTTCCATCGTCGGGAGATCACGGCCCGCGTCGATGAGCTCCTCGAGCGCGTCGGGGCCACGGCCTATGCCGATCGCCCCGTCGGGCTGCTCTCCGGTGGCGAACAACAGCGGCTGCGCGCCGCACAAGCCCTGGCCGGGAACCCCGAACTACTCCTTTGCGATGAACCACTGCTGTCACTGGACTTGAACCACCAGCAGGCAGTGTCCGCGCTGATCCACCGACAGGCCTGTGATCAGGGCAGCGCCGTCGTCTTCGTCACCCATGAGATCAACCCGATCCTGCAGTACGTGGACCGGGTGCTCTATCTGGCGGGTGGACGATTCCATGTCGGTACCCCGGAAGAAGTCATGCGATCCGAGGTCCTCAGTGAGCTGTACTCCAGCCCCATCGAGGTCTTCCGGAGTAAAGGACGCATCGTTGTGGTCGGCATGCCCGAAACCCTGAGCCATCATCATCCCTCCGACGCCGAGGCGGCGCCAACGGCCAGCACGGAAGGAGGCCAGGCATGAACGCGAACGATATCTGGCAGACGATCTTCAGCTTCGAGAACTATGCCGAGCTGCTCCCCTTGGTCTCCAACTCAATTATCGCCGGGGCCATACTGGGTCTCGTCGGTGGGCTCGTGGGCGTCTTCGTGATGACCCGCGATATGGCTTTCGCCGTCCACGGGATCGCCGAACTTTCATTTGCCGGTGCCGCCTTCGCGCTGCTCATCGGAGCCAACGTGGTGGCCGGCTCCCTGGTGGGGAGTATCGCCGCCTCCCTGGTCCTGGGCCTGATGGGGGCCAACGCCAGGGACCGCAACTCCATCATCGGCATCCTCATGCCCTTCGGGCTGGGCCTGGGAATCCTGTTCCTCTCACTCTATGAGGGCCGTAGCGCCAATAAATTTGGGTTGCTGACCGGTCAGATCGTGGCCGTGGACTCCGTGCAGCTGGGGGTTCTGGCCGTGTGCTCGGTGGTGGTGATCGTGGGCCTGCTGATCATCTGGCGTCCCCTGATGTTCGTCAGCGTCGATCCGTCGGTGGCCGCAGCCCGGGGGATCCCCGCGGGACGGCTCTCGGTGGTGTTCATGCTCCTGCTGGGACTGGCCGTGGCCCTGTCCATCCAGGTCGTCGGGGCCTTATTGGTGCTCAGCCTGCTGATCACCCCTGCCGCCGCCGCGATCCGCGTGACCGCACGCCCCGGCCTGACGGTGGCACTGAGCATCGTGTTCGCGATGACCAGCGTCGTGGGAGGCATCATGCTTGCCCTGGCCGGCCGCCTCCCCATCAGCCCCTACGTGACGACCATTTCCTTCGCAATCTACGTGGTGTGCCGGGTGATCGACTGGCGCCGGACACGGGTGCGGCGGATCCAGGAAGCGACGCCGCAGCTCGCCGCCTAAGCGCGTTCGGCTCCCTGGCGATTGAGCGTGCATTCGGGGCAGTACCCGTAGATCTCCACGGTATGGGAGGCCTCGGTGAAACCGTGCTCTGCGGCGACCCGCGCCGCCCAGGTCTCCACCGCGGGAGCCTGGACCTCGACACCCTTGCCGCAGGTTCGGCACACCAAATGATGGTGGTGCGTCTCGGCCTCGCACCGACGATAGGCCGCCTCGCCTTCGCCGGAACGGACCACGTCGAGCAAACCGTCCTCGGCCATGGACTGCAAGATCCGGTAAACGGTGGCCAAGGAGACCTTATCGCCCTGGTCCTGCAGCAGGCGGTGAAGCTCCTGAGCCGAGACGAAGTCCTCCAACCGGCCCATGGCGGCCTCGACGGCGAGCCGCTGCTTGGTGACGCGCTGTTCCCGCCCGCGCTGGGGGACGACCTTTTCCGACATGCGTTGCTGTGCTCCTGGAGTCTTGCTTCGGGCCCGACGTGAGGGGTCCTCGGTCGACCGGACGGGCTGCGGACGACTGGAAGAATCAGCTTATCAGCGCGGCAGCGGCGAACTAGGCTGGGGGTATGAAGCTCATCAAACACGGACATGCCTGCATCCGCCTGGAAAAAGGTTCACGCGTGATGGTCATCGACCCCGGGACCTTCACCGACGTGCCCACGGCCCTGGCCGGCGCCGAAGCCATCCTGGTCACCCACGAACACGCCGACCATATCGACGCCGCTGCCGTTCTGCCGATCGTTGACCGCACCGCAGGGGTGCATCTTTACGCTCCACAGGTGGTGGTCGACCAGCTCCTGGCCCACCCGGCACTCGGGGGAGCGGGGGACAGGATTCATGTTCTCGCCCCCGACGACGCAGAACATATTGCCGGTTTTGAGGTCCGCGTCTTCGGCGGTCAGCATGCGCTGATCCACCCGCAGATCCCCGTCGTCGCGAATCTGGGGTACGTGATCGACGGCAGCCTCTACCACCCGGGGGACTCGTTCATCGTGCCGAACGGGGTCGCGGTGCAGACCCTGTTGGTGCCGCTGCATGCCCCGTGGTCGAAACTGGCCGAGGTGCTGGACTTCGTCGCCTCGGTCCGCGCGTCCCACGCCTACCCCATCCATGACGGGTTGCTCAACGAGACCGGGCTGGGCATGATGACTGGGCATGTGACCCGGTTCGGAGCCCGGTACGGCACCGCATTCGAGTACCTGCAGGTCGGGGATAGCCGCGAGGCCTGAGGGGCTGGGCCCTCGCAGCGGCTAGGGAAGCGTCAAGATCTGAGCGCCGTCCTCGGTGATTGCAATGGTGTGTTCGGTATGTGCTGTCCGGCAACCCGTTGCGCTGCGCAACGTCCAGCCATCGTCGTCGGTCACGAGCTTCGAGGTATCTGCCATGACCCACGGCTCCAGAGCGAGCAGCAACCCGGGCCGGAGCTTATAGCCCCGTCCGGGGCGCCCGGTATTGGGGACATGCGGGTCCTGGTGCATGGTCGAACCAATGCCGTGGCCACCGAATTCGACGTTGATCGGGTATCCGGCACGATCCAGGACGGTGCCGATGGCATGGGAGATATCTCCGAGTCGGACCCCGGGACCTGCCGCGGCAATACCGGCGGCCAGGGCGGCCTCGGTGGTTTCGATCAAGGCAACGCTTTCGGCGGGGCGTGAAGAACCCACGATGAAGCTGATGGCCGCATCCGCTGCGACCCCGTCCAGGATCACTGCCAGATCCAGGGTCAGCAGGTCGCCGTCGACCAGGGCATAATCGTGGGGCAGACCGTGGAGGACCGCGTCGTTGACTGCGGTGCAAATGTAGTGGCCGAAGGGCCCGCGCCCGAACGACGGGGCATAGTCGACGTAGCAGGACCGGGCACCGGCCTCGGTGATCATCTGGTGGGTCCACCGGTCGATGTCCAGCAGATTGGTGCCCACGGTGGCCCGGCGTTTCATGGCCTGCAGGATGGTGGCGACCAGGGCACCGCTGTCCTTGGCCCGGTCCAGCTGGCTCTGGTTCAGAATTTCGATCATGCGGCACTTCTTCCAACTCGGGAGGTTGGGCCAAAAACTAGCCCCGGTCATTCTCTGCGGGCCCTACGGCTCCACCCAGTCGCCGTCGGCGAGGAAGGCTTCGATGACCCCTTCGTAGGGGGTGGTGTCGATGCCCGCGCGTTCTAGCCATGCGGCGTCGTAATGTGAGCCGGCGTAGCGCTCGGCGCCGTCACAGATCAGTGAAACGACGGATCCCTGCTGCCCGGCGGCCCGCATCTGAGCCACCAGCCGCCAGATCTGCCACATGTTCGTGCCGGTGGACGGTCCCGCGTGCAGGCCAGCCCAGCCGGAGAGATGGCGCATCGCTGCCACCGAGGCTCCGTCGGGCACCGTCTGGACCAGGTCGATCACCGAGGGCACGAAGCTGGGTTCGGGCAGCGGACGACCGATCCCCTCGATCCGGCTCGGGGCGCCGGTCACGGCCAACGGATCACCGCCGTCGTTCCAGGCCGTCCAGGCCGGCAGGAAGGCAGAGCCTTCGGGGTCGCCGACGGCCAACCGGCTCTCGTGCTGGTGGTAGCGGATGTAGCGCCCCAAGGTGGCGCTGGTTCCGCCGGTGCCGGCCCCGGCAACCACCCAGGCGGGAACCGGATGCGGTTCGAGTTCGAGCTGGGAAAAGATCGATTCGGCGATGTTGTTGTTCCCCCGCCAATCGGTGGCCCGCTCGGCGTAGGTGAACTGGTCCATATAGTGCCCGCCGGTCTCGGCGGCCAGCCGGCGTGCCTCGGCGTCGACGGCCGCGGCGTCCTGGATCAGGTGGCAGGTCCCGCCGAGCTCACGGATCAGGTCGATCTTCTGCTCCGACGTCGTCGCGGCAACCACCGCCACGAAGGGCAGCCCCAGCAGTCGGGCGAAATACGCCTCGGAGACCGCGGTGCTTCCGCTGGAGGATTCCACGATGGTGGTCCCCTCGGTGATCCATCCATTGACCAGACCGTAGAGGAACAGGGACTTCGCCAGGCGGTGCTTCAGCGAGCCCGAACGGTGGGTGGACTCGTCCTTGAGGTAGAGCTCGATACCCCAGTGAGCCGGCAAGCCGATCCGGTGCAAGTGGGTATCGGCCGAGCGGGCGGTATCGGCTTCCAGAGCCAGGACAGCCTGGTTGACCCAGGCGCGTCCGGCGGGCGGCGGTAGTGTTGGCAGCATCGTTGAATCCACTCGTTCAGCCTACCCGGGCTCGCCATGGTCGCGGCCCCGGAACAGGCGGCGGGGCATGAGGGAGGAAGTTCGGACATGGAGGTCTTGATCACCGACGAGGCGTTGGCCGCACGGTTGGCCGCCGGGCAGCGCACCGTTATCCTGGATGTGCGGTGGGCGTTGGGATCGTCCACCGGGGAAGAGGACCACTTGGCCGGGCATATTCCGGGGGCCGTGTATGTGGATTTGGACACCGAATTGGCGGCCCCGGCCCGTCCGGAAGCCGGCCGTCATCCGCTCCCGGAACCGCAGAGGCTGGCCGCTGCGACAAGGCGTTGGGGGATTGAACCCGGGGATACCGTGGTGGCCTACGACGCGGTGGGTGGGCTATCTGCCGCACGTGCGTGGTGGCTGCTGCGGGACGCAGGACTTTCGGAGGTGTTTTTGCTCGACGGCGGATGGGCCGCCTGGACGGCGGCAGGGGGCGAGGTGGCCACGGGGCAGGTCACCGCCACGCCGGGAAGCTGGGTCCCACACCCCGGGTCCCTGCCGGTCGTGGACGCCGACGGCGCGGCAGCCTTCCCTTCCACCGGGGTCTTGCTCGATGCCCGCGCGGGGGAGCGCTTCCGCGGCGAAACCGAACCGGTGGACCCGCGCCCCGGACATATCCCCGGGGCCCTGAACGCCCCCACCGCGGGAAACCTTGCCGCGGACGGCAAATTCTTGCCGGCGGAAACCCTGCGCGAGAAGTTCGCCGCCCTTGGCCCGGCAGTAGGAGGCCCTCCGGTGGCCGTGTACTGCGGCTCAGGGGTGACCGCCGCCCACGAGATCGCCGCCCTGGCGATCGCCGGGATCGGCGCGGCCCTGTATCCGGGCTCCTATTCGCAGTTTTCTTCCGACCCCGCACGGGAGGTGGCCACCGGCCCCACCGGCTGACTGGCCCGGAGCCGATCAGGCCACGTAGATTCGTGACCATTACCGAAGAGAGGGACACCATGAGCACGCTGTTCACCAAGATCATCAACGGGGAGTTGCCGGGACGGTTCGTCTGGAAGGACCCCGACGTCGTCGCCTTCCTGTCGATCGGCCCGATCACCGACGGCCACACCCTGGTGGTGCCACGTCAGGAGGTTGACGACTGGACCGATATCGAACCCGAGCTGCTCAATAAGCTCAACGCTGTCGCCCGGGTCATCGGCCGGGCCCAGAAGCGGGCGTTCGGCTCCGAACGTGCCGGCCTGATGGTCGCCGGCTTCGAGGTCCCGCACCTGCACGTGCATGTCTGGCCGACGAACTCGCTGGCCGACTTCGACCTCTCCCGGGCCGATACCGACCCGAAGGAATCCCATCTGGACGATAACGCCGAGCGGCTGCGTACCGCACTGCGCGAGGACGGGCATACCGATATGGTGCCGAACCAATAACCCCAGCCCGCAGCACCGCCGTCGTCCCTGCCCAGCGGACGACGGCGGTGCCTCGGCCCTTCGGGCCGGCCGGCTAGGTGGTGGTCGCCTGGCGCAAGGCGGTACGCACCCGCTTCTCGGATACCGAATAGGCGGTGCCCAATTCTTGCGCAAACATGCTCACCCGCAACTCCTCGAGCATCCACTTGATCCTGCCCAGGGGGGCAGGAATCCGTGCCCCGGCAGGTACGGCAGCCCGGGCGGCATCGTATTCATCCTCCAAGGCCTGGATGGCCAGCATCGCCTGGTGGTCCCGTGACACGTTCCCGGCCTCCAACTTATCCAGGCGCTTGGCGATTCCGTCCAGATAGCGGGGCAGCTGAGAGAGATGCGCGTACCCGGTTCCGGCGACGAAGCCCGGGTAGACCAGATTCTCCAACTGGCTGCGGATATCGGCCAACGCGTTGACCAGTGCCAACGAGGAGGCCTTGGAGATCCTCTTGCCCACCAGCCGGGCACTGGAGAGTACGCGTTCGACGATGGCGGTGACCTTGAAGACCGTGTCGATCAGCTCGGCCCGCACCGACTCGAACAGGGCCCTGAACTCGGCCTGGGTGAAGGGCAGGTCGGCAGGAACCAGCCGGTCCAGGGCCGCCAGTGTGCAGTCGGCGATGAGCTTCTCCACCGAACCGTGGGGGTTCTGGGTGAAGACCAGCTTCTCCTGGTTGTTCAGATGTTCCAACACATATTTGGCCGGGGAGGGGACCTCGAGCAGCAGGAGCCGGATCACCCCGCCCCGATGCGCGGTGAGCTGCTCATCCTCGTTGCGGAACACCGTCAACGACACCGTGTCCCCGGTATCGAGCAGGCCGGGAAACGCGGTGATTTCAGCCCCGGCCACCGTGGTGCTGACCTTGCGTTGAATCCGGCCGCCGTCGCCGATCCTTTCGGGCCAGGCGGTCAGCCCGGTCTGTTCCAGTTTCGGCCTCTCACGGCTGGGGGAGGCGGCCCCCGCCCCGCCCGCCCGACCGGGTCCGGGGGTTCCCCGGCCACTGCCGCGTTCTGGCTTGGTACCTGCCTGGTCCTTGCCGTGACGCTGTTCGGCCTCGCGTGCTGCCGCCAGCAGGGCCGGTCCGGCGCTGCCCATCGACTCGGCCAGGGCCTGCCGGTTGTGCTGGGCCAGGGTGCGTTGCAGGGTGGGCAGGTCGGTGGATTCGTCCAGGATCCTGGCCCTGGAATCCACCACCTGGAAGGTGGCCAGCAGGTGCCCGGGGATCTTGGACCAGTCCCAGGACCCCGGAGGGATCACGACCCCGCGCAGGCGGCGCAACACCAGTTCCAAGGAGGGCTCGAGGTCATCGGTGGTGGGATCGAAGTCAGCCTTCAGTGCGGTGACCGCCTGCCGGGCCACATCGGGGGCCGGGACAAAGTTCTTGCGGATGGCCTTGGGGAGGGACTTGATCAAGGCGGTGACCAGCTCTTCGCGGAGACCGGGGATGAGCCAGCGGAAACGTTCGGGGTCCAGCTGGTTCAAGAACAGCACGGGCACCCGCACGGTCAACCCGTCTGACTCACCGGCCGACGCGGCAGGGTTGAACTCGTAGGACAGCTCCAATTCGAGGTCCCCATGGTGCAGGGTCCGGGGGAAGTCCTCCTGGTTCAGCTCCTCCGTGTCGGCGTTGAAGAGTTCCTCCGGGTCGAAGTCCAGCAGGGTGGGGTCGTTGGCCCGGGCCTTCTTCCACCACCTGTCGAAGTGGCGTTCGGAGACGACGCCGGCACCGACCCGCTGATCGTAGAATTCGAAGAGGTCCTCGTCGGTGGCGCCCAGATCCCGCCGACGCATCCTGGTCTCGAGTTCGTCGATATCGGCCAGCAGGCGACGGTTGCGTTGGAAGAACTTATGGTGGGTCTTCCAATCGCCTTCCACCAGGGCGTGCTGGATGAACAGTTCCCGGGCCACCACCGGATCGACACGTCCATATTGGATGCGGCGCTGGGGGATGACGGTGAGACCGTAGAGGGTGGCCTTCTCGTAGCCCATGACCGAACCCATCTTGCGGGACCAGTGGGGCTCGGAATGCGAATACTTCAACAGGTGCCGACCGACCTCCTCCACCCAGAGGGGGTCGAAGCGGGCGTTGACCCGGGCCCACAGCCTGCTGGTCTCCACCAGTTCGGCGGACATCACCCATTCGGGGTTCTTTTTGAACAGGGCCGAACCGGGGAAGATCGAGAACCGGGTGCCACGGGCCCCGGAATATTCACGTTTGCGTTCATCCCAGGCGCCGATATGTCCCAGCAGCCCGGACAGCAGGCTGGTGTGGATTTCACGTTCCAGCCCTGCCGGGTCCACCGGGCCCGTGGTCAGCGTGATGCCCAACGGTTTGGAGAGCTGGCGCAGCTGGGCGAAGAGGTCCTGCCATTCGCGCACCCGCAGGTAGTTGATGAATTCCTTCTTGCACAGTCGGCGGAACGCCGACGAGGAGAGTTCCTTCTGCTGCTCCTGCAGGTAGGCGTACAGGTTCAGGAACCCCGAGAAGTCAGAGGTCGAGTCCTCGAAGCGGCGGTGCAAACCGGTGGCGTTGGCCCGTTGGCCGGTGTCTTCGGAGGGGCGTTCGCGGGGGTCACGGATGGTCAGTGCGGCGGCCAGGATCATGACCTCCTTGGCGCAGCCGCGTCGGCCGGCCTCCACGATCATTCGACCCAACCGGACATCGACGGGGAGCTGACTCAACTGCCGCCCGATCGGAGTCACCTTCGCTGAGGTTCCCTCTCCGACGGCGCCGAGTTCGCGCAGCAGGGCGACGCCGTCGTTCACTGCCTTGGAATCCGGGGGCTGGACGAAGTCGAAATCCGCGACGTCGCGGGGGGATTCCACGACCCCCATGGCAGACATTTGCAGGATGACGGCAGCCAAGTTGGTGCGCAGGATCTCGGGATCGGTGAATTCGGGTCGGGCCTCGAAGTCCTCCTCGGAGTACAGCCGGATGGCAATACCGTCCGAGACGCGACCGCAACGACCCGAACGCTGGTTGGCGCTGGCCTGGGAGACCCGTTCGATGGGCAACCGCTGAACCTTGGTGCGATGTGAATACCTGGAGATCCGGGCGGTGCCGGTATCGATGACGTATTTGATGCCCGGGACGGTCAACGAGGTTTCGGCGACGTTGGTCGCCAGCACCAGGCGACGGTGGGAACCCGGATGGAAGACTTTATGTTGTTCCTCCAGCGACAACCTGGCGAAGAGCGGGAGCACCTCGGTGCCTCTTAGCCGGGGGTTGGTCTGCGCCCGGGCACGCAGGGCCTCGGCGGCGTCACGGATCTCGCGCTCGCCGGAGAAGAAAATCAGGATGTCGCCCGGCGCCTCGGCCGCCAATTCGTCCACGGCATCGCACACCGCGTCGAGCGGGTCACGATCCTCGTCGGCGGCATAGTCCTCGTCGTCGTCCTCGCGGCCTTCGGCTGGATTCAGGGGGCGGTAGCGCAGCTCCACGGGGTACGTGCGGCCGGAGACCTCGATGATGGGGGCCTGGACGATCTCGTCGCTGCCGTCGGTGGCGGGGGAGCCGAAGTGTGTGGCGAATTTTCCCGGGTCGATCGTCGCCGAGGTGATGATGACCTTCAGGTCGGGACGCTTCGGTAGCAGCCGTTTGAGGTAGCCGAGCAGGAAGTCGATGTTCAGGCTGCGTTCGTGGGCCTCATCGATGATGATGGCGTTGTATTTGCGCAGCCGGCGATCGTGTTGGATTTCGGCCAGCAGGATGCCATCGGTCATGACCTTGACCTGGGTGGAGGCCGAAACCCGCCCGGTGAACCTGACCTGGAAGCCGATCTCCGTTCCCAGCTCGCAACCGGTTTCCTCCGCGATGCGTTCGGCGACGGTACGCGCTGCCAATCGGCGGGGTTGGGTATGGCCGATCATCCCGCCGTCACCCAACCCCAGTTCCAACAGCATTTTGGGAAGTTGGGTGGTTTTGCCGGAACCGGTTTCGCCGGCGATGACGACGACCTGGTGGTTGCGGATGGCTTCCATGATGTCGTCGCGACGGGCGCTGACCGGAAGGGACTCGGGATAGGTGATCTTTACAGCCATGGTTGAAACAGTCTAAGGGGGCGGGATCGGCAGCTTCGCCTGAGCCGTGGTCCTTGGTGTCGCAGAGGGAGCGGGAGATGAAGTACGGAATGCCCGATAAATGTGGCATAGGACACGTTTTGTCTTCAATGGGGGTCGAGGCGTTCAGGTGCGTCCATGCACCCCGGAGTCGTATGGACAATGTGAGTTGATTCACAGGTAGTATCAAGGTGTCTTTAGGCACCAGGTGGTCAAAAGATTGTCGAATCACTCGCAGTGGGGGACGGGATCCGGTGGGCAGCAAAGGTGATGTTGACCGGAATTCAACTCGTGACCCGTGAAAGGAAAACACCATGAACGTTTCTCGCGTCGGCAAGCTTGCCGCAGGCCTGATGGCCACCGCATTGCTCGCCACCGCTTGCGGATCCTCAGGAGGGTCAGGCGACTCCAGCGGCTCCGCGGATGAGGTCAAGCCCGTGAAGATCGGCATCTCGCAGTACGTGTCCCACCCGTCGTTGGACGCGGTGACCGAGGGCTTCAAAAAGGGCATGAAGGACGCCGGCTACACCGGCGACAAGGTCAGCTACGATCTGCAGAATGCCCAGGCGGATGCCTCAACGAACACGGCGATCATGGGCCAGTTCGCTCAGGACAAGCTGGACCTCGTCCTTGCGGTGGCCACACCGGCAGCCCAAGCCGCCGCCCAATCGATCACCGACGCCCCGGTCCTCTTCTCTGCCGTGACCGACCCGGTGGAAGCCAAGCTGGTCAAGAGTGTTGAGGCACCCGGCGGAAACGTCACCGGCACCTCGGATAAGAACCCGGTCAAGGAGCAGATGGAGCTTCTCAAGGAACTGGCCCCCGACGCCAAAACCGTCGGCATCGTCTACTCCTCGGGTGAAGTCAACTCCACCGTCCAGGTGAAGTGGGCCAAGGAAGCCGCGGCTGACCTTGATCTGAAGATCAAGGAGAAGGCGATCTCCGCCTCCTCAGAGGTCCAGCAGGCCGCGCAGGCACTGGACGTCGACGCCTACTACGTGCCGACCGACAATGCGGTCGTGTCCGCGTTGGAAGGCCTGTTGCAGACCGCGCAGTCCAAGAAGATCCCCGTGATCGCCGCCGACGGCGAGTCGGTCAAGCGTGGCGCGACGGCCACCTACGGCATCAACTACGAGAAGCTCGGTGTCCAGACCGCCGACATGGCCGTGAAGATCCTCAAGGACGGTGAGAAGCCGGCCGATATGCCCGTGGAGACCCTGACGGATGTCGAGTTGTATGTGAACACCGCCGCCGCGAAGAAGGTCGGCGTGAAGATCCCGCAGGAAATGATCGACAAGGCCGCCGAGGTCTACAAGAAGTAGCCCCGCGCCGATCCACCGGATCACGGTGCCCGGCCGCCCTCCAGCGGCCGGGCACCCCGCATTCTTCCCTCTCAACACAAGGATCTCTTCATGCTTACTGCGGTTGAACTGGGCCTGGTCTACGCGATCATGGCGCTGGGGGTCTACCTGACCTTCCGCATCCTCGACTTCCCCGACCTGACGGTCGATGGCAGCTTCACCACCGGTGCCGCCGTCGCCTCCATCAGCATCGTCAACGGCATGCCAGCGCTTCTAGCCACCGCGCTGGCCCTGTTGGCCGGCGCGGCCGCCGGCGTCGTGACCGGTCTGCTGCATACCAAGGGCAAGATCAACGGCCTGCTGGCAGGCATCCTGACCATGATCGCCTTATATTCGGTGAATTTGCGCATCATGGGCAAGGCCAACGTCCCGCTGCTGGGGGAGGACACCCTGATCTCCCCGCTGCGCGAAGCCCAGCTCACCGGCGGCGTCGTCTCGATCCTCATCTTCTTGGTGCTGGCGCTGGTGCTGAAGTTCATCCTGGACTGGTTCCTGCACACCGACATCGGACTGGCCATGCAGGCCACCGGCGACAACGAGCAGATGATCCGCAGCCTGGGCGTGAGTACCGATAACCAGAAGATTCTGGGCCTCGCCATCTCCAACGGCCTGGTCGGCCTCTGCGGCGCGATGATTGCGCAGTACCAGGGCTTCGCCGACGTCGGCATGGGTATCGGCCTGATCCTGATTGGCCTGGCCTCGGTCATCATCGGCCAGGCGATCTTCGGCACCCGGAACATCTTCATCGCCACACTGGCCGTCATCTTTGGTGCCGTGCTCTACCGTGTCTTCATCCAGCTGGCCCTCGATGCCGGCCTCGAGCCGAACGACATGAAGCTGATCTCCGCGATCCTCGTGGTCCTCGCGCTGGTCCTGCCGCAGTGGAAGGGCTTCAATAAGTTCGGTCGCAGAATGCGCACCATCACCAACGCAGCGGAGAAGCAGAAGGAGACGGTGTCCTAGCATGCTGGAAATCAACAACCTGTCCAAGACGTTCTTCGCCGGGACGGTGAATGAGCGCAAGGCGCTACGCAACATCAATCTCCAACTGACCGAAGGCGAATTCGTCACCGTGATCGGATCCAACGGTGCCGGTAAATCCACGGTGCTGAACATGGTGGGCGGAAAACTACAGCCAGACGTCGGCAATGTGAAGATCGCCGGCAAAGACGTCACCAAACTGGCAGACCATGCGCGGGCGAAGTTCATTGGCCGGGTCTTCCAGGATCCGATGGCTGGCACCGCGCCGAGCATGTCGATCGAGGAGAACATGTCCCTGGCCTTGAATCGCGGAAAATTCCGCGGCTTGAGCATGGGTGTGACCAAACGGCGGCGAGACCAATTCGCCACCGAGCTCGAGTCGTTGGAGCTAGGCCTCGAACATCGGCTCAAGGCCAAGGTGGGGCTGCTCTCCGGTGGCCAGCGGCAAGCACTTTCGCTGCTCATGGCCACGTTCAGTGGACCGCAGATCCTGTTGCTGGACGAGCACACTGCTGCCCTCGACCCACAACGGGCGGCCCTGGTGGCCCGGCTGACCGAAGAGATCGTGGAGCGCCACGGGCTCACCACGCTGATGGTCACCCACAACATGGAGCAGGCGCTGCGATTGGGTACTCGTCTGGTGATGATGCACGACGGCGAGATCATCCTCGATCTCGATGCCGAGGCCAAGTCGAAAATGACCGTGCCCGGACTGCTCAAGGAATTCGAGAAGATCAAGGGCGCCCAACTCGACGACCGCACCATGCTGCAGTAGGTCCCTGGACCGCAGCAGGGCAGGACCCGTGGCCGGATGATCCGGCCGCGGGTCCTGCTGTTCGGGATGTTTCCCGGCGCTCTTCGTTGGCGGCGACGCCCCTGAGCCAACTATGGGTGTTCATGCTTGCTCCGCTGGTGGGCGCAGTGATTGCGGCGCTGGTCTCTCGCTACCTTTTCCCCACGGAGGGTCTCGCGCCCGAGGACACCGCGAACAAGAAAATTCCTTCGAACTGATTCCTGCCATCCGCCACGGGGGTCCATTCAACGGGCGGGTCCGTTTCTTATCTACTGCCCCTGCGGGCCGCTGGCAGGGCACGGAGATAGGGCTCGAGCCGCCGGTGTCCGACGGGGGTACCTACCGCGTCGAGTTGGAGGGATTCGAGGAAAAAGCGGGTGAGGTTTGCTGCCCGCGGCGAGAACCGATCCGCGGCCCACTGGAGCGGGCGCAGCGCCCCGGGTCTCACCGGCAGGATGCGCTGCCTCCGACCCGCGATCCTGAAAGCGAGTGATTCCAGTTCCCGGTAGGTGAAGATCTCCGGCCCGCCGATATCCCAGCTCGCCGTCGGCCCGTCGAGATGCCCCACGATGAATTCGGCGAGATCGGCACCATGGATCGGGTTGAGACGGGACGAACCGTCGCCGAGGGTAAAACCGATCCCCTTCTGGGCCAGAAGCAGGAAGTCGGTGATGTCGGAGAAGCATCCCGAAGGGTTCACGATCTGGCCCGCTACGGTGCTGCGCCGCAGCACTTCGGCAAAGGCGTTTTTGGAACGCAACGTCACAGAGGTTCCGCTGGCGCTGTGTAGAACGTTGACGTAGAGGAAGGAAGCGAGCCCCTGACGCTCCGCCTCCTCCAGCAGCCGCAAATTGCCCAGAAAGTCGACATCCCAGGGACTCGCATTCTGCCGGGTGACCCCCAAGGCAGAGACCACACGCTCTGCCCCATCGCAGGCGCCCTGAAGTGTCGCCGGATCCAAATAATTGACGATCCTCCACTCGGCGACGTGCCCCTGCAGTGCCGGTGCGCCGAAAGTGCCGGGCGCCTCCGCTTGTTCCCGCGAACGCACCAAGGCCCGGACCCGGTAGCCGCAGCGATCCAACGCCTCCACCACATGCCGGCCCACGTAGCCGCTGGCTCCCGCCACCACGACGAGCTGGTTCATCTGGGCCTCCATCCCCTCTGTACCGGACCGTACCCGACATGGGGGTGAAGAAGGCACGGGCTGGACGAATAAGTCATGAGGTCGTGTCGAGTCTGTAGTGATGATGGCTTTCATCCGCAGGACTCAGCCCGTCGTTGCTCAGGATGCTCCGTGTTCCACACGGTGGCGCAGGTAGGACAGCCATCACCCGTGAGCTGGTTGACAGCTGCTGCCCGGCAACCCTTGGCCCGGGGTGGGAGGGTTGGTACGTTCTCGGCATGGAAAATGAAAACGAGATGAACTGGACCCTCGAGGTGGTGGTCGTCCCGGTTTCGGACCTCGACCGGTCCCTGGCGTTCTACCGCGACCAGTTCGGGTTCCACCTGGACCACGACTACGACCTCGGAGAGGGCCGGCGCGTCGTCCAACTGACGCCTCCGGGCTCGGGATGTTCGATGGTGCTCGGTGCTGGCGGTGTGGTCCCCGAGATGCCGCCCGGTTCGATGAAGGGCCTGCAACTGGTGGTCTCCGATATTGAACGGGCCCACCGGATCCTCACCGAACGAAAGGTCGAAGCCAGTGGAGTTCAGGTCCTGGGCGAGAACCCCGAACCAACGGCACATCCCCTGGACAATGTGGGCATGATCTTCTTGTCGGATCCGGACGGGAATGCGTGGGCGATCCAGCAGATGTCGAGTCGGGGGCGATGAGGGGAGGGCACGAGGATAGGCGGAGACCTCAGCCGCCGTCGTGCGCCCGTAGCCGCGATACCGCCGCGTCGACCAACGGACCCCGAATGCGGTGATTGTTGTCCGTGATCTGGTGGACGACGTCAGGAACCGTGTCAGGCCTACCGGGTGCCCCGGCATCAAAGGGCGGATGGGGGTCGTGCTCGATCATCAACTGGGCACGCTTGGCCGTCTCCTCATCCCACAACCTCGCGATGATCTCCAATCCGACGTCGATTCCACTGGTTACTCCGCCTCCGGTGACTAGTGTTCCGTCCCAGACCACCCGCCCCTCCTGAGATGGCACCGAAGCGTTCAAGGAGCGGGCGGGAGGCCCAATGGGTGGTGGCACGCCTTCCGGTCAGGAGGCCGGCAGCATCCAAGACGAAAGCGCCCGTGCAGACGCTGGACACATAGCGAGCATTCCGTGCCTGGGTGCGAACAAAAGCCAACGCTGCTTCGTCGTTCAACAGGTCGAAGGCCCCGTTGCCGCCGGGCACCATCAGCAGATCTGCTGGCGGAGCCTCGGCAAAGGTTGTGGTGGGCAGAAGAGAAAAACCCGTATCGGTGGGCACGGGTCCCACATCGTGCCAGACCAGGTCGATGACGACGTTCGGAGCGAGTGAGAACACCTGTACTGGGCCCGTGAGATCAAGCTGCGTGACCCGGGGGAACAGCAGGCAGGTGATTCTGAAGGGCTGGTCCATGCCCCGATGATCTCACCCGATGGCCGGCAATTCGACGGCTGTCGAACACGGGTTGGTGCACAAACTCAGATGGCCGGGGCAAAGTAGAGGTCCGCGTGGAGCTTGCAGCCCGGGTTGAACCGCGCGCCACAACAAGGACAGTCGGTTCTGGCGAGGTACTCGGCGATGCCGAGCTCGTACCCGCACACTCCACACATCACGGCCCGCGCGTCGTATTTGGTGACTGGCCAGCATCGGGCCGCGTGCTGCCCGGGAATCTCCGCATGGCAGAGGTGGCACGGATAGTACTCACCGCAGCAATGGAACCGGATCGCGATGACGTCCAGAACCGTCTGGTAGTGCGCGCAGCGGGTCTGCCCGTCCACCACCTGGCCCAGAACCCGTGGCCGGCTCATTGCACACCCCGGGCCGAGAGTGCCTCTCCGAGTTCGTCAGCATGTTTGAGCGCGACGACCAGGAACGGCACCACGAAGGTCGACAGGCCGCCGCGGGCTCCGCGGGCGCGCTGGGCCTCGCGCACCCCGGATCCCAGGCGGGCCAGCACCGGCACCGTCGTGATCGTCACCGACAGCAGCAGGGCGACCCTTTCCGGGTCCACCCCCAGACGGGCCAGCGGGGACAGGCCTCGTTCGACGGCGGCCAACAGGTCGGTCAGCCGGGTGGTCAGCACCAATAACCCTGCCAGGAGGATGGCGGCGACGACGCGGGAGGAATTGGCCGCCGCGGCTTCGAGGGGCATGAAGATGAGTTGGGCGAGCAGGGTGATCCCGATGAGCCAGCGCACGGCGATGAGTTGACGCCAGAGTTCGGAGAGGCCCAGGCCTCCCAGAAGATACCCGAGTACGGCCACGACCCAGGCCATCCCTGCGGCCCAGTACGTCGACGGCAGGAAGGACAGGCCCAGCACCACCAGCATCAGGAGGAGGGCCTTCGGGCCGGTGGGCAGGCGGTGCAGCAGGCCGTTGCCCGGGCGGTAGAGACTCAGCATGCCAGGGACTGTTCGTAGGTGGCCAGCACCTCGGCGGGTTCCCCGACGGACTGGACCCGGCCCGAACCGATCAGTACTGCCGTATCGCAGCGTAGGGCCAGCTGTGGGTCATGGGTGACCAGCACCAGTTGGTGGGCCCCGCCGAGGAATAAGTGGTCGGCCACTTTGCGTGAGTTACGGGTATCCAGCAGGGCCGTGGGCTCATCGGCGATGACCAGTTCGGGGCGTCGTACGAAGGCCCCACACAGGGCCAGGAGCTGTTTCTGACCACCCGAGAGTTCATGGGCGGAACGATCAGCCAATTCGGACAGACCGAAAGCTGAGAGTGCCTCGCTCACGCGGGCCGCTTCTTCTGGGCGAGGAAGCTTCTCGGAACGCAGCGAAAACGCCACATCCTCGCCGACGGTAGGCATGATGATCTGGGCATCGGGGTTGCTGAAAATAAGGGCCACCAGCCGCCGCAACTCGCGTTTCTGCTTCACCGGGTCTACGCCGTGGACACGCACGGTCCCCGAGGTCGGGGCCACCAGCCCGCCGATGACCCGGGCGAGGGTCGATTTACCGGATCCGTTCTCCCCAATAATCGCGATCCTGCGGGAGTCCACGTTCAGGGAGATCCCTTCAAGCGCGGTCGTTTCGCCCAGGCGCACGCCCACCTGGTCCAGCGAGATGGAATTCATCGCCAGACCTCGAAAGGGGCGGCCACTGCACGAGCGATGGCGGCGCTCTGCGGCCGGAACATCACCGGATGCTCTCGGCGGGGCGCTCGCCGTCCGCAGGGGCGGAGACGGTGACGGGAGCCTGGGTGCTGGCCTCCCGCCGGCGGAAGGCCCGGGGGTAGGCGCGGGCCAGGGTCATGGTGATGGCGGCGGCGATGGCGGCCTTCAAGAGGTCTCCCGGCAGGAAGACGAGGCTTTGCAGCGCCGTGGGACCCAGGGGCAGGCGGGTGACGAACGCCTGGACGGGGATGCCGAAGGCGTAGATGACCACGATGCCGCCCACGAGGATCCCCAGGATCGTCCGCCACCGGGACAGTCGTGGTCCACCGTGGACGATCAGTCCGATGACGAAGGCCCCGACGATCCACCCCGCGAGATACCCGGAGGAGGGGCCGACGAAGACCCCGAGCCCGCCGCGACCGCCGGAGAGCAAGGGCAGCCCGATGGCCACCAGGATGAGCAGGACGATCATCGACAGCGCCCCGCGCCAGGGGCCCAGAACGGCACCGGCGAGCATCACTCCCAGGGTCTGGGCGGTGATCGGGACGGAGCCGAAGACGGAGAGCCCGCCCGGCAGGCCCAATACGGCGACGATGGCGGTAAAGACGGCGATGCGGGCCAAATCTGCGGCTTCGAGACGACGGGGTTTCATGGGATCCCTCTCGGGCCGGTCGCCCGGCCTCAACACTTGAACAATGTTCATTTGAACGGTGTTCACCTTAGCTGGGTGGCACTGGAATCCACAACCGGGCGCCCAGGTGCGCGCAGCGGCCTCCGCCGTCCTGAGCCCTCAGGTCAGGGAAGGATGGTGATCGGATCGCACCGTCAGCACGGGAACCCCCGCATGGGCTATGCACTCTAGGCTGACGGAGCCCAGCAGCATGGAAACGAATTCATTATGGCCCCGGTTCCCCAGCACCAGCATCCGGGCGTCCGCGGATGCCTCGGTGAGTTCGACCCCGGGGCGTCCGCGGCGCAGCAGGCGTTCGAGCGGTACGGGGCAGCCGTCGGGGAACACCTGGTCGAGCAGGCGGTCCTGGGCTGCCTGCGCATCGTCCTTGAACGCGGAGTCCTGCAGTTCGATGTCGGCGGTGTAGAACTGCGGGACCTGCCAGCATGTCACCACCCGCAGGCCGGTCCGCAATGATCGGGCCAGTTCGGCGGCCTCGTGCAGGGCGGCTGCGGAAGAGGGGGAACCATCGATGCCGACGGCGATGAGGGCGGGGGATTCAGGGGCATTCATGTCGGGCCTTTCGGTGGGTGTGCGTGACCGGGCGGGGTGTCGCCGGGATCAGTCGCCCAGGTGCACCAGCATGATGCCGCCGAGGGCGATGCAGGAGACCAAGACGGTGGAGGCGGCAGCCAGGATGAAGGGGCGGACGCCCACGCGGACCAGGTTGCGGATCTTGACTCCGCAGCCGAGGCCGAACATTGCCGCAGACAGCAGCGCGGTCTGGGCGAACTGGCCGGCCTCGAGGACCCCGCCGGGCAGCTCGACGGTGGAACGCAGCGCGATCATGGCCAGGAAGCCGATGATGAACAGGGGAACGATGGGTGGGCGCTTGCCATCGGCCGCAGCGATATTGCCGTTGCGGCGCTGGCGGATGCTCAACACGGCGACAACGGGGGCCAGCAGCAAGACACGGGCCAGTTTGACGATCACTGCGACAGCGAGCGCGCCGCCACCAATGATGCCGCCGGCGGCAACGACCTGGGCGATCTCGTGGATGGAGCCACCGGCCCAGAGGCCGTTGAGCTCGTTGCTGAGCCCGAGGGCCTGGCCGAGGAGCGGCACCAGGGGGATCATCAAGGTGCCGAAGATGACCACGAGGGCGACGGCGGTGACCACGTCTTCCTCCTCGGAATCGGCGACGCCTTCGACCCCGGCGACGGCTGCGGCACCACAGATGGAGAAACCGCAGGCGATCAGCAGCACCTGCCCCGGGCGCATCTTCATCAGCCGACCCATCAACAGGGTGCCGAAGATGCCACCGGCGACGATGCAGACGATGACCACCAGCATCGGTGCGCCCAAGGAGACGATGTCCCCGATGACCAATTGCAGGCCCAGGAAGACGATGCCGAGGCGCAGCAGCTTCTTCGCGGCGAAGGTGATTCCCGGGGCGGTGCGTTCGGGCAGTCGCAGGAGATTCGTGGTGGCGATGCCCAGCACGATGGCGATGATCAGGGCGCTGACGCCGGGCAGCAGATGACTCAGCGTCATGGAGAGGGCGGTGGCGACCGCGCACACCAACAGTCCGGGGGCGAAGCGTTGGAAAAGGTGGCCGCCGCGGGTTGCGACGCCTGGACGTGTTTGGGTATTGGTGCTCATGAACCGAGGTTTTCACGCCGCGCCCACCGCCGGTAGCCATCGGTTCGGCATGGGGTCATATCATGAGCGTATGGGTTTGAACTGGCCGGATCTGCATGCACTCGAACTGCTGGTCGCCGTGGTGGATGAAGGCAGCGTCGGTGCCGGGGCGCGCAGCATGGGTATGGCACAGTCCAATGCCAGCCGCCTGATCTCCCGGCTCGAGGCGACGGCGGGCACCCCGCTCCTGCAACGCGGCCCTCGAGGTTCCGTGCCCACCGCCCGGGGCGTGGAACTGGCCGAGGCAGCGCGGACATTGTTGAAGCAGTCCCGGCACTTTATGGGAGTGTTGGGCGCCGGGAAGACCGCAGGGCCTGTCGAGTTGCGGGTCGGGGCCAGCCAGACGGTGGCCGAAAACCTGCTGCCGGCGTGGCTGGCAGAATTGCGCCGGCGTTTGCCTGAGGTGCGCGTACAGCTCCAGGTCCTGAATTCGGCCCAGGTGATCTCCAAGGTCCAGCACGGGACCTTGCAACTGGGCTTCGTGGAGACGCCGCATCTGCCGGTGGGGATTAGTGCCGCTGTGGTTCAGGAGGACGAGTTGGCCGTCGTCGTGGGTCCGGAGCACCCGTGGTCGGAGCGACACGGGAGCCTGGGGTTGCAAGAGTTGGCCCGGACCCCGCTGGTGGTCCGCGAACGGGGGTCGGGGACCCGGGAGGCACTTGAACAGCTCCTGGCCGGACGCGAGGCGGCGGAGCCGGCGCAGGTGCTTCACAGTAATGCCGCCGTGCGCATTGCCGTGGCCTCCGGTGCGGGGCCCGCGGTGCTCAGCGAGTTGGCCTTGCGGGAGCAGCTGGCTTCCGGGACGTTGTTGCGGGTTCCGCTCGATGGCGAAACGCCACACCGTCCCCTGACGGCCGTCTGGTTGGGGCCGCAGCGACTAGCCGGGCCGATCGCGGAACTCGTGGCGATCGCCGCCGACTAGACCGGGGCCGGTCCTGCTACGGTGAGCACGGGTGGACGGTGTGGTCCGGCCAGGCTGGCGGGTCACCTGATTCACTGGCCTGCTCCGCTTTGGGGTCACGACCCGTTCGCGTGGTGACCTGCTATTTGGTGCCACCGACAAGGCAGTCCGGTGTGGGCTTGATCGTCAAAGGTGCGTTTGCGGCGCACCGGAAGAGGTGAGCACAGCATGGCAACGAATCCTATTGTGGTGGGCGTCGACGGTTCGGACGACTCCAAGGCCGCCCTGAAATGGGCTGTCGAATACGGGCGCCGGTACGAGGCCCCCGTTGAGGCACTCGCAGTTTGGAATGTCCCGTACTCTTTCGGGTTTATGCCTCCCTACGCCGGAAGCCGGGCTGAGGTCAAAGAGAATGCCCAAAAGATGCTGGACGATACCGTGCAGGACGCCGTGGGTGGTGATGCGGGGGTGATCCAGCGGATCGAACATGGCCTCCCTGCCGAAGTGCTCGTCGTCGCCTCGGGATCGGCGCAGCTGCTGGTGCTGGGTACGCGCGGCCATGGTGCCTTCGCCGGGATGTTGCTGGGGTCGGTGAGCCAGCACTGCGCGAGCCATTCCAAATCCCCCTTTGTGGTGGTCCCGAATCCTGAAGGTCGGGGCAAGCCGAAGAAGTAGGTCCAGCGACGGTGCCCTGCTCCGGGCCCACGGAGTACTTCCGGGGGCCCGGAGCCTCGCTAGAGCGCGGGGCGCTGTGCTCCGGTGAAGGTCACGCCGACTTCAGGCTGTCGAGGACACGCTGCGCCTCATCGGCGATATTCTGCATGGCCTTCTGATCTGCTTCCTTGCCTTGGACCTGCAGCTGTACTTGCAGCCCGTCGTCGAGCAGCGAGACGTTGGAGCCGGGGATCTCGGTGCCCTGCACGGTGATCACCGTGCGCAAGGCCACCGATGAGGGCGCCTTGGTCGTGACCTTGGCTTCCTCCATCTTCATCTTGGTCTTGATGCCCATGAGTTCAACGTCCATCTGCTGGCAGTCGTCCAAGGCGTCTATTCCCTCATCGAAGGTGGCCTGGGTTTCTGCGGGGTCGCCCGCGGACATGATCGTGATCGAGATGGACTGCATCGGGTCCTCAGGGTTTGGATACGTGCCGACCGCGATGTTGTTCTTTTTCAGTTCTGATTCTATGTCGATGCCCTGGGCTGAATTGCACTTTTCGGGAGAAATCTTCATTCCCTCAACCATGGCCCCGGCGGCACCTGCCTGGGCGCGCAACGTCTTCCCCGAAAGAATCTGAGCTCCTGGATCCTCGTCGAAGAAGTCGGTCACTGCCTTCTTGAGCTGGGTATCGGAGAGGGCTGCGCCATTCCCGGCGTCGGAACCTTTGGCTGCAGGGGACGAACCGCTCTCAGCTGATTGCGCCGGTGGGGCACTGGAGGACTGGGCGTTGGCCGCTGGGGCGGAAGTCGATGCCTCGCCGGCGGCGCCCGGGGTCGAGGATGATGCCGCCGCGGGGGAATCATCGGATGCTGAGTCCGCTGAACCGGAGCAGCCGGTCAAGGCCAGCGCGGCCGCCAGGGGGATGGTGAGGTAAAGCGGTTTCTTGGACATATGTTCCTCCGTCGGATGAGGGCAAGTGATGGGAAGAAGCCTTGAAATGGTGATCGGCCCCCGCTCGATGGGTAGCGGGGATCCGCGCCACTTGGGTTAACCTATCCGATGGATGACTGGGGGGCTAGACACGTGCCCCTCTGGTGCTGGACAGTGCTGCGGGTGGCCGGAAGGCGCTGCGGAGGAGGGCGGCAGGTCCTGACACGAAAAAGGTCCCCGGCCGAAGCCGGGGACCTGATCCTGGTGACCCAAATATATGTGCCCTCGAAAGGATTCGAACCTTCGACCTTCTGCTCCGGAGGCAGACGCTCTATCCCCTGAGCTACGAGGGCGTGCCGCAGATTGCTGCGCGGCGGGGAACCTCAAAGAGCTTAGCAGGAACCGGACGCCCACGTGCAACCCGGGCGGCCCCGGGGCACTAGTCGGGATTCTCCGGGCGCCGGGCAACCCGTGAGGCCGCCCAAGCGCCGGCCATCAAAATACCTGCCGAGGCGATGCCGGCCAGGGCCCCGAAGGCGCCGGTGGCCGGTGTGGCCCACCAGGAGAGCAGGAAGACGACGACGGTGAGAAGCTGGGCAGCGATTTGCGGCGCCGCAGCGGCCCGGGCGGCTTCGAGGAGCGCGTCCCGGGTGAAACGGGCCGATCGTGGTGCCAGGGCAGCCAGCGCCAACAACAGATAAATGCCATGGGCGGCCACAACATACAGCGGCAGGGTCCACAACCCCACCGTGCTGACCTGCAGGTAGGCGGCGCCCAATAACAGTAAGGCAATCAGGGCCGTGACGTGTTGGGGCCAGCGTAGGACCAGCACGGCGACGGCGACCACGACGGTCACCCCGGAACCGAGAGCCAGAGGGTCCCACCCCTCGGCGTTGAGCACCGCCGCTGGCAGGCAGCCGGCCACGAGCATACCAGCCGCCAGGACGGCCAGCAGTGAGGCCGGATATGTCCCGACGGCCAACGGCTCCATCGACGGGGGACGGCGTTCGGGACGGAACCGACGCGACAACATGTTCATCGGACACCTCCGGGCAGGGAGTTGGCACGGGCCCGGGACAGTCCCCAGCGTTCCACGGATTCCCGCAGGCCCGCCGCGGGCAACACCTCGATGCCCTCGGCAGCCAACTCGGCCCGCACTGCGGCACGGGTGGCCATGAGCAGGGTCAGGGCCTGGGCCTCGGAGAAGGGGAGATCGGTGGCATCTGGTTCGGGCAGGGTGTCGACGACGGCGACGATATGACCCGCCCTCACCCAGCGCGCCGGAATCGAAGCGACGTCGTGGTCCAGCAGGGGGGAGAAGAAATAGACCAGTGTTCCCGGCGCCGGTGTCGGTAACCGCCTGGGCAGAAAGCTGCTGGCGGAAACCATCAGGGCGGCGAGGCGCCGACGCACCAGTTCCAGCTGGCGGTACCCGGCCGCCGGACGGACCGGCGAAGAGAACCCGACGGCGTCCAGCATTCCGACCCGGTCACCACGGGCCAGGTAGGCGGCGGCCAGGGAGCCGGCCGCACTGCGGGTGAGCTGGAGACTGGTCTCCATGCGCAGCGCGTCCAGGGTCGGGTCGATCCAGGCGGCGACGCGGCCGGGGAAATCAACCCGGGCGTCGATCGCCAGGGTCACCCCGGCGTCGGCTGGGGCCAGGTAGCGGCGGACCAGGGGTATGCCCGAGGCGTCGGTACTGCGGGCCGAAGCCCTCCAGTCGATATGGCGGCGGTCATCGCCGGGTTTGAGTGGGCCGACATCTCGCAGTTCGGTCCCTCCTCCACGCAGGCGGGCGTGATGGTTCCCCGCATGGGCACGTAGCGCCGAAGGGATGGGCAGACGTCGTACCGGGTCGGGTTGCGGCTGGAGCATGGCCGTGAGTTTTCCGGTCTCCGCCTCGTGACGGCAGATGCCCAGATCGGGGCTGAAGGCCGATACCCGGTAGACCAATAGATCGCGCCGCCCACCGCGCGGGACCCGGATGCCGAGCCCGGTCGATTCCGCCGTCGTGGTGACCACCGCCGATTCCCGCCCACCCGGGGCCACGGCTCGTACGACCATCAATGCGGGGCCCGCCTGCGTGTTATTGGCAGCATCACGGAACAGGATCCGGCGTCGGGCCCCTCCCAAGAGGGGCCCACGAGTGGAGCGATCGAATTCGACGGTGGGGACATGCTGGTTGCCGAAACGTCGCGGCGTGGAGACGGCGATCAGGGCGAACAGGGCCCCGAGCACCGCGATATCGGGGCGGCGGGCGATGGCAGCCCCGACGCCGAAAAGGAGGGCCAAGAGCACTGCCACCCCCCATTGCGGGGATCTGGCGGCGGGGCCGGCCACCGCAGGCTGCCGTCGGGTATCCACCAGTCGGGAGGCCGGGTGGTCCGTCGTGGCTGGCCGGCCGCCGGATCCGGGGCTCACGGTGCCGTGGCCGGGACCGGAACTGAGCCGGTGACTTCGTCGATGAGCGCCACGGGATCCGTTCCTCGGGCCCACGCCGCAGGGGAGAGCACCAGCCGGTGAGCCAGCACCGGAACGGCCACTTCCTTGATGTCCTCCGGGACCACATAGGCCCGCCCATCCAGTGCCGCGACGGCCCGGGCCATCAACACCAACGCCTGGGAGCCCCGGGGTGACGCCCCGACCTGGACGTCATCCAGCTCCCGGCTGGCTGCCGTGAGGCGTACCGCATAGGCGATGATGTCCGCCGAAACAGGAACCACCGCCAAATCCTCTTGCAGCCGGCGCAGCGAGGACGGATCCAAGACCGCGCCCAGTACCGGCTCCACCAGACCGCGCAGCAACCTCTTGGACACGATGTCCGCTTCGGCCCCCGCCAGCGGATACCCCAGCGCCAGCCGGACCAGGAAACGATCCAGCTGTGCCTCCGGCAGCGGATAGGTGCCTTCGAACTCCACCGGGTTGGAGGTGGCGAAGACATGGAAGGGAACGGGGAGCGGATGGGTCGCGCCCTCGACGGAGACCTGCCCTTCGGCCATGGCCTCCAAGAGTGCGGATTGGGTTTTGGGGGAGGTGCGGTTGATTTCGTCGGCCAGCAGCAGACCGGTGAAGACGGGGCCGGGCTGAAAGTCGAAGCTGCGGGCGACGGGATCGAAGATCGAGGAGCCGGTGACATCGGAGGGCAGCAGATCTGGTGTGCACTGCAATCGACGAAAACCCAGTCCGAGTGTCTGGGCGAGGGACCGGGCCGCCAGGGTCTTGCCCAACCCCGGCATATCCTCAAATAAGACGTGGCCCCCGGCCAGGACGGCGGCCAAGGCCAGCCGCAACGGGTCACGGGTGCCGATCACCGCCTGCCCGACCCCCTCCAAGACTGCGGCGCCCGCGGCGGCGATACGCGCGGTCACTTCTTCGGCGGTGGCGCTTTCCATCGGCTGGGGGCCTGCTGCGGGATCGGTCATGAGCGACCTTTCATCGGGGGAGGGGGCAGAGATGGGTCCTGAGAGAGCCAGATATCGACTTCGTAGGCCGCTGCGGTGGCCTGCCGGGAGGTGAGATCGCGGCCGGCCTCCAGCTCACGGTGGGCCACCGCGGTGGCCGGGCCCACCGTTTCGGCCTCTCCTGCGAACCGGACCGCGGTGCGGACGGCGTGCTCCAAGGCCTGGGCCGCCGGGGAATGCCGGCTGAGGCGCTTGGAGAGCAGCGAGAAGGACAAGGCCCGGAAGCCCTGGTTGCCGTTGGGTGGACGCCCGGGATCCAGCGGAAGCCGGGTGGAGAACGTCAACAGTGGAAGGATCGTGAACACGTAGCCCAGACAGACGCCGAGGGCCGTGAAAATCGCGGTATGGCCGGCATCGATACGGGTGTAGAGACAGAAACCCCAGGCGATGACGCCGAAGGACAGCGGGCCGATCCACGCAGATTTCCCGGGTTTTCCCGGCTGTGGACGGTTCATGCGTTCACGCTGGCGGGGCGGGGAGGACGGTGTCGGCCGGCAGCCGAGACTTCTTCGGCGAGCAGGATGAAATCGGCGCTGGCGCGGCGCCACTGGGCCGCGTCGGGTTCCCATCCTGGGGCTCCGACGTCGTATCTGGCCCGCTCATAGAGGGCCAATAAACGGGCCAAGGGGGCGCTGGAGACCCCGAAGGCTGCCAGCATGGCCCCGGCGTGCTCGGTGGGTGTCTGGGAGCCGCGGCGCTGCTGCCCGGCCGACGCGGCGAGGCGTTCGAGCTCGGCCCAGGAAGCAATCAGGCGGGAGGGGCGCTGATCTGCGGTGGCTTCCGCAAGCGTGGCCCCAGCACCTGAGAGGCTCGCAGCCACTTCGGCGCGCAAGGTGGCTTCGCGGGCGATCTCGTCGGCCACAGCGGTTTCGGGTTGGGCGTCGGCACGGTCCCTGCGGCGCATGGAAAGCACCAACAAGGCCAGCAAGAGGATGATGCCGGCAAAGATGGTGGCGGCGATCGTCTGGCCGATGGACGAGATGGTGTCCTGGTCCGGCTGCTTCTGCGGGGCCACCGTACCTTCGATCGGCCCCTCGGATTCCGGTGCTGCCGACGGGGAGGCATCCGCGCTCAAGGCCCCGGTCTGCTGGGGGAGCCCCGCCGGGCTGTTGTGGCTGAGGGACGGCAGGCTCGCCGCACCGAAAACGACCAGCAGGGCACCGAGGAAAACCGCCAGAAATGCCGCGGTAGGACGCGGTATCCCGCCCGTGGTTCGTCCCATTGCCATCCTCTTGGTCATCGTTGACCTGCTGGTGGGTGAATCTACCAGTAGGAGCATTCTGACGGCAGGGGTGCACGATGACGGGAGCCTGGTGAGGGACCGGTCGGGGCAGTGCGGTCATCGAATCGGAGTCGGGCCTACCTGACAGTTATCCTTGGTGGGTGACTCCTGAAGAACTCTCCCTCGCCATTTCCGCCTGCCTGCGCGAAGCCGTTGCCGCCGGTGAATTCACCGTCGATGTGCCCGACGACGTGCGGGTGGAACGACCCAAGAGCCGTGACCACGGTGACTGGGCCACCAACATCGCCCTGCAGCTGGGAAAAAAGGCCGGTATGAACCCGCGCGAGTTCGCCGGTTTATTGCGCGAACGCCTGGTCTCGATCCCCGGGGTCGCCTCCGTCGACATCGCCGGGCCCGGTTTCCTGAACATCACCCTCGACGCTGCTGCCGCCGGCGAGCTGGCCAAATCGATCGTCGAGGCCGGGGCCGCCTACGGCTCAAACGAGACCTTGGTCGGGCATGTGGTGAACATGGAATTCGTTTCGGCGAATCCCACCGGTCCGCTGCATATCGGGCATACCCGCTGGGCCGCGTTGGGCGACTCGATCGCCCGCGTGCTCAAGGCCAGTGGGGCCGAGGTGACGCGCGAGTACTACATCAACGACGCCGGCAAGCAGATGAATGTCTTCGCGCGTTCGGTCTACAACCGCCTGCATGACCTGCCGGTGCCCGAGGGTGGCT
This sequence comes from Arthrobacter rhombi, assembly GCF_900163545.1. GTDB lineage: Bacteria > Actinomycetota > Actinomycetes > Actinomycetales > Micrococcaceae > Arthrobacter_H > Arthrobacter_H rhombi_A. The sequence goes on from NZ_FUHW01000033.1 coordinate 46,246, forward strand.
ATCCGGGTGAATACATCGCCGAGCTGGCGGCTCAGGTCGCTACCGAGCACCCGCGGATCCGTGAACTGACCGAGGAGGCAGCACTTCCCGTGGTGCGGGAGTTGGCCTATGCGGCCCAACTCAAGGACATCAAGGAAACCTTGAAGGACTTTGGGGTCAGCTTCGACGTGTTCTTCTCCGAGCAGCAGTTGCATTCCGAAGGTGCCGTCGAGGCCGCAGTGGCGCGTTTGCGCGAACAGGGCCATGTGGAGGACCTGGACGGCGCCGTGTGGTTGCGCACCACCGATTTCGGAGATGACAAAAACCGGGTGATGGTCCGGGCCAACGGCGAACCCACCTATTTCGCCGCAGACGCCGCCTATTACCTCTCGAAGAAGGACCGCGGCTACGACGAGAAGATCTACCTGCTCGGCGCCGACCACCACGGCTACGTTTCGCGTCTGCGTGCCATTGCCGCCTGTGCCGGTGACGACCCGGACCACAACATCGAGATCCTGATCGGGCAGCTGATCTCCGTCAACGGCGCCAAGCTCTCCAAGCGCGCGGGCAATATCATCGAGCTGCGGGACCTGATCAACTGGCTCGGGGCTGATGCCTTGCGTTACTCGCTGGGGCGCTACCCGGCAGATTCGCCGATGGCGTTGGATCCCGAGCTGCTCAAGAAGAACACCAACGACAATCCGGTGTTCTACGTCCAGTACGCCCATGCACGGTCCTGCGCCGCGGCCCGAAATGCCGTGGCCAAGGGTGTGGAACGCACTGGATTCGATGCCGGCCTGCTCACCCACGCGACCGAGAACGACCTGCTGGCCATGCTGGGGCAGTTCCCTTCGGTGGTGGGTCAGGCGGCTTCGTTCCGGGAACCGCACCGTGTGGCGCGCTACCTCGAATCGCTGGCCGGGGCCTACCACCGCTGGTATGCGGCGGCCCGCATCACCCCGTTGGCCGACGGACCGGTCGAGGACATCAACCGCACCCGCCTGTGGCTCAACGACGCCACCACCCAGGTGCTCGCCAACGGATTGGACCTGTTGGGCGTTTCGGCACCGGAGAAGATGTAACCGTGGCCGCATCGAATCTGGCTCCCGACTGGTTGAGCTACCCGAGGGACATCAACGAGTTGCGCCGGGTCCAATGGGCCGCCGGGGTGGCCCGCACCGAGGACGGCGAACTGGCCGTGCAGGGCCTGCGCGTCTCCGAGCTGGCCCGCGCATACGGTACCGCCCTCTTCGTGCTGGACGAGGACGACTTCCGGGCCCGTGCCGCCGGCTTTCGTGACGCCTTCGACTCCGCTTTCGCCGAACTCTGCGGCGGGGTCGACGTCTACTATGCCGGCAAGGCGTTCCTGAGCATCGAGGTGGCCCGCTGGGTGACCGAGGAAGGCCTGCGGCTGGACACCTGTTCGGGCGGCGAACTGGCGGTGGCTCGGCGCGCCGGAGTGCCGGCGGCGAACCTGTCCCTGCATGGGAACAACAAATCCGCCGCTGAGATCGGCACCGCCCTGGAGATGGGGTTGGGCCGCATCGTGGTGGACAGCCAGGATGAGCTCGAACGCATCATCTTGATCGCCGGCACGCAGGGTGCCATCGCCAACGTGATGCTCCGGCTGACCCCGGGGGTCCATGCCAGTACCCACGAATTTATTGCCACCGCCCATGAGGACCAGAAATTTGGTCTGTCGATGGTCCCCGATGCGACCGGTAGTTCGCCGGCAGCGGTGGCCGTGGCTCGGGCACTGGAGGCAGCTGAAGTGAACCTGTTGGGCGTCCACGCCCATATCGGCTCGCAGATCTTCGAAGCCGAAGGGTTTGAAATCGCCGCCCGCACCATGCTCGGCTTCCTGGGCGCCATCCGGGATCGACACGGGGTGGAACTGCCCGAGCTGGACCTGGGCGGTGGCTACGGGATCGCCTATACCGAAGCGGATACCCCGCGGGAGCCCGCCGAACTGGCCCGGGCCATGGCCGCCGTCGTCGACGAAGAAGCCACTGTGTTGGGGTTGGCGGTCCCACGGATCTCCATCGAACCCGGACGAGCGATCGCCGGACCGAGTACCTTCACCCTCTACGAGACCGGAGTGCGCAAGACCGTTCAGGTCGAGGACGGGAACGGCACACTGCCCCGACGCTACGTTTCGGTCGATGGTGGGATGAGCGACAATGCCCGCCCGGTCCTCTACGAGGCTGACTACAGTGCGGTGCTCGCCTCGCGTGTGACGGATGCCGAACCGATTATGTCCCGTGTGGTTGGAAAACACTGTGAAAGTGGTGACATAGTCGTCCGGGATGTTTACCTGCCGGACGACGTCGCGGCGGGCGACCTCCTCGCGGTCCCTGGAACCGGTGCGTATTGCTGGGCTTTGGCCAGTAATTACAACTACCTGGGCCGGCCCGCGGTGATCGCCATTCGTGGCGGTGTCGCCCGCGTCATCATCCGCAGGGAAACCGAAGACGATTTGTTGGCCCGTGACATGGGAGCGTAGGTAACACGTGAAAAAACTCAAGGTGGCCCTCCTCGGCTGCGGCAATGTCGGTTCGCAAGTCGCCAGGATTTTGCTGGACGACGCCGCAGTGCTTGCCGAACGGACCGGGGCTGAACTGGAACTAGCAGGCATCGCCGTGCGCAACCTCGAGGCGCCGCGCGATGTTGAATTGCCCGCAGGGCTGTTCACCACCGATGCCGAGGCACTGGTGGACTCCGCTGATATCGTCATCGAGCTCATGGGCGGTCTGGAACCGGCAGCCTCCTTGATCCGCCGGGCCATCGATGGCGGAGCCACCGTGGTCACCGGGAATAAGGCGCTGCTGGCCAAGGACTTGCCAGGACTTGCCGCCCGAGCCAATGAAGCCGGTGTCCAGCTCTCCTACGAGGCAGCCGTGGCCGGTGCGATCCCGATCCTGCGGCCCATCCGCGATTCCTTGGCCGGTGACCGGATCACCAAGGTCATGGGCATCGTCAACGGGACCACCAACTACATTCTCGACGCGATGGACACCACCGGCGCGGCCTTCGACGATGCCTTGACCAAGGCCAAGGAACTCGGTTATGCCGAAGCCGACCCGACGGCGGACATCGAAGGCCATGACGCCGCCTCGAAGGCAGCGATCCTGGCGACCCTGTCCTTCCACGCCCCCTTCGACCTGGACGATGTGGACTGCGAGGGCATCACCTCCGTCACCGCCGAAGACGTCGCCGCCGCCCGCGAACAGGGAATGGTCATCAAACTCTTGGCGATCGCCGAACGGCTGGGCAATGGTAGCGGGACCGAGGGCGTCGGGGTCAGGGTCCACCCGACCCTGATTCCGCGCGTCCACCCGCTGGCTGCCGTGCACGGGGCCTTCAACGCCGTGTTCGTTGAGGCAGACAACGCCGGCGAACTGATGTTTTACGGCCAGGGCGCCGGTGGACGACCCACGGCTTCCGCAGTCGTCGGCGATGTGGTCTCCGCGGCCCGACGCGTCGTCCTGGGTGGCCCCGGACGCACCGAAGCCACCGTGGGCCAGGTCAAGGCCCTTCCCATCGACGCGGTGCGGACCAGCTACAGCATCGGTCTGCAGGTCAGTGATAAGACCGGCGTGCTGGCCAAGATCGCGAAGATCTTTACCGACCACAAGGTGTCCATCGAAACCATGCGCCAAAGCCCCGAGGACGTCGAGGGGGATGCCCCCGGCTCGGCCTCGCTACGCTTCGTCACCCACCGTGGCAGCGAAGCGGCGTTGGCCGCCACCGTGGCAGATATCAAGGAACTCAGCGTCGTCACCGCCGTGACGTCCGTACTCAGAGTCGAAGGAAACTAAGTGGCCCACCAGTGGCGCGGTGTTATCCGCGAATACGCATCCCGACTGCCCGTGGACGAGTCCACCCGGGTGATCACCCTGGGGGAGGGCGGCACCCCGCTGGTCTTTGCCCCGGCCCTCTCCGAACTCACCGGCTCCGAGGTGTACCTGAAGGTCGAGGGGATGAATCCCACCGGCTCCTTCAAGGACCGCGGGATGACCATGGCCATGACCGCTGCCGTGGCTTCCGGCGCCCAGGCCGTCGTGTGCGCCTCCACCGGCAACACCTCGGCCTCCGCTGCCGCCTACGCCACCCAGGCGGGCATCACCTGCGCCGTGCTGGTCCCCGACGGCAAAATCGCCATGGGCAAGCTCTCCCAAGCCATCGCCCACGGTGCCGAACTCCTGCAGGTCAACGGCAACTTTGATAACTGCTTGGACGTGGCCCGCAAATTGAGCGAGAACTATCCGGTATTCCTGGTGAACTCGGTGAACCCTGCACGCATCGAAGGCCAGAAGACCGGTGCCTTCGAAGTGGTCGACTTCCTGGGAGATGCCCCGGATTACCACCTGTTGCCCGTGGGCAACGCCGGGAACATCACCGCCTACTGGAAGGGCTACCAGGAGTACTCCGAGCCCTACGCATCCGCCACCGCAGGCACATTGGCCCCCGTGGCCACCAAACGGCCGATCATGTGGGGTTTCCAGGCTGCCGGCTCGGCCCCCATCGTCGCCGGTCACCCGATCACCGAACCCGATACGATCGCCACTGCGATCCGGATCGGCAACCCCGCCTCCTGGGCCCAGGCCGAAGCCGCCCGCGATGAATCAGGCGGCATGATCGATGCCGTCAGCGACGAGGAAATCCTCGATGCCCACCGCTGGCTCTCGGCCAAGGAAGGGGTGTTCGTCGAACCGGCTTCCGCAGCCGGGGTCGCCGGGCTGCTGAAGCACCACGCCGCCGGGAACGTTCCGGCAGGCAAGAAGATCGTCATCACGGTCACCGGTCACGGACTCAAGGATCCGCAATGGGCGCTGCGCAATGCGGACGGCTCGGACGTCACCCCCACCAAGGTGGACTTCGATGTCGTCGCAGTGGCCGACGCCCTCGGCCTGGCCTGAAGAATGGACCGCACCAATTCCCCGGGCGTTCCCGTTCCCCAGGCACGGGTCCAGGGCCCGGTGATCGCCCCCGGCCAGCGCGTGAAAGTCTCGGTGCCCGGGACCACCGCCAATCTGGGGCCGGGTTATGACTGCCTCGGGTTGGCCTTGGGTCTACGCGATACCTTGACGGTCACCACGACGGCGGAAACCGGGGTCAAGGTCGATATTGAGGGGGAGGGGGCTGGATGCCTGCCCACCGATGCCCACCACCTGGTGGCCCGCACCATCCTCGCCCGCTGGGCCGATGCCGGCGCCGCGCCGGCGGGACTGCGGCTGCACGCGCATAACGTGATCCCGCACGGCCGGGGGCTGGGTTCCTCTGCGGCGGCCATCGTCTCGGGGCTGGCAGCGGCCGATGCCCTGCTGCCCGAGACCCTGCGCCGTGACCTCATCGAGCGCGAACCGCTTTTTGCCGCCGCCGCCCGGCTGGAAGGCCACCCGGATAATGTGGCCCCGGCGGTATATGGGGCCCTGACCTTATCGCTGCAGGACGGGCACGGGGCCAGCAGCACGGCGTTGGAGTTGGACGCCTCGATCCTGCCGGTCGTGGCGATCCCCGACACCGAGCTTTCCACCCGCATGGCCCGTTCGCTGCTGCCCGGAACCGTCGCACACGGTGTTGCCGCGGCGAATGGAGCCCATGTGGGGCTGTTGGTCCACGCCCTCGCGGGTCACCCGGAGCTGTTGCTGACGGCCACCGAGGACCGGCTCCACCAGGATCAACGGGCCCCGGCGATGCCCGCCTCGGCCGAACTGATCTCGCGACTGCGTGCCGCAGGGCATGCGGCAGTGGTTTCCGGTGCCGGCCCCACGGTGCTCGTTCTGGCGACGTCGGCTGAGGAAGCCGATACCGTCGTCGAACTCATTTCCGCTGCCGGGGCGGCAGGGCGCAACCCCGAATCGGTGTCCACCGCCGTGACGTGGCGTGTCCTGATGCCCGGCATCGACCTCACGGGTGTTAGAGTGGAGTCGCACTAGCGGTAATACCCCCGCCATCCGCGACGGAGACGTTTGGTCACCATCGGGATCGGGGAACGCACGGATCGTGCACTTCGCGAACTCCATTTTTACGGTTCCCCTGTGTCGACCCGCAGCAGACCGTGTGCGGCTTTCATGCTGGCCGTGCCTCGATTGCCGGGGAACCGGCGGCCACCACACAGGATGAATGCTTCAGGGCACTATCGGCGTTTGTCGATATGTCCGCAGCCGGCCCGCATCTGAAGCGGAGTACCGGAAGACAACCCAGCGGATCGTTCCGATATGATCCGCCCGACGAGGGGGAAGGAACCTTCGTGACCGAAACCACCAGCCTGACCGCAGGCGTGGAAGAAACGTCGACGGCACCACAGAACGCCGGATTGGCCGGGCTCAAGCTCGCCCAGCTCCAGGCGTTGGCGTCACAACTGGGGATCACCGGCGGATCGCGGATGCGCAAGGGTGACCTGGTCACCGCCATCTCGAACCACCAGCGCGGCGGCTCCGTCGCGGACCGCGAAAAGACCCCGAAGACCGGATCCGAGGATGGCTCCGCCAAGAAGGCGAAGACCGCCGAGAAGGCGCCGGTAGAGGCTGCCCCGCAGAGCGATTCCGAGGAGCGCCCGGCCCGTGGCCGTGGGCGCAGCCGTCGGGCCAGCAGCGACGGGGCGAGCACGCCGACCGAGTCGAAGGATTCGACGCCGGCCGCCTCCACCCCTCAAGCCGATACCGAGAGCTCCAACGAGTCCGGCTCCAACCAGCGTCGAGGCCGCGGCTCACGCCGTTCCCCCGAGACCGTTGAAGGCAACGAGGCCCCACAGGCTTCAAACCAGGATGACGGCCAGCAGCACGAAGGTTCGCAGTCCTCGGGTCACACGGACGAACGCCAGGACCGCGGGAACGACCGTTCGCGTAACCGTCGTTCACGCAACCGCCGCGACAACAACGATTCCGGAAACTCCTCTGACTCCCGCGAGACACACCGCGAAGAGAACCAGAAGAGCCAGCAGAATGATGCGGGCCGGAACGACCAGCAGGAGAACCAGCGGGACAATAACAACCGCCGGGACAACCAGCAGGACAATAACAACCGCCGGGACAACCAGCAGGACAACCAGCGCGATAACAACAACCGCCGGGATAACGACAACCGCCGGGATAATGACTCCAACGACCGCAGCGGGCGCAACAACCGCCGCGACCGCAACCGCAATCGCAACGACCGCAATGATCGTAACGACCGGAACAACCGTCGCGGACGCAACCGCAATCAGCCCGAGGTCGATGACACCGAGGTCACCGAGGACGATGTCCTGCTGCCGGTGGCCGGGATCCTGGACGTCCTGGAGAACTACGCTTTCGTGCGCACCTCCGGCTACCTGCCAGGACCCAACGACGTCTACGTCTCGCTGAACCAGGTCAAGCGACACAACCTGCGCAAGGGCGACGCCGTTGTTGGCGCCATCCGCGCCCCACGCGACGGCGAGAACAACAACAACTCGGGCAACCAGCGGGCGAAGTTCAATGCCCTGGTGAAGCTGACAACGGTGAACGGCAAGCCGGTCGAGGAAAACAAGGACCGGGTCGAGTTCAATAAGCTCGTCCCGCTCTACCCCTCCGAGCGTTTGCGCCTGGAGACCGAGGCCAAGCTCGTCGGGCCCCGCGTGATCGACCTGGTCGCCCCGATCGGTAAGGGCCAGCGTGGCCTGATCGTCTCGCCGCCGAAGGCCGGTAAGACGCTGATCCTGCAGTCGATCGCCAACGCCATCACGGTGAACAACCCCGAGGTCCACCTCATGATGGTGCTCGTGGACGAGCGCCCCGAAGAAGTGACCGATATGCAGCGCACGGTGAAGGGCGAGGTTGTTGCCTCGACCTTCGACCGCCCCGCCGACGATCACACCACGGTGGCCGAACTGGCCATCGAACGCGCCAAGCGCCTCGTGGAAATGGGGATGGACGTCGTCGTCCTGTTGGACTCGATGACCCGCCTGGGCCGTGCCTACAACCTCAGCGCCCCGGCGTCGGGCCGGATCCTTTCCGGTGGTGTCGACTCGGCGGCCCTGTACCCGCCGAAGCGCTTCTTCGGTGCCGCCCGCAACATCGAGAACGGCGGCTCGCTGACGATCCTGGCCACCGCACTGGTGGAAACCGGCTCCAAAATGGACGAGGTCATCTTCGAGGAGTTCAAGGGAACCGGCAACATGGAGTTGCGCCTGTCCCGCCAGCTGGCGGATAAGCGGATCTTCCCCGCAGTGGACGTCCGCGAATCGAGCACTCGTCGCGAGGAGAACCTGCTCTCGCCCGAGGAGATCAAGATCATGTGGCGTCTGCGCCGTGTGCTCTCCGGCCTGGAGACGCAGCAGGCGTTGGAGCTCCTCACCTCCAAGATCCGCGAAACGCAGTCCAACGCGGAATTCCTGATGCTGGTGTCCAAGACGACCCTCGGGTCCAAGTCCGACTCCTAGCTACCCGTACCGCCCGGATCCGGTCCCGCCATCGTGCGTCGACCGGGCCGGGCGTTATGCGTTAAGCCCCAGAGAAGGCCCGTTCGTCCCTAGACTGGTGCCCACACAGAACCCGCAACCGCCAGTGGTGCCGAGAAAGAAGTACAGCCATGTTCGAGTCCATCCAGTCCCTGCTCGACGAGCACGCCGAACTTCAGGCGCGACTGAGCGACCCTGCCGTCTATCAGGACCAAGCCGAGGCCCGGAAACTAGGCCGCCGCAGTGCCCAGCTCAACGGCATCGTGGAAGCGCATCAGCGTTACGTCCAGATCACCGAAGACCTCGAGGCTGCCCGTGAGATGGCCGACGAAGATGCCGAATTCGCCGATGAGGTGACCTCGCTGGAGGCCGAACTGCCGGTAGCCGAGGAAAAGCTGCGCCGCCTGCTGATCCCGCGGGACCCCAACGACTCGCGTGACGTGATCCTCGAAGTCAAGGGCGGTGAAGGCGGCGACGAGGCAGCACTTTTCGCCGCAGACCTGCTGCGGATGTACACCCGCTATGCCGAACATATGGGGTGGAAGACGGAGCTCATCTCCTTCAACGAATCCGATCTCGGCGGCTATAAGGACGCCCAGATGGCGATCAAGGGCAAATCCAACGACCCGGCCCAGGGCGTCTACGCCCACCTGAAATTTGAAGGAGGGGTGCACCGCGTCCAGCGGGTGCCCGTCACCGAATCCCAGGGGCGAATCCATACCTCGGCCGCCGGCGTACTGGTGCTGCCCGAGGTCGACGAGCCGGAGGAAGTGGACCTTCACCCCAATGACCTCAAAGTCGATGTCTACCGCTCCTCGGGTCCCGGTGGCCAGAGCGTGAACACCACGGACTCGGCGGTACGTCTGACCCACCTGCCCACCGGGATCGTGGTGGCCATGCAGAACGAGAAGTCCCAAATCCAGAACCGTGAGGCCGCCATGCGCGTGCTCCGGTCGCGTCTGCTGGCCCACCAGCAGGAACAGATCGACGCGGAGAACTCCGAGGTCCGCAAGTCACAGGTGCGCACCATGGACCGTTCGGAACGCATCCGCACCTATAACTACCCGGAAAACCGGATTGCCGACCACAGGACCGGCTATAAGGCCTATAACCTCGACCATGTGATGAACGGCGAATTGGAGCCGCTGATCAACTCCTGCATCGAAATGGACGAACAGGCCCGTCTGGACGCCATCGGCGACGACCAGAAGTAGGGTTCCGGTGGAATTGGAGCAGGCACTGCGCACGGCGGTGGGACAACTGCGCGACGCCGGTGTCCCTTCTCCACGTGCCGATGCCGAACTGCTGGCCGCCCACCTGTTGTCGGTTTCGCGCGGGCGTGTCTTGGCAATGGCCCTGGCGGGGGCGCCGACGCCCGAAGGCTATGAGGAACTGGTGGCCCGCAGGGCCCAACGAATCCCGTTGCAGCATCTGACCGGTATCGCCTATTTCCGTCACCTGGAATTGGCGGTGGGGCCCGGCGTCTTCATCCCGCGCCCCGAAACCGAAGTCCTGGCCCAATTGGCCATCGACCGGGCCCGGGCCGTGCTGGCCGAACAGGGCAGCGTGAGGGTCGTGGACCTGGGAACCGGTTCCGGGGCGATCGCCGCCTCGGTGGCCAGCGAAGTCCCCGGATCCGAGGTCTTCGCCGTCGAACTCAGCGACGAAGCCTTTCCGTGGGCGCAGCGCAACACAGCACCGCACGGTGTCACCCTGCTCGCCGAGGATCTGCGCACCGCCCTGGCGACCCAGGGCGGGACCTTCGACATCGTCGTTTCGAATCCGCCCTATATTCCGCCCGGCGCCATCCCGCGGGACCCCGAGGTCCGTGACCACGATCCCGAGCTGGCCCTGTATGGGGGAGGGGACGACGGATTGGACCTGCCGCGGGCGGTGATCGCCACGGGGGCCCGCCTGCTGGTTTCCGGCGGCTACCTGGCCCTGGAACACGCTGAAGTCCAGGCACCATCGATGCTAGAACTCTTCGCCCAAAGCGGTCGATGGCGTGATGTCATCGGCCATCGTGACCTCAACGACGCCGACCGGGTGACAGCCGCCTACCTGGCCGAGACCGCCGTCCCCGCCGGATCGACATGGAAGAATGGACCCCGTGACCGAACGCTTTGACTGCACCACCGAACCCGCCCGCTCCGAAGGAATCGCCGCCGCACAGACGGCCATCACGGCCAAACAGTGCATCGTGATGCCCACGGACACCGTCTACGGGATCGCCGCCGACGCCTTTTCGGCACAGGCGGTGGCCACCTTGCTGGCCGCCAAGGGCCGGGGACGGAACATGCCGCCACCGGTGCTCATCGCCCGGGTGGGGACCATGGACGGTCTGGCCGCCGAGGTCCCCGAGGACGCCCGGCTGCTGGCCAACTTTTTCTGGCCCGGCGCACTGACCTTGATCCTGCGCAGCCAGCCGAGCCTGTCCTGGGATCTGGGCGATACCCGCGGCACCGTGGCCCTGCGGATCCCCGACGATTCGGTGGCCCGGGACCTGCTGAAGGAAACCGGCCCGCTGGCGGTCTCCAGCGCCAACCGGTCGGGCCAGCCGGCCGCGACCACGGCTGCCGAAGCCGAGGAAATGCTCGGCGAATCGGTCTCCGTCTACTTGGATGAGGGGCCACGGCCTCCAGAGCAGGAAGGCCTGGAAACATCCTCGTTGCCCTCGACCATTGTTGATTGCACCGGAGATGTCCTGCGCGTGGTGCGCCAGGGGGCCTTGAGCCTGGCGGAACTGCGCGAAAGGGTCCCCTCCTTGCTCGGTATCGACGAGTCAGGGCCCGACGCGGCCAACGTTCAAGCCGAACCCGAAGGTTCTGGTGTAGAACTGAAGGAGGACGACGACGCCGGGGAACCCGGCACGCCGCCGGCCACCGCCTAGGACCGCGGGACCTACCGCACGTACGACCCAAGATTTCGGGTGCCGCCCACCGCGGCACCTGCCGGGACACCGGACCATTGACGAGGAGCACAGACCTGAGCGTCGCGAACACATGAGCACCAGGCAAAGCCCCGATCTACCCAAAACCGCCAGTAGCGACCGGATCCTCTGGCTCGGTTCGCAATTCCTGCTCGACGCCGTGGCCTGGGTCATCGCGATCATCATCGCCATGATCCTGCGCTACGAAATGACCTTCGACCCGGCAAAGATCGACGGCGTCGCCATCATCGCCGCCGTGGCCATCGTCAGCCAGCTCATCATCGGCACCGCCCTCTCGCTCTACCGGGGCCGCTATAGCTTCGGGTCCTTCCACGAAGCCAAACTGCTGGTGATCGTCACCGTCACGGTCTCGGTGATCCTGACCATCGTCTTGCTCTTCGCGGGCATCCCGATGCAGATCGCCCGCGGCATCGGCCTGATCGCCTTCCCCTTCGCCTGCATCTTCATGGCAGCAATCCGCTACGCCAAACGCATGCATGTGGAAAGCAAAACCAAACCAGGGGACCACGCCGAACGCACGCTGATCTACGGGGCAGGGTTCGTGGGCACCTCCATCGTGACCCGGATGAGCAACGACCGGCTCTCACCCTGGCAGCCCGTGGGGCTGATCGACGACGACCCGGGCAAGAAGCATTTGCGTATCTCCTCCGTCCCGGTGCTGGGCCGCAGGGAAGATATCCCCGACATCGTCCGGCGCACCCGGGCCACGGTGATCCTGCTGGCCATGGCCAATATGGATGCCGTGGCCATCCGGGAGATCAGCGATCTGGGACATTCGCTGGGCCTGAAGGTCCTGGTGGTTCCGCCGCTGCGCGACATGCTGACCGGTGGGCACGAGTTCTCGTTCCGTGAAGTCGATATCGAGGATTTGATCGGCCGTCATCCGGTGGATATTCATGTTGACGAGATCGCCGGCTACGTCACCGGCAAACGGGTGTTGGTCACGGGTGCCGGGGGGTCCATCGGCTCCGAGCTCTGCCGCCAGATCAGCATGTACTCGCCGGCCGAACTGATCATGCTCGACCGGGATGAAACCGGTTTGCAGACCACCCAGATCTCCTTGACCGGCCGAGGCCTGCTCAATGGGCAGGACACGGTGCTGGCCGATATCCGCGACGCCGAAACCCTCACCGGGATTTTTGTGGACCGTAAACCGGAGGTCGTCTTCCACACCGCGGCGCTCAAACACGTCTCGTTATTGGAGCAGTACCCGGAAGAAGCCTGGAAGACCAACGTGCTCGGTAGCCTGAACGTGCTCAACGCGGCACGGGCAGCGAACGTGGACACCTACGTCAATATCTCCACCGATAAGGCAGCCAACCCCACCACGGCTTTGGGTCACTCCAAGCGCGTCGCCGAAAAGCTGACCGCGTGGATGGGCGAGGAAACCGGCTGTAAATACGTTTCCGTCCGCTTTGGCAACGTTTTGGGCAGTCGCGGGTCCGTGCTGCCGTTGTTCACCGAGCAGATCCTCAAGGGCGGTCCGGTCACCGTCACCGACCCGGAGGCCACCCGCTTTTTCATGACGATTCCCGAAGCCTGCCAGCTGGTCATCCAGGCCGGCGCCATCGGCCGGGGCGGGGAAGTGATGATCCTGGACATGGGCAAGGCGGTACGCATCCTCGATGTCGCCGAGCATATGATCCAGCTCAGTGGTAAGGACGTGGAAATCGAAATCACCGGCCTGCGTCCAGGGGAGAAGCTGCACGAGGACCTCATCGGCGAAGGTGAAGGCGACGAACGCCCGCTGCACCCGAAGATCTCCCACGCCCATATCGACGTCTTGGATCCAGCAGTGATGGACCTGGGGGAGTGGAAACACCGTCAGGGCCTCACCGACGGTCCGGTGTCGGGCAGCCAAGGCGCCGTCTAGTGCCCGGAACAGCCATCGTGGCCCTGATCGTCGCGTTCCTTGCCGGTATCCTGCTGCCTTTTGCCCTCATACCGCTGCTGAAGCGACTGGGGGTCATCGACGTACCCAACGACCGTTCCTCGCATACCATCACCGCGGTGCGCGGACTGGGGCTGACCATCACGGTGGCCATCATGCTCGGATTTTCGATCATCTGGTTCACCGCAGATAATCCCTCGGGGGGGCTGCTTCCCGTCGTGGCCGGGGTTGCCCTCGCTGCTGCGATCCTGGGCTGGGTGGAGGACTACCGCGGGGTATCGGTGGGGTGGCGATTCTCCCTGCAGTTGATCATCGGTGCCCTGGGTACGACGGCGATGGTCATCCTCACCGGCAGCTCCTGGTGGTGGATCCTCGTCGGAGCGCTGGCCTTGAGCGCCTATATCAACGTTGCCAATTTCATGGATGGCATCAATGGGATCAGCGGACTGCACGGGATGGTGGTCGGACTCTTCTTCGCCGGCGCCGGGGCCATCGACCACCAGACCTGGTTGATCGCCCCCTCGCTGGTCGTTGCCGCGGCCTTCGCCTCCTTCCTCCCCTGGAATCTGGGGCGGGGACATGTCTTCCTCGGAGACGTGGGAAGTTACCTGCTGGGCGGCTCATTGGCGGCATTGGGGGCTGCCGCGTTCCTGAACGGAATGGAAGCCGGTTACCTGCTGGGACCAGTGGTCATCTACCTGGCGGATACCGGGTACACCCTTTTGGTCAGGATCCGCGGCGGGGAACGCTGGTATGCCGCCCACCGACAGCACGTCTACCAACGACTGACCGACGTCGGTCTGAGCCATCTCGGCTCGTCCCTGATGGTGGCCGTCGCGACCGCGCTATGCGCCGGTGGTGCCGTGCTGGCCGTGCTGTCGAACGGGGTGGGACAGTACCTGTGGGGCGTCTTCATCTTGTTCGTGGTGTTTCTGTATCTCTCGAGTCCTGCCTGGATCGGGCGACTGCGCGGCAAGGTCGCGGCCTAGCCACCCCCGGTGCAGAATAGTTTTCTATCTCGTGTAGAATCGGACGAGGTTTCCAGCGGAAACACAATAAGTAGAATTGCTGCCACACCCCCTTGACGACTCAGTTTGTTGTGTCGGGGGAGGCGTCAAAGATGGGATGTACATGCCTCAGGCGACTGGCTCAGGCGGCGCAAGCGTCGTCAAGGAGTCGGGGGAGACCGCGTCTCCCTGGCTGGCGATCCTGCGGACTTGCTCTGTCGTCACCGGCATCGCCGCCGTCCTCTTGGCCCTGGTGGCTTGGATCATCGGCGGGCCGGCAGCGGCGGGCAGTGCCCTGGGATCGGTAGTCGTGGTCATCATCTTCTTTGGCATCAGCCTGGCCATTGGACATCTGGTGGGCCGGCGGAATCCCTCCGCCGCCTTCGGGGCGTTCATGATCGGGTACGTGGTGAAGGTCGTTCTGCTGGGAGGTCTGGCCTTCGGTCTGGGCCTACCGGCGTGGACGGACGGAACCTGGCTGCTGGTCGGGGTCGTCTCGGCCGTCGTCATCTGGCAGGTAGTGGAGTTGCATGCCTTCTCCAAGCTGCGCCTGCAGCTGTACAACGACCCGATTCCCGCCACCGACGCCGGAACCGGTGGGGCCTGATGTCCCCACCGAAAAGCGACAGCCCCCACGGCGGAGGGATCTCACCCTTCCGGGAGAACGTCAACTACATCGTTGGCGGGATCATCGCGTGGGGTTTGATAGGGTGGTTGTTGGACTTCTTGTTGCATGCCCGCTGGATCTGGTTGGCAGGTGCCCTTCTTGGAGCCGCCGCCGGATATTACCTGGCAGTCCTCCACCGAAAAGATCGTGCTTCCGGGCCGATTTCTGGTGCGGACGAGTAAGAACCAAAAAACTTCATCCGTTGGGAAACCTGAACGGCCTTCCAACGATTTTGCCCAATGACGGACACAGCAGAGAGGAACCGCGTTGATCGCGCTTGCGCTTCCGGCGGCCCCCGCAGAAGGTGGGTTCAAAGCCCCCGGCCTAGAGGACATGCACCTTCCCGAAATCATCCCGTGGGGAGCCGATTACGGCAGTGGCTTCGGCAAGCAGATGCTGTTGGTCATCTTGTCCGTCGTTCTCATTTCCTGGTTCTTCATGGCCACCTCGCGCCGTGGCAAGATCGTTCCGGGCAAATTCCAGTTCCTCGGCGAGATGTCGTATAACTTCGTCCGTAACTCGGTCGGCAAGGACATCATCGGGGAAAAGGACTTCAAGCCCTACGTCCCGCTGTTGATGAGCTTGTTCTTCTTCATTCTGCTGAACAACCTCTTCGGGGTCGTCCCGATTTTCCAGCTGCCCACCACCTCGCATGTGGGCACCGCCTATGCACTGGCTGGCATCGTCTACGTGTACTGGATCTACCTCGGCTTCAAGAAGCACGGGATTGCCTACCTAAAGCTTTCAGTGGTCCCCTCGGGAGTCCCGAAGGCGATCCTGCCGCTGATCATCGTCATCGAGATCATCTCCAACTTCTTCGTCCGCCCGCTCACGCACAGTCTCCGTCTGTTTGCCACCATGCTCTCCGGACACCTCATCGTGATGCTCGCCGCCGCCGGTACGTCCTTCATGCTCGTGGAGGGAGGCGCCTTCCTCAAGGGCCTAGGCGTGCTGACTTTCGCCGGCGGCGTGGCCATGGGCCTCTTCGAAGTCCTCATCATGGCCCTCCAGGCCTACGTCTTCGTCCTGCTGACAGCCATCTACATCCAAGGCGCGTTGGTCGAAGAACACTAAGAACCATTCCCCCTCGGGGGAACATCCTGTATCCAACACCCTGCCAACCGGCATTCTGAAAGGAACCAAATGGACATCTACGGCAGCCTCAACGCCATCGGCTACGGCCTCTCCGCAATCGGCGGTGCCATCGGCGTGGGCCTCGTCTTCGCCGCGTACATCAACGGCGTCGCACGTCAGCCCGAGGCACAGCGCGTGCTGCAGCCGATCGCCTTCCTCGGCCTGGCGCTGACTGAAGCCCTTGCCATCCTGGGCCTCGTCTTCGCCTTCATCTGGGGCCGTGTCTAAACTTCGGCTCCGTATTCGGAACCGAAGGTTAGAGTCTAAGAAAGACGGGTGAAACATGATCTACGCAGCAATTAGCGCGGCTGAGGGGAAAGTCAACCCCCTCGTCCCCAACGTGTGGGAAATCGCACTGACGCTGGTGACGTTCCTCGTTCTGCTGTACATCGTCAACAAGTTTGCCGTTCCGGCATTCGAGAAGACGTACAAGGAACGCTCAACAGCCATCGAGGGCGGGATCGCTAAGGCAGAAGCCGCACAGGCAGAAGCCAACGCAGCCCTCGAAGAGTATCGGCAGCAGCTGCTGGACGCCCGCACGGAAGCCAATCGCATTCGCGAGGAAGCCCGTGCGGAGGGGTCCAAGATCTTGGCCGACCTGAAGGAGAAGGCGGCGGCAGAGTCCGCACGCATCACCGATCAGGCGCAGGTCCAGATTGAAGCTGAACGCCAGGCAGCCGTCGTCTCCCTCCGTGGAGAAGTCGGAACGCTGGCAACCCAGCTGGCCAGCCGCATCGTGGGCGAGGCCCTCGACGACGATGCACGCTCGGCCCGCGTGGTTGACCGCTTCCTGAGCGACCTCGAAAACGAGCAGAGCGCAGGTGCATCGAACTAATGGCAGGTGTATCGAGCCACTCCCTGGCAGCGGCCCAGTCCGACCTTGAGGCGAAACTGCCGACGGTCGGGCTGCCGCTCGCCGAGGATCTCTTCGGCGTGTTGAGCATCATGGATTCCAATGCCGGCTTGCGCCGTGCCTTGACCGATCCAGCGCGCAGCACCGAGGAAAAGACCGCACTGACGTCCCGGCTACTGCGGGGCAAGGTCTCCGCGGAGGCCGAATCCATCGTGGCCGGCCTCGCCGGTTCCCGGTGGGGCTCGGCACGTGACATCGGAGATGCACTCGAAACGCTGGCCGCCACGGTGGCCATCAGCGTGGCTGAGCGCCAGGCAGAGGGACCAGCCGGTCTCGAAGCCCTGGAAGAAGACCTTTTCGGCTTCATCAGGGTTGTGGGGTCCAGTCATGATCTGCAGCGTGCGCTCGATGACCCGCAGGCCTCGGACGATGCCAAGCGCAAACTTGCGCTCCGGGTATCCCCGCAGGCCGGCGAGGTCGCACGAGTCCTGATCGCCCAGGCTGTTCAGTCCCCTCGGGGTCTGAAGCCGGCGAATCTCGTGGAGAAGTTCGTGGAGTTGGTGGCCAAGCGCCAGCAGCGGTGGATTGCGCATGTCAGCGCCACCCGTCCGTTGACTGACGAACAGTTCAACCGACTGCAGGCAGGGCTCAACAAGCTCTACGGACGCGATCTGAAGATCAACGCCGCAGTGGATCCATCACTAGTTGGAGGTATCCGGGTAGTCGTCGGTGACGAGGTTGTTGACGCAACCGCAGCCACCCGGCTCGCGGAACTCCGTCGTCGGTTGGCCAGCTAGCCCTCCCCGTGCGGGAGGGTGGCTGTCCACCGACACCACAGACTGAAACAAACCCCGGTTTCCACCAGCACGACAGGTCGGAAACCACAATCTAGGAGAGCAGGGACTGCAGATGGCCGAATTGACCATCAACGCCGATGACGTCCGCAACGCCTTGACAGACTTCGCCGCGTCCTATGACCCGGGCAGCGCGGAGCGCGTCGAGGTCGGTCGCGTGACCACGGCTAGTGACGGCATCGCAAAGGTGGAGGGTCTTCCCTCCGTAATGGCCAACGAGCTTCTTCGTTTCGAAGACGGCACGCTGGGCCTGGCACAGAACCTCGACACCCGTGATATCGGCGTCGTCGTCCTGGGTGACTTCGCAGGCATTGAAGAAGGCCAGGAAGTCCACCGCACCGGTGAGATTCTCTCCGTGCCCGTGGGCGATAACTTCTTGGGTCGCGTCGTCGACCCGTTGGGCCAGCCCATCGACGACCTGGGTGACATTGTCCCCGAGGGCCGCCGCCCGCTGGAGCTCCAGGCTCCCGGCGTGACGCAGCGCCAGTCGGTTGGCGAGCCGATGCAGACGGGCATGAAGGCCATCGACGCCATGATTCCCGTCGGCCGTGGCCAGCGTCAGCTGATCATCGGTGACCGCCAGACGGGCAAGACCGCCCTGGCCGTCGACACGATCATTAACCAGAAGGACAACTGGGCTTCCGGGGATGTCACGAAGCAGGTGCGTTGCATCTACGTGGCCATCGGCCAGAAGGCTTCCACCATTGCCGCTGTCCGCCAGTCGCTCGAAGAGCACGGCGCCATGGAGTACACCACCATCGTGGCCTCCCCGGCATCGGACCCTGCAGGCTTCAAGTACTTGGCACCGTACGCCGGCTCGGCCATCGGCCAGCACTGGATGTACGGCGGCAAGCACGTTCTGGTGGTCTTCGACGACCTGTCCAAGCAGGCCGAAGCCTACCGCGCCGTCTCCCTGCTGCTGCGTCGTCCGCCGGGACGCGAGGCCTACCCGGGCGATGTGTTCTACCTGCACTCCCGCCTGCTGGAACGTTGTGCCAAGCTCTCCGACGAGCTCGGTGCCGGCTCGATGACCGGTCTGCCGATCATCGAAACCAAGGCGAACGACGTGTCGGCCTACATCCCGACCAACGTCATCTCCATCACCGACGGGCAGATCTTCCTGCAGTCGGACCTCTTCAACGCCAACCAGCGTCCGGCAGTCGACGTGGGCATCTCGGTGTCTCGTGTCGGTGGTTCGGCGCAGACGAAGGCCATGAAGAAGGTTTCGGGCACGCTGAAGCTGGAACTGGCGCAGTACCGGGATATGCAGGCATTCGCCATGTTCGCCTCGGACCTGGACGCCGCGACCAAGCAGCAGCTGACCCGTGGTGCTCGCCTGATGGAGCTGCTCAAGCAGGGCCAGTACGCCCCGTACCCGGTTGCCGAGCAGGTTGCTTCGGTCTGGGCCGGAACGAACGGCCACCTGGACGCCGTCCCCGTTGAGGACGTCCGCCGCTTCGAGAAGGAATTCCTCGAGTACCTGCGCAACCGCACCGACGTGTTGACCACCATCACCCAGACGGGCAAGTTGGAAGAGTCCACCTTCGAGGCGCTGAACACCGGCATCGAGGACTTCAAGCAGGGCTTCTTCGGCCAGGGTGAGCAGTTGGTTGGCCCCGGGCACGAGGAACACGACGCCCTTGGCGAAGAGAACGTCGACCAGGAAAAGATCGTCAAGCAGAAACGCTGACGTTCTCCGTGAGGTGGTGCCGCAGCCCGCGGGCTGCGGCACCACCCACGAATACACAACA
>NZ_FUHW01000009.1 GCF_900163545.1 Arthrobacter rhombi
AACCGCCGACAGATATCAAGGATCCATCCCCGATATCCGCTACGGCTTCCGCCGCGGAACCGACACTTTTATCCATTGTCACTTCAAAGACCTCCCTTGCCCCATGAAATATTGCTGCGGCCCCATCGCCGGGCGCTGTGACCGCCGTTACCTTCTAACCTAACGCCTCCGGGCAGGCCTGACCTCATTGGCCTTGCCGTCAGAAACGCTCATATCAGCGCGCGCTCCAGCCTCCGTCGACTGTGTAGGAAGCCCCGGTGACCATCCCGGAGTCAGGTGAGGCCAACCATGCGGCCAAAGATCCGACTTCCTCGGGTTCGACCAGGCGCTTGACGGCGGATTCGGTGAGCATGATCGAGGAGACCACCTCGTCCTCACCGATGCCGTGAATCTTGGCCTGATCAGCGATTTGGGCTTCCACCAGAGGTGTCCGGACGTAGGCCGGTTCGATGCAGTTGCTCGTGACTCCGTGTTCGCCACCTTCGAGTGCCGTCACCTTGGATAGTCCTTCCAGACCATGCTTCGCTGCAACATAGGCACTCTTATAGGCAGAGGCGCGCAACCCGTGGATGCTCGACAGATTGATGATGCGCCCGAACCCACGTTCATACATGCCCGGAAGCACGGAACGAATGAGCAAGAAGGGGGCTTCGAGCATGAGCCGGTGAATCAGCCGCCAGTCCTCGGGAACGAATTCGTGCACCGGGTTGATGCGTTGGATCCCTGCATTGTTCACCAGGATGTCAGCATCCAGACTGAGGTCCTCCAGCGCCGAAGTGTCCCCCAGATCAACCTGCCAAACCTTGCCTCCGATATCAGCGGCGACTTGTTCGGCGGCCTCACCATTAAGGTCCGCGACCGTGACCGTTGCGCCACGCTCCGCAAAGGCCCGTGCACACGCGGCTCCAATGCCGCTGGCTCCCCCGGTGACGATTGCGTGGCGTCCCTGCAGGTATCCGCTCATCTGTTTGCTCCCGTTCTCGCTGTTCCAGCTGTTCCAGCGATCAATGAAGGCGTACCGCCTAGCAGTACGCGTTCGATCGCTGCCTTCGGATCATTGCACGAGAGTAGGGCCGGTGTCAGGAGATATCAGCTCATCCAGGTGTCGCTGCGTGCGTTATTCAGCCGCTTCATGCCGGGCGTTGGCCCGCCAGCGAATACCTGCATCGATGAAGTCATCGATTTCCCCATCGAAGACGGCCCCGGTGTTGCCGACTTCGTGCTCGGTACGCAGATCCTTGACCATCTGGTACGGATTGAGCACGTACGAACGCATTTGATCGCCCCAAGAAGCCTTGACGTCTCCGGCGAGCGCCTTCTTCGCCGCGTTTTCCTCCTGCTGACGTGCCAAGAGGAGCCGCGACTGCATCACCCGCAGGGCAGCGGCCCGGTTCTGGATCTGGGATTTCTCGTTTTGCATCGAAACCACGATCCCCGTGGGGATGTGGGTCATGCGTACGGCGGAGTCGGTGGTGTTCACCGACTGGCCGCCGGGGCCGGAGGAACGGAAAACATCGATTTTGAGCTCATTATCGGGGATGTCGACCGAGTCGGTCTTTTCGATGAGCGGGATGACTTCGACGGCCGCGAAGGAGGTTTGCCGTCGCCCCTGGTTGTCGAAGGGGCTGATCCGGACCAGTCGGTGGGTGCCGGCCTCGACGGACAGTGTCCCGAAGGCATAGGGGGCATTGACCTCGAACGTCGCCGACTTCAGGCCAGCTTCCTCAGCGTAGGAAGTATCCATGACGGTCGTCGTATAGCCATGGCGTTCCGCCCAGCGGAGGTACATGCGCATGAGCATGTCAGCGAAGTCGGCGGCATCCACACCACCGGCGCCAGCACGGATGGTGACCACCGCTGCCCGTTCGTCATACTCACCAGCGAGCAGGGTCACGACTTCGAGCTGGCTCAAGGCCTTGCGCAGGGATTTCAGTTCTTTGTCCGCCTCGGCCAGGGAATCCGCGTCGTCCTCCTCTCCGGCAAGTTCGACAAGAACCTCAAGATCATCGATGCGCCCCTCAAGACGCTCGAGCCGGTTCAAATCAGTCTGACGGTGGGAAAGCTTGGAGGTGATGACCTGCGCTGCGGCCGGGTCGTCCCAGAGGTCGGGTTCACCAGCCTGTTCGGATAGTTCGGCGATATCCGTTTTGATCTGGTCGACGTCGGTGACGGCTTCGATAGAGGCGAATGTATTGCGCAAGTCGCGGATTTCCGCGGGAAAGTCAGTAGAGGCCATGATCTCCCAAGACTACGTCATCTGGTGAGTCCGGTTCGGGCACTGGACTCCACGTTGATAGGAATTCCCTCGGGTACGAACCAGCCGACGAGCGGCGGGCGCACCACTGCGCTCAGGCTGACAACCGCCGTGGTTCCGTCTCCGCTGGAGCTTGCCCGGACGATGGAAAATCCGTCAAACCGCTCGGCTGCACGGACGTCGGCGACATAATTGGAGACAGCAGCAGCCACCCCCGCATCGCTCAGATGCAGCTTCAGCGTCCCGTCTTCCCCGGTTTCCTCCACGTCGAAGCTGTCTGCCGCGACCGTGACAGCACTATCGGCAACACTCAGGAGTTTGCGGGCCTGAGTATTGACCAAAGTCGCCGCTAAGGTCGCGCTGATGGCTAGGAGCACAATCAAGACATAACCGATGATCAAAATCATCGATTGGCCCTCTTCACCAGTCCTTACGCGGCCTGACAGCCGCTGCTCTCTCGAGCACCAGGCGTGCGCGTTCAAGAAACGTTGGCCTCCGGTCACCATGGCAGCATCATCCAAACTGATCGACGCGGACGGTTGCCGACGAAGAGGTCCTACCAAAATCAGCATCAATACCCGGTGGCAGGAAAGGCAACCCCACACGAATAGAAACGTCTACTGACACCGTCGACCCCGGCTCAAGACAGGAAGGTGCGCAGCGATACTCCATCGTCGCCGCATGGGTATCGACAGCAAGGTTTTCCAACGCCACATCAACGGCATTCCTCGCCCGGGCCGCCCCTTCCGCCTCGGTATCAGCAGTCGCGAACGTTCTTGCTGCATGGTCTGCAGCACCAACTGCGGCAAATGAAGCGGCCTGCAACTGCGACGCGCTGATGATGAGATAGGTAACGGGCACCAAAAGGAGAACTCCGAGGAAAATAAATTCGACGATGGAGGACCCACTTTCCGAGGCATGCAGATCGGACCATGCCTGTCGACATCTATTCGAGATGCGGCTAACGACCATATTGTGCCGCCTCGCCGCTCACGTTCAGGTGCCCGCCGACAGCAAAGTACCCCAGCAGCGGGAAGGGCGCACTGACAGTTATTCTGAGGCCGGGCTGGCCGCCGATGGTGATGTCCTTGAACTCGACGTCCTGGCTCAGGCCCGCTCCCAGCGAACCAGCGATGAGTTCACGCGTCCGTTGAGCCCCCTCAGCTGGCGAACGATCAGCCAACGTGCCGAACCGCGCTCCCGACGCTGCAGCATCCATCAACGTATTGCGTACGTGCAAGACGAGCGCTAACTGGAGGACGGAAATGAACAGCATCGTCAACAGGGCAGAGACCATGACGAACTCTGCTACGGCTGATCCGCTCTCTGTTCCCCTCATAGAGACTCGCTTCCCGCAGGCTACGCTGGCGTGCTGCAGAAGTTTCATAGACGGTGTTCGGTCCATAGACCTATTAGCTGAGACCTGAAACTCGATTGATCGCCTGGTTGAAAAGATCGCTCAGGCGCGGACCGGCGACAGCCAGAAGTGCGGCAACCAGTACAGCTGACATCAGGGTGATCATGACCCAACCCGGCACGTCACCGCGTTCGTCGTCGTGAACTCGCGCCCCGATTCCCTGAACCCGTGCCATGCAAAGCAATGTCAAAGTCAGTCCGATCGCGGCGGCTTGGCTCCATGCGTTCTTCATTGTGTTGCGCCTTCCCTGTTGGTGTTTGAGTTCCGCGGATTCCCCCCGGCTCCGGCATTCATAAATTCATATCGATCAGTGAGAGGCCCGGATAGACCGCGAAGATAATGGTGAGGGGAAGAATGCCAAACACCACCGGGATCATCATGCTGATCTCCTTACGTCCGGCAGTCTCCATCAGCTCCCTTTTGGCTGCGTCCCGCACGTCTTGAGCCTGGGCCCGCAATACTTCTGCCAAAGGTGTCCCCCGCTCTGCAGCAACGGTGATGGCGTCGGAAAATCGAGTCATTGCGTTGAGGTCGAGCCGTCTGGCCAATCGTTGGAAAGCTGTCGTCATGGGGGTTCCGGACCGGATATCCGCCAAAAGCGCTTTGAATTCGTCCGGCAAATCGCCTTCGGAAGTGCCGCAAATACGTTCGATGGCACCCACTGTGCTCTCCCCCGCCCCCACGGCCAAGGCGATGAGTTCGGCGATACTCGGAAATTGGCCCAGGATCCTCCGGCTACGTCTGGCCCCCGACTCAGTGAGACGCCATTCGCTAAAGCCAAACCCGGCTACTGCTGCGGCAGACAAAACGGCGAAAGCAAAGAACCCGTTGAAGGTCCCTCTGGCCGCCGACGCGACGACGAAGAGGCTTCCTAACAGAAGTCCGGCACCTGCATAGGTCAATTGAGATATACGGAACTCAGTAACACTCGCCTCCAAGCCAGCCCGTTGGAGCCGTCGTTGTAACCCTCCGCCAGCTGGATTGAATCGGTTCAACATACTGACGAGATCCTTCAGCACGGGCCACAGGATTTTAACGAGCGGGCCGAGCGGCGTTTCTGACGTGACCTGGCCGGGGCGGGCACCCGAAAGCTGCGAAGCCTGACGCAGTTGCCCGGAAATCCTGTCGGAAAACTTCACGCGACGCATGGCGGGGAGTCGAACAAAACACAACCAGAGTCCTGCTCCCAACAGCAGTCCCAAGGCGAGCCCCCAGGCCATGGATCCCGTCATTTGAGGATCCTTTCCTCAGAGGGCAACGATCCAATACCCAGCATGATCCGGTAGCACAAAAAGGATATGAACAGTCCTGCCAGAAGCACGATGGCGCCCCCGACCGTTGAATATGCCTTAACTGCCTGGGGTTGAGTCGACATAAGCAGCAGGATCACCCAGGGCGCTGCGACAGCCAAACGTGCCGCATTCACCGTCCACGATTGTCGGGCTTCGAGTTCGCCGCGGGTCCGGGCACTATCCCTCAGGAAGCCGCCCAAGGTCCCTAACATCTCGCCCAGATCTGATCCACCGACTTCGCGGGTGATCATCAAGGCAGCAACAATCTTGTCAGCTACGGGATCTGCCAGCCGATACCGAAGTCGCTCCATGGCGTCATCGAAACGGGACGTCGCCCGGTAATCGACCCCGAATTCCACGAATGCCGAGCGGAGTTGTTCGGGACCTTGCGCGCCCAATTGGATCAGTGCCTCAGGCAGCGAGAGTCCAGCCCGGATGGCCGATCGAAGATGGTCGACGACATCTGGCCATTGCTCCCGGAGCACTGTTGCTCGCTTAGCTGCACGCCAACGGACAGCCAACAGCGGTACGACGGCACCAAACATCCCGAAAATGAGCGCAATCAGCGGTGACACAGTGGCGATAAAAACTATGACGGCGGTCAAAAAGAAACAAGCCACCATGGAGGAAATGAATCCCCCGACGCTGACTTTATCGAATCCAGCTCGCAACAGAAGCACCTGGATCCGATATTTTTTCGCCTTCTTCGGTTTCGCTGATTCGCTCCAGCACGCTTGCCAAATCAGTAGGAATCCCAACCCCAGGATCAGCCCCCAGACCAGGCTCATGATCCGACCCCTAAGAGCGACGTGGGGTCGATGCCAGCGTTGTCGAATTTTTCATGAGACAGATCCGCCGAGGGAGCCATCTGTAATTCGCCACCGATTCTTTTGAAGGTCGTAGAAGACTCGATGATGCCGTTTTCGACTCTGCGGCCGAGTTTGATGATCTCGGAAACTCTGCGGTGTCCTGCCATGCTTCGCTCGCAGTGGACCACCAGGTCGATGCAGGAGGCAACGGTTGGGAGCACGAAATTTGAGTTGATATTTTCGCCAGCCAACAACGGAAGGGTACAGATTTTCGTGACGGCATCGCGGGCTGAGTTTGCGTGGACACTCGCCATTCCAGGAAGTCCGGCATTCATCGCGATCAGCATGTCCAATGCTTCCGCTTCACGGACTTCACCGACGATGATCCTGTCGGGACGCATACGTAAGGCTTCCTTGACGATGCGGCGCAGATCGATTTGGCCGTGACCTTCCAGATTCGACTGACGGCACTGCATAGCTACGACATCACGGAGCGGGATCTTGAGCTCAAAGATTTCCTCGACGGTGATGACTCGCTCGCGAGATCCAATCCCGGATGACAAGCAGTTCAGCAGAGTTGTTTTGCCCGCTTGGGTCGCTCCGGAAACTAGGACATTGAGTCCGGCCCCTACGGCCGCGTGCAAATAGTCAGCGGCCTGCCGGCTCAGGGACCCCAGCTCAACCAGATGGTCCAGACGAGAGGCCCTAGCAATGAACTTCCTGATGTTCACGGACCAGTATTTTCTGGTGATATCCGGGATGACCACATGCAGCCGAGAACCGTCCGGGAGAGCCGCATCAACAAAAGGCGTGGACAGATCCAAGCGACGCCCGGAAGTCTTCAGCATGCGCTCCACCAGGATTCGGACCTGTTCGTCGTCCAATCGAATAGACGTCAACTCCGAACTGCCGCCACGCGCCGCAAAGACTTCCGAAGGGGAGTTGATCCAAATCTCCTCAACCTCCGGGTCATCCAACAACGGCTGCAACGGTCCGAAGCCGGCGATGGCATCAAAGACCGACCGGCCTGTTTCCTCAAGACCTCCGAGACGGGGTAGCCCCTCCAACAACGAGCGCTCATCATAATCACGCACTGCTGCGCCGACTATGCGCCGGATCTCAGCGACGTTCTCGGAAGGGTCTAGGCCGCGGCGTCGAACATGCTCGCGTACCTCGTCTTCGATGAAGCGTTGTCCATCCATTTGCATCTCCCGTGCAAAGTTCTGGGCACAGGAGTCGATACCCGTGGTGTCCGCAACTGGGACAGCTCTTGTGACATTACCCACACGTCTTAACCCAAACAAGAGTTGTAGGTCCCTGTGTGGATAGTCCGTGTCCACGTTGTCCACAACATTCGGCTAGTACCTACTTCATCGGAGAATCAGGGTTAGCGTGACCTTGAGCCGGGGATCATTGAGCGGAAGAGGCCTCTAGATGACACTTCACGTCACCGTTGTACAAAGGCCACGGGGCTCATTCGACGCCGCCCCAACGACCTCTTTGGAGGTCACCGGTCCCGAGGGCCTCTCGGGAGCTGCGCTTGGAGACGCGCTGGCCGAGTTGGGCTACACAGAGCTCTGGGCGGCTGGTGGAACACGACTGCAGCAGTTGGATCACCTACCTCCGACAGGTACGTTGACCCTCACACCGTTCAGGCGCCCACGTAAGCCCCCAGCATCAACTTCCGAAATCTGGCTTGTCGCCATCAAAGGGCCAGATTGCGGCCCGTACCTACTTCTCACCCGCGGAAGGTATTCCATTGGCCGCGGCGACTGTGACCTATCTACTTCGGATCCTGCGCTTTCCCGTCATCATGCTGACATCATCGTTGACAAGACGTCCATCGCACTCCTGGAGATCCCCGGACCAGCCGTAACCGACCGTTCTGCTCCACACCCGAAAAAGCGCTTGCTTGGTGCCGACGACGAGTTCTCCTTGGGCGACACGACCTTCCGCGTTTTATCCACCCAAGCCGGCTGCATGGAACTGTCCACGCACGATCGCCGAGTCCTCTGGCCGCCTCCTCCAACGCGCATATCCCGGCCCGCTTCCGGCAGTCGACCATGGCTGATGATCGCTACAGCTGGTCTTCCCCTGCTTATCGGCCTTGCCTTGGCACTGACCCTGGGGTCGTGGTTCTTCCTAGCTTTCAGCGCTTTCGGTCTCGTGACCGGTGGCGTCCCCGCCAGTATCGAGTTGATTGCCCGTCGACGATTACGCCGACGCATCCGCAGTATCGCGACCCAGCGGATCCACACCTTGGAACACACGGTCCCTCCCGTCGGGCTCCAAATTCTTCAGGCCATGGTGGAAACCAGAGCGGCCAAGCCACCACGGCGTACATCGGGGGTTTCCCACCCCTTGAGGCTCGGTTCAGGAAAAGTGGCCCCTCCGGTCGTTCTCGAGCCTCCGTCCGAACGGGGACCACAGGTGCAATCAGTTGACGGTCCCGTCATCATCACGGTTTCACCAGGTGAACTAGGAATCCTGTCCGGCTCGGAGCCGAGTCTCGGTCCGATCCTGCGATCGTCGGTCATCCAGCTCTCCTACGCTTGCTCCCTCACCGGTTCCACTTTATTGATCGTCGGCAGAGGCGACTGTCTCCCTACCGAGGTTCGTTTCCTGCCTTGCGTCCGTGCCTGCAATGACGTCGATGAAGCAATACCGCTCTTGCCCACCCTGGGCGCATCCTCCGTCGTGCTGGTCATGTTTGGGGTTTCCTGCACCGAACGCCTCGTTACAGCGATTCGCAATATCGACAGCAGCTGGCCTCCGCCAGCCTTGATTATCGCCGTCCCCACATCCGATGCGAGAGCCGACTGGAATCTTGACGTCACCAAGTCCACATTGAGCCGTGCGGAGGACGAAGTCCTCATGGCGGTGGATGGCATCTCCTCCCCAACGCTTGCCGCAGCATGCACGGCAGGACTACATGAGCTGGAGTTTCCTAGGGCTCGAAGTACCAGCCTCGATCGTGCTTTCCAGGCGCCACGACGCAACCTCGCGGACCTCGGCCCGGTCTGGCAGGGCTCCTCCGCCGACTCCCTTCAGACTCAATTTGGCAACTGGGAGGGGATCCCGGTGTCTTTGGACTTCGTCGGCGACGGCCCACATGTCCTCATCACGGGGACCACCGGTTCGGGAAAGTCCGAACTCCTCAAAGCGATAACCATGGATCTGGTCTGCCGCTACGGTCCTGATCAGTTATCGCTGCTCCTATTGGATTTCAAGGGTGGATCAGCACTGGGCCCGTACGCGGAAACACCGCACTGTCAAAATCTGGTGACTGATCTCAACGCCGAATCCAGCGAGAGGGTCCTCGGTAGCCTGCGAGTTGAACTACAGCGACGGGAATCGCTGTTCAGGGAGGCCAATGCCGAAGACTACGCAGGTTATCGAAGCCGTGCCGCCTCTGCAGCTCAACCTCTTCCTCGCCTCGTGGTCATGGTCGACGAGCTTCGTGTCCTGAGCGACGAACTGGAAGACGCAGTTCCGGAGCTCATACGTATCGCAACGGTCGGACGGTCCCTTGGAGTGCATCTGCTGCTTGCCACGCAACGCCCGCAAGGAGTCGTCACACCGTCCATGCGCGCCAACATCAACACCATCATCGCCCTACGCCTGCTCAGTCCACTCGAATCGAATGAGCTTCTCGGCACCTCGGCAGCCGCCGAGCTCTCGGCATCCAGCCCTGGGCTCGGTTTCATGCGTCGAGCGGGCGATCCACCCGTGCCATTCCGCGCCCTTCCTCTTGAACAGGACACGCCGACCTGGACGGTGCAGGAAATCGGCCCAAGTTTCCAGGACTGCCGCCTGGTAGCAACGATCCATGGCACGCCGCCGGCGGATTCCTCGCCTGGCGCAGTTCTGCGTCGAAAGACCGCAGACGTTCCAGATCCACCATTCCCAGTGACATCGTTCGCTGCACCGCTACCGAGCGAGGTTCACTCCATCCCTCGTCGTTTCCGCATCCACCAGCCCAAGGGATCCATCGCGTTGGGTCTGATTGACGATATCCAGCGTCAACGTCTGACGCCGCTCTGGTGGACTCCAGAACTTCAAAGACGTGTGGCGGTCATCGCTGGTCCAGCAAGTTCGGCAGCGGCTACGCTCCTCGGGGTGTTTGACAGCCTCATTCAGGCGGAACAGGAACGTCACATCTATGTCCTGGACGGGGCAGGGCATTTCGGTGCGGCTGCTGGGAGTCCCCGAGTAGCGGGCTTCGTCTCCTGTGGAGAACCCGAGCGGGTCCACGAACTCCTCGACGTCTTCGAAGCAGCACCGGATGCGGTCGAGGAACAGACAGCAACCCGAATCCTGCTCGTCAGTGGCTTGGCGGTTTGGTCCGCTGAGCTGGGGGCTTCCGAGTTCGCCGCCCTCGATGACCGGCTAGCCGCACTGGCCCGAAGGACAGAACGAGAAAACACGTGCATCATCGTCACCGGCGACCGAGATCTGACCTCGTCACGATTCCACTCCTTGGCGGATCACCGGATTTACCTCAGGTTCGGTCTGGGCCAGGAAACCGTGATGGGTTGGCCAAAGCTCAAGAACACCGGTCCCTACCCCGGGCGAGCCGTATGGACATCCCCCATCACCCAGGAGCAGGGAGTCGTTGTACAACTCCGTACTCCAGCTCCGTCGACCAGCTACGCCCCGGGACCGCCGACTGCCCTGCCACAAAGGACCTGCCATGCCCTGCCTTCCCAGGTCAGAGCCGATCAAGTGCCGAGCTTCAGTTCCGGGCTGGGCCGCTATCCGATCGGTCTCTTGGCGCCGGATCACCGCACCTGGAGCTGGGCGCCGGGTCGTGTAGGCCTCATCCTCGGTGGTACGGGGACGGGAAAAACGAGCCTTCTCGCACTCATCGCCGCCCAGTTGGGGCCCGAGTTCGATATCCGTTACTCCATGGATCAGCTCACTGACGGACCAGGGTTGTTGTTACTCGACGACGTTCTGGAACTCACGGACGCCGAACTGACTCATGTGGATGCACTCATTCGTTCGGGTACCCACGTCGTCATGTCGGCTTCACCTGAACGAGTCGGATTGGTCCGACTTCCTCCGGCCGCACGAATGCTGCCAGCCGCTGCGATGCTTTTGCTTAACCCCCGACAAGCAAGTGACGGCGATTTCCTCGGATGGAGATTCCGGCCGCATCAACGGAGCCAGCCGGGCCGGGCCCTCGTGATGCGAGACGGGACGTTGGCCCAAGTTCAGTGCGCATTATTGGGTGTCGGGGATGGTCCCAAAGACTAGTTTTGTGGGGCGCGATCCCCGAAGAAGGCCGTGGCTTTCGGATCGAAAATCAGCAGGATGATCGCTGCGGAAGGAATCAACAGCGCGATCCCGAGTGCCAGGCTCCAGCCCCCTCCCCCGAGGAAGGAAACAGCAAAGATCACTTGGAAGATCTGCCAAACCACGGCGGCGGCACGGGTCCATGCATGTCCCTTGAACACCTGAATACCCACATTGGTTTGCCATGCCGTGGCTCCGAGAATCAGGACGAGCATGAAGATCCGCCCACCCATCGATAGGGGACCCGATTCACCCAACGATGTGGCATACCAGGCCGCCGCGGCCAATGCAGCAACGGCCTCCAGCAGCAGCAACGCTGAGACCGCGATAATCGATGGCGGACGCCGTCGCACGGGTGCAGGATCGTGGGGAGGAAAAGAGGGGGAACTCGGGGAACTCACCCCTAGAATCTACTCGACGAGTCACACCGCCCCAACCACATCATGATCCCCACGGCACCGGGGAGCGGGCCATGACATGGGAAATGCTAGGCCGCAAGGGTTCGTGCGAGTGAGAAAAGCCTCAGTGTCGGGAAGCGATTAGTTGCCGTCCAACCCTTGTTTACACACAAGTAACATGACAATCTTATGGGGCAGGTGAACGGGAGCATTTTTGAGTGCTCTCTTTTGTGCTGCCACCGCCCCACTTTTCGGATTGGCCGTAGTGGGTCGTCCCCCGAAACCTATCCCAAGGAGCATCACAAAGCATGGATTGGCGTAGTCGCGCAGCCTGCCTGGACAAAGACCCCGAATTGTTCTTCCCCGTGGGGAATACCGGGCCAGCATTGCTCCAGATCGAAGAGGCCAAGAGCGTCTGCCGCCGGTGCCCGGTCATCGACACCTGCCTACAGTGGGCCATCGAATCCGGCCAGGACGCCGGTGTGTGGGGTGGCATGAGCGAAGACGAGCGTCGCGCCCTGAAGCGCCGCGCAGCCCGGGCCCGCCGCGCATCATAGCGAGACAGAACCTCTAGCCGTTCGGAGGGAGCGAATCCACGGATTCGCTCCCTCCGGCTCGTTAAGGACTTCTGCTGGTCCAACGATTCCGCCTCCCCCGGGCGGATGTCCACGGAATGACGTCCGGTTTTGGCTACCATCGTGGGGTGAGTGAACATGGAGCCAGTCCCGACAGGGACACGATGATCGACGGCCGCTATCGCATTATCGAGCGCCTGGCCGTCGGCGGCATGTCCACTGTCTATCTGGCCACCGACATCCGCCTCGAGCGCAATGTGGCCCTGAAGATCCTGCACCCGCACCTCGCCGAAGACCCGCTGTTGGTCGAGCGTTTCCGAACCGAGGCCATCACCGCAGCCGGTTTCTCCCACCCGCATATCGTCGGTGTCCTAGATACTGGCGTCGACGGACATACGGCCTACCTGGCCATGGAGCTCGTCAACGGGCATACCCTGCGCGACCTACTCAAGACCCAGGGGCGCATGGCACCCCGCCAAGCCTTGGCGCTATTGGACGCCGTCGTCGAGGGTCTCGCCGCGGCTCATGCTGCAGGACTGGTCCACCGGGATATCAAGCCCGAAAACGTCCTGCTGTCGAATTCCGGCCAGATCAAACTTGCCGATTTCGGACTGGCCCGCGCGGCGACGAACCAGACGTCTACCGGGAACCTCATTGGCACGGTTGCCTACGTCTCCCCTGAACTCGTCACCGGCGCCCCCGCTGACGCCCGTAGTGACATCTACGCGTTGGGCATCATGTTGTACGAGATGCTCACCGGAGACCAGCCCTTCGTGGCCGATGCCCCCATTGCCGTCGCCTATCAGCATGTCTCCAATGACGTGCCAGCCCCCTCGCTCGTCCTGCCGGGTCTGGCCGCCGACCTCGATGAGCTCGTGGAGTTCTGTACCCGCAAGGAGCCTGAGGAACGCCCCCAAGACGCTGAGGCGTTGTTGGGAGAGATCCGGCAGATCCGACGGACCCTCACTGATGCGGAACTTGATTCCCCGAGCGTCGACCCTGAAAGTGCCGGTTCGGGGCGTGGTGTGGACGCTACCGAAGCCATCGGGTCTCCGGTGCCCCTGCCCTCAACTGGTGGCCAAACGGAAGCGACCGAGGCCATTACTGGCTCCGAACGGTCCGCCGGAGCGACCGAGGTGATCGGGGCCCCCGATAACGCCACCAGCGTCATTTCGACACCCGCCGGGGCCACTCAGGCACTCCCCCGCTACAACGACCACACCGACACCGGGGAGCTCACGGGGCTGCCCCTGGCCTCAGAGGATCCACGCTCAGGCGCGAGCGGCCTCTCACCGCGGGCCCGCGAACGCCAGGCCCGCAAGGAGGCCAAGAACTCCCGTCGGCAGTGGGCCCGCGAAGCACAAAGGCCCCGCGAAAGCCTCGCATCCCCCTCTTCGCGACGACGCGGTTGGATCCTGGCCATCGTGCTCTTTCTCGTCACCGCCCTGGTGGCAACCGGTGCCTGGTTCTTCGGTATGGGGCCGGGGTCCCCGGTACAGATTCCACAACTGAGCGGCCAATCGGCTGCCTCCGCCCAGCAGGCCCTGGAAGCGGGCCGCGTTTCGTCCAGTTCGACCCAGGTCTTCGACGACGAGATCAAGAAAGGTCTGGTGGTCGGTTCCGAACCGGCAGCGGGGACCACCATCCGCCGGTACCAATCAGTTGAGCTCCTGATCTCCAAAGGTCCGGAGCTTTTTGCCGTCCCCAATGTCGTCGGTCTGGAGGAACCCGCCGCCCAGAAGGCCCTCAAAGGTGCCCAGGTCGAAGCGGGGAAGGCCACGAAGGAGTATGACGAATCCATTGCCGCCGGGCAGATTGTTTCGCAGAAGCCGAAGCCGGAAGCGGAAGTGCGCCGGGGGACCAAGGTCTCCTACGTGGTGTCCCGTGGCCGCGCCCCGGTGAAGGTACCCGATGTCACCGGTCGGTCGGAGAAGGAGGCCGCGGCGACGTTGAAGGACGCGGGGCTGGATCCGAAGAAGTCAGGTACGGAATTCGACAAGAACGTCGAAAAGGGAATGGTCATTTCGCAGGAGCCGGCCTCGGGCAAGGCCAAACGGGGAACGACCGTCAGTTTCGTCGTTTCCAAGGGACCACGGATGGTCGAGGTTCCGGGGGTGCGCGGCAAGCAGGTGGAGAAAGCCAAGAAGATCCTCAAGGACGCGGGTTTCGAGGTCGAAATCAACGAGGGCAGCTTCGGCATCATCTTCGGCACGGTGGCCACCCAAGACCCGTCCTCCGGCGAACTACCCGAGGGCTCGACCGTGACACTGGGCGTCGTCTGAGGCACTCCCGGTCGGTATCCACACAAAAATGATGGCCACGTCCAGGGTTTTTCCCGGGCGTGGCCATCAGTATTCGATGCGGTCGGTGGATCAGTCGTTGCGCGGCTTCCGCTCGGCCAAGGCGCCGGCGACGAGGAAGGCCATCTCCAAGGACTGACGGTGGTTCAGCCGCGGATCGCACACGGACTCGTAGAGGTCGTCGAACTGGTCGGCACGAATCGGGTCGGCACCGCCGAGGCACTCGGCCACGTCGTCACCGGTCATCTCCACATGCAGCCCGCCGGCGTAGGTACCCAAGGAGTTGTGCACGTCGAAGAAGCCACGCACCTCGTCCATGACGTCGTCGAACTTCCGGGTCTTGTAGCCGTTCTCGCTGGTTACCGTGTTGCCATGCATCGGGTCGGTGACCCAGAGGACCTGGGCACCCGAGGCGGTGACCTTCTCCACCAGATCCGGCAGTTTCTCGCGGATGTTCTTCGCTCCCATACGGGTGATGAAGGTCAGCCGGCCCGGTTCACGGTTCGGGTCCAGCTTCTCCACCAGGGCCAAGGCATCCTCGGGCGTCGTGTTCGGGCCGAGCTTCACACCCAACGGGTTGCGTACCCGGGAGAGGAAATCAACGTGGGCGCTGTCCAGCTGCCGGGTCCGCTCACCAATCCAGAGGAAGTGCCCTGAGGTGTCGTAGGGCTGGCCGGTGCGGGAATCCGTGCGGGTCAGCGCTCGCTCGTAATCCAACAGCAGCGCCTCATGGCTGGCGAAGAACTCGGTGGTCTTCAGGGCCTCGAAGTCGGCACCGCAGGCGTCCATGAACCGGACGGCACGGTCGATTTCCGCGGCCAAGGACTCGTACTGGCTATGCGCCGGGTTGGCGCGGAAGCCCTTATTCCAGTGATGCACGCTGCGCAGGTCGGCGAAGCCACCCTGGGTGAAGGCGCGAATCAGGTTCAAGGTGGCGGCCGAGGTGTTGTAGGCCTTGACCATGCGGGCCGGGTCGTGCCGCCGGGACTCGGGGGTGAAATCGAAGCCGTTGACGATATCGCCGCGGAACGCCGGCAGCGTGACACCCTCACGGGTTTCCGAATCCGAGGAGCGCGGTTTGGCGAACTGACCGGCCATACGCCCCATTTTCACGACGGGCATCGAGGCGCCGTAGGTCAGCACGACGGCCATCTGCAGGATCGTCTTCACCCGAGCACTGATGCGATCGGCGGTTGCCGCGGCAAACGTTTCGGCGCAGTCCCCACCCTGCAGCAGGAAGGCATGGCCCTGGGCCGCGGCGGCCAGTCGTTCGCGCAGAATGTCCACTTCACCGGCGAAGACCAGCGGCGGCAAGGAGGCCAGCTCGTCGACTGCGCGCGTATATTCCGGGCCGGACCACGTGGGCTGCTGAGAAATCGGGAGCTCGCGCCAGGCATCGAGGCCGGGATCGGCAGCGGGCCCGGGGATGGGCTGGTGGAACGGGGCGGAAGTCTGGGTCGAATCAGTCACTAGCCCAGCGTATCCGGGTCGTGGGTCGGCACCCTATTCGCGGCGTAAAGTTTCGTTTTAGCCGGTCATCCGATGCACGACTGCAGGACAGCGCAGCTGCCGGTCACGCCTGTTTCGCGTTGCCTTCCTCCCCGGATTCACGGGATGGTTCGGTGTCGAGGGGAGCATCGTCGTCGTTCGCCTCAGCGCTCCCCGTGGTGTCCCCCGCTGCCAGGGCCTCGTCCTCAGCAGCGGCGTCCGCCCCGTCCTTGGGGGTGCGGATGTGTTCGACTTCCTTCCTGGCCGCATCCACCGTGGCACGAACCTGGGCGCGAGCGTTCTCTGCCAGGGCCTCACGGGCTGCCTTGCGATCCGCGAGGCGGTCGGCAGTGATCTTTGCCTTGACGGTCGAGGCGTAGGAATCAACGTATTCCTGGCCCGAGAGCCGCATCAGCGCATACATGATCTCGTCGGTGACCGAACGCTGGACGAACCGGTCCTCCTCCATCCCCTCATAGCGGGAGAAGTCCAGTGGTTCGCCCACGATCAGCCCGACCCTGCGGATGTTCGGCACGGTCTTGCCGATCGGCTGGACCTTATCGGTGCCGATCATGGCCACCGGGATCACGGGAACACCGGTGGCCAGGGCGAGCTTCGCGACACCGACCTTGCCCCGGTAGAGGCGCCCATCGGGGCTGCGGGTGCCTTCCGGGTAGATGCCCAACAGCTGTCCGTCCAAGAGGGCCTGCTCCCCCGCTCCCAGCGAGTTCGCCGAGGCGGCACCCCCGGAACGGTCCATCGGCAACTGATTGGAGAGCCGGAAAAACAGGGCGGTGAGCTTGCCTTTGATTCCCTTGCCGGTGAAATACTCCATTTTGGCCAGAAAAACGACCGGACGGTCCACGGCGACGGGCAGGAAGATCGAGTCGGAGACCGACAGGTGGTTGCTGGCCAGGATCGCGCCGCCTTCGGCAGGAATGTTATCCATTCCCTTGACCCACGGCCGGAACAGCAGGTTGGTCAGCGGTGCAATGAGCAGCCGCTTCATGATCCAATAAAACACGTGTGGGAGCCTTCCGCCGGGCAGGTCGTCGGGCGCCCGCCTCGCACGGACCCCATGTCGGTTAGGCTCTACTCTAGGCACATATTCACCCCGGGGCACGATCCCCGGCCTGCTTGGGAGCGCTATGGAATTCTCGGCAACGGCCCCATCCGACGCGTCCGAAGGCTTCCGGGTCCGTGGTGGCAACGGCGATGCGGTCTTGGTGATCCACGGTTTTACGTCCAGCCCGCGCAGTATGCGCCCCTGGGCCGACGCCCTCCTGACGGGCGGCTATACGGTCTCCCTTCCGGTTCTGCCCGGGCATGGGAGCACGTGGCAGGACCTGGCCAGGACCCCCCGCTCCGCCTGGACAGCCGCCGTCGAGGCCGAATTCGATCTGCTGGCCGCTTCACACCGCAAGGTTTTCGTCGTGGGTCTGTCCATGGGCGGGACGCTGGCCCTGCACTTGGGAATCACTCGGAAACCGGCAGGGCTCGCCCTGGTTAACCCGGCCCTGAGCATGGTGGACCGGACCGCGGCACTGACCGGGGTTCTGAAACACTT
This sequence comes from Arthrobacter rhombi, assembly GCF_900163545.1. Classification (GTDB taxonomy): domain Bacteria; phylum Actinomycetota; class Actinomycetes; order Actinomycetales; family Micrococcaceae; genus Arthrobacter_H; species Arthrobacter_H rhombi_A. The sequence continues at coordinate 17,399 of NZ_FUHW01000009.1, forward strand.
CATCCCCTCGGTCCCCGCCATCGCCAACGACATTGCCCGTCCCGGCCAGGATGAGGGCGCCTACCCGCGGACCCCGGTGGCCGCGGTGCACGAACTACGGCAGCTCATCCACGCGACGCGGAAGATCCTCAGCGCCATCGAAGCCCCGGTGTTCGTTTTCCGCTCGGTGGTGGACCATATCGTTTCCGAGGCGGGTTTGAATGTCCTGCGACGCGAATTGGTGGGCATGCACCCTTCCGGGGTGCCGCGGCTGCAGCTGAGGTATCTGGAACGTAGTCTGCATGTCGCGACCCTTGATTACGACGCCGCAGCGATCTTCGACGGCTCACTCGCCTTCTTCGACGCCCTGGGAGGCCATGCCCATGGCTGAGGACAACTCGCGCTCCCCCCGCGATCGGGCCGCCGACGAGGCCGCCTGGCAGGATCTGGTCAGCCGGCTCGATGACGTCGGTGTGGATATCGATCCGGACACCGAGGCGACCGCTTCGCCGGCCCCGGAACCGGATCCTCTCGATGAACCGGTCCCTGTGCTCCGGCCAGCCGGAGGGCCGCGCGATTACGAACTGCTCGAGGAGCCCGAGGAGGACTGGACGCCGGAGGATCCTCCGGCCTTGGGCTCGGGAAATCCGCTGACGGTCCTGGCCTGGACCTGTGCCGCAGGGGCACCGATCGCCCTCTTGCTCTTGGCCATCCTGTGGCGTTCGGCCCCGATGGGGGTCTGGTTGACCTTATGCGTGGTCTTTGTCGCTTCCGCCGGCTATCTGGCCTTCAGGCTCCCGCGGCACCGTCAGGAAGGCGATAACGGCGCCAGGGTCTAACCGGTCTGCCGGGCGAGATCGGCGGCACCGATGAGTCCGGCATCGGCCCCCAGCCCCGCCTGCCGGATGTCGGCGAAGGGCCGGTACCCGCGGCCGGTGAGGTTCTTCCGGTACGACGTTTCGGCTTCCTCCAGCAGACGAGTGGAGGCCGACCCCAGACCGCCACCGATGACAAAGGTCCCGGGATCCAAGGCCGCGGCCAGATTGGCTAGTCCCAGGCCCAACCATTGGCCGGCATCAATGATGAGCTCCTGGCAGGCAGGATCCCCCGCGGCTGCCAATTCGGTCACCAACGCCCCGTTGATGGCCTCCACGTCCCCTTCCGCCGCGTCCAGCAGCGTATGGGCCACCGGGGAGTTGGCCCGGGCCAGTTCGCGGCCTTCACGCCCCAGGGCGTTTCCGGAAGCATATTGTTCCCAGCATCCACGGTTTCCACATTCGCAGCGGTGGCCTCCGGGGTGGATGACCTGGTGGCCAAACTCGCCGGCCAACCCAAAACGACCTCGTCGCAGCTGCCCTCCGGCGACCAGCGAACCGCCGATTCCGGTGCCGAGGGTCAAGCACACCAGATTCGGTTCCCCCTGTCCGGCACCAAAACGGTATTCCGCCCAGCCTGCCGCGTCGGCGTCGTTGACCACGCAGACCGTGCCGCCCAGGACGGTGGCCAGCCGGTCACGCAGGGGTTCATTGCGCCAGGCCAAATGCGGGCTGAAGAGCACGGTGCCCGTTTCGGGATTCATCCAGCCGGCCGCCCCGACGCCGATCGGGGCGCGGGGGGCCCAGCGACGCAGTCCGGTCACGAGGTCCACCACCGCCTGTTCGACCTGTTGGGGGCTGGAGCCGGGGGTCGAAAGCTGGGCCCGGTGAAGGAGTTTCCCTGCCTCGTCGACGATGCCGGCGGCGATTTTTGTGCCGCCGATATCCAGTCCGATGGCCCAGTGGGCGTCCGGAGTCGTGCCCATGGCGATTCCCTTCCCTGGCCCGATGTTGGCACCGTAAGTTACTAGCGAGTAGGTTAGTGATGCAACACACTATGCTTGGATGACGATCCCCATCGTCAGATGTCCAATCTGAAGAGCCTACTGAAGTAGAGGAGCACATCGTGCGAGAGTTCAGCGTACCCCCGCTCGTGGTCAGCCCCGCGACGTCCAACACCACGGATTTCGTGCTGGAAAAAGCGAACGGGACCAACCCGATGCTGTTCTCGCGGCCCGATGGTCACGGCGGATGGATCGATGTCTCGGCCCGGGAGTTCAGGGACGATGCGAGCGCCCTGGCCAAGGGCCTGATCGCCTCGGGGCTCGAGAAGGGCTCCCGGGTCGGCATCATGTCCCGGACCCGCTACGAGTGGACGCTGGTCGATTTTGCGATCTGGTTCGCCGGATGCATTTCCGTTCCGGTCTACGAGACCTCCTCCCCCAGCCAGGTTGCCTGGATCCTCGGCGATTGCGGTGCCGCGGCGGCCATCGTCGAGTCACCGAACCACGAGAACGTGATCCGTCAGGCCTCCATTCAGGAGCAACTCGAAGACATCGACCATATCTGGCAAATGGAGGGAGACGGGCTCGACGTCCTGCGCACCGCCGGCGCCGATATCAGCGACGAGGAACTCGAAGCACGCCGCTCCTCCATGGGGCTGGAGACCGTGGCAACCATTATCTACACCTCGGGCACCACCGGGCGTCCCAAGGGCTGCGAATTGACGCACCTGAACTTCGTGGAACTCTCCCGCAACGCCCAGGCGGCCCTGCCCGAATGCGTGCATGAGGGTTCCTCGACCATCATGTTCCTGCCCCTGGCCCATGTGTTCGCCCGCTTCATCTCGGTACTGGCCGTCGCCGGTGGGGCCAAGGTCGCCCACACCCCCGACATCAAGAACCTGCTGCCGGACCTGCAGGGCTTCAAGCCCACCTTCATTTTGGCCGTCCCCCGGGTCTTCGAGAAGGTCTACAACTCCTCGATGCTCAAGGCCGAGGATGCCAGCAACGTGAAGGCGAAGATCTTCCACGCCGCGGCGAAAACCGCAGTGCAGTACTCCCGCGCCCACGGCGAGGGTTCGGTGCCGCTGGCGTTGAAGCTACGCCACGGACTCTTCGATAAGCTCGTCTTCTCGAAGATCCGCGAGGCCATGGGCGGACGCATCCAGTACGCGGTCTCCGGTGGCGGCCCGCTGGGCGAACGCCTCGGACACTTCTTCAACGGTGCCGGTTTGATGATCCTCGAGGGCTACGGCCTCACCGAGACCACCGCCCCCATCACCGTGAACACCCCGAGCAAGCTAAAGATCGGCACCGTCGGCAAGCCGTTGCCCGGCAACGCGGTGAAGATCGCGGACGACGGCGAGATCCTCACCCAGGGTGTCTGCCTCATGGCCGGATACCACAACCGCCCCGACCTGCGGGCCGAGGCGTTCGACGGCGATTGGTTCCGGACCGGAGATATCGGTGAACTCGACGAAGACGGGTTCCTGAAGATCACCGGACGCAAAAAGGAAATCCTCGTGACCGCCAGCGGGAAGAACGTGGTTCCCGGCTTGCTCGAGGACCAGATCCGTGCCGATGCCCTGGTCTCCCAGGCACTGGTGGTCGGAGATAACCGTCCGTTCATCTCGGCCTTGGTCACCCTCGACGAAGAGGCCCTACCCGGCTGGTTGAGCCGCCACCAGCTCGGTTCTTTGACCGTGGCGCAGGCCTCCGAGCACCCCAAGGTCCGTCAAAACGTCCAGGCCGTCATCGACAAGGCCAACCAGACGGTTTCCCACGCCGAGGCCATCAAGGCCTTCCGCATCGTCCCCACGGACTTCTCCGAGGCTTCCGGCCACCTGACCCCTTCGTTGAAGGTCAAGCGCGGCCAGGTGCTCAAGGACTTCGAAATGGTCGTCGAGGAGATCTACTCAGCCAAGAAACCTTCCTGACCCTCTGAGGGCCCCGTCGCCGACGCCGGGGCCCTCAGCCAGAAGGCCGGGCCACGCATGCTGCGTGGCCCGGCCTTTTCTGCGTGCACCGATGTGTCGCTTCGCTACAGGGGCGCGTCCTGGCCAAACGGCAGGTCCAGACCCAAGAGGGCATTCTCCACGACCTCGGTCAGCGCGGGGTGGATCCAGAACGGACGCCGCGCCATCTCGATCACCCCGAGCCCCGTGGCCATGGCCTGGATCAGTGGTTGGATGAGGATCGAGGCCTCGTGGCCCATCACATGGGCACCGAGCAGCAGACCCGTGGAACGGGAGGCGACCAGCTTGACAAGGCCTTCCTGGTCTTCCATCGCCCACCCGTAGGCAGTGGAGCCATAATCCTGCACGACGGTCACGACGTCCTCGGGGTCCTGCGCTTGGGCCCTGGCCTGTTCGGCGGTGAGACCCACCGCGGCAATCTGCGGATCGGTGAAAACCGCCGCTGGGACGAACGAACGGTCGGTGGAGCGCAGGTTCGTGGGATGTTCGAGGTTATGGGTCACCACCCGTGCCTCGCGGTTGGCGACATGTTTGAGCTGGTATTCATTGGAGGCATCACCCAAGGCATAGCATCCGGGCACGGCCTGCCCGCCGGAGAGCACGCGCTGGTACTCGTCCACCGCCAGGCGGCCATCGGGTTCGAGGTCCAATCCGGCAGCCTCCGCGTGGAGCCGGTCCGAGTTCGGCACCCTGCCCGTGGCCATCAGCACGACGTCGGCCCTCACCTCGACGGGCCCGTCTGCGGTCTCGAAATGCCCGGTGACGCTTCCGTCGTCGTTCTCGGTGACAGCGCTGAGTGCATGATCCAGCTTCAGCGTCCAGCGTTGCCCCGCGGCCCGCGTGAACCTCCGGGAGATCTCCTCATCGTGATGGCGCAACAAAGCCGAGGAACGGTTGACTTGAATGACCTCGGAACCCAAACCGTGGAAGACATGGGCGAATTCGGCGGCTATGAAGCCACCACCAACCATCAGCACCCGTTCCGGCAGCGCCTCCAGACGCATGACGGTATCGGAGGTGTGGACCTGGGGTAGCTCGACACCGGGAACATCAGGCAGCACGGCACGGGACCCCGAGGCCAGGACGACCTGGTCGGCGGTGATGACCTGTCCGGATTCGGTGACCAGCGTGTGGGGGTCCCTCAGGCGTACCGTTTCGGTGTAGACGTCCACGTTCTCGAGTTCCTGGTCCCGGTAACGCAGACCGTCGGCCGAGATGGCATCGATCCTCCCGAAGATCCTGTCCCGGATCCCCGGCCAGTCGGTGCCGCGGTGTTCCAGGTCGACGCCGAGCCGGGCTGCCTGCGCGGTGGAGGCGGCCAGGGTGGCCGGATACACGAACATCTTCGTGGGGATGCACCCCACGTTCAGGCAGGTTCCACCAAAGATCCCGGCATCGATGATGGCGACCTTCTGGTCGTCCCAATAACCGGTGATCAGTGAGTTGCCGGAGCCGGATCCGACGATGGCGAGATCGTAGTGGGTCAAAAGATTCAGCCCTTCAGCTCGTCGACGACCAAGGCAGCCAGCTCCATGACCGCGTCCCGTGTGCCCGGCTTCAGCCGGTCCAAGGAGACCCGGGAGCCCTCGGCCAGATGCGGATCGTGCGGCAGGCGGACGACGGTGGCCACCCGGGAACGGAAATGCGATTCGATCTCTTCCACGTTCACGCCGCGACCGGTTCCGGAGGACTGGTTGATGACCACGATCGCGTTCTTCGCCAGCTCCGTGCGTCCGTGCGCTTCCAGCCAGGACAGCGTCTCGGAAGCCAACCTGGCTTCGTCGACACTGGCACCGGAAACCAAGACGACGGCGTCGGCCTTTTCCAAGGTGCCCTTCATGACGGTGTGGACCATCCCGGTCCCGGAATCGGTGAGCACGATGGAGTAGTACTTCGAGAGCAGATCGGTGACGGCACGGTAGTCGGCGTCGTCGAATGCTTCGGCCACCCGCGGATCGGTATCCGAGGCCAACACATGCAGACGCGAACCCTCCCGGGCTGCGTAGGAGGAGAGCTTGGCGAAGGTGTCCACGCTGAAACGGTGTTGGACCAGGTTCCGGGCGGTGAACTCCGATTTGCCCGGTGAGCGGTCGCTGAGCGTGCCGCGGTCGGGGTTGGCGTCCAGAGCGATGATCCGGTCCTCACGAATCTGGGCCAGCGCCATGCCCAGCAGGGTGGTTACGGTGGTCTTGCCGACGCCTCCCTTCCGTGAGAGGACGGGGACGTAGCGGGTGGTTCCCGGCAGCGAGGCGGAAATCCGGTGGTGCATTTGCCGGCGGATCCGCACGGCGTCGGAATCGCCGACGTTGACCTTGCCCAGCGAGGCGCGGAACAGCAGGCGACGCCAGCCGCCCACGGGTTCGCGGTCCCGGGGTTCAAGGAGCCGGTCAGCCGTTAGTTGCGAGGCGCTTTCGGGGGCCGCTGCCTGCGTGGTCTGGTCACTTCCGGATCCGACGTCCGCGGTGGTCGTGGCGGTGGCCTGGCCGGTGGCCGGGTAGTCGTCGGCCGCCTCGGCGCTGTCGGTCTTCGGCTCTGGCTGGTGCGTCGGCGCTGCGGGGATGACGACCCCGTGGGCTTGCGGGCGGGCCTGGGAAGTTTCCGTTGCTGCTGTTTCGTCGTCGTGCTGCACCGGCTGCCAATCGGAGAGATCCGGTAGGTCGGCGGCTCCGTGGCCGGCACCTGCCGGCTTCAGGTCCTCGCCCGGTTCCCCTGCCGCAGGGCCTGTTCCGGTCTCCGAGGCATCCAGCTCGTCTTGCGGAGCCGGTTCCGGGTTCTCCGGGGCTTCGTCGTCGTCGTGGTTCTGGTGGGGCTGGGTCATGGCATCCTCTGCGGAAAGTACTGGCTGTAGGAACGTCAGCCATCACCCTAACGCAAGACGGGACGCCCACCTGTTGTCGGTGGACGTCCCGTGGCGGGCGGATCCTGCGGTTCTAGGCCTCCAGAACCACCAGGAGATCCCCGCCCTGGACCTGAGCGGTGCCCTCTATGGCGATACGTGTCACCTTGCCGCCGGCGGGCGAGGTGATCGCCGCCTCCATCTTCATGGCCTCGATGGTGGCGATGGTGCCCCCTGCGGGGACGGTGTCACCCACTTCGACCGATGCGGTCACGGCGCCGGCGAAGGGTGCAGCCACGTGCCCCGGATTCGACGTATCCGCCTTTTCCGCGGCCTTGACCGTGGATTCGACGTTGTCGTCACGGACCGTGATCTGGCGCATCTGCCCGTTCAAGGTGCACATCAGGGTGCGCATGCCCTTCTCGTCGGGTTCGGAGATGGCCTGCAAGGTCACGAGCAGGCGCACCCCCTTACCCAGGGAGATCACATGTTCGGCGTGCTGGACCAGCCCGTAGAGGTAATCGCGGGTGTGGAGCAGCGAAACATCGCCGTATTCGGCCCGCAGCTTCTCGAAGTCACGGGTGGGTCCGGCGAACAACAGCCGGTTCAGGGTTGCGCGGCGGGTCTTCGAATCCCCGGCCAGACCCTGCTGGTCCTCGGGTTCGAGTTCCTCCACCCGGACCTTGACGTTGCGTCCCTGCAGGGCCTTGGTCCTGAAGGGTTCGGGCCACCCGCCGGGCGGATCTCCCAGTTCCCCTGAAAGGAACTGAATGACCGAATCGGGGATATCGAATTCTTGGGGGTTGGCCTCGAATTCCTTCGGGTCCACGTTCATGCCCACCAGCTGCAACGCCAAATCGCCGACGACCTTTGAGGACGGGGTCACCTTCACCAGCCGGCCCAGGATCGCATTGGCAGCGGTGTACATCTCTTCGATGTCCTCGAAGCGCTCGGCCAGGCCCAGGGCCTTGGCCTGCTGGCGCAGGTTCGAGAGCTGGCCACCGGGGATCTCGTGGCGGTAGACCCGCCCTGTCGGACCCGGCAAACCCGATTCGAAGGGCCCATACATGGCACGGACCGCTTCCCAATACGGTTCCAGCGAGGCAGCAGCCTCCAGGGAGATGCCGGTATCGCGTTCGGTATTGGCCAGGGCGGCGACCAATGCCGATTCGGAGGGCTGCGACGTGGTCCCGGCCATGGAAGCCACCGCGACGTCGACGGCGTCGACCCCGGCGTTGGAGGCCGCCATAAGCGTCGCCAACTGTCCACCTGCGGTGTCATGGGTGTGCAGGTGCACCGGCAGGTCGAAGCGTTCGCGCAGCGCGGTCACCAGCTGGGCGGCTGCCGCGGGGCGCAGCAGGCCAGCCATGTCCTTGATCGCCAGGATATGGGCGCCGGCGTCGACGATCTGCTGGGCCAGGTCCAGGTAGTAGTCCAGCGTGTAGAGCTTCTCGTCGGGGTCCAGCAGGTTCCCGGTGTAGCAGAGGGCCACCTCCGCGACAGCGGTCCCGGTCTCGCGGACCGCCTTGATGGCCGGAGCCATCTGGGACACGTCGTTGAGCGCGTCGAAGATGCGGAAGATATCGATTCCCGCTGCCGCCGCTTCCTGGACGAAGACATCGGTCACCTCCGTCGGGTACGGGGTGTATCCGACGGTGTTGCGTCCGCGCAGGAGCATTTGTAGCGGAATATTCGGCAGCTCGGCGCGCAGCAGTTCCAGTCGCTTCCACGGATCCTCACCCAGGAATCGGAGCGAGACATCGTACGTCGCTCCTCCCCAGACCTCCATGGAGAACAGCTGCGGCAACGTGTGGGCGTAGGCAGGAGCCGCGGCGATCAGATCACGGGTGCGCACGCGGGTGGCCAGCAACGACTGGTGGGCGTCACGGAAGGTGGTGTCGGTAACCGCCAGCTCGGTGCGTGAACGCAGTTCGGCGGCGAAGCCCTCCGGCCCGCGATCGAGCAGTACCTGACGCCAGCCGGACGCCGGCTCGTGCTCCGAAGGGCCATCGAAGGGGCTGCGCATCGGCTGGTCTGATTTATCGCCCGGGTAGTACGGCAGCTTCTGTCGCGGGTCCAAGCCCTCGCGGCGTGGGCCGTTGGGCTGGTTCACGGTCACATCGGCCAGGAACGACAAGGCCTTGGTGCCGCGGTCCTGGCTGCGGTTGCCCTCGAGCAGGTCAGGACGCGAATCGATGAAGTCGGTGGCGACATCACCGGCGATGAACTGTGGGTCGTCGAGCACGTTCATCAGGAACGGGATATTGGTGGCCACGCCACGAATCCGGAATTCCGCCAGCGCCCGGCGGGCCCGGCGCACGGCAGCTTCGTAGTCGCGGCCGCGGCAGGTGAGCTTGACGAGCATGGAGTCGAAATGGGGAGACACCACGGCACCGGTGTAGATGGTGCCACCGTCCAGTCGGACGCCCGAGCCGCCGGCCGAACGGTAGACGGTGATCGTGCCGACGTCGGGGCGGAACCCGTTGGCGGGGTCCTCGGTGGTGATACGGCACTGCAGCGCGGCGCCCCGGATCCGCAGCTGGTCCTGGTGGATGTCCAGATCCGACAGCGATGCCCCGGCAGCGATACGCATCTGGGCGGAGACCAGGTCGATGTCGGTGATCTCTTCGGTGACCGTGTGCTCGACTTGGATCCGCGGGTTCATCTCGATGAACACATGCTCCCCGGCGCGCTCCCCCACCGTGTCGACCAGGAATTCGACGGTTCCCGCGTTCTGGTATTTCAACGCCTTGGCGAACTTCACGGCATCGGCGTAGAGGGCCTGACGGATGTTTTCGTCCAGGTTCGGTGCCGGGGCGATTTCCACGACCTTCTGGTGGCGGCGCTGCAGCGAGCAATCCCGCTCGAAGAGGTGCACCACATCTCCGTGGGCATCGGCGAGGATCTGGACCTCAATATGACGCGGGCGCAGGACGGCCATTTCCAAGAACATGGTGGGGTCGCCGAAGGCGGTGGCTGCTTCACGCATGGCAGCATCCAGGGCTTCGGGAAGCGCCTCACGGGTATCCACCCGGCGCATGCCGCGACCGCCGCCGCCGGCGACCGCCTTGACGAAGATGGGGAACCCGATTTTATCGGCTTCACCGATGAGCCATTCGGCGTCGTCGCTCGGTTCGGAGGAGGCCAGGGTCGGAATACCCGCCGCCTTGGCTGCCTTCAGCGCCTGAACCTTGTTCCCTGCCAGTTCCAGCACATCGGCCGGCGGTCCGACGAACGTGATGCCTGCTTCTTCGGCGGCCCGGGCCAGGTCGGGGTTCTCCGACAGGAATCCATAGCCCGGGTAGATCGCATCCGCCCCGGAATCCTTGGCAACACGGATGACTTCTTCCACATCCAAATAGGCGCGGACCGGGTGGCCCTCCTCGCCGATCTGGTAGGCCTCATCGGCCTTCTGGCGGTGGATGGAGCCGCGGTCCTCGTAGGGGAAGACGGCAACCGTCTTGGCACCCAATTCGTAGCCGGCACGGAATGCGCGAATCGCGATTTCTCCGCGGTTGGCTACCAAAACCTTTGAAAACATGGTTCTCCTGCATGGTGTCTGTTCGGACAGGACGAACGCAACGGTCTCCCCGAAAATCGGGGGGTTTTGCCTCCGTGCGTCAGGCGCGAAGCGTAGATTCAAGCCTGCGCTCACCCTACAGTGGCCCAACACACAGCTGAAACTGTATTTCTTCATGACCTGAGCCACACCGTGACTGGGGAGGCGTCGAATGGTGGGCTCACCCTATGATGGATGGGAGCCGAATCAGCATAAACACAGTAAGGTCGTGGTCCGTTCCGTGCAGGTCGTGAGCATCAGCAGTCTCAAGGGTGGCGTTGGTAAGACGTCGGTCACCCTCGGTTTGGCGTCGGCGGCGCTAGCCGCCGGTATCCCGACCCTGGTGGTGGATCTGGATCCCCACGCCGATGCCAGCACCGGTCTGGGTGTGGAACCCAACGGTGAGAACGGCATCGGACATCTGCTCAAGAATGCCCGGCGGGGCGATATTACCGCCACCGCCGTCACCAGCCCGTGGACCACGAGGGCGCCGGAAGTCTCCACCAGGACCGGACCGGCCATTCTCGACGTTGCCGTCGGAGGGGCCTTCAGTGGCATCTATGACCGCCCCGATCTGCGGTTGCGCCACCTGCGCCGCCTGAAGCAGTTGCTCTCGCGCCAGACGCGCTACGAGCTGGTGCTGATTGATTGCCCGCCGTCGTTGAACGGCCTGACGCGGATGGCCTGGACCGCAAGCAATGACGTGCTGCTCGTGGCAGAACCCAGCCTGTTCTCGGTGGCCGGAACCGAACGCACCCTGCGTGCCCTGGAACTCTTCCGCAGCGAATTCGTCCCGGGGCTGCAGACCGCAGGAGTGGTGGCCAACCGGGTCCGCCAATCCTCGGCCGAACAACGTTTCCGGCTCGAGGAAATGCGCACCATGTTCGGTGACGCTCTCCTCTCCCCCGTCTTGCCCGACCAGGCGAACTGGCAGCAGATCCAGGGGGCCGCCTACCCCGTCCACCAGTGGCCTGGCGATGCCGCCCGCCAGTCGGCAGCGCGTTTCGATGAACTCCTGTCAGGTCTCACCAGCGGCCCGGCCCGGAGCGGCACAGACACCTAGATGCCCCGGACCCACCGACAAGAAACGGCGCGCACCCCGCAGGGTTGCGCGCCGTCGTCGTTTCCCGGTGCTGGGCACCGGGGCCGATCACGGTTCTAGCTCGCCGACTTCTTGGCCGCCCGACGACGAGCCAGTTCGTCTCCGGGGAAGACCTCTTCCTCGACGACTGCCTGTTCGCTGGGTAGTTCGGCTAGGCTGCCTTCAACTTCGCGCCAGACACGGCCGACGGCGATGCCGAAGACTCCCTGTCCGCCCTGTACCAGGTCAATGACCTCGTCGGCCGAGGTGCATTCGTAGACGGATGCCCCGTCGCTCATCAACGTGATCTGGGCCAGGTCCTCCACCCCACGCTCGCGGAGGTGTACGACGGCGGAACGGATCTGTTGGAGGGAGACCCCGGTGTCCAGCAGTCGTTTGACGACCTTGAGGACCAGGATGTCCCGGAAGCTATAGAGTCGTTGGCTGCCGGAGCCAGCGGCCCCTCGTACTGCCGGCTCGACCAGCCCGGTGCGGGCCCAGTAGTCGAGCTGACGGTAGGTGATGCCCGCCGCCTTGCACACCACGGTGCCGCGATATCCTGCGCCTTCGTCCAGGACCGGCAGATCCTCAGTGAACAGCAGGCCCTGGGAATTGACTCCGGTGCGCGTCTGGCCTGGGCCTGACGCCCCGCTATGCTCACCTATCGGACTCACGTGGACCCTCCTCGTTGAAAACTCCCCCCAATAGGGAGTTTGCCAGCTGTCGGGGAACCGTGGCGGCATCGGATACCGTCCACTGTGCCGAGTGATGGGACAGCGAAGCAATGGGATTCTTATGCTTTGACGGTACGGCTGAACCTGCCCCACGTCAAAGACCTTCAAGTTTAACTTGAGGGCGTGTCGCTACTCGTCGAAATCCTCGGGTTCGACGTCGGCGAGGAACTCCCGGAATTCACGCACCTGGTCCTCCGCTGCCTCCTCGGTGGAGCCCTCGTCGTTGACCAGGACGCCCGCCTCCTCCAGGACTTCCTCGGTGCAGGTGATGGGGCATCCCGCACGCAGGGCAAAGGCGATGGCATCCGAGGCCCGCGAGTCCACGGTGGCCCCGCCGTCGAACTCCAGCTCGGCGTAGAAGACGGTTTCCTTGACCGACACCAGACGAGCCTCGATCAGGGGGTGGCCCAGGGCCGAGGTGATGGTTTCGAGGAGGTCGTGGGTCATCGGTCGCGGCGTTTCCATCCCCTGCTGGGTCATGGCAATGGCCGAGGCCTCGGGCGTACCGATCCAGATCGGCAGGTGGCGGGGGCCGTCGATTTCCTTGAGGAGAACCAACGGCTGGTTCGAGGGCAGTTCGATCCGGACTCCGACGAGCATCAGCTCTCGCATGGGTTCCTCCTGCAGCGCCTAGTGGTCCATCTTCGCGATCGAGCCGTTGACCAGGGCGCTATGCAGAGCCAGGCAGGCATCGCTGATTTCGCGCGCCGTCTCTGCCGCGCTGGCGCGGGAGGAGACATCACGCCGGCTGGCTAACGGGGCGACGGCCCGTTCAACCAGACCGATTTCACGGTCGGCAGCGGCACGGAAACCGCGCAGGTGACGTGGTTCGATCCCGTGACCAGCCAGTTTGGCACTGGCGGTGGCGATGCGCACGGCATGCTCATCGAAACGCTGATCGTCCTCGGTGATGATTCCGTAGGCCAACAGTTCCGACACGAGGTCATCCGAAGCCCCCGTCGCCCCTTGGAGTTCGGCCCGGGTCAGCGGCCTGGTGTGCCCGGCGATTTCCTGGGCCAGCTGGTCGGTCACGCTGCGCGGGGTCAACGTCAGGCCACCCGCCAACTGGTCGGGGCGCTCGCCTCGGTCGACGGCGTCCAAATAGTCCTTGATGACCTTCAGCGGAAGGTACTGGTCCCGTTGCAGGGACAAGATGAACCGCAGCCGGTCGATATCGGTGGCCGTGTACTTGCGGTATCCGGCGGCGGTGCGCTGCGGGGTGATCAGACCCTTTTCCTCGAGGAAACGGATCTTCGAGGCAGTGATCTGCGGGAAGTCCGCCGAGAGCTCGGTGAGGACCTCGCCGATATTGAGCACACTGGCCCGCGGGGTGTCGGCGCTGACGCCGAGACCCCGTCGGGAAGGTGCGGATGAAACCACAGGGATGACCGTCAGTCCTGCCGTGCGGCGGTGGTCGGGACGGTACCCGAGTAGAACGTGAGACGGAACTTGCCGATGCGGACCTCGGATCCGGTGCGCAGGCGCACCGCGTCCACCCGGTCACCATTGACATAGGTGCCGTTGAGGCTGCCGGAGTCCACGACCTGGAATCCTTCGCCGTCACGGCGGAACTGGGCGTGCTTACGCGAGACCGTGACATCGTCAAGGAAAATATCGGCCTCCGGATGCCGGCCCACGGTGGACAGTTCCCCATCGAGCAGGAAACGGGCCCCACGGTTCGGCCCGGAATGGGCAATCAGCAGGGCCGAGCCTTCGGGAAGTGCGTTGACGGACGAGCGTTCCTCGGTCGACAGCGACGTCTCGGGAGTGCTCTCATCGCTGGCCGGAGGCAAGCCGATGCTGGTGGTCTCCGTAGCGGATTCCTTGCGGTCCGCAGCGGTGTCCTCCCAACGGTTTTCGCCACTCATGTGTTTCCTCCCTGAAATGCCACGTGCCTGCTTCGGCCATCGGGGCTGGTAGCGCCCAAATGGCGTGCCCACTTAGTGTTTTATCAAGCCTAGCCTACCGGTTATCCCCCGACGCAAGCTGGTCGTCATCATCTGAGCCCGGAGCGTTTGCGAGGACGTCCCTGATGTCTTATCCCCGCGGTACCCAAGAGAGGAACGACGGGAAAGCTCAGGGCCGAAACCTGGTTGATCCGCGGTCCTGGAGGTATGGAGCAGAGCACGGCAAGAAGGACCTTGCCTGAACGATGTTTCGTTCTGACAAGGTCCTTCTTGGCCGGTCGGGCTAGCGGGATTCGAACCCACGGCCTCCTGACCCCCAGTCAGGCGCGCTACCAAGCTGCGCCATAGCCCGGCGGTTTCGCAGCCGTTATCCCGTCCAAGAGGGGCGGGTGCCGTCTGCGAAAAGCTCCTCGGCTACTCTACCTCATTTTCTGTTCTACTTTGACCGCCCACGCTTCTCCCGGACGCGCATGCTGACCTCGATCGGGGTCCCTTCGAAACTGAAGGTCTCCCGCAGCCGCCGGGTGATGAACCGACGGTATCCGGGATCCAGGAATCCGGTGGTGAACAGCACGAAGCGCGGTGGGCGCGACGAGGCCTGGGTGGCGAAGAGGATCCGCGGCTGCTTTCCCCCACGCACCGGGTGCGGGTGCGCGGAAACGAGTTCACCGAAGAAGGCGTTGAGCTTGCCGGTGGGGATGCGACGGTCCCAGGATTCCAGCGCGAGGTCCAGGGCCGGGACGAGTTTTTCCTTATGCCACCCGGTGGCCGCCGAAATATTCACTCGTGGCGCCCAGTCAACATGGGCCAGGTCCTGTTCGACTTCCCGCTCGAGGTAATGGCGGCGTTCGTCGTCGAGCAAGTCCCATTTATTGAAGGCCAGGACCATGGCACGGCCCGAATCGATGCCGGTTTGCAGGATCCTCACGTCCTGTTCGCTGAGGACCTCGTCGACGGCCAACAGGACGACGGCAACTTCGGCCTTCTCCAGCGCCGATTGGGTGCGCAAGGACGCGTAATAGTCGGAGCCGACGGCCATATGCTGGCGGCGACGGATTCCTGCGGTGTCCACGAACCGCCAGGTGCGTCCACCGATGTCAACCAGCTCGTCCACCGGGTCTCGGGTGGTTCCTGCGGTGTCGTCAACGACGACGCGCTCAGAACCTGCCAACTTATTGAGCAGTGAGGACTTGCCCACGTTCGGACGCCCGATGAGGGCCACCCGGCGGGGGCCTCCGGTGGGGATCGGCGAGCCGACCGCCGAATAGGCCGGCAGCTTCTCCAACAGGTCATCGAGCAGGTCGGCCGTGCCACGCCCGTGCAAGGCGGAGACCGGGTACGGCTGGCCGAAGCCCAGGCTCCAGAGGGAGGCGGCATCGGCTTCCTGGGATTCCCCGTCGACCTTATTGGCCACCAGGAACACCGGCTTCTTCTGTCGACGCAGCATCTTCACGACCAGTTCGTCGGTGGCGGTGGCCCCGACGGCGGAATCGACGACGAAAACAATCGCGTCGGATAGATCGGCTGCCAGCTCGGCCTGGTCGGCGACGCGGGCGTGGATCCCCTTGGCGTCGTGTTCCCAGCCGCCGGTGTCCACCAGGGTGAAGTCACGTCCGCTCCACTCGGCACGGTAGGACACCCGGTCGCGGGTGACTCCGGGAACATCCTCGACCACTGCTTCGCGGCGGCCGATGATCCGGTTGACCAACGTCGATTTGCCGACGTTGGGTCGGCCGATGATGGCCACCACGGGTGGTGCTTTTTCCTCAGCCACCTCGAAGTCATCGTCGTCGAGGTGGGACAGCAGCTCGGTGTCCTCGTCGTCGAGATCGTAGTCAGCTAGGCCTTCACGCAAGGAAGCGGCGCGTTGCTCGGCCTCTTCATCGGTGATCAGGTCAAGTTTTTCGGCGACGTGGTCCTCTCCCGAGGGGACGTATTCGTCTCCGTCGCCGGGAACGGCGGCGTGATCGGTCATGTTCAGGGGTTTCCTTTGTTCGCCGCTTCCGCCCTACGCGGAAGCACTTACCATTTTTGCACGCTTTGGGGCCCGCAGCTCATCAGGCCGGAGCGTCGGCAGCCTCCACGACGGAGAGCACCGCTTGTACCGTCTGCTCGAAATCCAGGTCGGAGGAATCGACGGTCACCACTCCGTCGGCCGCAGTGGTGAAACTGGTAACCGTGGAATCCTTGGCGTCGCGGGCGACGACCTGACGCTGCAGGTCCTCGCCGCTCTGGGTGCCGCCGAGCTGCAAACCACGGCGGGCCATCCGTACTTCCTCACGGGCGGTGAGGAGGATCCTGGCCGGGGCGTCGGGGGCCACCACGGTGGTGATGTCTCGCCCTTCGGCGACGATTCGCTCGTGCCCGGCAATAATCTCCTGCTGGCGGCGAACCAGTTCGGCCCGGACCTCAAGGATGACGGCGACCGAGGAGACGGCCTCGGAGACGTGGGGGGCGCGGATGGCCTCGGACACGTCGGCCCCATTGACCGTCACCTGTTCCGCGTCGGGCTCGGTACCGATCTGCACGGAGGCCGCCCTCACCGCGGTGATGATGGCTTCCGAGTCGTGGAGATCAGTTCCGGCTTCGAGGCAGGCATAGGTCAGCGCCCGGTACATGGCACCGGTATCCAGGTAGGCTGCGCCGAGCCGGCGGGCCACCTCCTTCGACACCGATGATTTGCCGCTGCCTGATGGGCCGTCGATGGCCACCACTAGATTCTGCACTTACTGCACTACCTTCCATGAGCGTTCGGTGAGGGCCTCCATGAGTTCCTGGCTGCGCCCCGGTAAAACTGAGATTTCGACCATACCTACCTGATGGCCCGAGGAGTGTTCCATCCGCAGGTCCTCCAGGTTGATTCCCGCGTCCCCGACATCGGCCAGCAAGTGGGCGATCTGCCCCGGACGGTCGTCCACGATGACGGTGACCACGGCGAAGGCCTGGGGTGGGGAACCGTGTTTGCCGGGGATCCGCGCCTGCCCGGCATTGCCCTCCCCCATGAGTTCGGCCAGATCCAACAGGGCACCGGGGCCGTCGGGGTCCTCCAACGTGGAGATGAGGCGATTCAGGTCTTCCCGCAAACCGTGCAGGATATCGACGAGTTCGGGGGCGTTGTTGCTCAGGATCTGGATCCAGAGCCGGGGGTCCGAAGCGGCGATGCGGGTCGTATCGCGCAGCCCGTTGCCGGCCAGGGCCAGCGTATGAGCCGGGGCATTGAGCAGTCGCGAGGCCAAGAGCGAGGAGGCGATCTGCGGAAAATGTGAGATGAGCGCGACGGCCGCATCATGTTCCCCGGCGTCCAACCGGTGGACGGTGGCGCCCAGGTCGATGGCCAGATCCGCGGCGATGACCACACTGGATTCCCGGGAGCCCGGATGCGCACAAATAACCCACGGCATGGCCGTGAATAATTCGCCGCGGGCCGCCGCGGGACCAGATTTCTCCCGCCCGGCCATGGGGTGGGTCCCCACATAGCGGGATAAATCGGTTTCGGTCAGCCGTTCATCGGCTTTCAGCCGGCGCAGAATGGAGGTCTTGACGCTGGCGATGTCCACCACCGTCGCCCGCGGGTGGGCCCTGAGGGCGTCGGAAACCACCGAAGCCGTCACGTCCGGAGGCGATGCCACCACGACCAGCAGTGGCTCGGGCGTGACACCGGGCTCGTACAGGGTTCCGGCACCGATATCCTGCGCAACCCGCGCAGCGGTCGGCGAGGTATCGGCCAACGAGACCTGGACGCCGAGCCGGCTCAACCCGAGTCCGACGCTCGCGCCGAGCAGTCCGGTACCGATCACCAGCACCGGACCGGATACGTGTGCAGCAACCACCAGTTACATACCCACTTCGGAAAGCAGGTGGCCTACTTCGTGGTGGCCGAGCTGACGGATGGTGCCCTGCTTCTGGTCGCCCAGACGGATCGGGCCCATCTGCACGCGCACCAGGCGTTTGACCGGGTGGCCGACAGCATCGAAAAGCCGACGGACGATCCGGTTACGCCCCGAGTGCAGGATCACCTCCACCAGCACCTTGCCCGGAGTGGAGTCGACGAGTTTGAAGGAGTCGACGCTGGCGATGCCGTCCTCGAGCTTGATCCCGTTCTTCATTTCGGCACCGATGCCGTGGGCCATCGGTCCGGGAACCTGGACCAGGTAGGTTTTGGGGATCTCGTAGGAGGGGTGGGTCAACCGGTTGGCCAGCTCCCCATCGTTGGTGAGCAACAGCAGCCCTTCGGTGTTCACGTCGAGGCGGCCCACGTGGAAGAGGCGTTCGCTCTTCTTGCGCAGGAAGTCCGAGACGCATGGGCGGCCCTCGGGATCCTCCATCGTGGAGACGACGCCGCGGGGCTTGTTGAAGACGAAGTACTTCATCGTCTCGTTCAGCTGGATGCGCATGCCGTCGACGTGGATGCTCTCGGAGGAGGGGTCCACCCGGATGCCCAGTTCGGTGACGATCTCTCCGTTGACCTCCACTCGCCCGGCGGTGATCATTTCCTCACTGACCCGGCGTGAGGCGACGCCTGCGTTGGCCATCACCTTCTGCAAACGGACGCCGTCCTGGTCCTGACCCTGATCGGTGCGCGGTGTGGTGCGTTTCTGGGAGGCCGGACGGTTCTTCTTCACCGGTCCGAGGTTGCGGCCGAAGCGTTCGCCGCCGAAGGCCTGCGGGCCACGCGGGGCCGAAGGGGACTGGTCCTTCTTGGGTGCGCCTTGTTTCTTGGCACCGAAGCTACCCCCTGATTTGGGGCCCTGCTTCGGACCGTCCTGTCGTCGTCCGGAAGCGCCGCGCCCGGCACCCTGGCCGGGCGTTGACCGGCGTTGATTGCCGCGGCCTGCGCCTGAATTGGATCCCTGGGTCATGTCGATTCCTTCGTTACATACTGAGGTGGTGGTTTAGAACTGGACGTCGTCGTAGTGCTCGAGGTCGTCCAGTCCGGGCAGATGAGGGGAGAGCTGCGGCAGGTCCGCCACGCTGTCCACCCCCAATCTTTCCAGAAAATAGTTGGTGGTCCGATACAGCATGGCACCCGAAGTCGGATCCGTCCCCTCTTCCGCGACCAAACCACGCAGCGAAAGGGTCCTGACGACGGAGTCGACGTTGACCCCGCGGATCGCCGCGATGCGGGCGCGGGAGACCGGTTGCCGGTAGGCGATCACCGCCAGCGTCTCCAGTGCAGCCTGCGATAAACGGGAGGTGGCCCCATCCAAGACGAAGCGGGAGACAACGGGAGCAAAGTCACGTTTTGAATAGACCCGCCAGCCTCCTGCCAGCTCACGTAGCTCAAACCCATGGTGCAGGTCATAGTCGTTGTGCAGTTCACGGAGCAGTTCGCGGATTCGCTGCACCTCCACGTCGAGAACCTCTGCCAACCGCAACGCGGTGACCGGTTCGTCGGCGACCATCAACACTGCCTCGATGGCCGCCCGCGCCCCGCCCGGAAGTTCTTCAACGGGAAGCCCATCAGTCCGGGACTGCGCCCCGCCGTCATCCTGGGTCATGGCTGGTCCTCCTGTACTGAGGGGGTTGCTGCGACCGGCACGGGCAGCTGATGGTTTGCGGTCTCCGTTGCGGGTTGCCACGGTCCGGCGTCCTGGTTCCAGAAGATCAGCAGCTCCCCCAGCGGGCCCGCCTGATCGAATCCGACGAATCTGTCACGAAATAGATCCAGTAAGGCCAGGAACTTGGCGATCACCATGGGGGTTTCCGGAGCGTCGGCCACCAGCTCCGCGAAACTGACCGAGGCACCCCCCGTGAGGCGGGCGGCAATCAGTTCGGCCTGTTCACGCACGCTCACCGTGGGGGCGTGCAGGTGTTCGAGACCGACTTCGGTCGGTTCGACCGGTTGAGGTTCCATGGCTTTGCGGGCCAACCGGGCCAAGGTGGCCGGGTTGGTGGTGAAGACCAGTTCGGGCAACAACGCCGCGAAACCGGGTTCGAGGGCGACCCTGCGTGGGTAGCGTTCGGTTTCCTCGGCGAGGCGCTCCGAGAATTGCCCGGCGATGGCCTTGAAGGCCCGGTACTGCAGGAGCCGGGCGAAGAGGAGGTCGCGGGCCTCGAGCAGGGCGATGTCTTCATCGGATTCAACCTCACCGGTGGGCAGCAATCGTGCCGCCTTCAGATCCAGCAAGGTGGAGGCCACCACCAGGAACGACGTCGTCTCCTCCAGGGCGCCTTCGCCCTTGCGTTCACGCAGGACACGCAGGTAGGCGATGAATTCGTCGGTGACCTTCGCCAGAGCGATCTCGGTGATGTCGAGCTGGTGTTTGCCGATGAGGTTCAGCAGCACGTCGAAGGGCCCGGAGAAGTTCTCCAGGGCCACGGCGAAGCCACCGGTCGCCTCCGGTTCGGTCACGGCGGACGGCGACACGGTGTCCGCCAGGTCCGCCGCCGTCATTACGGGGCGCCGCCGCGGCTGATGAGCTCCTTGGCCAGCATCCGGTAGGACTCCGCCCCCGGATGGTTGGTCGCATAGCTGGTGATCGGCTCGGCGGCGACGTTGGCATCGGCAAACTTGATCGTGCGTTTAATGACCGTTTCGAAGACCTGGTCCCCGAAGGCTTCCACGAGTCGGCCGATGACTTCCCGGGAATGCAGGGTTCTGGCGTCGTACATGGTGGTCAGGACGCCATCGATCTGCAGCGAGGGGTTCAGCCGGTCCTGGACCTTGTCGATGGTCTCCACCAGCAGGGCCACGGCGCGCAGGGCGAAGAACTCGGCGGTCAGCGGGATGATCACCCCGTGAGCGGCGGTCAGCGCGTTGACGGTCAGCAGGCCCAGCGACGGCTGGCAGTCGATGAGGATGACGTCGTAATCATCGGAGACCTTGCGCAAGGCACGTTCAAGCACCTGTTCGCGGGCTACCTCGTTGACCAGCTGGACCTCGGCGGCCGATAGGTCGATGTTCGCCGGCAACAGGTCGATGTTCTCGACGTCGGTGTTCAGGATCGCATCATGGATACTGGTCTTGCGTTCGAGCAGCACGTTGTAGACGGTGATGTCCAGTTCATGCGGGTTGGTCCCGAACCCGGCGCTGAGGGCCCCTTGCGGGTCGAAGTCGACCAAGAGGACCTTGCGGCCGTATTCGGCGAGCGCCGCAGCCAGGTTGATGGTCGAGGTCGTTTTACCGACCCCGCCCTTCTGGTTCACCATCGCGATGACGCGGGCCGGACCGTGGCTTTCCAACGGCTGTGGTTCGGGGAACTTCGTCAGGGGTCGACCGGTCGGACCGACCACTGGTGGCTCCTTCAGCAACCCTGCCGTCCGAGTCCTCGAACCCTTTTCCTCGCTCACGGTATGAACCACGCTTCCGATCGTTGCTTGTATCTCACTGCTTAGCCTCTAGGCTATCGCCGCAGCAGTGCGCAACCGTGCAGGTTTGCCGGCGAACGGCGAGCCTTTACCTTGAAGCTGAACTCGAGGGTTGGCCGCTCCGGGGCGGCGTTCAACGCCCCGGAAAGGCGAGCCCGGCCCCCTCGACCACTCACTCCATCCGCAGGAACGGTATCAGTGCCTCGATGACCGCGGGGTCCTCAATCGTCGAGGGCACCGAGTAGGCCTTGCCGTCGGCGATCTGGCGCATCGTCTTGCGCAGGATCTTTCCGGAGCGCGTCTTCGGCAGGGCCTCCACCACCCGGACCCGGCGGAAGTCGGCCACCGGTCCGATCCGCTCGCGCACCAGGGCCACGAGTTCGGTGGCGAGCTGTTCCTCGGAGGTGGAGATCCCCGATTTGAGCACGACGAAACCACAAGCGCTCTGACCCTTGAGCTCATCGGCCACGCCGATGACCGCGCATTCGGCCACCGCAGGGTGGGCCCCGAGGACCTGCTCGATGGCCCCGGTGGAGAGCCGGTGGCCCGAAACGTTGATGACGTCGTCGGTGCGGCCCATGACGTAGAGGTAGCCGTCCTCGTCGAGGTAGCCGGAGTCACCGGTGGTGTAGAAGCCGGGGAACTGGTCGAGATAGGCCGAACGGTAGCGCTCATCATTGCCCCACAGGGTGCGCAGCGCCCCGGGCGGCAAGGGCAGCTCCAGGACGATGTTGCCCTCCTCCCCCGCACCCACCGGCTCGCCCAGCGGGTCAAGGATCTTCACGTGATAGCCCGGAACCGGAACGGTCGGGGAACCTGCCTTGATCGGCAGGGCCTGAAGCCCCAACAGGTTGGAGGCAATCGGCCACCCGGTTTCGGTCTGCCACCAGTTATCCACGATGGGCACCCCCAGCACTTCTCCTGCCCAGGCGAAGGTATCCGGGTCCAGCCGTTCCCCGGCGACGAAGAGTGCGCGCAACCGCGAGGTGTCGTAGTTGCCCAGCAGTTCGGCCTCCGGGTCGGCCTTGCGAATCGCCCGTAACGCGGTCGGGGCAGTGAACATGACGTCGACCGCGTGTTCGGCCACGACCCGCCAGAAGGGACCGGCGTCGGGGGTGCCGACGGGTTTGCCCTCATACAACACGCTCGTGGCGCCGGCGATGAGCGGCCCGTAGACGATATAGGAGTGCCCCACCACCCAGCCGACGTCGGAAGCGGTGAACATCGTCTCACCGGCTTCGACTCCATAGATATTGCGCATCGACCACGCCATGGCCACCGCATACCCGCCGGTATCGCGGACCACGCCCTTCGGAGAACCCGTCGTTCCCGAGGTGTAGAGAATGTACAGCGGATCCCCGGCAGCCATGTCCACCGGACCTGCCGGTTCCGCCGTTGCGCTCAGGTCCTCCCAATCGAACCACCCTGCGGGGGTTCCCCCGTATTCGGAACGGTCATGTTGGAAGCCATCACGATGGTGCACGACGACGGTGTCCAGTTTATGCGCGGCGGTTTCCATCGCCTCGGCGACAACCGGCAGGTATTCAACGCGGCGGGCCGGTTCAACCCCTCCGGTGGCCGTCACGATGGCCTTCGGGCGGCAGTCGTTGATCCTGGCCGCCAATTCCTTGGCGGCGAACCCACCAAAAACCACCGAGTGCACGGCACCGATCCGGGCACAGGCCAGCATGGCAATGGCCGCCTGCGGGATCATCGGCAAATACAGGATGACCCGGTCCCCCGCCCCGATCCCCTGATCTCGCAGGACGCCGGCGAAACGTGCCACCTGGTCCAGGAGCTCGGTGTAGGTGAAACTGCGCTGGATGCCCAGGACCGCAGAATCGTAGACCAGTGCCGGTTGGTCTCCGCGGCCGGCAGCCACATGGCGGTCCAGGGCGTTCACGGTGATGTTCAGTCTCCCGTCCGGATACCAGCTGTAGAACGGAGCGGAGGAGTCGTCCAGCCCTCGTTCGGGCTGGGTGCTCCAGTCAACCAGCGTGGCCGCTTCCAGCCAGAAGGCTGCTGGGTCTTCGGTACTGGCGGCGTAGGTTTCGCGGTAGTCAGACATCTGGCAACTCCCTTGTGGACGGGCAGGTATGGGCCCACTCTATGGTCCCGATCACAGATGCTCAACCATTATGTATACACAGATCTTCGAATTCACGCGTATCCTGCGAGCGTTTCGCGCCAGAGTGGTCATCACGCCGAGTTCTTGTATACACTGATGGCATGAAGGCCAGTGATAAAGCCTACGCGGCGCTGCGACGAGATATCGTTTCGTGGGCTCTGCCGCCGGGCTCGGTGCTCGGCGAGGTGGAGCAGGCCGAACGACTCGGTGTCTCCCGTACCCCGCTGCGCGAAGCGTTGTCACGGTTGGCCGCCGACGGTCTCGCGGTCTCCCAACGAGGTCGTGGCGTCGTCGTCTCCGACGTCTCGCTGGACCACGTTGACGATTTGTTTTCCCTGCGTCGCGCCCTCGAGGTCGAAGCCGCCCGTAGCGCGGCCCGATCCGGCACTCCGGCCATCTTCAACGAGCTGGCCCGACGCTTCGATGCCGCGGCAGAGAACCTGAGTGCCGCCGCCGATCGTGACGGCTACTACGGCTTGGCCGGCGAACTGGACGCCGCCATCGAAGACGCAGCATCCAACGCCTATCTGGCCCAGGCCCTCCAGGGTCTGCGTGTGCATCTGGCCCGCTTGCGTCGGCTCTCCCATGATGCCCCGGCTCGTTTGCGTGCTTCGGCCCGCGAACACGCCCAGATCGCCCGGGCGGTAGCCTCCGGAGACCCCGGACTTGCTTCGGCCGCCACACTGCTGCACCTGCACAACAGTCTTGAACACATCAGATCCCATGCCCTACCGAAAGAGGCCACCGCATGATCAACCACCCAGTCCGTGTCTACCGTTCGGAAGAGAACCTGCCCCGCGAGGAACAGCTGGCCCATAAGATCGCCACCGTCGCCGCCGATCCGGTGGCGGTTTCCGCCGAGGTCACCGACATGGTCATCAACCGGGTGATCGACAATGCTTCGGTCGCCGTGGCTTCACTGAACCGTGGACCGATCGTTGCTGCCCGCTCCCAGGCCCTCTGCCATGCCCCCAGCACCGGTGGCGCCGGGGCTTCGGTCTTCGGGATCACCGAGAAGGTCTCCCCCGAGTGGGCTGCCTGGGCCAACGGGGTCGCCGTGCGCGAGCTCGACTATCATGACACGTTCCTGGCCGCCGAGTACTCCCACCCCGGAGACAACATCCCGCCGATCCTGGCCGTCGCCCAGCACACCGGGGCCTCCGGCGCCGACGTCGTGCGCGCCATCACCACCGGCTATGAAATCCAGGTCGATCTGGTGAAGTCCATCTGCCTGCACAAACACAAGATCGACCACGTCGCGCACTTGGGCCCTTCCGCCGCCGCGGGCATCGGTACCCTGCTGGGGCTCGACGTTGAAACGATCTTCCAGGCCGTTGGCCAGGGACTGCACACCACGACGGCGACCCGCCAGTCGCGCAAGGGCGAGATCTCCACCTGGAAGGCCCATGCACCGGCCTTCGCCGGCAAGATGGCCGTCGAGGCCGCCGACCGCGCCATGCGCGGGCAGACCTCCCCCGTGCCGATCTATGAGGGCGAAGATGGCGTGATCGCCTGGATGCTTGATGGGCCCGACGCCGCCTACACGGTGCCGCTGCCCGAGGCCGGTGAAGCCAAACGCGCCATCATGGATACCTACACCAAGGAGCACTCGGCCGAATACCAGGCGCAGGCGTGGATCGATTTGGCCCGCAAGCTCCACCGCGAACACCCGGAGGCCACCGACCCGGCCAACGTGAAATCGGTGCTGATCAAGACCAGCCACCACACGCACTTCGTCATCGGCTCCGGCGCCAACGACCCGCAGAAATACGATCCGACCGCTTCCCGCGAAACGCTGGACCACTCGATCCCTTACATTTTCACCGTGGCCCTGCAGGATGGCTCGTGGCACCATGTCGACTCCTACGCCCCCGAGCGTGCCGGCCGGGCCGACACCGTGGAACTCTGGCATAAGGTCACCACCGAAGAAGATGCCGAATGGACCCGCCGCTACCACTCGATGGACATCGCCGAGAAGGCCTTCGGCGGATCGGTGGAGATCACCCTGAACGACGGTACGGTCATCACCGATGACATCGCCGTCGCCGATGCCCACCCCCTCGGCGCCCGGCCGTTCGCCCGCGAGCAGTACATCAACAAGTTCCGCACCCTGGCAGAAGGATTGGTCGCCCCCGAGGAAATCGACCGTTTCATCGCCGCAGCCGAACGCCTGCCCGAGCTGGCCGCGGGAGAAATGGACCAGTTGAACATCGTCGCCGCACCGGGTGTCATCGACGCTGCCGCCGCACCGAAGGGATTGTTCTAGATGTTGTATTCCACCACCACTCCCGAGGCCAAGCGTCGCGCCCTGCGCGAGATGCTGGTCCCCGGGACCGCACGCCAGTTCCCCGGAGCCTTCAATCCGCTCTCGGCACGACTGATCGAGGAAAAGGGGTTCGATGGCGTCTACATCTCCGGTGCGGTCCTCGCCAACGATCTCGGCCTGCCCGATGTCGGCCTGACCACGCTCAGTGAAGTCGCCGGTCGGGCCGGGCAAATCGCCCGCATGACCGACCTGCCGGCCATCGTCGACGCAGACACCGGGTTTGGCGAGCCGATGAACGTGGCCCGGACCATTCAGGAACTCGAACACGCAGGCCTGGCCGGCTGCCATATCGAGGACCAGTTCAACCCGAAACGCTGCGGCCACCTGGACGGCAAGAACGTCGTGGAACTGGAGACCATGGTCAAGCGGATCGCTGCGGCAGCAGATGCCCGCAGGGACCCGAACTTCCTGATCATGGCCCGCACCGATGTGCGTGCCGTGGACGGTTTGGATGCTGCCGTGGAGCGGGCCAAGGCCCTCGTCGATGTTGGAGCCGACGCGATCTTCCCCGAGGCGATGAAGGACCTCTCGGAGTTCGAGGCCATCTGCAACGCCGTGGACGTGCCGGTACTGGCGAATATGACTGAATTCGGTAAATCTGAATTGTTCACTCGTGCAGACCTCGCCGCAACCGGCGTCGCTCTGGTCATCTACCCGGTCACCTTGCTACGCAGCGCCATGGGTGCCGCGGAGCGAGTCCTGGACGCCATCAGCTCCCAAGGGACCCAGCAAGAACAGGTTCCGCAGATGCTGACCCGCGCCCGGTTGTATGATCTGGTGGACTATGAAGCGTACAACCGCTTCGATACCGGGATCTTCAATTTCCAGGTCCCCGGGCTCGAGATCGACGGCAATGGCGCAAATCTTCCATCGGGTTCAAAGGAGCAGTAAGCATGAGCGAAACCGAGACCGACATCAAAAAGGGCCTGGCCGGGGTCGTCGTCGACTACACCGCCGTCTCCAAGGTCAACCCTGATACCAATTCCCTGCTCTATCGCGGCTACCCGGTCCAGGACCTGGCTGCCCAGAAGAGCTTCGAAGAAGTGGCGTTGCTCTTGTGGACCGGCGAATTACCCAGTGCCGCGGAACTGGAGGAGTTCGTCTCCTACGAACGGGCCAACCGCGCCTTGGAGGACAACGTCAAGGCCGCAGTGGACCTCTTGCCGCTGGAATGCCACCCGATGGACGTGGCCCGGACCGCGGTTTCGGTCCTCGGTGCCAACCACCCGTTGGCCGAGGACCCGTCCCCGGAGGCCGAGCTGGAAAAAGCCAAGTCGTTGCTGGCCCGCTTCCCTGCGGTCCTGGCCTACGATCAGCGTCGGCGCCGCAATCAGGACGTCGTCGCCCCGCGTGATGATCTGGACTATTCGCAGAACTTCCTGTGGATGACCAATGGTGAAGAAGCGGCACCTGAGGTCGTGGACGCCTTCCGTGTCTCGATGGTGCTGTATGCGGAGCATTCGTTCAACGCCTCGACCTTCACCGCCCGGGTGATCACCTCGACGCTCTCGGATATGCATTCGGCAGTCGTCGGGGCCATCGGAGCCTTGAAGGGTTCCTTGCATGGCGGTGCCAACGAAGCCGTCATGCACACCTTCGAGGAGATCGGCATCCGCAAGGATGAGACCCGCGAGGCTGCGGCCATCCGTGCCAAGAAATGGATGGAGGAAGCGCTGGCCGCCAAAAAGAAGGTCATGGGCTTCGGCCACCGGGTCTACAAGAACGGCGACTCCCGCGTTCCCACGATGAAGAAGGCGCTCGACGCAATGATCGCCCACTTCGGCCGCGACGAGATCCTGGGACTCTACGATGGCCTCGAGGCGGCCATGGCCGAGGCGAAGCACATCAAGCCGAACCTGGATTACCCCGCAGGCCCGACGTACCATCTGATGGGTTTCGACACCCAGATGTTCACCCCGTTGTTCATCGCCTCACGTATTTCCGGCTGGACAGCGCACATCATGGAACAGCGCGCCAACAACGCGCTGATCCGCCCGCTGTCCGCCTACAACGGTCCGGACCAGCGAGAGCTATAAGGCCTGAGTCATTTCGAGCACCGGCGGTGCGGGCCCCACAGGGGGTTCCGCACCGCCGTTCTTTTTTCAGGTCCCAGGTTGCTGCTCGTGGCACGGGGCAGGGAGTTGTCGTGAAGTCCTGACCGAAGGTGCACCACCCCGGCGCCGGGGCATGGAAGCTCTCCGACGTCCAGGCTCGGCGGCAGTCTGCTCCCGATCCGGAGCCCGGGCATTGCCGCAACGTCGCAGGTCACGGCCCGCATGGAACGAACGCTGCGCCTGCTTGACGAGGCTAGATCTGTCACGGCCTTCCACTCGTTCGCTCAGCGCAGCAGAGGGCGTCCATTCAAAAAAATAGACGTTTAATCGTCTAGGCGATTTATCGACTGGATGATTGTTGCAATTCTCATTCTTTCCCCGGTTGGCGCCTCCCAGCAGCAGATCCCGGCTCCGGCCTTGGCTACGAAGTGGTGGGAAAGTCAGTTTCAATGGCGGGAGTGTCAGGGAGCTGACGCGCAGGCCAGTCAATGGTGGCGAAGTGGGCCACCGATTCGTTGTCCTCCCCCAGGCAGACCAGGGCGTCGAAGCGTTCACCGGAGAATATCCGGTTCAGCCACATCGGCGAGTCCTCCCACATTTGGGGCAGGGGTAGATGTCCGACCGGATACCATCCTGGTACGAGCTCGTCCGAGGGAGCCGCCATGCCGGAGAAGTCAGAGGTCAAGAAAACCTGGCAGTCCATATCTGCTGCGGGGTTGGCCGGAAAACGGAAGTAGACACGGGCTGCAGGTTCCAGCGATGCCGGATCCGTGATCAGCGAGGTTTCCTCTCGGAGCTCCCGTGCCGCCGCTTGGGCCGGGCTCTCCCCCGGCTCGATCTTTCCGCCGGGTGCCACCACGTGCCCGACACCGAACCCCCGTTGCTTCAGCCCCAGCAGCACTTGACTGCCAGTGAGCCCGCGCAGGATGGGCAGGCACAGGACGACCTGAACGGGAGAAGCTGCCGGTGTGGGTGCCATGGTGTTGACGGTCCGTTTCTAATGGTGTGCGCGGGGGTGCGTCGCAGCATACACCTCGCGGAGAGTCTGGGCATTGAGCATGGTGTAGATCTGCGTAGTCGTCACCGAGGCGTGGCCGAGGAGTTCCTGGACCACACGGACATCGGCACCGCCTTCCAGCAGATGGGTGGCGAAGGAATGTCTGAGCGTATGCGGGGAGACGTCCTTGCCGATGCCTGAACGTTCCGCGGCCACTTTGAGTGCCGTCCAGGCCGATTGCCGGCTCAGCCTGCCACCACGACGATTCAAAAACAGCCCGGGGGTTCCCTGCCCCTTGGCAGCCATTCCGGGGCGGCCCCGGACCAGATAGGCCTGCAAGGCCGTAGCGGCGTAAGACCCCAGGGGAACCACGCGCTCCTTGGATCCCTTGCCGAATAGTCGGACGATGGCAGGGCCGTCGGACGGCCGCTCCAGGTGCAGGTCATCGACGTCCAGTCCCACTGCCTCGCTGATACGCGCACCGGTGGAATACAGGAACTCCAGCAATGCCCGATCGCGGAGCCCCGATTCGGAGTCGGTGGGGACCGCTTCGAGAAGCGCGGTCACCTCGGCAACGCTGATGGCCTTGGGCAGCCGCTGCCCGGCAGCTGGCGGATGGAGGTCCGCAGCGGGGTTGTCGTTGGTGGTCCCCTCCAGGACCCAGAACCGGTGCAAGCCCCGGACGGCAACGACACTGCGGGCCGCGGAGCGGGCGCTGAGGGGAGCCCCACCATCGGAACCGTCACGGAGCGATTGGGAGAACTCGGTCAAATGATGGCGGGTGATTTCTGTCGCGGATTCAACATCTCTACCGGCGAGGAACGTCGCGTACCGTTGCAGATCCCGGCGATACGCCGCCACAGTGTTGGCTGCCATCCCTCGTTCGACGGCGACGTGCTGCAGATAGGCGGCCAACTCTCTGGCCAACGGTCCGGGAACCCCCTCACCGTCTCCGGCGGCTGCCGGCTCCGGCGTCACGGCCGTGGACATGTGCTCACCCGCTTCCCTATCCCCCGGAAGCCCGCAGACGAGGGTGGGCCGTCCACGGCTCTTCGGCAGGCCGCAAACCGGTGAAGTCTTGGGCCCGAGCAGCGGCGGCAGCCATGACGCCGGCGACTGCCGAAAGGTTATGAATATTTCCGTCCAGCACCGCCTGGACGGCGTCGGCAAGCGGAACCCACTGCCATTGCATTTCCGCTTCTTCCTCCGTGCGTTCGAAACGCTGGTCGGCGGGAACGAGGTGCGGATCGCGGGCCAGATAGATGCGTAGTGCTTCACTGGAGGAACCTGGTGAATTGAACATATCCACCAGGACATCCCACCGACCGGCCGTCAGATCTGCTTCTTCGGCCAATTCTCGAGCTGCCGCCTGCAGCGGTCGCTCCCCCTCCATGTCGAGCAGCCCTGCGGGGATCTCCCATAACTGCATGCCCACCGGATGACGGTATTGCCGCACCAACAGCACCCGGTCCTGGTCGTCGAGGACCAGGGTAGCCACGGCACCGGGATGGTCGATGTAGTCCCGCACCAGGGGGGCGGCACCTTCGGATAATTCGAAGGTGTCCTGCAAGACATTCCAGATGCGCCCCGAATACACGGTTTCGGAATGCAGCACCCGGCGCCGGCTGGTTTCATCTACCGGCGCCGTGCTCTCTCGCCCTCGGCTGGTCATGCTCTATCGACCGGCTTTCTGGTGCTCCAGCCCCGCCTTGATCAGGCCGGCGAACAGCGGGTGCGGCCTGGTGGGACGCGAGCTGAGCTCCGGATGGGCCTGCGTGGAGACGTAGTACGGGTGCTGGTCTGCCGGGAGTTCAACGAATTCAACCAGCTCGCCATCCGGGGAAGTTCCAGA
Source organism: Arthrobacter rhombi (assembly GCF_900163545.1). Lineage (GTDB taxonomy): Bacteria > Actinomycetota > Actinomycetes > Actinomycetales > Micrococcaceae > Arthrobacter_H > Arthrobacter_H rhombi_A. Next base: position 47,952 of record NZ_FUHW01000009.1, read on the forward strand.
GAAGACCAATCCGGCGTCCTCCAGCTGCTTGCGGTAGCTGTTGTTGACCTCGTAGCGGTGACGGTGGCGTTCGGCGACCTCAGTGGTTCCGTAGGTCGCAGCCACGACCGTTCCTTCGCCCAAGATCGCGTCGTAGAGACCCAGACGCATCGTGCCGCCCAGATCGCCCTTGCCATCGACGATATGCTGCTGCTCGGCCATCGTGGCGATGACCGGATGAACGGAGTCGGGTTCGAATTCGGTCGATGAGGCTTCAGCCAGACCGGCGACGTTTCGGGCGTATTCGATGACCATTGACTGCAAGCCCAAGCAGAGGCCCAAGGTCGGCATCGCGTTCTCACGGGCGAACTTCAGCGCGCCGAGCTTGCCGTCGAGGCCGCGGATGCCAAAGCCACCGGGAACGCAGATGGCGTCTACCCCGTGCAGCGCCTTTTTGGCTCCTGCGTCGGTGGCGCAATCATCCGACGGGACCCAACGAATTTTGACCCGGGCACCATTGGCGAAACCACCGGCGCGGAGCGCCTCGGTGACCGAGAGGTAGGCGTCGGGCAGTTCGATGTACTTTCCGACCAGCGCCACTTCGAGCTCGTGGTCGGGGTGGTGGACCACATGCAGCAGGCGGGTCCACTGCGTCCAATCGACATCCTTGAACTTCAGGCCCAGGGCCTGCACGATATAAGCGTCCAGCCCCTGATCATGGATCTTCACGGGGATGTCGTAGATACTCGGAGCGTCGGCGCAGTTGATGACTGCCTCGGGATCGACGTCACAGGTCCGCCCGAGTTTCTCCCGCATTTCGTTCGGGATTTCGCGATCCGAACGGATCACCAAGGCGTCTGGCTGGATGCCGATGGAGCGCAATGCCGCCACAGAGTGCTGGGTCGGCTTCGTCTTTAGCTCATGGGACGGACCGATATAGGGGACCAGCGAAACGTGGACGAAGAACACATTATTGCGACCGACGTCCTGGCGCACCTGGCGTGCTGATTCGAGGAAGGGCTGTGATTCGATGTCGCCAACGGTGCCACCAATTTCGGTGATGATCACGTCGGGTGCGTCGTCAGCCTCGGAGGGCAACCGCATGCGGCGCTTGATCTCGTCGGTGATATGCGGGATGACCTGGACAGTGTCGCCTAGGTAGTCGCCACGACGTTCTTTTTCGATGACCCGCGAGTAAACCTGACCGGTGGTTACATTGGCCGAACCGTCGAGGTTCTCATCCAGAAAGCGTTCGTAGTGGCCGATATCGAGGTCCGTCTCGGAACCGTCGTCGGTCACGAAGACCTCGCCGTGCTGGAAGGGGTTCATCGTGCCGGGATCCACATTCAGATATGGATCCAGTTTCTGCATGGTCACCGTGAGGCCACGTGCCCGCAGAAGGTGACCGAGGCTTGAAGCCGTCAGCCCCTTTCCGAGGGACGACGCCACACCACCGGTGACAAAAATCTGCTTGGTAGTTTCGGACCGGGACTTGGAAAATGTTCGCTGCACCACGGGGTTCGAGCCTATCATCTATTTGCTGGACGGGTTGTCGTCAATCTACCTCCCGGACGCCGTCGTTGGCATCCGAAAAAGCTATGTCACGAAGCTCGAAACGGCCTGACGAGCGCTTTCGAGCAGTTCCTCCGCATGCGCCTGCGCCGTGTCGGAGTCTTCCGCTCCGGCCAGCATGCGTGCCAACTCACGCACACGATCGCCCTCTTCGAGCCGGACGACGTCGCTGGCGGTGAAACCCGCGCCCTCCTGTGCTTGAGCATCGGAGTTCTTGATCACCCGGATATGTCTTTGGGCATAGGCAGCAACCTGCGGCAGGTGGGTCACCACGATCACCTGAACATGACGGGCCAGCATGGCCAGCCGTTTTCCGATCTCGACGGCTGCCTTGCCACCGACTCCGGAATCGACCTCATCGAAGACGAACGTCGGCACCGGATCGGTTTCGGCCAACACGACCTCGATGGCCAGCATGACACGCGAGAGTTCGCCCCCGGAGGCACCCTTGCCGAGGGGACGAGGAGCACTGCCCGCATGGGGTTGCAGCAACATGGAGATGTTGTCGGCCCCATGCCTGACCGGTTCCTCGGCGTCGGTGACTTCCACGACGAATTGGGCGTCGGGCATCGCCAGGGCTGCCAACTCGGCGCTGACGCGTTCGGAGAGTCGCTGCGCCGCGGCACGACGAAGAGCACTAAGGGCCGCGGCCTGCTCTGTCAGCCGCCCCTGCAGGCCCTCCAGTTGGCTCTGGAGGGCCTCAACCCTTCCAGTGTCGTCCTGCAGGTCCATATGCCGCCTGCGCGCAGTCTCGGACCAGCTGATGACTTCGTCGACGGTCGGGGCATATTTACGGATCAGTTGGTTCAGGGCCGAACGACGTTCCTCGACCTCGGCCAGCCGCCCGGGGCCGTCTCCGTCGAGTGCCGCGAGATAGCTACCGAGTTCCATGGTCACGTCGGCAACGAGGATGCCGATCTCTTGGACCCGGCTGCCGAGCACCCGCAATTCCGGATCATCATCGGCGACGAGTTCGAGGGACCGGCGGGCAACGTCGACCAAACCGACGGCGTTGGGATCCTCACTGAACTCATCTCCGCTGAGCGCCGCATGGGCTGTGACGGCAGCGGACCGGAGTCCTTCGACGTTTCCCAGTTTCTGGGCTTCGGCTTTGAGGTCTTCGTCTTCGCCCGGCCGCGGGTCGACGGCATCGATTTCCTCCAGCGCCAGTTGTAGGGATTCTGCCTCACGGGCCCGTTCGCGGGACGCGGAGGTGATCTCTTCCAGCTCCATCCAGACGGCCTTCCAGCCGTCAAAGGTCTCTTGGTAGTCGGAACGTGCCGTGGCCAGCTCCGGCCCCCCGAACTTGTCGAGGGATTCCCGTTGGGCCACCGCGCTGCGCAGGCGCAGTTGGTCGCTTTGTCCGTGCACTGCTACCAAGTGGGATCCGAGTTCCGAGAGCAATCCCACCGGAGCTGAGGTGCCCCCGACGGCGGCCTTGCTCCGACCTTCGGCGCTGAGGATCCGCGCCAGGATCAACTCAGAATCCCCATCGTGTTCTTCCACCAGGGCACCGCTATCTTCGGCGCGGGCGACGGCGGGACTACCTGACGGCAAACGCAATGTGGCTTCGGCGACGGCTTGCTTGGCTCCGTGACGGACCGCCCCAGCATCGGCACGATTGCCGAGCAGGAGTCCCAAGGCAGTAACAACCATGGTTTTACCGGCACCGGTCTCACCGGTCACGACCGTGAAGCCCGGGTCCAGCTCCAAGGTGGCCCGGGTGATGACGCCGAGGTCGGAGATACGGATCTCCTCGATCATGGGTGCTGCTCCGAGTCTGGACGCGGCTGGTAGTGGCGGGGCTCGACAACTTGGAGGGGCGAGGTCACCACCGGCAGCGCGGAGGTGGCTGTATCTCGGTGCGCATCGGCCACAGGACCACGCCAACCACTGGTCGGCAGTTCAAATTTACGCACCAGACGTTCGCTGAACGGCGTGCGGTTCACGCGGGCCAAACGCACCGGTTTAGAAGAACGGGTGACCTCAACTCGAGACCCTGGCGGAAGGTCCAGTGTCCGGCGGCCATCGCACCACAGCACGCCCTGGGCATCTGTACGTGTCAGCATTTCGATGGCCATGGTCGACGTCGGTGCGACGACCAATGGTTTGGCGAATAAGGCATGAGCGGAAATCGGCACCAAGATCAACGCTTCGACCCCTGGCCACACCACCGGACCACCGGCAGAGAAGGCATAGGCAGTCGACCCGGTAGGGGTGGCCATGACCATGCCGTCACAGCCGAAAGTGCTGATGGGTCGGCCATCGACCTCCATAACGACTTCGATCATCCGTTCGCGGTTGGCCTTTTCCACGGCGGCCTCATTCAACGCCCAGGTGTGGGCAATCCGCCGGTTTCCGAGCCAGACCTGCACGTCAATGGCCATGCGTTCTTCGACAACGTAATGACGGTTCACGACCCAGTCCACGGTTTGGCGTAGATCTGCTCGCTCACTTTCAGCAAGGAATCCAACATGACCCAGGTTGACGCCCAGAAGTGGGACCGCAGACTCGCGCACCATTTCGGCGGCACGCAACACGGTGCCGTCACCGCCGAGGACCATGCCGAGGTCGATATCGCTCAGTGAGACGTCTTCGTCAAGGACCTCCACTTCGAGGCTTTTGCCGTCGGGGGCATTGCGCACGTTCCGGAGTTCTTCGCGGCGCATCACGGGAACGAGCCCGGAGTCGCGCAGTCGAAGACAGGTATCCAACGCCGCCCGGAGGGCGTCTTCCCTCCCGGTGTGCGCCAGGACGAGTATTCGTCTCATGCGTTCCTTCCCTTATGTGAACCTACTTCACGGTAGACGAAGGCGTAATGGTCTCCGGTTCCTGACACGGAGGGGTCCGTCCGAAACGGGTTCCCTTCAAGAGTAGTCAACTTCTGGCAGTCTCGGGGATTCCGTGTCCAGTTGTGGGTAGGCTTCGGTGGCCGCGGAGCGAAGCCGGAGGAAGAACTCCACATTTCCATCCTGTCCGGGCAGTGGGCTTCGGGCCAACCCGGTCAGAGTGAGTCCGGATTCCCGGGCGGCTTGCACCACCCCTGCGACAGACCGTCGTCGAAGTTCGGTGCTTGTGACGACGCCGGTCCGCCCGAGGTTATCTCGCCCCACCTCGAACTGGGGTTTAACCATCAAGACCAGTTCCCCGCCAGGACGGGTCACACCAGCCAGGGGCCCCACGACCAGACGCAAGGAAATGAAGGAGAGGTCAGCGACGACCAGGTCGACGGGGCCACCGATCATTTCACTGGTGACTGCACGGATATTCATTCCTTCATGCACGTCGACACGCGGGTCATCGCGGATCTCCCGGACCAATTGGTCATGCCCGACGTCGACGGAGATCACTCGGCTAGCTCCACGCCGCAAGAGAACCTCTGTAAATCCACCGGTGGAGGCTCCTGCGTCTAGACAACGACGACCCTCCACGACGACGTCAGTAAAGGCCCCCAGCGCGCCAGCGAGTTTATGTCCGGCCCGGCTGACGTATTCCTCCCCTTCCGCATCACCCACGGACAGGTGTTGGGACTCCGTCACGTGCTTCGCTGCCCGTGTCACCAAGTGGCCATCAATGCTGACGCGCGAATCGGCAATGAGCTGAGCCGCATGGGTCCGCGAACGAGCCATGCCGCGGGCAACGAGTTCTTGGTCGAGTCGGCTCATGCTTGGGCAGGATCCTCATCGAGCGTACGTTGCAAGGCTTCATGCACGGCAGAAAATACTGCCTGGTGTTCTTCAACAGGCAGCCCCTCCAGGACATCCAGGACTTCGAGCTCTTCGTCGACGACAGGATCACCAGTAGTCCCGGCGTGATGTTCGTCCTTGGGGTTATCCACGATGGTCCTCCTCGTCTACGGGGCAGCGATTACGACGCCGAACGGTGCCTTATGAACTGAAACTGATTTCCGGTGTTGTGCGCTCGGTTGAATGCGGATTCGCGTACCACCACGCGCAGCAGGCTGCACGCCAACTGTTGAGGTCCTCCCGCGAACCGGTCACGGTAATCTTCCCGTTCTCCACGCCGGCACGCGCTTGCCCGCAAACGATCTGCTTTCCGGTGGCCTGCACAATCGGATAGTCCGCATACAGTTCGGCAAGGGTCCCCAAGAGATACCGCGGACGCTGATCGGTCGGAGCACCAAGGATGGACTCGGGATCATCTACCCCGGTGAGTACAACAGCGGTCGCGAAACCAGCACGGTTCCCGCCGAGGATATCGGTGTCCAGACGGTCACCCACCACCAATGGTTTCGCAGCCTCGAGTTGCTCTGCGGCGACATGGAAAAGCAATGGCTCGGGTTTGCCGGCAACAACGGGTTTCACTGATGTTGCCGACGACACAGCCCGGACCAGCGAGCCGTTGCCGGGGGCCATTCCACGAGCTCGTGGAATGGTCATGTCGGTGTTGGTGACCACCCACAACGCCCCGGCATTCAGTGCATGAGCTGCTTCAGCCAGATCGCACCAGTTCACCTCGGGGTCGAACCCCTGAATGACTGCGACCGGCGACTCGTCAGCGGACTCTGCCAGCGCAAAGCCGCGTGAGACGACGCAATCACGTAAGTACGCGCTACCCACCACCAGGACTTTGCTCTGCGCCGGGATGCGTTCCGCCAACAAGTCAGCGCCGGCATCAGCCGAACCAAAGACCGTGCTGGCCTCCGCCGGGGCGCCAAGTTTGCGAAGATGCCGCGCAACCACTTCCGGGGACCTTGAGGCATTGTTGGTGATGTAGGCCAGCTCGACCCCGACACCAGCCAATCGCCCCAGCGCTTCGGGGGCTCCCTCAATGGCATTCGGACCGGTATAGACGACACCGTCGAGATCTGAAAGGACGGCGTCGAAAGCGGAAATCAACATAGCGAGCTGAATATCCTACTGGTCGGTTTCGGGCGCGTGGGAGGACGGTTCTCCGTCGGAATCGGTCTGACCCGGCTCCTCAAAGCTGCCACTCGTCTCGACATTTTCCGTGCCTCGGAACTCTGCGGTGCTCGAGCTTTCAGATTCCGATGTAGAGCCAGCCGTCTCGCCCGAAGCCGCACCCCCAGAACGCTCATCCGGCGTCGTGCCAGCATCATTGACAATGTCTCGTGCGCGCGGCTTGTCGTCCTCTGCGGAGTCATCGTCATCGCCCAGGTCCATGATGTCCGGATCTTGGAATTCTCCGACTCCGAGGGCCCGTTCAGCCAACGTAATCTGGCGACGCCACAGTTCGGCCTCACCCTTCTTGCCTACGGCTTCCAGTGCAAGGGCATAAGCCTCAAACAGACGCGGGCTGAAAGAGAAGGCCCGGTTGATGTCGAGCTGAGGAATCTGCAGTTCGTTCAAGGCAGCCTCATGGTTGCCCAGATCCGCTTGTGCTCCGGCGGCCACGATGGCCATCTCAACACGGCCTGGTGTATCCAACGTTGTCGCTTCTTCACTGTGCGCCGTCTCGAGCGCCTTCTCCGGCCGCCCCAGACCGCGTTCACAGTCTGCCATGACAGGAAGGTGGATATTGGACCCACTAATTCGACGGAACGTGCGGAACTCACGCAGAGCCTCTGCGTAGTTACCGGCAGTGTATGCGGTCAGGCCTACGGCCTCACGCACAACAGCTACACGTCCTCCCCGCCTACTCGCAGCCATGGCGTGCTCATAGGCGGTATCCGGCTCAAGGTCGATCATGCGCCCAGCCATCACCAGGTGCTTGGCAACCCAATCAAAGTTCTTCTCATCCAGGTAACGCAGCTCGGCACGAGTGATCCGGTCCAGTTCCTTACCCGTAACGTCGGAGTCAATCTCAGGAGAGCGCGGACGATCGGCTCGGTTGGAGACTCGCAAGTCAGCAGGATTATGCGCCGGGCGTTCTCCATCATCCAGACCAGGGAAATTACGTCGCGTATCGTCCCCGCGCTTCAGCTCACGTGGTTCAGCTGAATCCTGCTTATTCCTGAAGCCACCGTCAAAACGCTTTTCCTTGCCGCGGTAGCCGACATCCTTACGATCATTGCCACCGCGGTAACCACCCTCACGACGGTCGGCTCCCCCGCGTGGGCCGCCTTCACGACGATCATTACCACCGCGGAAACCACCTTCACGACGGTCATTGCCACCGCGGTAACCACCCTCACGACGGTCGGCTCCCCCGCGCGGGCCGCCTTCACGACGGTCGCCGCCACCACGCGGACCGCCTTCACGACGGTCATTGCCACCGCGGTAACCGCCCTCAGAGCGATCGTTCCCGCCGCGGTAACCGCCCTCACGACGGTCGCCGCCACCACGCGGACCGCCTTCACGACGGTCATTGCCACCGCGGTAACCGCCCTCAGAGCGATCGTTCCCGCCGCGGTAACCGCCCTCACGACGGTCGCCGCCACCACGCGGACCGCCTTCACGACGGTCATTGCCACCGCGCTAACCGCCCTCAGAGCGATCATTACCACCGCGGAAACCACCCTCACGACGATCATTACCACCGCGGAAACCACCCTCACGATGGTCATTACCGCCGCGGAAACCACCCTCACGATGGTCATTACCGCCGCGGTAACCGCCTTCACGCCGATCGTTGGAGTCTTGGTTTCCGCGGAAACCACCTTCACGGCCTGGGCGGTCGTTGCCGCGGGCCCCCTTGGACTTGTCGTCCCGCGGGCCTCGGAAATTCTTGCGTTCGTCAGCCACGGTGGCCGTTCCTCTCTGAGATCCGGCCATGCCGCATCTGGGTTCCTGCTTGGGCCCCTCGGAAGTGACCAAGGGGAAAAGTTCGTTGACTCAATCTTAGACGAATCGTCCATGAGTTCGCCGACGATGCGCAACAGCCGGCTGCCAGAAAGTGGCATCGGCTCTTAAAGAGTTGAGGCCCTCAACCTAGGGTCGAGGGCCTCAACTACTTAAAATTTGTCCGGCGGCGACCTACTCTCCCACACCCTCCCGAGTGCAGTACCATC
>NZ_FUHW01000010.1 GCF_900163545.1 Arthrobacter rhombi
GCGTTCTTCTCGGATCCGTACTGCTGAAGCCACCGGTACCACGTCGCTTCAGTGACCTGCAGTTCCTTGATGACCTCGATCATCGGGCGTCCGTCGTTGAGCATCTTCTGGCCCTGGCGTACTTTCGCGATGACCTGTTCCGGGGTATGTCTACGTGCCATATCTGTGAATTTCCTCCTGCATCCATTATCAGATGCGAAACTCACATAGTCACTGGGCTTCTACCAAGGGGCCCAACCACACGCGCTGACTGTGCGTAGCTTCCACGTGCCGCGCCGAAGTCTAGAGGCCCGCCATTATTCGGCGGAGGACTGGGAGAAAAGTCGGAATGCTGACCATTAGAAGTTTGGATGTCTTTGAGTGGCCCTTCCTTGGGCTTACTAGCTTTCGTGGGCGCGACGTTTGCAGAATCTGATTGGCCGTCTTGGGGCTTGCCCCTGTTTCGTGCCCGCTCGCGTCCGGTAGCTTCCCGAATCACGGATCGTTCGTTCGCGGCCGCTGCGCCAGCGGCCTTTCTATTTTCAGGGGAATTTGGGTCGTCATGGTGGAACTGGCCAGTTTTCGCTTGGTACCCACGGAATACCTGGGACATGTAAGCGTCCTGTGCCTTTTTCGCTTTATCCGGGCCTTGGGACTCGGCTGCCATGACAGCAGCGTCGCTCTCGGCCATATTCTGAGCGGTGGGCAGCAATTTGCCGGTCTTCGGGTCGCGGTACTTTCCACCAGTCTCCCTGCCGGTCAGCAAGGTTTTCGCGGACTGGGCGAGTGCTGCCTTGCGGCCCTCGGCTGTCGCCTTGGAATCCATGACCCCCTGGCCCATCCGCATCAATGCCCCAGATCCACGCATCGCACGCCCTGTTTTAGAACCAACGCCCATCACCCTGCCGGCCTGACCCAGTATTGTCCCGGCTCTGCCCATATCGGCAGCCTTGCTACCGGCCCCAGAGATCAAAGCGCCACCGACGCCGGTAGCAGCCAGCACGCCACCTGTAGCCACGACACCAGCGCCGACGGCCGCACCCTTGCCTACGGCCTTCATCGTCCGCTGTGGGGCAGTTGCCGCCTTGTCCACGACATTAGTATCGCCAACTGCGGCACCCCTGAGCAGATTCTTGAACGGGACAGCGAGGAACACGAGCGCCAAGAAAAAAAGGACGGCGGCATAGGGCTTCAACGCCCACGGGATTTTTGACATGAGAGCGTCGGGTACGGGGTCAAATAGTGAGGCCATGGCGTTCGTCACGAAGAGAACCACGCAGACCGCAACGACCTGTTTCAGGAGGTTTGTCGCGATCAGTTCACCGAGTCGCAGCGCGAAGGAGCGGCGCTTTCTGTCGCCGACGGCGGAGATCGTCAGTACGACAGGGGCCAAGAACAGTAGAAAAAAGAAGATCAACTTCTGGAAGGCCAAGTACAGACTCGATCCAAGGACTGCCAGGCTCACCGCAGCACTTCCAATTCCACCCGACAGAGCAGTAAGAAATTGCTTGTTGCCTTCCTTCCCTTGGAAGTACGTGGCCATCTCCGTTGTTCCGGCGCCTGCGGAGTCGCAAAAATAGTTCTCCCCATCAACGCTCGTGCCACCGGAGTACATCCACCGGTTGTGTGTTCCCATGGACGTATTTTCCTGACCGGCGGTTGAGAGGTCCGAGCACATGATTTTCACGTTTGCGAGGAAGGGAACCTTCTGCCAAGCAGCCCCACCAGTCCATGCCTTGGTTTTCGATCCGTCCGAGTCAGGGCTGTAGGTGGCGGCGTTCCAGCCAGCGAGACTCTGGGCAATTACTAGGGCTTCCTCGTCTCGGAGCACGTCCCCATCGTCATTAGTTTCGACGCCGACATAGTTTCCGTTGAGAAGTGCTGGTCCCCATCCGACGTCGCCACGCGCTTCGGCGGAGCGGTCCAGTGCAGCTTGTTCCTCGCCGACCTGCCCGACCAGCCACGTCTGATAAGGCACCCCGTACCAGAGCGCCTGGTTGATCGACTTCGTGGGGTCGATACACTCATTCTTGTCGTGCGCCGTGGTCGCGGCAGCATCAGCCATCTTGCAGGCCGCGGCCCCTGCAACCTCAGTCACAGCATTCGTAGCGGTTTTCACGATCTGCGACGTGGAGTTGCTCATGAGTAGGAACGTGCCCAGTATGAATACGCCCCACCCAGCAGCCTTCAAAGTTGCTTGCAGGGAGCCCTTGGACCCTAGCCAAACCAAGACGACTCCGATCGGGATCAAGAAGTAAATCCAAGGGTTGAAGATCGCGTACATAACGCCGACGAATGGCTGGATCATCGTGGCGAACAGGTCGAAAATCTGGTTGCTCATAGCGAACTCCAGCACCGCCATGGACGCGGCCATAGGGACCTTCACCAAAAAGTCCAAGGCATACGAGGATGACGAAGCCAAGGCTCCATCGATGGAAAAACACCCACCGCCATAGTGGTTCCAGGTCAGCGCGCTGAACCCATACCTCTCGTACGTGGGCTTGGCGATGACGTCGCCAGCTCCTCTGTAGACACGAGTCAGCCGTTCAACTCCACCGTTCTTCCCCTGAATCCCGGCACCTGTGTTGTCCTGGGCGAAGTCCGGCCTAATGGTAGACCGGACACCGTCGCCTGCCTCTCCGGCGTTCAAGCCCAACGACGTGTCGATGCCCTTGAATGTGGATGGCGCCGGCACGTCGTTGGGACCGCAGAAATTCACGACCGTGGCGGCCATGTTGTCTTTCATATCTGCGAAAGGTGATGGGAAAGCCTGAGCGGCTCCTCCGGTGAACCCGAGTATCCCGATCGAGATGGCCAGCACAGCCACGAGCGAACGGAACGCCTTCCTGACGCGTTTGACCCTCAGCGAAGGGCTGCTCTGCTTCTGCGTAACCCTTGCGTCCGCCGCGTTGAGTCCGAGGAGCGTCCGTGGCGCGGTCACGACCGATCATCCGTTCCTGCTTGTTCAACCAGCCGGGCATTGATTGCTTCGCGCAATTTTTGGGCCAAGGATGGCTCCAGGATGCCACGGATCCGGGCGATCGAATTAAGAATCCTCAGAACGTCGTACTCCGACTGGAGCCTTGCCAGCTCTTCGACGTGGTTCATTTTTGCTGCGTTCGCCATGGCGGATCGCAATTTCCGGCCAGGTTCAGAGAGAGCCACGTTCAACCTTTCGGTAGTTGCACGTTTACCCCCGCGCGACTGGGGCTCTCTCGAAGTAGCTACCGCTAATACTACCTCAACCTTGAAGATCATGGAACCCTATTACTCCTAGTCAGCTCCACTTTTAGGGTGCTACAGTAAACCTTTCCATCTTCCCTAGTGAGGCCTAGAAGTTCCCGGTTACCCCTCGGCCCTATCAATCGCAAACGGTCTCATGGCCCGGTCCAGGAGGGGCGGGTTAGGTATGAGCTGCAACGCTTTGACTTGTCCCTTCGCACAGTTTCGAGAATTTGAAACAGTGAGTTGGACTAGCCGTGTTGCTACTTGCCAAGGCTCGTCAGCCTCCGAAGTAACCCCATAGGCGTCAGGCGTGATCCTTCCAAGCTGTTCAACGCGCAGACTTCCAACAAGCCCCACCCGAGGAGCAGTAGGCACCCCAGGAGGAGTGGTTGTTCCTGCGGGTGTGGCTGCGCCGTTACCTGTAGGCTCCTGGTTTGACCCCCCTGAGGTAGCTGCTCGCTTGTACCGTTTCGCAGTGCTCTTTGAAACACCAAAGTGCTCGGCAATCTGTCTGATCGTCAGCCCCTCGGCGACAAGGGAGCCAGTCTGTGTCGACCGTTCAGAACGTCGATGTGCGACGGAAGCGGTGCCGGCTGTGTGCCAAACTTCCGATCTCTGCGCACTCTGTGCAGCACTATGCCGTGAACCGCCGGCCTTGCCTCGTCTGGCCTGATAGCGCGAGAAAGCCTGGAGGTTCGTCTGGCCCGGTCCTTCTGGCGGGAGTGGCTTGCTCCGACCAACCCTCCTCCCTACAGATGCGATGATGCTTTCGGTCTCCTTGCGCAGCAGTGGCGGGTCGCAGGTTAGAGAATGAGCGAAGGACTTGAAGTCGTCACCGCGCATTGCAGCCGCCATAGTCAGGGTGAACACGGTGGAGTTCCGCTCTCCCTGCTCAATAGGGCCGACCAGGGCTGCAGCCTGCTGCGAACGACGGGTTGCACCTGTTGGCAGGGCATGCACATCGAAGTGATCCGTCTTGAACATGCCGGCGCGCTTGAGCTGTTGCCGAAAATCCCGCATGGACCGGGGGATCATTGGTCCCCAATGGATCCTTCGGTCGTGAAGGTTGTCGTTGTGATGTAGACGCTGCGCACGTTCAAGGCGGCATTCCGCCAAAGCCACGCTCTTAGCAGCCTGGGTTTGGGCGCCATCGCCGACGTTCTGCGCTTTTAGCCGTCGCCAACAACTGGCAAGGTCGGCTTTGCACTCGCGTAGGTACTCTTCGGGATCGTAAAATGGATTGCGCGCGCGGCCCTGCGTGAAAGCCTTGTCACCATCGAGAGTCCAGACCAGGGCGCGATACACCATTTGCTGCAAGTTTTGTGGCTTGGCCCAAGAGCGCTCCCCGTACGAAACCGGTTCGATCATCCAGCCCATCTGAACATGGCCTGTCATGGTGTTCTCGATAATCCAAGACGGTTCCGGACCGCCAGAAAAATGAAAGAACTCATGTGCACGAACCCAACCGTCATCGTGGTCAAGGTCGACGATAATTGCCCAAGACATGGTGCCGCTGAGCGTTGCGAATCTGTAGCCAGGGAGGAACCGCCTCCAGACGAAGATGTCGTTGTCCGACCTATCCTCCGAGACGGAGTATTGGGCGACGGTTGTGGGAATTGCGTCTACCTTGGATCTCGAACGGAATGAACGATTGGCTTGTGGAGAGGCATCGTCTAAACTTAAAGACAACAAGGAATAGCTCCTGAACACTTGGTCTGTTCAGGGGTCTACGGCAGCAGACGCTTACTACGTCTGCTGCCGTTCTTTTTTGGGTGCGGCCCGCGACCCCGGAAAGGGCCATCCCTGAGGACGGCCTAGGTGTATTGACCACTGAGGTTGGGTACGCGGGCAGCGGGTGGAAGTCCTCGTAGTGA
>NZ_FUHW01000008.1 GCF_900163545.1 Arthrobacter rhombi
AGGTCTTCCCTATTTCAACTACCCCGGAGCGTTACCAACGTCCGTGGTCAATACACCTAGGCGGCGAGGATGGCCTTTACTGGCACCAAATTGTGCAGTGCAGAAGGCGCGAGGATCAGTCTTAGCTCAGCCCGTTGGGCTTCAGTCAGTGGGGGTGCGGACTCAACGACCTCTGAGGCTGCGCGCAGTGCCGATGGGGACAGGAGTGGCTCGTTATGCACGGTTCCCACCACCAGAGGTGGGGACAGCGGCATGGATTCGCGCTACTTGTTCCGGCGTCAGTAAGACTTTGATCTGTCTCAGGGCATCGATTGCGCGGAGGGTTACGAACTCAGCCAAGAGTGCAGGTAAGTGAGCGTGTGGTCGCCCATTTCGGGCGGCCTTTTTTGCGTTTGCGTACGCCGAGCTTGCTGATTTTGTGGCAGGCGAGAGAAAACCCATTGTGCTACCCCTAAATAGGTATAACAAGCGGTTTTTTACACGGCGATATCTGATCGACCGAAAGGGAGAGGCCTCGTCTCAGAAGCAACTCTATTGCCGGTTCCTGACGGGACTCGGTCGAATCGTGCCTAGTCAGCATTCGGTTAGACAAGGGGTGCTATCTTGATCACTGCTTGCATGTCAGGTCCCGGGTGGGAATTAGCTACCTAGCCATTTCCGGAAACTTTTTCAAAGCAAATGGCCCGACCCCTTGACAAGGTGCGGGCGCCCAAGGAGATCGACGACCTGGAACTCTTCCTCGGACGCTACTTGGGCCCACGGTAAAAACGTCATTCGCGTTTAGTGACCTCGCGATCGTCGTCGCGGCACTTGCCGCTGCGGGGGAGATCGAGAATCCTCCCGACGTCGTCTACGTGGCCGAACTCGGCCTGGACGGAACCTTGCGCCCCGTCGCCGGAGTCCTCCCCTCGGTGATGGCAGCAGTGAGGGCAGGAAGGCCACGAGTGGTGGTGGCCGAAGCCAACGCGGCCGAGGCACGCCTCGTCCCCGGGGCCCATATCAGCGCCTACCGTCACCTGGGCGAAGTTCTCTCGGACTATGGCTGCCTCGATACCGTGGTCCCGCCTAGGGTCCAGGCGCAGGTACGGACACCTACCGCAGCGCCGGGCACCACCGCCGAACTGCCCGGCGCGGCCACCGAACGCGCCGACCTCTGCGATGTGCTCGGCCAGCCGTTGGCACGCTTCGCTCTGGAGGTTGCCGCGGCCGGTGGACACCACTTATTGCTGGTGGGTCCTCCCGGTGCGGGCAAGACGATGCTTGCCGAACGGCTACCCGGCCTACTGCCCGATCTGGATCCCGTCGAGGGGATGGAGGCCACAGCCATCCATTCGCTGCATCGCGGGACGGCAGGCATGGATCAGCTGCTGCTGAGGCCGCCGTATGAAAGTCCGCATCACAGTGCGAGCATGGTCGCCCTCATGGGTGGAGGGGGAGGACTTCCTCGACCGGGGGCCGCCTCGCGTGCCCACCGCGGGGTCCTGTTCTTGGACGAAGCACCGGAATTCAGTTCCAAATCTCTGGACAGTCTGCGCCAACCGCTGGAATCTGGGCAGATCACGTTGCACCGTGCCGGAGGCATCGCCACCTACCCGGCCAGGTTCCAGCTGGTGCTCGCAGCGAACCCCTGCCCCTGCGGACAGAACACGGGCAAAGCCCTGGACTGCCGGTGTACACCGATGCAACGCCGCCGCTACTTTGACCGGCTCTCGGGGCCCCTGCTGGACCGTATCGATGTGCAGATCGAAGTTCCTCGAGTGAACTCGGTGCATTTGGGGACGGGACGCGGTGAGGAAACCTCCGCCACCGTCGCCGGCCGGGTGGCCGCTGCACGACAGGCTCAACGCCGCCGTCTGAAGGCGCTGGGGCTGCGCCGCAACGCCGACCTTTCGGGAACCATCCTGCGCCACGAACTAGCCCTGCCCGGGCACGTCACCGCCACTGCGGATCGGCAGGTCGAGCGAGGATTGCTCACGGCCAGGGGATACCACCGGGTGCTTCGCCTGGCCTGGACCATCAGTGATCTGGGAGGACAGGAATGCCCGCGGCAAGGCGATATCGAAGTGGCCTTGCAACTACGCCACCACGCACGAGGAGGAAGACCATGAGCGTCGAAGCAGAAATACTCGTCGCGCGCGCCGGACTGTCTCGACTGATGGAACCCAACGACCTGACCGGGACCGCCCTCGTGGCTGTTAGCGGTCCGGTGGAGGCCTATCGGTTGATCAGTACGACCACCGGCAAAGCACCAGCCGCCGTACAACAGGCAGTGGCCGAACTCCTGGGTGGCGAAGCAGGAACCCGGGGTGCCCACCGCCTCGACGCGGGACTCGAGCGATGGAGGCCGCGCGTTGACGCCTCGGGGGCGGCACTGGATCTGGAAACCATCCGGCGCTTCGGCGGCGGCCTGCTCGTCCCCGAAGATCCCGCCTGGCCGGCGCAAGTTGACGACCTCGGCCTCGGCGCCCCGCTATGTCTCTGGTGGCGGGGGACAGTTCCTCCCCAGCAGCTGCCAGTCAAGGACGCCCTGATGGCCGTGGTGGGAAGCCGGGATGCCACTGACTACGGCCGACAAGTGGGCAGCCAGATCGTCTCCGAACTCTGTGCCCGGGGAATCACGATCGTCTCCGGTGGTGCCTACGGTATCGACGCACGCGCCCACGAGGCAGCACTTCACGCGGCATCTGGCCATGAGTGCCTGGCAACGGCGGCCGTCATGGCCGGGGGGTTGGACCGTTTCTACCCGGCAGGAAATGATGAACTCCTACGCCGGGTCGAAGCCAACGGGATGCTCTTCGCCGAGGTTCCCCCGGGGACGGCACCGACTCGTTGGAGGTTCCTGCAACGCAACAGGTTGCTCGCCGCGTTGTGTGGGGCGACGCTGGTTGTCGAAGCACGCTGGCGCTCGGGAGCCTTGACCACTGCCCGGCGCGCCAGTGAACTGGGGCGCGATGTCGGGGCGGTACCCGGATCGGTGTTCTCGGCCAATTCAGCAGGTTGTCATCGACTCCTGCGGGAAGGATCGGCGATCCCCATTACCGATGCTGCCGAAGCCTTCGAGATGCTTGGCACCATGGCCCAGTCCGTCACGAGCGGGGACTCAGTCCGTGACAGAGGAGTTCAAGCGGAGGAAACCAGACCCCATGACGGGCTCGATATCCAAGATCTACTGCTCATGGATGCCCTCCCCATCCGCCAGCCGGCCACCCCGGATAAGCTGTCCACGGTTTCCGGGCTGGGTATCGGAGCAGTCCTCGGTGGGCTCAGCCGGTTACAGGCCCGAGGCCTTGCTGAATCCAGTGCCGACGGCTGGCGACGCCGCCATGGGGGCTGAACCAGTCCTATCCAAACGACGGGGTGTCCTGCCAAGAGTGCGGCGTGGCAGCACCGGTTACCGTACAAACCAATCCAAACTGAGAATATGAGTAGTGAGCCGCATTCCGTGGACCCGGCAGCAGCAGGGTCGGCCGCCGGGGCTCGAGACGCGAGCGGTCTTCCGGTCGAGTACGAAGTGGCACTGGATGGCTTCGAGCGGTATCTGGCATTGGAACGTTCCCGGAGCGAGCACACCCGCAGGGCCTACCTGAGCGATGTGACCTCACTGCTCGAATTCGCTGCTACCGAGCACGGCATCAAGGCCTTGGCTGAAATCGACCTGGCCGTTCTTCGCCTTTGGCTGGGCGAGCAACAGGCCCGCGGCAAGGCCCCGGCAACTCTGGCAAGACATGCGGCATCGCTGCGCACATTCATGGCATGGGCCCTGCGTGAAGAAATCATTCCGGCTGACCCCTCGCTCCGGCTGAGATCACCCAAGAACGCCAAACGGCTCCCACATGTCCTGCAGGATTCCCAGATGCACCGGCTCCTCGACGACGAACCGCAGGCTGAGTCCGGGGCCGCGCCAACGCCACGGCAACGGGCGGTGTCCGACCGTGACCGGGCCATCCTCGAGCTGCTCTACGCCACAGGAATCCGCGTGGGGGAGCTGACCGGCCTGGATGTCGACGACATCGATCATGATCGGCGAACCCTGCGCGTCCTGGGCAAAGGAGATAAAGAGCGTACCGTCCCCTTCGGGCAGCCCGCACACCAAGCACTGAGCGATTGGATCAGCCGCGGCCGGACCCATCTGGCCATCAACGGTTCGGGTCCCGCTTTGTTCCTGGGGGAGCGAGGTGCGCGCATGGGCGCACGACAGGTGCGTTCGATGGTCCAACGGGCCTTGGAGGGGCTGGGCGATACCGCAGCACGGGGACCACACGCCCTGCGCCACACCGCGGCCACCCATCTGCTTGATGGTGGAGCCGATCTTCGGACCGTCCAGGAATTGCTTGGTCATAGCTCACTGGCCACCACCCAGCTCTACACCCACGTATCTGTGGACCGTTTACGCAATAGCTATCAGCAGGCGCATCCACGCGCCTGACGCCTCGTGCCGCGATAAAAAACCCGGGACGGCCCGTCACGGTGGAGATTCGCACCGGAATCGGGCACAATGAAATCAGGCAGCATGTGCTGGCCTCCAAAAGTGACTGTGGTCGTTGGGGAAGACGTACCAACAGGAACTGGAGGATGGCATGTCTGTACCCATGACCCGGGGCGTACTTTTTGTACACTCAGCCCCGACAGCGTTGTGCCCACATATCGAGTGGGCCATCGGGTCCGTCGTCGATGAACGCACGGACCTCAACTGGACGCCGCAATCCGCCGCGCCCGGAATGTACCGCACGGAAATCCATTGGGCAGGACCCCAAGGTACCGGTGCGCAACTGGCCTCCGCCCTCCGCGGCTGGGCCCACCTGCGCTATGAGGTCACCGAGGAACCCAGTCGTGGCGTTGACGGAAGCCGCTGGTCACACACTCCCGAACTCGGCATCTTCCATGCCGCCACCGACTCCGCAGGCAACATCATGGTCGGCGAGGACCGGATCCGCTTCGCCTATGAACAAGGCGCCGGCGATCCCGCGGCCGTCTACCAAGAACTCTCCCTTGCCCTCGGTGAAGCGTGGGACGAAGAACTCGATCCCTTCCGCCATGCCGCCGAAGGCGCGCCGGTCCGCTGGCTCCACCAGGTCGGCTAACTCCACACACCCTCTCTGGATGCCATCGCTCTCCAGATCGTCCTGCCGACCAGTTCCCGGCACGCAACGATCAGGAGAGCAGTCGAATAGTCGTGTTGTCCTACAGATGACTCTTCGTCTCCGAAGGTCTTGAGATTAAACGACAAGGCCCGCACCGTTGGGTGCGGGCCTTGTCTGCGAGCGGGGCGTGACTAGACGCTGCGGATCGCCACCACGGCGTTGTGACCGCCGAAGCCGAAGGAGTTATTCAGTGCCACGATCTGCCCGGAAGGCAGTTCGCGGGGGCTTCCGGTGACGACATCCAGCGGGATCTCCGGATCCTGGTTCTCCAAGTTAATGGTCACCGGGGCCTTGCGTTCCTGCACGGCCAGGACGGTCAGCACGGATTCAACGGCACCCGAGGCGCCCAGGAGGTGACCCATCTGCGACTTCGTGGCCGAAACGCAGACCTCATCGAGCCGGTTGCCCAACGCGGCGCGCAACGCCGTGTATTCGGGCTTATCGCCCACCGGCGTGGAGGTCGCATGCGCGTTGACGTGCACGACGTCCTCGGGCTGAATGAGACCGTCAAACATGGCTGCCTTCAACGCCCGGGTGGCACCCAGACCCTCGGGGTCTGGGGCGGTGATGTGGTAGGCATCTGCGGTAACCGAGGTACCAGCCAACTCAGCATAAATATGAGCCCCACGGGCCAGTGCATGCTCTTCTGCCTCGAGGACCAGGGCGCCAGCGCCCTCGCCCATCACAAAGCCGTCGCGGTCAATGTCATAGGGGCGCGAGGCATGTTCGGGATCGTCATTGCGCTTAGACAGCGCCTGCATGGCTGAGAAGGAGGCCATCGGCATGGGGTGGATAGCCGCTTCGGCACCACCACACATCACGACATCCGCCTTGCCGGAACGGATCAGCTCGAGCCCCATATGCATGGCCTCGGTTCCCGAGGCGCACGCGGACACGGGGGTGTGGGCGCCGGCCCGCGCCCCGAGATCTAGACTCACGGCAGCTGCCGGCCCATTGGGCATCAGCATGGGAACGGTCATCGGCAGCACACGGCGAGGACCCTTCTCCTTCAGCGTGTCCCATGCATCAAGCAGCGTCCATACGCCGCCAATGCCGGTGGCGAAGGTGACAGCGAAGCGGTCGTGGTCGACATCCTCGATCCCTGAGTCCTTCCAGGCTTCCCGTGCGGCCACGACGCCGAACTGGGTGGAGGGGTCCATGCGTTTGAGCTCGACCCGAGAAAGGACTTCCGCAGCCGGAGTAGAGGCCTTCGCGGCGAAGTGGACCGGCAGGGAATACTTCTCGACCCAATCGGCGGTCAAAGTGTGGGCGCCGGAAACACCCTTGAGGGCGTTGGCCCAGAGGGTGGGGACGTCCCCACCGATCGGCGTTGTCGCGCCGAGGCCGGTGATTACTACTTTGCGAGCCATCAACATACTCTCTGTGCTGTATTGCTGGGTGCGTAGAGCAGGTTGCTCTGCGCTTGAGGTTTAGGTGGGGTGGTCCGCCACGTTCG
Organism: Arthrobacter rhombi; assembly: GCF_900163545.1. Taxonomy (GTDB): domain Bacteria; phylum Actinomycetota; class Actinomycetes; order Actinomycetales; family Micrococcaceae; genus Arthrobacter_H; species Arthrobacter_H rhombi_A. The sequence goes on from NZ_FUHW01000008.1 coordinate 6,598, forward strand.
GCGGACCACCCAGAAGACCTGGGCTTCCCGGTTCAGGCTGCCCTAGCGGGGCCCACGGGAAGAACCGGAATCGATCAGGCCTGGGCGTTCGCGATGAAGTTCACGGCGTCGCCGACGGTCTTGAGGTTCTTGACTTCCTCGTCCGGGATCTTCACATCGAACTTCTCTTCGGCATTGACGACGATGGTCATCATGGAGATGGAGTCGATGTCGAGGTCGTCCGTGAACGACTTGTCCAACTGGACTGCGTCGGTGGCCAAGCCGGTTTCTTCGTTGACGATCTCGGCGAGGCCGGCCAGGATTTCTTCGTTGCTAGCCATGAGGCTCCCTTTCTTTGGTGCCGGGACTCTCCCGACGATTTTTCCCGCCCTGCGGACGGTGAACTTTAGTGATGTCCGGTCAACAGCCTAGGGCAGGACGATGACCTGCGCGCCGAAGACGAGGCCCGCGCCGAACCCGATTTGTAGGGCCAGGGTTCCCGAGAGCTCGGGACGTTCCTGCAGCATGCGGTGCATGGCCAGCGGAATCGAGGCGGCGGACGTGTTGCCGGTATCGGCAATATCGCGGGCGACGGCAACGGTTTCGGGCAGTTTGAGCTGCTTGACCATTTCGTCGATGATGCGCATATTCGCCTGGTGCGGCAGGAATACGGAGAGATCATCGGCGGTGATGCCGGCAGCATCCAGGGCGCGCTTGGCTTCCTTCGCCATGCCCCAGACGGCCCAGCGGAAAACGGTCTGGCCGTCCTGGCGCAGGGTGGGCCACAGCTTGGCCTCGGTGCCGGCGACCATGGCGTCACCTGCGGGGTCTTCTTCGGCCTGTACGGCGACATCGCGCAGATCCAGCATTGAATGGGTCATCCCGATGGCATCCCATTTCCCGCCATCCGAACCCCATACCGAGGGGCCGATACCCGGTGTGTCTGAAGGCCCCACGATGACCGCGCCGGCACCGTCGCCGAGCAGGAAGGAGATGGTGCGTTCGTGGTTGTCGATGATGTCCGAGAGCTTCTCGGCTCCGACGACCAGAACATACTCGGCGGCACCGGACTTCACCAGCGCATCGGCCTGGGCGACGCCGTAGCAGTAGCCGGCGCAGGCCGCCGAGATATCGAAGGCCGGGGCCGGGGTGGCTTCCAGCCGGTGGGCCAGTGCCGAGGCCGCAGAGGGGGTGGCATAGGGGGAGGTCACCGTGGAAATGATGACGGCACCGAGCTGGGATCCTTCGATGCCAGCGTTTTCCAGTGCCTGGCGGGAAGCGGTCTCGGCCAGGTCGACCAAGGAGGTCTCGGCGTCGGCCCGGCGTCGGGTGACGATGCCCGTCCGCTTCTGGATCCACTCATCGGAGGAGTCGATCCACTGGCAGACGTCTTCGTTGGTGACGATGACGTCTCCGCGTGCGGCACCCACACCCATGATGCGGGTGTACTCCCGCGGGCTGTTCTGGGAAAGTACTGCGCTCACGTTAGTTCCTGTCCTCTGCGGTGGCCGTCTGGCCATGTTCGTTGATAAATTCGCGGGCCGCCTCGAGATCCTCGGGGGACTTCAGCGCCATCGTTGGCAGCCCCTTCAGCCCGCGGCGGGCCAACCCCACCAGGGTTCCTGCCGGCGGCAGTTCCAGGATGCCGGTGACACCTTCAGCGGCCATCGTCTCCATGCACAGGTCCCAGCGGACCGGACGGGAGACCTGCGCCACCAAGCTGGAGAGGTTGGCTGCGCCGTCGCTGACTGCCCCGCCGTCGTAGTTGCTCAGCAGCGTTACTGCTGGATCTGCAGGGTGCAGCGAGGGGAGCAGGTCCTGGAGCGTGCCGACTGCGGGGGCCATGTGTTTGGTGTGGAAGGCCCCTGCCACCTTCAGCGGCATCACGCGGGCCTTGGCGGGGGGCGAGGCGACCAGGGCGTCGATCTGCTCCCAGGTCCCTGCTGCGACGGTCTGTCCTCCGCCATTGGCGTTGGCTGCGGTCAGTCCAAAGGCTGCCAGCGTCGCGGCAACCTCCTCGGGGTCCCCGCCGAGGACAGCTGCCATGCCGGTGGGGGTGACGGCTGCGGCCTCGGCCATGGCATTGGCACGTTCTCGCACGAAGACCATCGCGTCGGCCTCGGGAAGGGCGTTGGCTAAGGCGGCAGCGGTGATCTCACCAACGGAGTGCCCCGCCAGGACGGTCGAGGCGGGAAGCTGGCTCAGGCCAGCCTCACCGAGCAGGGCGCGGGCGGCGATCAGGCCGGCGGCAACGATGAGCGGTTGGGCGACTGCCGTGTCCTTGATGGTCGCCTCATCGGAAACGGTTCCGTGGACCACCAGATCTCGGCCGGTCAGCTCGGAGAGTCGGGCGAGGTGGTCGGCGACGCCGGGCACCTCCAACCAGGGTTCGAGGAATCCGGGGGTCTGGGAGCCCTGTCCTGGGCACACGATTGCTAGCACTGTTCCAGCTTTCCAAAGATCGGGGACATGACGGGTGTCTTGCGGCACGAAGCTGCGCGAGGGGCTTTAGAGGAATCCTACAACGACTCGGTCGCCTCCAGTCGTCCCACGACGAGTGCCGTCTGCAGGACGAAGGCCTCCCGGGGGACCAACGGGTCCCATCCGGTGACGTCACAGACCCGTTTGAGCCGGTACCTCACGGTGTTGGCATGGACGAAGAGTTCGCGGGCCGTTCCCTCCAATGAATGGCCCAGGGCCAAATAGCTGGATAGCGTCTCCACGAGGCCATTTCCTGCGCGAACCAAGGGTTTGTGGATCTCGTTGATCAGGGCGGTGCGGGCTGCGGCGTCGCCGTTCATGACGCGTTCGGGCCACAGGTCATCGGCCGCGACCGGGCGCGGGGCCAGCGGCCAGGCGCCGGCTGCGGCAATCCCCTCGAAGGCGGCATGGGCGCTCGCTGCAGCATCGCGTAGGCTCGCAGCTTCAGGGCCGGAGACGATGGGTCCGGGGCCGAAGTACTCGGCCAGCCGGGAGAATGTGGTTTCCAGCTCCCGGACCCCGCCGAGCATGAGGATCAGCCGGTCACCCTGGATCCCCACGAGGCAGTCCTTGGCCACCCGCTGCCCGGCGCGGCGCAGGTCACCGACGAAGGTGGCGCCGGCATCCTCGGGGGAACTGCCGACAATGACGTGGATCCCCGACTGCGAGGTCCACCCGACGGCGGCAATACGTGAGCGCAGGGCGTCGGGGCTTTCGCCTCGCAGCACGGCGTCCACGACGAGGGCTTCGAGCCGGCTATCCCACGCCCCGCGGGATTCGGCGGCCCTGGCGTAGACGTCAGCGGCGGCGAAGGCGACTTCCCGGGAATAGCGCAGAACTGCCTCGCGTAGTTGTACCTGCTCGGAATCGGGGGCCAGCTCGGGGACCTGGTTCTCCACGACCTCGACGATGGTGCGGATGAGCTGCAACGCCTTCTGCAAGGAGATCGAGCGAGTGAGCTCGGTGGGTGCGGTGCCGAAGACATCGGTGAGGACCCATTGTGGGGAACTAGGGCGTTCGTACCAGGAGACGAAGGAGGCGATACCCTTCTGGGCGACCAGGCCCAGTGCCGCGCGTTCCTGGGGTCGCAGCCCCCGATACCAGGGAAGTGACTGGTCCAGATGCTTCAGGGCGACCGTGGAAAGGATACCCAGATGGGACTTCAAGCGTTTCAGCGTCTCCGGGCTGGCCTTGGGCTGACGCACGGGGCGGATGCGCGGGGATCCGGTGCCCGGACGTTCGTCTGTCATGCGTCCACCCTACGCACTGGTGGCCCGTGGCTCCATTTTGGAGGAACACTACAAAAGAAGAAGTCCCCCGGTCACCTGCCAGAGCAGGTGACCGGGGGACTTTCACCGCCCGGACGTGTCGACGGCGTTTCTTTCGCCGTCGACACCAAGGGTCGGGGTTAGGAATCGCCCCCGGCGGTGCCGGACGTGCCGGCGTTCACGTTGTCGATCTGGTACTTCTTGAACGCCTGGGCTGCACTGTCCTTGGCGACCTCGCCCCGGCGTTCGAGCATTTCCAGGGTTCGCACGACCATCGAGTGGGCGTCGATCTTGAAGAAGCGACGGGCAGCGGCACGGGTGTCGGAGAAACCGAAGCCATCGGCACCCAGGGTCGCGAACTCGTTGGGGACGAACTGACGGATCTGGTCCGGCACGGCCTTCATGAAGTCGGTGACCGCGACGATCGGACCGGTAGCCCCCGCCAGCTTCTGCGTCACATAGGGCACGCGGGGTTCGCTACCCGGGTTCATGAACGCTTCTTCCTCGGCATCCAGCCCGTCGCGGCGCAGCTCGTTCCAGCTGGTCACCGACCAGACATCTGCCGAGACGCCCCATTCCTCGGCGAGGATCTGCTGGGCTTCCAGGGCCCACGGTACCGAAACGCCGGAGGCCAGTAGCTGGGCTCGCGGCCCGTCGACCGTGGCCGGGGAGAGGAGGTAGATGCCCTTGAGCAGTCCCTCGACGTCCAAGCCCTCGGGCTCTGCAGGCTGGAGCATCGGCTCGTTGTACAAGGTGATGTAGTACATGACGTTGGGGTCTTCATGCTCGCCCCCGTACATCCGGGCCAGACCAGCCTTGACGATGTGCCCGATCTCGTAGCCGTAGGCCGGATCGTAGGAGACCACTGCCGGGTTGGTTGCGGCCAGGATCGGGGAATGCCCGTCCGCGTGCTGCAGGCCTTCACCGGTCAACGTGGTCCGTCCGGCGGTAGCGCCCAAGACGAAGCCACGCGTCATCTGGTCGCCGGCGGCCCAGAAGAAGTCGCCGGAACGCTGGAACCCGAACATCGAGTAGAAGATGTAGATCGGGATCAACGGTTCGCCGTGGGTGGCGTAGGAGGTTCCCGCCGCCGTGAGGGCAGCTACCGAACCTGACTCGTTGATACCGGTATGCAGGATCTGACCCTGAGGGGATTCCTTATAGGCCAAGATCAAGTCGCGGTCCACCGACAGGTAGTTCTGGCCCTTCGGGTTGTAGATCTTCTTCGTGGGGAAGAGCGAATCCATGCCGAAGGTACGTGCCTCGTCGGGGATGATCGGGACCACGCGTTCCCCGAAGTCCTTATCCCGCATGAGGTCCTTGAGGAGACGCACGAAGGCCATCGTGGTGGCCGCCTGCTGCTTGCCCGAGCCCTTCTTGGCGACCGCGTAGGCCTTGTCCTCGGGCAGGTGCAGAGGCGTGTGCTTGGTCCGACGTTCGGGGACCGAACCGCCCAAAGCCGCACGACGTTCCATCATGTACTTGATTTCGGGGGCATCCATCCCCGGGTGGTAGTACGGCGGGGCGTACGGGTCGGCTTCGAGCTGCTCATCGGTGATCGGGATCCGCAGGTGATCGCGGAACCCCTTCAGATCATCAAGGGTCAGCTTCTTCATCTGGTGGGTCGCGTTGCGCGCCTCGAAGCTGTTGCCCAGTCCGTAGCCCTTGACCGTCTTGGTCAGGATGACCGTGGGCTTGCCCTTGAACTCTGTGGCTGCCTTATACGCGGCATACATCTTGTTGTAGTCGTGGCCGCCACGCTTCAGATTCCAGATTTGGGCGTCGGTCAGATCGGCAACCAGTTCCTTGGTCTGCGGAGACTTGCCGAAGAAGTGTTCGCGGATGAATCCGCCCGATTCGGCCTTATAGGTCTGGTAGTCGCCATCGGGCGTCTGGTTCATGATGTCCACCAGCGAGCCGGTGTCGTCCTTGTCCAGCAGATCGTCCCATTCGCGGCCCCACACGACCTTGATGACGTTCCAGCCGGCACCGCGGAAGAAGGCTTCGAGCTCCTGCATGATCTTCCCGTTGCCTCGCACCGGGCCATCAAGGCGCTGCAGGTTGCAGTTGATCACGAAGTTGAGGTTGTCCAGCTGTTCGTTGGCTGCCAACTGGAGGAAGCCGCGTGATTCCGGCTCGTCCATCTCGCCGTCGCCCAGGAAGGCCCAGACGTTCTGGTCGGAGGTGTCCTTGATGCCACGGTTATGCAGGTAGCGGTTCAGCTGGGCCTGATAGATGGCGTTGGACGGGCCGATCCCCATGGAGACCGTGGGAAATTCCCAGAAGTCGGGCATGGAATGGGGGTGTGGGTAGGAAGGCAGCGCATGGCCCTCCTTGGACTTTTCCTGGCGGAAGCCGTCGAGGTCCTCCTCGGTCAGCCGTCCTTCCAGGAAGGCGCGGGCATACATCCCGGGGGAGGCATGGCCCTGGAAGAAGACCTGGTCGCCGCCGCCGGGGTGGTCCTTGCCGCGGAAGAAGTGGTTGAAGCCCACTTCGTAGAGCGTGGCCGCACCGGCGTAGGTGGAGATATGCCCGCCGACCCCGATATCGGGGTGCTGGCCGCGGTGGACCATGATGGCGGCATTCCAACGCATCCAGGCGCGGTAACGACGTTCGGTCTCTTCGTGTCCGGGGAACTCGGGTTCCTGGTCCACGGGGATGGTATTGACATAGTCGGTGGTGGTCACCATGGGGACACCGACGCTCTGGGCACCCGCGCGCTGCAGGAGAGAGCGGACGATGAACTGGGCCCGTTCGGTGCCCTGGGCCTCGACCAGACCGTCGAAGGATTCAATCCATTCGGCGGTTTCCTCCGGATCGCGGTCCGGCAGCTGGCTGGTCAAGCCACTGCGAATGTGGGAAATGTGTTCCTCTTCAGCCACGTCCAACTTCTCCTCGGTACGGGTTACAGCGTGGGGAATGCGACGTTCCCGTTGTTGGAGCGGGGCGCGTCGCGGCGGCTAGGTGTATTGACCACTGAGGTTGGGTACGCGGGCAGCGGGTGGAAGTCCTCGTAGTGA
>NZ_FUHW01000029.1 GCF_900163545.1 Arthrobacter rhombi
TGACGGCCCCGCTGGCGGAGCTTGATCCCGAGGTCGCTTCGCGGATCGATGCCGAGCTGGCCCGCCAGCAGGACGGTCTGGAAATGATCGCCTCGGAAAACCACACGGCCCAAGCGGTCATGGAAGCCCAGGGCTCGGTGCTGACCAATAAATACGCCGAGGGCTACCCCGGGCGCCGGTACTACGGCGGCTGCGAGCATGTCGACGTGATCGAGTCCTTGGCGATCGAGCGGGTCAAGGCCCTCTTCGGTGCCGGCTACGCGAACGTCCAGCCACACTCGGGTGCCCAGGCCAATGCCTCGGTGATGCACGCACTGATCCGTCCCGGGGACACGGTCATGGGCCTGAACCTGGCCCATGGTGGTCACTTGACCCACGGGATGAAGATCAACTTCTCCGGACGGCTCTACAACATCGTCCCGTACTCGGTCTCCGAGTCCGATCTGCGCATCGACATGGACGAGGTCGAGGCCCTGGCGATCGAGCACCAGCCCAAGATGATCGTCGCCGGCTGGTCGGCCTATCCCCGCCAGTTGGACTTCGAACGGTTCCGGGCGATCGCCGACAAGGTCGGGGCCTACCTGTTCGTGGACATGGCCCATTTCGCTGGCCTGGTTGCTGCCGGGTTGCACCCCTCCCCGGTGCCGCATGCCCATGTGGTCACCTCCACCACGCATAAGACGTTGGCCGGCCCGCGGGGCGGGATCATCTTGTCCAATGACGCCGATATTGCCAAGAAGATCAATTCGGCGGTGTTCCCCGGTCAGCAGGGCGGGCCGTTGGAGCATGTGATCGCCGGTAAGGCGGTCGCGTTCAAGATCGCTGCCTCGCCGGAGTTCGCCGAACGCCAAGCCCGGACGTTGGCCGGGGCCAGGATTTTGGCTGAACGACTCAACGCGCCCGATGTTGCTGCGTGCGGGATCAGCGTGCTCACCGGTGGCACCGATGTGCATTTGGTGCTGGTTGATCTGCGGGACTCGGTGCTCAATGGCCAGGAAGGTGAAGACCTGCTGGCGAAGATCGAGATCACGGTGAACCGTAATGCTGTCCCGTTTGATCCGCGGCCGCCGATGGTGACCTCGGGGCTACGGATCGGGACTCCGGCGTTGGCGACGCGTGGTTTCTCCGAGGAGGCCTTTACCGAGGTCGCTGACATCATCGCGGCCGCGTTGATTGCCGGGACCGCCGACGGCGGTGCCGACGCCGGTGTCCTTGAAGGGTTGAAGGCCCGGGTGACCGCCCTGGCTACCGCCCACCCGCTCTACCCG
>NZ_FUHW01000027.1 GCF_900163545.1 Arthrobacter rhombi
TCACTACGAGGACTTCCACCCGCTGCCCGCGTACCCAACCTCAGTGGTCAATACATCTAGGCGGGCCGTCGCGCCGGTGACAGCGTCGTCGGCCGGTGCGGCTACTGGTGCATCAAGACCAGCAGCGCGGCCACGAAGATGAACAACGTCCCGAAGGAGAGGTTGAGGATGCGTTGGCCGCGCGCATTGCGGGTGAAACGACGGAATCCCTTGGCCGTGGCGGCGAAGAAGAACCACATGACCAGGACGTCCACCGCAACGATGGTCCCAATGAGTATGAGGTATTGGGGTGCCAGGGGGGCTGCGGGACGGATGAACTGCGGGGTGAACGCCAGGAAGAAACCCGCTGTGCATGATTGGGGTCATTCATACAAGGAAATGCCTCGGCACCGTTAGCGCGGTCCGAGGCGTGGCAACCACTGAAGAGAGTGATCACATGGCTGATACTAGCAACAACCCGTACGCGTTCCCACTGCCCCCTTGCACCGCCCACACGTTCCAGTGGGAAGACGGCGAACGCGACGAGTGCTACCGCTGCGGCGCCACGCTGCACGCCAAGCACCTAGACACCTTCCCCAACGTCGAGCCGGGGCACGACACCGTGACCGTAGCCGAGTGCCACCGTCGCGGGCTCCCCGGCACCGTTACCGAGCTCGCCACTGAGGCTCTGCTTTTGAATATCGCCCCGTCCGAGCTGCTCCGACGTCTGGAAGGCGTCTATGCCTCCCTAGCTGCTGAGGCTAGAGCGGCCAATCTTGCTCGCATTTCAAATGCGACCACAGCGGATGCCCTGTGAACCGGCTCAGCGCCGCCCTGGACGCTGCCCTGCTGTTCACCTTGGCATTCTCCCCCAGCCTCATTACCGGGCCGTTCTAGACGGTCCTCCCACCCTGCCCTGTGCGGGTGCTGGGATGCCGTCACGGTGCCCTTCCCGTGGCGGTTTCCGAGCTACCCGCTCGCGTCGCTCCTGCCTCCCCAGACGTAAACCGGTAGAGGCGCGGTTGAGTTTACCCACGTTAGGCCCCGTACCGCCGGGGCACTGTTCGCAAAGGCCACGCGATCAGGTCCGCTACAGCTCGTCCTCATTTCGAGGGCGGGCTACTAGTGCTGATTCCGAATGAAGGTGGGCGGCGTTTGGGGTGCTGTTGTGGTGTGGGGGACCAAGCAAGGCCAGCCCCATAGGGTCCGCTTCATCTTTGAACCTAACCCCGTGAGCACTCAAGCAAACCGACACCCTAGCCACGTACCTTGAAGGGAACCGGGCTAAAGCAAGTAGCCCGGTTCCCAGCATCGAACCCTAGCAAGATCGGCAGACGTCATGGAGGAAATTCTCAAGCATCGCCTGACCGCCAGCATGTCCGTTATCGGGCTCGTCGTCATCGGGGGCACCCTCACGGCGGGCCACACCTACCCCGTCGCGCTCGGGATCATCTGGCGCGGCCCGTAGGCTCAAACAAAACTAGATGGGGGAACCATGACCGCAGCAACCAAAAAGCCCATGACAAAGCCAATGAAAGTGGTCCTATGGATTGGCGGCTGCATCGTCGGCTTTGCGGCGCTCGTCATAGTAATTGGGACACTTTACGTGCCGGAAACACAGGATAGCCCGACTGTCGCGCAGCAGGAAAACAAGGCAGATAAATCAGGGGAATCAGCTAAGGCATCTGCCGAGAAGAAAGCGAAGGCCGCGGCGAAGGACCCGTTGAAGGCTGCCGAGTTGGCGGCGAACGTGGACGGGCTGACAGTCACGGAATCCACCGCGCCCGGCAAGCCGGTCATTGCTCAATTTCCGATTGCCGACCACCTTTCAAAGCTTGCGATCAAGCTAGACGCGCAGGATGAAACGATCAAGATCCTTAAGGCTGTTCGGGAAAACGTGAAGAGCTACAAGACAGTTTATGTTCAGGGATCATTTGCCTCGACGGACGACTACGGGAACGATACGGATTACACGGTCCTGAATGTCCATTACGAAAAGGCGACCGTGGATAAAATCAACTTTGACGGAATCGAATCCGGCAGCGCGTGGAGTATCCGCGATGGCGGCACGATCAATTCAAGCCTGCTGGGATAGGGGGAACCATGAAGAAAACCGTATTCGCTGCCGTTGCTGCCATCGCCGCTCTAAGCCTCTCGGCGTGCACGGTCGGCACAAGTACGCCCGATGCCGCCGCGACGTCCGCAGCGAGCGCACCAGCCGCCAGCGGGGCAACCTCCGCGCCGCCCAGCGTCGCCCCTTCAGGCCTAAAGCTATCCGGCGCAACGCCAGAACTTCAGACATGGATCGAAAAGAAACATGACGAATGGGTGAAGAACTACGCGGAGGATCAACCGTCTGCCCACGACTCGGTTTATATCGACATGGACGTGGACGCCGCCATGCGCACCGCCGAGGAAGACGACATTGAGAAGGCGTGGGTGAAGAACCTCGAATGGAAGTCCCCCCGCTGCGGCGAGATTGTGATCACCGTCAAGGGGAACGACTGGAACAAAGAGAACCTGAATTCGGTTGGCGGCCTCATACTCGTGGGGCTGGCCGACAAGTCGCCGGAAGTCCAGGTTGTGACCACCGTGACCGAAGACGGCAAAACGAAGGACGTGGACACCCGAACCGATGATGACTACCTCACCGAAGGCGGGAACGTCGGGGGAACCTGCGACGCCTAACTCAAACGCCAAAAACGCCCCGCCAGATCCGAAGATCGGCGGGGCGCTTTTCCTGATGCAGCCGGGGCAGGTATGGAAGGCGGCAGATTTCCTAATCTGGTCACTACCTGCCCATTTGTCGGCTGCTGGCGCTGGCGGGATCACTGCAAGGAAACGCTTCCTACTCCCCCGCCATCGTTCCGGGCCCGCGGTGTTGCGGTCCCCCGGTGACGTTGACGCCAAATCTTGGGGTTAGATCGTGTGGGCGACCTCGGACCACGGCTGATCCGGCGCCGGGAAACGCTCGCGCATCTCAATCGGCAACGAGGCCACGCCGTTAGGCAAGTTCGCTTCAGCCCAGGCAGTCCGGGCAGCGTCCCACGCTGCCCACCGCTGATATTCCGAACCACCGGGCCAGTCGGCCATCACAAAATCAGAGACAGACGCCGGGATTGCCGAGCCGTCGAAGGCCACTTGCTCCTTCTTGCGGCGCCTCACTGGACGGCCCGCAATCCGCGGACGCCGGAACGCTTCTGGGGCAGTCGGTCGGCCTCCTGGTCATCCTCGAGGGGAATCCGCAGCGAAGCAACGAGCTTGGCGAGCGTTACGCGCTGCTGTCGCAACTCCACCAAGGCCGGATGGGCGCGCACACCCTGCGGCGTAACCGCCGTGACGCCCTCCTTACGGACGATGGCCTCTAGATGCTCGAGCGCGTCCACAGTGCGGGCTGCTTCCAACAGAATTGTGAGCTCATGTTGCCCTAGTTCGTAGTCGTCAGTAACGCTTTTCCATAGCTTTCGGCCCCCATTCTTCAAATTCGAGGGCGTTTTATGCTGCATTTTCACTGTCCTTTCCGTGAGAACACGCGGGTAAAGCGGGGAATGGGCCGATTCATCCAGCGCCGCTGTGTATGTATCTCAATGCCGGGGGGCAGATTCGCCCGCGGGTGGGGACCGGGTTCCCCCTGGCATTGCCCACGGTGCCCCTGAAATCGCCGCTGCGGGCCTCAAGGTTGCCCCTGCAAGGCCCGCAACGACGCCTCGTGCCTCACTGTGCCGCTTGGCTGATTCTGTCGATTCTGAGCAGCGTTTTCTTGCCGCTTTTTACCACCCCAAATAGCCGGGAACGCTGGCCTCCAAGGCGTCGCGCTGGCGTTGCCTTGTCTTCATGAGTTCGGTTCGTCGGTTGTTTGCTTCTCGGGGTGTGTCTGCGAGGTCAAGGGCGATTCCTTGTCGTGCTGCTTCCCATGCGCTGGGCTCTTCCCGCAGTGCTTCCCACTGTTCGGGCGTGGGGTTCGTGTACGCGAATAGCTTTGCCCTGCTGTCGATTGCGTGTCCGCTCTTGAAGTGGTGCAGGCTGCCCCATGCTGCGATCACTCCGTCTAGTGATGCCAGCGCGGGCATGAGGTCCATGGCGGCTCTGGCCGTGCTGGTGCTGGCCGTGCTGAGGTTGAGCCTTGCGGGGTCTTTCATCGTGCCGAGGGTCTGTGCTGCGGTTTCGATGGTGGCCGCATGCTCGGCAAATAGTTCGCGCAGCTTCGTGTTCAGGTTCGCGTGCTGGGTTCGGACTTCGGCGGCGTTTGCTTCTGCCTGCTTGATTTCATGGAGCATCTCGAAGTCGGCGAGGTCGCGTGCGTGGCACTCGGTGACGGTGGCGATCACGCGGGGGTCCGCGTAGGGGTTTGGTTCTTTGCTTTCGAGGACTGCGGTCAGGACGTCTTCAGCGGTGGCCTGGGGTTTCTTGATGGCGAGTAGGGCCTTGGCGGTGGGAAGCTGTAGGCCGACCTGGCGAAGGGCTGATGCAAGGTTGCTGAGTTGTGCACGGTCGTTCATGTTCTTGCTCGTTTCTACTGGTTGTCTGTGTAGGGCTTCGGGGTGCCGTCTGCGATGTTCAGGCGGGTGTCGCCTTCATCGTCTTGGAACAGGCTTTTCATTGCTTCGCGCATCTGTTGGTCTTCGGCTCGGTCCTGGGGCGCGGTGCGGGCTTCGGTGATGTTGAGTCGGGTTTCTCCGTTGTTTTGGAAAAGTCCCTTCACCCATTCGCGGGTTTCTTTGTCGTTGTTCATTTGGTGTTGCCTTCCTGATTGGTGATTTCGAGCCAGTGAATCCAGCGTCGGAATTCGGCGATAGTGTGCCCGTCGTGTCGGATTTTGAGGTTTCCGGCGGTGTCGAGGTCTTTTGCGGTGCCGGGGACGTCGAATGTCCCTTCGGTGGTGATGATTCGGATCATGGTTTATTCGCTTTCTGCGGTGGTGGTCGGTAGTGCTGGTTCGGCGGTGCCGTCGGCGGCTGTCAGCGGGGCGCTGTAGCTGGTGTGGACGGGCTGTGCAGTTCTCGGTGATGCGGGCCGTTGCTGGGCGCTCTTGTTGGTTCTGGCGGTTTCCACGGCGTCTACGATTCGGTCTGAGAGTCGAAGGGCGGTTTCTTCGGTGACGACGGCGACTCTTTGCCCCATGCGGATCTGGATCGTCCGTCCCGTGCCGTCGTCGTTCGTTGCTTTGGCCTTGAATCGGGAGGGCTTCGACTTGAACCGGGGATCACGCCGGGTGGTGGGGGTGTCGGGCGTTGGGTGGGTGGTCATTTGGTGCCTTTCTGGGGGTGTTGTGGTCCATTCGTTTTCGGCGCGGTCGAGGGCGTCGATAACGGGCTGGTAGGTGGTGAGCTGGTGGAGGATCTGGCGCAGCTCGTCGGGCCGTTCGTAGTGGTCGGCGTGGGTGCCGTCCTGGGCCGCTTGGATGAAGTCCCGCGCCAGCTCGCCTATGGGGTCGTGCCGGTATTTCTGCCGCTGTAGCCAGTCGGTGAATGTTCCGGTGGGGCACTTGGGGCACTTGTTCCCAGTCGTTTCTATAATCGTTTCCTCGTGAGAATGACCGGGAGAAAGTGACCCTATGTGCCCCTTTTTCGCATTTCGCCTAGTCAGATCGTTATAAGTCATTTTGCGTACCTAGTCCCTTCCAGATGCGATAACCGCCGGTTTTGCCTTCAGAGACACCGGGAAGTGCCCCAATGCGTTGTGTGAATGCCCGCGCCGGGAGCTGTTCGGCGTTGTTTTCCCGTGCCCATTCGAGGTAGACGTGATGCAGCTCTGAGCGCGTCACGCGGGCGCTGGGGGCCACGGTGCAGCATTCAGTGAGGAACTGTTGCAGCTCGTCGTTTTCGGTCCTGTAGGAGTCGGTACGGGCCATGACGGCGGCGGGCGCTGCCAGCCCCTCGTCTTGGTATCCGGCCAGCCCTAGAACGGCCCATGCCAGGACGGCGGCGCGGTTCAGCTCTAGGCGTTCCTCAAGCTTCGGATCTTCCCGACCGATGAACGACACATCGAACGGCACTACCCGCATTCGAGCCCATACGGCGGTCGCGTCCGCGTCCACCTTCGGCAGATCGTTGGTCAGCATGAAAAACGTATGCGACGGGTCGAACTCCACGGGGTTTTGTCCCATAAACTTTGCTTCGATGGTGTCCCCGCCGGTCAGGCTTTTCATGGTCGATTCGGCGAGCTTGTCGCCCTTCTCAAGCTCCGACATGACCGCCCATCTTGCCCCGCGTAGCCGCATTCGTGAGGCGAGCTCACCGGCTGAGCGCTGCCCGTACCGGCTGGCTATGAGCATGTCGTTTGATGCGGTGATGGCGTAGTCTCCGAGTGCCCCGGCCAGCGCACGGGCTAGGACGCCTTTGCCATTGCGCCCGGTGCCGGTAGCGATGACTAGGATGTGTTCGATAACGCGCCCGATCAGTGCCAGCCCTGCGTACCGTTGCAGGAATGCCCTCACTTCCTCGTCTGGGAGGCTGGAGGCCAGAAAGTGGTCCCAGTCCTCACTGGTGGCCGAGGGGTCGTAGTCGCAGCCCGTGACTTTTGTGATGTGGTCGGCGGGATCGTGGGCGCGGAGCTGGAGCGTGTGAAGATCCAGCGTCCCGTTCCGGCAGTTGAGCAGGTACGGGTTCACGTCGACCTGGGCGGTGAAGAGTTTCCGTGATGCAAGGTCGAGTACTCCGGCGCTGCCGTTGGCCGTCATGCTTGCCTTCACGTCAGCGGCCAGGGCCTTATCCGTCATCCCTTGCTGCCAGCTCAGGGCCAACAATTCGGTCAGTAGCGCGTGGGCGCGTGCGGCCCGGTCATCCGGTGCCCACCGGGTGCCGTCCCAGAAATGCCAGCCGGAGCCGTTGACGTAGAGGATGCGTCCGCGCCCGTAGGTTGCCAGCCTGGAGGCGATGCGCTGATGGGATTGCAGGCCCTCGTCTTGCCACTCGGGTAGGGCGGCGTAGTCCTGCCCGGTCGCGACGGCGAAGGCTTCGGCTAGTTCGCTCATGCTGACACCCCCTGGCGGTCGGTCAAGATCCCGCCACGGCGCAGCCCGTCGAGGAACTGGGCAAGGCTGGGCTTCGGTTTGATGGTCGAGACGGGCATGGGCCGGTCACGGAACCTGGGCACGTCGAGGGACCGGGCCGTGTCGGCGACCTGCGCCCTGTTGTGGGCGTCGGTGGCCTCCAGCGTGTAGAAGCGCACGGCGGCGAGTTCGGCGGCGTTCCCGGCGTCCCTGAGGCCGTCCCGGTGCCCTTGTGCGTGGCCGTCCTCCCAGCCCTGCGTGTAAAGCGCGTGGGCGCGGGCGTTGGTGGCGATGAACGCGGTGTTATCCATGGTCACCGCCTCCCACTGGGGCGAGCTGGCATAGGACCACTGAGGCGTCTAGGCCGTCCATGGTGGCCCGGTCCACGGCACGCTGGGCGCTGGGCAGGTTGAACATGACGCGGCGGCGGTAGCGGGGCGGTACGTGATCCCCGCGCACCTGCACGACGGCGACGTACACGCCGGTAATCAGTGCGTGGTGGTCAACGGCACTAGTAGATTTGTCGGCTATGCTGGAGGTATCCGGTTTGGGTGTGCTGTGCGTGTTGAGAAGGTCCAGGTTTGCCGCCTGGGCCTTTTCCATTTCCTGGGTCATTAGGCGCGGTCACCGCCAGCCTTGAGCCATGCGGCGTGCTGTTCCGGGGTGAACGGTTCGGCCAGGACGCGGGCGGTGCGTACGTAACCGACGGCGGGCGGGTAGATCGCTTCGTGCCAGCCTGAGGGGAGGATTCGCCGGGACAGCGATTCGTCCCGGTAAACCTCGCGAGCGGTGAATTGGGCTTTCCGGCGTGACATGCCGCGCTCGCGCCGGAAGTAGGTGCCGAGGTCAGGCAGTTCTACCGCGTTATCTACCTTGGCTGGGGTTCCCTTGGCTGAGCATTCGCTCACGGGCTGAGGCTGGGTGGCGGCTCTCAAGCTGCACCACAGCCAACGGGGCGAAGGAGACCGGCGATACGGTCGAGCTGGCCCGGGGTCAGGGGCGGCGCTTCGGCGACCACGCGAGCAACGTAGTCTTCGAGATGTTCGGCCTTGAGCTGGCGGCGCAGCTCGGTTACGTCCGCGTTCGGGTCGCGGCGCTTAGCGTGGGCAATCTGTGATCGGGTTTTTGTCCAAGACGACAATTCTCAACCTCCGGGCATGAATGTTCCATGCTCCGGCGGGAGGCAATTTCCTACAGGCTTCGTAAGCGGCATCCTGACGACCGGCGTATCCGGGGCTTACCCCGGCGCTATTGCTTCTAGCCTATAGCATCAAGTGACGAAAGGTCCAAAAAGTGCAAGCCTGCGGCCTTGAGCTGGCGCAACGACCGCCATAATCTGATTTGCCCCATTGGCACGTCACGGCCACACTTCGGGCATTTGAACGGGTAAGTCTTGTGAATGCCCTTCGACGGGTCAAAGTGCCCCTCTGGTGCCCGTAGCGGCTTCACGAACGCGTAATCTTCGCCGTCCGTGAAGTTGTGGAGATCCTTGTTAGAGGGCATTTTCGTCTCGCCCTCGCCCTCCTCCAAGTCGCCCAGCACGTAGAACGAACCGAGAATTGCACGCTTGTGCGTGTCTCGGCCTGTGCAACCAATCTTGATGACGAAGCGCTCGCGGAGGGCTTCCATCATGCGGGGGTCGGGTTTGGGCCTGCGTCGGCTCATGCTTGCTTCCAATCAATCTTGATGTGTTCCGGGTGGAATCCCCGGCCCCGGGTAGTGGGCAACACCGTAATATCGGTGAGGGCGCGGACGATCTGGCGGCGATTCTTCAGCGGCAGATCTTCCCACGCGGCGGCAACGTCGGCGACTCCCAGTACCTCAGTGACCGGGCTAACCTGCTGGGCGCTGTTGATAATGCCCTCAAGTCGGGATAGTTCCAGGCTGAGTTTCCCGGCCTGCTCACGCACAGCGGCGGGGGATAGGAGGCCGTCCGCAAGCAACCCGGCCAGCGCGTCACGACGGCGGCGTACTTGGGCCGCTTCAGCGCGTTCGGCGCTCACGTCGTTGTCCTCGGTGAGCAATTGGGCGGCGTCGGGGCGGCTCAGGCGGGCCACGATTACCGCATTCACGTACTCGTCTACAAGGGGCAGTTGCCGGGTCAGGCAGTAGCCCCCGTGGCACTTGTAGACCATGCGTTTCTCGCCTCGAGTCACATGGGCACCTGCGTACATCTTCTTTCCGCACTTCCCGCAGACCATGAGGCCGGACAGGAAATGTACGGCGTCGAGGTCGTCCGGCGCTTTTTTCCGGCCCGGGTTGGCTAAATGCTGCTCAAGCTGAGCCTGAGTGTCGGCGTCGAGAATCGCGGGCCAAGCATCTTTGGCGATTACTTCCCCGTTGTACGCCCGATGGCCGATAGCGGTCGGATTTAGAAGGGTTCGCGTCAGCGTGCGCGATGTTAGGGGACTGCCCGTGGTGGCGGTGAATCCCCGGCCCGTGAGGTCGCGGACGACGCCCCGGACGGGCTCGCCGCTCAGTATGCGGCGTGCGGACTCGCGCAATGCTTTGGCTTCCGGTTGCACTACCGTGACGGTGTCCCCGTCCCTGTCGTAACCGAACGGGCGGGCGCTCCAGTGGGGCTTGCCTTGGCTCGCCCGTTGACGGTTGGATGCCTTCTGACGCTCGCCTTTGTGGGCTACTTCCATCTGCGCGATGGCCGTGAGGATCGTTGCCACGGCCACGCCGGTAGGGTCCGACATGTCGAGGGAAACGCCGTGTACACAAGCGATGTTTAGGCCTCGAGGCTTGCCAACGTCGATGACGCGGTGAAGGTCGCGCACAGAGCGCGTGAGGCGGTCCAAGTGCCAGACCACCACGGCTTCTACGGTCCCCGATTCGATCCCCTTGAGCAATTCCTCAAACTGCGGCCTAGTCTTGCCGCTGGACGCCGAGCGGTCGTTGTCGCGGTATAGGTGCAAGTCTTTCCAGTCTTTGGCGGCTGCAAGCTGGCGGCAGGCCTGTTCCTGGCGGTCTACTGCTGCGGCGTTGCCGGTCCTATCCAGCGATTGCCTGACGTAAATAGCGATGTGCGACATGGGCCGATAATAGCCCACGACTTGACAGCGGCGAAGACGATCGCCTTCGGGTTCAGGAGGTTCACCCAGAGCCCGCGACGGAACATGGACAGGGCGGATTCGTGGGCCC
The DNA here is from genome assembly GCF_900163545.1 of Arthrobacter rhombi. Lineage (GTDB taxonomy): Bacteria > Actinomycetota > Actinomycetes > Actinomycetales > Micrococcaceae > Arthrobacter_H > Arthrobacter_H rhombi_A. The sequence continues at coordinate 10,118 of NZ_FUHW01000027.1, forward strand.
TGACGTCTACCGCGGACGTGTCGGGGTCCGGTTTGGCCCGCAGCAGACCCACGCCGAGATACACCAGATAGGCGGCACCCAGGTAGCGGATGGCGGCGAAGGCCACCGGTGAGTTGGCCACCAGCACCCCGATGCCGGCGGCGACAATCATCACGTGCACCAGCAACGCGGCCTGTTGTCCCAGGATGCCCCAAAAAGAGCGCCTGAACCCGGCATTGAGCGCATTATTCATGGTGTTGATGGCCCCGGCGCCGGGGGTGAAGCTGATCAGGATGCAGGCACCCAGCAGTGAAAGCCAAAGGGAGAGGGTCACCCCAAGATTCTAGGGGGCAGGAGCCCGCTAACTGGTTTCGTGGCGGTGGGATCCCGTGGCCCGGTCCACGGCGGAGACAGCGTCGGCCATGAACCGGGTCATGACCAGACGCTCCTCGGGGCTGTAGCCGGCGATGACGTCGCCGAGCTCTGCGGCCAGCGCGGTGAACATGGCCCTCCCGTCCGCCACGGCAGTGGCGGTGCTCTGGATCCTGACCACCCGGCGATCGGCATCGTTGCGGTCGCGGGTGATATGCCCGGAGGCGGCCAGCCGGTTGAGGAGGGCGGAAGTCGCCGGCGAGCTCAGGTTCAGTTCGGCGGAGATGTTGCTGGCCGTCGGGGCTTGGCCCGCCTGCTCTGAGCGCATGACGTAGGACAGTGCGTTGAGGTCAGTCCGATGCATCCCATGCCCAGAGCCGGCGGTCTCCACGTAGCGGTCCGTGGCCATGACGAACTGCTGGAGCAGTTCGACGAGACGAAGATCCGGGTGGCTTTCCATGGTGATAGCTTAGGCCGATCATCTTTACTAGAAAATCATATTACTTTATGGTGGAACTAAAGTAGGATCCTTTGAGATCATGAACACCGGGTACGGCCGTGCCGCCCATGCCGAGGAGCAGAGATGACCCAGCAGACCAAGGACCCCCATGCCGGTTCCCCGACGAAGTCGAGCGCTGGCCACCGGAGCCGAGGGCCGGTGCTTCGTGCCCTGTTGGCGGTCCTGATCGTCGCAGTCTGGCTCGGGGTGGCCGGGATCGGTGGCCCGACCTTCGGGAAGCTGGACCAGGTCCAGACCAACGACCAGGCGGGGTTCCTCCCGGCGACGGCCGAGGCCACGAAGGCCTTGGATGCCCAAGCCGCGTTCAGCGACAGTGAAGCGATCCCCGCCGTCGTGGTGCTCGAAGGAAAAACCGCAGCCGGTATCGAATCCTTCGACGCCGACGCGCTCAAGAAGAGGATCGCGGCGGGGAATCTGGTCTCCGGGGACATTGCCGGCCCCTTTCCCTCCGAGGACGGCACGGCGCTGGAAATGGTGGTCCCGCTGACCGAGGACATGGAAGCCGATGCCGCCGTGGCCTCGCTACGTGCCGCCCTTGCCGACCAGGTCCCCGACGGGGTCAACGCCTATGTCACCGGTCCTGCGGGGTTCACCGCGGACCTGGTGAAGGCCTTCGCCGGAATCGACGGCATCTTGCTGTTGGTGGCGTTGAGCGCGGTGCTGGTGATCCTGCTGTTGGTCTACCGTTCTCTGCTGCTGCCCTTCACGGTGTTGTTCACCGCGGTGGCGGCCCTGTGCCTGGCGATCCTTGCCGTCTTCTGGATGGCCAAATGGGACTGGATCAAGCTCGATGGACAAAGCCAGGGCATCTTGTCGATCCTGGTGATCGGCGCGGCCACGGATTATTCGCTGTTGCTGGTGGCCCGTCATCGTGAGGCCATCGCCGCGGGCGACCGGGGATTCGAGGCTGCCACCCGGGCGCTCAAGGGTGCGGTGGAACCGATTATCGCCTCGGCCGGAACGGTGACCGTTGGACTCCTGTGCCTGACGTTCTCGGATTTGAACTCCAATAAGGCGCTCGGGCCGATCGGGGCCTCGGGGATCATCTGTTCGGTGATTGCTGTCCTGACGTTTCTCCCGGCGGCCCTGACCCTGCTCGGCAGGGTCGCCTACTGGCCGTTCGTCCCACGCCATGCCGATCACCTCGACCCCTCTCCCGTGGCAGCGATCGGGCTCTGGGGCTCGGTGTCCCGTCTGGTCGGCAGGCATCCACGCCGGATCTGGATCGCCACGGCGCTGGTGCTCATCGTCGGTTCCCTGGGCATCACGCAGCTCAAGGCCACCGGTGTCCCCCAAAGCGATCTGGTCTTGGGTGAGACCGAATCGGCGACCGGACAAGACGTTTTGGCCCGCCATTTCGACGCCGGCGCCGGCAGCCCGGTAGTGCTGATCACCGCCAGCGATAGCGCAGAGAAAATGCTCGAGACGGTGAAGAAGGATGACGGCGTGGCCTCGGCCTACCTGCAGGCGGAGGGTGGCGGTCCGGCAGACGCCGGAGCGCCGGGTCGGGAACGCCCCGCCCAGGAGGTGGACGGACGGAATCTGATCTCCATCACCCTCGAAGCGGCTGCCGATTCGGCGGCGGCCGAGCAATCGGTGGTTTCGCTGCGTCAGGAAGCGCAGCGGGTGGACCCCGACGCACTCATCGGCGGCCCCACGGCCATCTCCCTGGATACCAATGTCACTGCCGAAGAGGACCTGGCGAAGATCATCCCGTTGATCCTGCTGGCGATCCTGGTGATTCTCATGATGCTCCTACGTTCGGTTCTGGCCCCGGTGCTACTGGTCATCACCACGGTGCTCTCCTATGGGACGGCCATGGGCGTCTCGGCCTGGGTCTTCAACGGGATCTTCCAGTTCCCCGGAGCCGACCCCTCCGTTCCCCTCTTCGGGTTCGTCTTCCTGGTGGCACTCGGCGTGGACTACAACATCTTCCTGATGACCCGAGTCAGGGAGGAGTCGCTCAAGCACGGAACCCGTGAGGGGGTGTTGCGTGGTTTGGCCGTCACCGGAGGGGTGATCACTTCGGCCGGAGTCGTCCTGGCCGCGACCTTCGCCGCCTTGGGTGTGATCCCCATTATGTTCTTGGCCCAATTGGCCTTCATCGTTTCCTTCGGTGTGCTGTTGGACACCCTGGTGGTGCGCTCCTTATTGGTGCCAGCACTGGCCCATGACCTCGGAAAGGTCATTTGGTGGCCCTCGAAACTGTCCCAAGCCGGGGACTAAGGCGAAGAGCTACGAAGCCTGCTGGTAAGATGGGTCCTTGTGGCTCGTGCCGCCGGCAGGATTGCCGGTAGACCGGCCATGCGTCGACAGATTTGATCCTTTTCCCGCCGCCGCCCCACTTTGGGTGAGGCACGACGTTGCGGCGGAAGGCTGGCCACCCTCGTGGAGGTCCGGCGGAGCCCAGAATCACCGGGCCCAGGCATTCTTTTTCTTCGGCGAGATAGCGCGCCGAACCCGGTTGCGCACAGCAACGACCGAAAGCAGCCCCCGTGAGCGTTTCTTTTACTTCCCTCGGCGTGCCCGCACGCCTGGCGACCATCCTGTCCGAGCAGGGCATCGATAGCGCCTTCCCCATCCAGGAAGCCACGCTTCCATCGACCTTGGCCGGCAAGGACGTCCTGGGGCGTGGGCGGACCGGCTCCGGCAAGACGCTGGCCTTCTCGCTGCCGCTGGTGGCACGTCTGGCCGCGGATCCCAAGCCGCGTAAGGCACGCTTCCCCCGGGCCTTGATCATGGCTCCCACCCGTGAGCTGGCCACCCAGATCAGCCGCGTCGTCATCCCGCTGGCCGAGGGCGCAGGACTGCGCACCTCGGTCATCTTCGGCGGGGTCTCCCAGGTCCGCCAGGAGAAGGAACTGAACTCCGGCGTCGATATCCTCATCGCCTGCCCCGGCCGTCTCGAGGACCTGTTGCGGCAGAAGGTCGTCGACCTTTCTCGCGTCGAGGTTTCGGTGCTGGACGAGGCGGACCACATGGCCGATCTCGGCTTCCTGCCCGTGGTCAAGCGGATCCTGGACCAGACTCCGCGAGGCATCCAGCACATGCTCTTCTCGGCCACCCTGGACAATGGAGTGGATAAGCTCGTCCAGCGCTACCTGGACCAGCCGGTCATCCATTCGGTGGATTCCTCGCAGGCCGCCGTGGACACCATGGAGCACCATGTGTTCGTGGTGGACGCGGACTCCAAGAAGGAACTGATTCTCGAGCTGGCCTCCGGAACCGGACGGCGCATCATGTTCATGCGCACCAAGCACCACGCCAAGAAGATGGCCGTATGGCTCTCCAAGGCAGGCGTTCCTGCGGTTGACCTGCACGGGAACCTGAGCCAGAACGCCCGCGACCGCAACTTGGCGGCCTTCTCCGGCGGGGATGCCAGGGTTTTGGTCGCCACGGATGTGGCCGCTCGCGGTGTCCACGTCGATGGCGTGGAACTCGTGGTCCACGTCGATCCGCCCGCAGAGCACAAGGCGTACCTGCACCGCTCGGGCCGTACGGCCCGCGCCGGGTCCGCAGGGATGGTGGCGACCATCGCCACTCCGGATCAGCAAGGTGACGTGAAGTCCCTGATGCGTGCTGCCGGAATCAAGGTCCCCTTCGAGAAGGTCGGCCCGCAGTCGGCGGCAGTCGTTGCCGTCCGCGGCGACAAGGCCGAATCGGTCACCTATGTGGCGCCCCGGCCGCAGTCGAACCCGCGTGCCAAGACCTTGGCCGATTCCGATGCCGCCGGTGGGCGTGGACGCCGCCGCGGCGGTCGGGGCAACTCCCGTCCGGGCCGGCCGGCAGGACGGGGCGAAGCCCCGGCCTCCGGTGCCGAAAACCGCGGTGGACGCGACGGAGGCGAGCGGTCACGCGATGACCGGCCCCGTAGTGATCGCGGCGGCCGACCGGCTGCCGAGCGTGGAGGCCGCCCTGCGGCTGCCCGCAATGAGCGCACCGGCGAGCGCGCCGGCGGACGCAATGGCGGCCAGCGCTCCGGAGGCGGCCGCAGTCGTTCATCACAGCGTCAGGGATCGGGGCGTCCGGAGGGTCGCGAGGCCAACGCCGGCCGCGCTTCCTCCTCTTCGCGTCCCACGGCATCCGGTAGCCGACAGAGCAACACGATTGGCGAGGCCATTGGGCAGAAGACCCAGGAAGCCCTCGCGGCCGGCCGTTCGGGGCGTGGGCGCGGTAGTCGTCGCGCCGGGGCTCCGCAGTCCAACTACAAGGGCTGACCACCCGCGCAGGAGATGAACCGGGCTATCGAGTCCGGCACCGAGGCGCCGTTCCCCGTCAGCAGCGGGGGAACGGCGCCTTTTGTGTGGGCCAAATTCCGCGAAAAAACAAACTTGAGCCAACTGCACTCAAGTTCGAATTGACAATGAAATGAGCGTGAGTAGACTTGAGTGCAGAACGCTCAACCTCCCCGGTTGGGCGGAGAAACCAGCATTTCCCACCGGAAAGAAGGATGCATTATGTCTCGTGCCGTAGGTATTGACCTCGGAACCACCAACTCGGTCGTCTCCGTTCTGGAAGGCGGCGAGCCCACTGTCATCGCCAACGCCGAAGGCGCACGCACCACTCCCTCAGTGGTGGCCTTCTCCAAGTCCGGCGAAGTCCTGGTCGGCGAAATCGCCAAGCGTCAGGCAGTCAACAACATCGATCGCACGATCGCTTCGGTCAAGCGCAATATGGGCACCGACTGGAGCACCACGATCGATGACAAGAAGTACACCGCGCAGGAAATCTCCGCCCGTACCCTCATGAAGCTCAAGCACGACGCCGAGTCGTACCTGGGCGAAAAGGTCACCGACGCGGTCATCACCGTCCCGGCCTACTTCAACGACGCCGAACGCCAGGCCACCAAGGAAGCCGGTGAGATCTCGGGGCTGAACGTGCTGCGGATCGTCAACGAGCCCACGGCTGCCGCACTGGCCTACGGCTTGGACAAGGGCAAGGAAGACGAGCTGATCCTCGTGTTCGACCTCGGCGGCGGCACCTTCGACGTGTCCCTGCTCGAAGTTGGCAAGGACGAAGACGACTTCTCCACCATTCAGGTCCGCTCGACGTCCGGCGACAACCGCCTCGGCGGCGACGACTGGGACCAGCGAGTTGTTGACTGGCTGCTGTCCCAGGCCAAGGCCAAGGGTGCCGACCTGTCCAAGGACAAGATCGCCCTGCAGCGTCTGAAGGAAGCTGCCGAGCAGGCCAAGAAGGAACTCTCCAGCGCGACCAGCACCAACATCTCGCTGCAGTACCTCTCGGTCACCGCCGATGGCCCGGTCCACCTGGACGAGCACCTGTCCCGCGCCAAGTTCCAGGACCTGACCAAGGATCTGCTCGAGCGCGCCCGCAAGCCGTTCAACGACGTGATCAAGGAAGCCGGCGTCAAGGTTTCCGATATCGCCCACGTCATCCTCGTCGGCGGCTCCACCCGCATGCCGGCCGTCGCCGAACTGGTCCAGGAACTGGCCGGCAAGGAAGCCAATAAGGGCGTCAACCCGGATGAGGTCGTCGCCGTCGGCGCAGCCCTGCAGGCCGGCGTCCTGAAGGGCGAACGCAAGGACGTCCTGCTGATCGACGTGACCCCGCTGTCGCTGGGCATCGAGACCAAGGGCGGCGTGATGACCAAGCTCATCGAGCGCAACACGGCCATCCCGACCAAGCGTTCGGAAACCTTCACCACGGCCGACGACAACCAGCCATCCGTGTCGATCCAGGTCTTCCAGGGCGAACGCGAGTTCACTCGCGATAACAAGCCGCTGGGCACCTTCGAACTGACCGGTATCGCACCGGCCCAGCGTGGCGTGCCGCAGGTCGAGGTCACCTTCGACATCGACGCCAACGGCATCGTCCACGTCTCCGCCAAGGACAAGGGCACCGGGACCGAACAGTCGATGACCATCACCGGCGGTACCTCGCTGGCGAAGGAAGACATCGATCGCATGGTCCAGGAAGCCGAGGAACACGCAGCCGAGGATAAGGTGCGCCGCGAGGCCGCCGACACCCGCAACTCCGCCGAGCAGTCCGCATACTCCGTGGACAAGCTCATCAAGGACAACGAGGACAAGCTGCCCGAGGAGGTCAAGACGGAGGTCCAGGCCGACGTCGACGCCCTCAAGACAGCCCTCGAAGGCCAGGACAACGACGACGAGGTGAAGGCCGCGTACGAGAAGCTCCAGGAATCGCAGACCAAGCTCGGCGAAGCCATCTACGCCCAGGCCGAGTCCGAAGGCGCAGCCGGTGACGCAGGGGAGTCCGCAGGCACCGAGGCACCCGACGAGGATATCGTCGACGCCGAGGTTGTCGACGAAGAAGACGAAGAGAAGAAGTAAGGCGGTTCGAAGCTGATGCCAGAACACGGCAACGAAGAAGGGCACGACGGCGACGAACCGGTGCGCTTCACCGATAAGCGCAAGGTCGATCCCGAGACGGGCGAAGTGCGCGGCGCCGAAGGGCATGAGGAAGCGACCGCTGCAGCGGAAGGCGCCGAGTCCGAGGACGCGCTGGCCCAGGCCGAGCAGATCCTCAACGAGGCAGGCGAAGCGCAGGAGCAGCCCGAGGCGACGTCCGACGTCGAAGCGGAACTGCGTAACGACCTGCTGCGGCTGCAGGCCGAGTATGTGAACTACCGCAAGCGCGTGGAGCGCGACCGGGAGTCGGTTCGCGAACTCGCCGTCCAGTCGGTGCTGGTCAGCTTGCTCCCGGTGCTCGATGACCTCGACGCCGCTCGCAAGCACGGCGATCTCGAGGAAGGGCCGTTCGCGGCGGTGGCAAAGAAGATCGACGCCATCCTCGCGGGCCACGGCCTGACCCGGATCGAGGAAGTAGGAGTCGTCTTCGACCCCAACTTCCACGAAGCCCTGATGCAGCAGCCCAGCTCCGAGGTCCCCGAGGACCACGTGGCCCAGGTCCTGCGGATCGGCTACCAGAAGGGCGAGCGCGTCATCCGCGCAGCCCAGGTGGTTGTCTCCACCGGAGAATAAGCCACACCCCGGCCGTCCCACCCCAGGTGGGGCGGCCGGCACCCCATTAGCTTGAGAAACAACCAGGAAACAGGAGGCGCCCGATGGCCAGTCAGGATTGGGTCAATAAGGATTTCTACGCCACCCTCGGCGTCTCCAAGGACGCCAGCGAAGCCGATATCAAGAAGTCCTATCGCAAGATGGCACGCAAATACCACCCTGATACCAATCCCGGCGACGACGCCGCGGAAAAGAAGTTCAAGGACATCACCGAGGCAAATGCTGTGCTGTCCGACCCCGAGGAACGCGAACAGTACGACGCCATCCGGGCCATGGGCTCCGGCGCCCGCTTCACCTCGGGAGGCGCCGGCGGGCCGGCCGGCGGAGGTGCCGGCTTCGACGACGTCTTCGGCAACCTCTTCAATTCCGGAGGTGGGGGACGCCGCAGTGGCGGGTTCCCCGGCGGTGGGCAAGTTCCCCCGGAGTTTGCCGACCTTTTCGGTGGCGGAGGCTTCGGTGGATTCCAGCAGGCACCGCAGAAGGGCGCCGACCGGACCGCCTCCACCACCATTTCCTTCGCCGGTTCCATCCGCGGCACCAGCATCGGGCTGCGTGAACCTGATGGCGAAGTGATCGACGTGCGCATCCCCGCGGGCATCCGCGACGGCCAGAGCGTCAGGGTCCGCGGAAAGGGCCAGCGCAGTCCGGCAGGAAACGGCGATCTGTTGGTGAAGGTCTCGGTCAAACCACATGCCTTCTTCGCCCGCGAGGGCAATAACATCCGGATCCACCTCCCGGTGGGCTTCGCCGAGGCAGCCCTGGGGACCACGTTGGAGGTTCCCACGCTGACGGGGGAGACCGTGAAGATGAAGGTTCCCGCAGGAACCTCATCCGGGCGGACCCTGCGCCTGAAGGGGCGTGGCGTGAAGACGTCCAAGGCCACCGGCGACCTGCTGGTCACCCTCGAGGTCGTCGTTCCGCAGAAGCTCAACGCCGAGGCGCAGGAGGCCGTGAAGGCTTTCGCAGCAGCCACCAGCGACGCGAATCCGCGCGCAGAAATCGCCGCCAAGGCAGTACTCTAACGGCGGGAACCGAACGCGAAACACCCCGCGGAACCGAACACACCAGGAGGAGGCAAGCACATGGCAGTAGGCAAGGCACTGGCCATCAATGATCGTTTCATCCCGGTTTTCGTGATTTCCGTCGCGGCCGAACTGGCCGATATGCACCCGCAGACACTGCGCCAGTATGACCGGATGGGTCTGGTATCGCCCTCGCGGCAGCGCGGTAAGCAGCGTCGCTATTCAAAGCACGACGTCGAACTCCTGCGGGAGGTTCAGAGCCTCTCCAAGGCAGGGGTCTCCTTGGAAGGGATCCGGCGCGTCCTCGAACTTGAGAACCAAGTCGCGGCGTTGCGTTCCCGTGTAGCCGAGCTGAGCCAGGAACTGGCCGAAGCCGACCGTCGCTCCTCTGAACTGCAGCGCGTCTTTGCTGCAGGATCCGGTGGCGGTGACATCGTCACCCTCGCCCGGGGAGAACGCCCCCGGGCCCGCAGTCAGGCCGTCGTCATCTGGCGAGCCCAGGACTAGGCGGATCACCGATGGTCTCCGGAGGCCCGGCGACCGTTGCCGAGCTCATCACCCGGGCGGAGCGCGAGTTCGAGAACGCCAAGAGGCGACGTGACGGTTTCAACCAGGACCGTCGGGCAGCAGTGGATGGGGTCGCCCATGCCCTGCGAGCGACGTCCATGACCTCGCGTCTTCCCGCCAGACGTCTCCTCTTCCTCGACCTGGCAGGGCCCCATCCGCTGGCGGCCGTGGTGCTCGGGGACCCGGACCACGCCACCCACCTGACCTGGCAGATCTCCGGAGCCGGGATCCGCCCTGGAACGGCCATGTGGGGCACCGCCCGCGAAGCCGGCGAACTCTTGCTCCAACAGCGTGCCGCCGGTGCCGAACGCCCGGCAGTCATCGCGTGGCTTGGTTACCCGGCGCCGGGCCTGCTGAAGGCCCTCTCGGACCATGCGGCCCGGACGTGTGCGGCGCGTTTGGCCTACGATATCCGTCGCGTGGGGGAACTGCTTCCTCGCACCACCCATACGGCGATTGAAGCCCATTCCTACGGTGCAACGCTGGCCGCATATGCGCTCGCCCGGTTGGGCACCGGTGGGCACCGGCCCGCAACGGCGGGAACCCGGATCGACACGTTGGCGACCATCGGTTCCGCGGGCATTCCCGAGCGCCTGCTGCGGGACCCCTCATGTTTGGGCGTCCCACCGCACCGGAGGTATGAGGCGGTGGCCAGGAAAGATCTGCTGGCACGCTACGGCCGGATCCTGAGCGCTCGAACCACGGTTGCGGGGCTCCCGTTCGCGGTGGAGGGCCACCCGGAATCGGGGCTACAAGCCGTCACCGGGCATAACACCTCCCGCTTCGTGCCCGGAACGGACGATCCCGAATATGGTTATCGGGACCCCGGCACGCTCTCCCTGCACAATCTGGCGCGCATCCTCATCGGGGGGACCCCCGAGTTCGGCTAGCAGCCCCGGTAGCCCCTCAGCCGGCGTCGGGCTCCATGCGGTAGGCCAGATCGAAGACGAGGCGGCCGGCGGCGATGGCCTTGGCCTCGAAGCTGGTGCGGATTCGCCCCTCATAGCGCGGAGCCCAACCGCCGATGTCGTCCGTGAAATCCGGTTCGGGGTCGTGGCCTTCCAGCCCGTCGCGGCGGACCCGGGTGAGTGGGGAGTGCTCCCCGGCTTCTTCTCCGGGGTGGAGGGAGGAGAAATCCTGTGAGGCGTCGAGGATCGAACGCATCTGTTCGGCATACTGGGACCAGTCGGTGGCCAGCCGCCAGATACCGCCGGGGGCCAGCACACGGGAGGCCTTGGGCAGGAACGATTCCTTGATCAACCGACGTTTATGGTGCCGGGTCTTATGCCACGGGTCGGAAAAGAAGATCCAGAGTTCGTCCACGGAACCCGGCTCCAGCATGACGTCGAGGACCTCGGGGGCGTTCGCCTGCACGGCCCGCACATTGGTCAGGCCCTTCGCGTCGATCCGAGCCATGAGCTGGGCCAGACCCGGCAGGTAGACCTCCACGGCGAGAAAGTCCCGTTCGGGGTGTGCCTCCGCGGCTTCGGCGATGGCCTCGCCCAGGCCGGTGCCGATCTCCACGGTCAACGGGGCCTTGCGGCCGAAGGCCTCCTCGGCGTCGAAGCGAAAATCTTCGTGGACCGAGGTATCTGCATGATGGCGCGGAACCTGGATGACGTAATCTCCGGAAAGCCGGTCCCACGAGTCCTTGCGCTTGCCATGCAAACGGGAGCCGCGGCGGACGAAAGACACCGGATCGGTCCGGTAGAAGCGCAAATCGTCGGCGGCACGGCCGTTGACCGGGGGCTTGGGGGCTGCGGGATCATTCATTAGGTCAACGTTAGTCGTCGTCGCCCCCGGCGTCATGTCAGGGTCTTCCCGGATGGCGGCGTTGGCTGGTGACAGGCACACTGGAGACATGAACGGACCTCTTAACCTGATCCTGAACATCATCTGGCTCGTTTTCGGCGGCCTCTGGCTCGCTCTGGGCTACCTGATAGCCGGCGTCGTGTGCTGCCTGCTGATCGTGACCATCCCCTTCGGCCTGGCGTCCTTCAGAATTGCCAACTATGCGCTGTGGCCCTTCGGGCGCACCATCGTCGACCGGGGAGGACGAACCGGGTTCTTCTCCACCGTGGGTAACGTCGTCTGGATCCTGGTGGCAGGGATCTGGATTGCTCTGGGTCACGTGGTGACCGCGATCCCGATGTTCGTGAGCATCATCGGCATTCCGTTGGGCATCGCCAACCTCAAATTGATCCCCGTGTCCCTGGTCCCGTTGGGAAAGGTCATCGTCCCCTCGGGTTCACGTTTGCCGATGGGGCCGGCAGCCTGACCCACCACCGGTCAGGTGCCCATTAACTCGACGAAGCCCTCGAGGTCCAAAGAGCTTCCGTCTCGTCGGGCACGTCGAGTCCTTTTGGAATCCACCCTTACGGTATTGACTTTTGTGGCATAGTTATCGACCGACAGTGATGGCCCCCACAACGAGAGTTGATAGCAATACATGGACCGAATAGGTCAGATGGCAGTTGTATCGAGTCGGAGGACGGCGTGTAACGCGACCGCATTCCACGACTGTGGGAGCTGCCATGAACATTGAAATGCTCAAGAGCACCTGGGCGGATATGTCGCAGGCCGGCGATGAAGCCCCCTTGTACTTCTATTCCCACTTATTCATCACCCACCCGGAACTGCGCGAAATGTTCCCGGTTTCCATGGCCAGCCAGCGCGATAAGCTGTTCGGCGCCCTGGGCCATATCGTCAGCAATGTCGAAAAACTGGACTCGGACACGGGTTTCATCGAGGAACTGGGGCGCGATCACCGACGCTTCGCGGTGGAACCGGAGCACTACTCTGCGGTCGGCTCATCGTTGCTAGCAACTCTCAAACAGTTCCTGGGCAGCCAATGGACCGAAAGCGTCGCAGCGGATTGGTCGGCAGCCTACGGCCAGATCGCAAAGATCATGGTCATTGCCGCCGAGGACGCTGCTGACGATGCACCGCCGTGGTGGGATGCCGAGGTGGTCTCCGTTGATCGACGGAGCATCGACGTCACAGTCCTCCAAATGCGGACCTCGGTTGCCATGGACTACCGGCCCGGGCAATCCATGGCGATGGAACTGGGACGACTGCCACGTCTGTGGCGCTACGTGACACCTGCCAACCAGCCGCGCTCGGATGGCTTGGTGGAGCTCCATATCCAGCTGGTGCCCGGCGGACAGTTCAGCAGCACCGCGGTACGCAAAGTCCGCCCCGGTGACACCGCCCGACTGGGCGCTCCGATGGGTGACCAACTCACCCGTCCATTCAATGACAACGACCTGCTCATGGTTGCCGGGGGAACGGGGCTGGCCCCACTGGCTGCGGTCTTGGATGAAATCAACACACAGTGGAGGGCCGAAGGGGCCGGGCCGCGAGTCGACCTGTTCCACGGCGCCCGACTTCCGTGGAACCTCTACGATCATGACAAGCTCACCACGCTGACGGAAGAACCCTGGTTCACCTACCGGCCGGTCGTCTCGGACGACCCGACCTTCCATGGACTACGCGGTTTGGTGGGATCTGCCGTTGCCGCCGAAGGGTCATGGGCCGGGCGAACAGCCCTGATTTGTGGTTCGCCGCCCATGGTGGGGCATGCCGTGGCCCAATTGGGGGCTGCTGGGCTCGCCCCGGAGGACCTCCGCTACGAAACGTTCGCAACTCTTGATAAGAGTTCCTCGGCCATCGGCCAGACCGACGAAGAAGGATCCCGATAATGCCCTCTGCCCATGACACACAGCCAGTTCGCCCCCTGACGCCAGAAGCCGTTCGCGATGCCATGTTTCCGGCCGTGGAAGCCGGTGGACTCGACCCGGCGGCCATCAATTCCTTCCTCTCCGATGCCGCCCGGCAGATGGCGTCGGACCGTGAGGAAATTCTGACGCTTCGACGACGCGTCGAAGAAGACCACGGCCCAGCGATGGATGTGAGTGCCGAAACCGTGAACCTGCTGAGCCGGGCCCAGATCATCGCCGATCAGCACGTGAGCGAGGCCGAGCAGTATGCCCATGACCTCATCGACGGTGCTCGAAAGCAATATACGGAAATCCTGCAGAAAGCTGAAGAGAATGCGGGCGGTGCCGCTGCTCCGGCGGCCCCTGGTGTCCCGGGCTACAACGAGCCCGTTCCGGAAATCGAGTACGTCCGCACCTACACGCGGGTGGCCCAGGTCCAGCTGCGCTCCGTGATTGACGCCTTGGCCGAGCAGGTGGATCAGTTGGGCCATTTGCCGCAGTTCGGTGCTAGTGCCGCGAATTCACCGGCGAACGGGGGTCACTGAGCCAGCCGAAGTGGCCCTCGGCTCCGGGACTTCGCCCCAGGAATAATCCATCCCAAAACATAGTTGAGTCAGGTAGACTCAAGTTTGAAACGAGGATGGACCTCCCAGGAAAGGATCCACATGGACGCGAAATTCACCACCAAGAGCCAGGAAGCCCTCTCAGCTGCCGGCATGAACGCCTCCACCGCAGGTAACGCCCAGGTCGAACCGGCTCACCTGCTCAAGGCACTCATGGACGACCGCGGATCATTGGCTGTTGAGTTACTGAAGAAGGCAGGGGTCGACCCGGATTCGGTTTCCGTGGCTGCCAGCGGGGCGATCCGTGATCTGCCCGCTTCCTCCGGCAGCACCGTCGCCCAAGCCCAATACTCGAGGTCCTTCCTGCAGGTCATCAACGCCGCCACCACGGCTGCCTCCGACTTGGGCTTCAGCCGCGTTTCTGCAGAGCACCTGCTACTGGGGTTGGCAGCCGACGCAGGGAAAACGGGGGAGATCCTGCGTTCGGCAGGGGCCTCCGAGCAGTCACTGAAGGCAGCGGTAGAGGGACTGCGCGGGGATCACCCTCGCGATACGGAAGACCCCGAAAGCACCTTTGAGGCCCTCGAGAAGTTCGGCACCGACCTGACGGCCATCGCCCGCTCGGGCAAACTCGACCCGGTGATCGGCCGTGACGCCGAAATCCGCCGCCTCGTTCAGGTGCTCTCCCGCCGGACGAAGAACAACCCGGTGCTCATTGGCGACCCGGGAGTCGGCAAAACGGCTGTCGTCGAAGGACTGGCCCAGCGGATGATCGCCGGTGACGTCCCCGAATCGTTGCGCGGAAAGACCCTCATTGCCCTGGACCTGGGGTCCATGGTCGCCGGGGCCAAATACCGTGGCGAGTTCGAGGAACGGCTCAAGGCGGTACTGGAGGAGATCCGTGATTCCGATGGGCAGATCGTCACGTTCATCGATGAGATCCACACCGTGGTCGGTGCCGGCGCCTCCGAGGGCGCCATGGATGCCGGCAACATGCTCAAACCGATGTTGGCCCGCGGGGAACTGCGGCTGATCGGTGCCACCACCTTGGATGAGTACCGGCAGAACATCGAGAAGGATCCTGCCCTGGAACGCCGCTTCGCCCAGGTGTATGTCGGCGAGCCCAGCGTCGACGACACCATCGGTATCCTGCGCGGCCTCAAGGAACGCTACGAGGCGCACCATAAGGTCGAGATCGCCGATTCGGCCCTGGTGGCCGCGGCCACCCTGTCCAACCGGTACATTTCAGGACGGCAGCTGCCGGATAAGGCCATCGACCTGGTCGACGAGGCCGCTTCCCGTCTGCGGATGGAGATTGATTCGGCTCCCGAAGAAATCGATGAACTGCGTCGGGTGGTGGACCGGATGACCATGGAGGAGCTCGCCCTCAAGGGCGAAAGTGATCCCGCCTCACGGGAGCGACTCGAGGCCCTCAGGGCGGATATGGCCGACCGGCGGGAACGACTCGATGCCCTGAACGCACGGTGGGAAGCCGAAAAGGCGGGCCTCAACCGTGTCGGTGACCTCAAGGTCCAGCTCGATGAGCTGCGTTCACGGGCTGAACGCATCCAACGTGAAGGTGACCTGGAGAAGGCATCGCGCCTGTTGTACGGAGAGATTCCCGAGCTGCAGCGTCAACTCGATGCCGCCCAGGCCGAAGAAGCCGAGGGGGCTCACGAAGAGACGATGGTCTCCGACGAGGTCACCGCCGATGACATCGCCGACGTGATCTCCGCCTGGACCGGGATCCCCGCGGGGCGCATGCTCCAGGGGGAAAGCCAGAAACTGTTGGATATGGAGTCCCTGCTTGGGCAACGACTGATCGGCCAGGGCAGCGCGGTCACCGCGGTCTCCGACGCAGTGCGCCGTTCCCGGGCCGGGATCGCCGACCCCGACCGGCCGACCGGATCGTTCCTGTTCCTGGGGCCCACCGGTGTGGGCAAGACAGAACTGGCCAAGGCGCTTGCGGACTTCCTCTTCGACGACGAACACGCCATGGTGCGTATCGACATGTCCGAATATTCGGAAAAGCATTCGGTCTCCCGGCTCGTTGGAGCCCCTCCGGGATATGTCGGCTACGAGGAAGGCGGACAACTCACCGAAGCGGTCCGTCGTCGGCCGTACTCGGTGATCCTGCTGGATGAGGTCGAGAAGGCCCACCCTGAGGTCTTTGACATCCTCCTGCAGGTCCTCGACGATGGGCGCTTGACCGATGGGCAGGGGCGCACGGTGGACTTCCGGAATACCATTCTGGTGCTCACCTCCAACCTAGGTTCCCAGTTCTTGGTCGATCCCCACCTGGCGGACGACGCCAAGAGGGAAGCGGTCATGAACATTGTGAACACCTCTTTCAAGCCTGAATTCCTGAACCGCCTCGATGACGTCATCCTCTTCGACCCGCTCTCGCTCGAGCAGCTGGGCCGGATCGTGGAAATCCAGGTGGCAACCCTGAGCCGTCGACTTGCTGAGCGTCGACTGACACTGCGGGTCAACGACGAAGCGAGGCAATGGCTGGCCAAAACCGGTTACGACCCCGCCTACGGGGCGCGGCCCCTGCGCCGGCTGGTCCAACGCGAAATCGGGGACCGGTTGGCCAAATCGGTGCTCTCGGGAGAAATCGTCGACGGGGACACCGTCGACGTCCAGCTGGATGCCGATCAGGGCGCGCTAACGATCCATCGGTCCGCAGGGCCTGAAGGACCCACCGCCAGTTAGGTTGTGGTCGTTTCGGGGGCCGGGAGGAGCGAAACCGTCGTCGTTCCGTCCTCCAAGGCGAGGAAGCAGGCGACGCTGCGATCCCCGGCCTCCCACGTTCCTGCCGAGGGCCGGCTGAAGGCATAATTCCAGGTGCCTTCCAGCGCCGCGGCAGGATCGAGCTTGATGGCCCGGCAGGCCTCTTCGGCTTTTGAGGTCACGCGTGGATCGCCGGGGAAGGGGACGTCATCAAGGGTCTCAAGGCCAATGAGCTGGGCCGCATGCGGCGTCGAGCAGGTGACGATCGTCGCCGGTTCCAGGGGGGAACTGAACTCGGTCAGGCAATCGCCGACCTCGAATTGGGTGGCGGGGGCCATCTCCGCAATGATCCCGTCGATACCCGGGGAGCTGTTCCGCGGCACGCTCGTCGCCGGTTCCGGGGTCGGCTGCATGACATGAACCAAGCGGGTGATGCCGAAGATCAGGATCAGGATGATGCCGATGGAACCGATCACTAACCACACGGGAGCGACCCCGAACCGGTGGGAGGCCTGAGTCTGAGCCGACCGTGCGGGTTGGTAACCCTGCGGATGCTGATCAGGGGGCTGCTCCACGGGCGCTCCCTTCAGGACGAGTGCGGCGATGAGAGTATTACCACCTACTCTAACCGGCGCTTATGACCCGCTGAGACGGCACCCGACTGGGAAACATGTTAACCTTGGAATACGAAAGAAACAGCCACATTCTCCGGGGCCTTCCTCCTTGAAGCGAGGGACCACCTCCGGATCTAGCGATAAAGGGGGTCACGCCATGGGGCGCGGCCGTCAGAAGGCAAAAGCGACACGACAGGCCAGGGATATTAAGTACTATTCCCCGGCCACTGATTTGTCTGCCCTGCAACGCGAGCTGGGACAAGGCCGCGGTCATGGAGCAGGCTCCTCTTCGCATGCCGACGATTCCTACGACGCGGATTACGCGGAGTATGCGGACAGGTATTCCAGCGATGACGACGAGGGCGAATCCCGTCGGATCGGCTGACCACGGCATCTTTTCGGTGCGGTGGCGATAAGTTCCACCCGATACGGTGCACTGACGCCGGACGACACAGCAATGTCGTCCGCGTATTCTTTTGTGCCCAAACGTCAGGATGATGCCCATGGAACTACCCATCGCCAACGCCCACCAGGCGGCCATTCGTTCCATTGAACGGGTCGTTGCCGAGTCGATGCCACCGCATGACCCCGACGTGGCACGCCGCGGTATCACCGAGATGCTCGATGGCGGATCCGTCCTGGCCCTGACCGGGGCCGGGATCTCCACCGACTCGGGGATTCCCGACTACCGTGGTCCGAACGGCTCCCTGCGATCACATCGGCCGATGACCTTCCAGGAGTTCAAACACGACCCCGGTGCCCGCCAACGCTATTGGGCCCGCAGCTTCGTGGGATGGCGCAGGATGTCCGTCTCGGAGCCCAACGAGGGGCACCGGCTGGTGGCAGCACTGCAGCACGCAGGATTCCTCAACGGGGTCGTGACCCAGAACGTTGACGGCCTGCACCGTCGCGCCGGATCCACCGACGTTCTGCCGTTGCACGGAGACCTCGACGAAGTGAAGTGCCTGAACTGCGGCGTCGTGGAAAACCGAGTCAATTTAGACCGACGTCTGGTCGAAGCCAACCCCGGATACCTCGAACGCATCGTCGTGGACCCCGGGTCCGTGAACCCCGATGGCGATATCACCCTCTCCGAGGAACAGATTTCCGACTTCACCATGGTCGGTTGCCTGGCCTGCGGAAGCATCGAGCTCAAACCCGACGTCGTCTACTTCGGGGAGAACGTCCCGGCCCAGCGCAAGGCCACCCTGAAAGGCCTCGAGGAGAGCTCCGGTGGACTTCTGGTCATCGGGTCGAGCCTGGCGGTCATGAGTGGCTATAAATTAGTGCTCAACGCCGTTGCCGCAGGCCGCCCGGTAGGCATCATCAATGGGGGCCCCAGCCGTGGGGATTCCAAGGCCGATTGGAGATGGCGGACCAGGGTCACCCCTGCCTTGCAGGAACTGACACAGGCACTGGGGATCGAAGGACCGCATACGGCCACTGGCGCCTCTCGGCTGGCTGATCCGCTGGACTGAAGACCAACGCCAACCGCCGCGCCCCCTGGCCGGGAACGCGGCGGTTGGCCTCAGGGGCGAATCAGCTCGCGTAGTTGCCGTGCATCAGTACGGCCCCGCCGTCCACGCCCTTGGCGCCCTGAACGAAGTCCACGCCGGCGCCCGCGGCTTCATCGGTGACGGTCCCGACAGTTCCGGCAACCCAGGACGGGACGCCACGTTCGTTCAAACGGGTCACGGCGGCATCCGCCGAGGCGCCATCGACGATGGCGATCATGCCCACGCCGAGGTTCAGCGTGCGCTCGATATCGGACTGCGGGACACCCCCCAGCTCGCTGATCAGGGTGAACACCGCAGGCAGTGACCAGGTCGAGCGGTCCACGGAAGCCATGAGCCCCTGCGGCAGGACCCGGGCCAGGTTCGCCGCCAGACCGCCACCGGTGACATGGCTGAAACCGTGCAGGGCCATGGTGCTGCCGGTATTGAGCTGGTCCATCAGGTCAAGGCAGTCCGCCGTGTAGATGCGGGTCGGGACCAGAAGTTCCTCGCCAAGCGTGCGCCCGAATTCGGGGACATCGCGTTCCAGCGCCCAGCCGGCATGATTGATGACGCTACGGACCAAGGAATAACCATTGGAATGGATGCCGGAAGAGGCCATCGCGATGACCGCGTCACCCTCGCGCACCCGTTCCGGGCCGAGCAGGGCGTCGGCCTCCACCGCACCGGTTGCAGCACCGGCGATATCGTAGTCGTGCTCACCGAGCAGGCCAGGGTGTTCGGCGGTCTCCCCGCCGACGAGGGCGGTATCGGCCAGCGAGCAGCCCTCGGCGATGCCACGGACGATGTCGGCAATGCGTTCGGGAACAACCTTGCCGCAAGCGATGTAGTCGGTCATGAACAGCGGCTTGGCCCCGACCACGACGATGTCATCGACGACCATGCCCACGAGGTCCTGGCCGATGGTGTGGTGGATGTCCATGGCCTGGGCGATCGCGACCTTGGTTCCGACGCCGTCCGTGGAAGTAGCCAGCAGCGGCCTCTGATAGGAGCGCAGGGCGCTGGCATCGAAAAGGCCGGCGAAACCGCCCACCCCACCGATGACCGAATCATTATGGGTGGCCTTGATGGCGTCCTTCATGAGTTCGACGGCGCGGTCGCCGGCCTCGACGTCGACGCCGGCTGCTGCGTAGGTGATGCCTGCGGATCCGGGGTGGGAGGAAGTCATTCTGTGGGCGTCCTTTACTGGGAGCTCGGGGTCTTGTCTGCGGGGGTGAGGGTGTTCTCGAACTCTGCGTCAGGGCCTGGATCGCAGCCGTTGCTGCCGGCGTTGGGGCTTTCGAGCAGGTTCTTGCCCAGGTGTTGCGGATCGGGCAGCGGGATCGGGTAGTCCCCCGAGAAGCAGGCGGTACACAGGCGTTCGCGCGGCTGCTTGGTGGAGGCGATCATCCCGTCCTGCGAAATGTAGGAGAGGGAATCGGCGCCGACCGACGTGGTGATCTCCTCGATGGTGGCTCCGTTGGCGATCAGTTCGGCCCGGGAAGCAAAGTCGATGCCGTAGAAGCAGGGCCATTTGATGGGTGGGGAGGAGATCCTGACATGGATTTCCGCGGCGCCAGCCTCCCGAAGCATCCGCACCACCGCCCGCTGGGTATTGCCGCGCACGATCGAATCGTCGATCACGATGACGCGTTTGCCCCGGATGACCGGTTCGAGGGCATTGAGTTTGAGCTTGATACCCAGTTGCCGCAACGTCTGTGAGGGTTGGATGAAAGTCCTGCCGACATAGGCGTTTTTCACGAAGCCGTGGGCGAAGGGGATGCCCGATTCCTCGGCGTAGCCGATGGCCGCCGGGGTGCCCGATTCCGGGACGGGAATGACGATATCTGCTTCGGTGATGTTCTCACGGGCCAGTTGGCGTCCCATATCCACCCGGGACTCGTAGACCGAGCGGCCGTTGATCGCGGCGTCGGGGCGGGCCAGATAGACGTATTCGAAAACGCAGCCGGCGGGGGTCGCGGGGGCGAAACGTTGGGAGCGGATGCCCTCTTCGTCGATGGCAATGAATTCGCCGGGTTCGATCTCTCGGATGAAGCTGGCGCCGACGGTGGCCAGACCTGCTTGTTCGGAGGCGATCACCCAGCCGCGAGAGAGCCGACCGAGAACCAGCGGACGGACCCCGTGAGGATCACGGGCCGCATACAACGTGCCTTCGGTCATGAAGACCAGGCTGAAGGCGCCCTGGAGTTTGGGCAGCAGGTCCAAGGCAGTCTGCTCGAAACTGGTTCCTTCCTCGCCCCGCAGTAACGCGGTGACCAGGGCCGTGTCGGTGGTATTGCCCTGGGCGAGTTCGCCACGGAACTTCGAGCCCTGTTCGGCCACGACCAATTCCATTAATTCTGCGGAGTTGATCAGGTTTCCGTTATGGCCGAGGGCTACCGTGCCATCGGCGGTGGCACCCAAGGTGGGCTGGGCGTTGGCCCAATGGTTGGAGCCGGTCGTCGAATAGCGGCAGTGCCCGATGGCGATGTGCCCGCTCATCGAATTCAGGGTGTTCTCATCGAAGACCTGAGACACCAACCCCATGTCCTTGTACACGTTGATCCGTTGGCCATCCGAGGTAGCGATGCCTGCGGATTCCTGACCGCGATGTTGCAGGGCATAGAGGCCGTAGTAGGCGAGCTTCGCCACGTCCTCGCCGGGGGCCCAGACACCAAAGACCCCGCATTCGTCCTGCGGGCCCTTCTCGTCGGCCAAAAGATCATGTGAAAGCATTCCGTCACCACGCACCATGGTCATCATTCTTGCACGTTGTGGGTGACCTGCAGGTCTTGGAGCTGCTACTTTGACGCGCTCCCGTCATCCATGGGGACCGCACGTGCCCGGGTGGTACGCCGACGCAGAATGGCGTCGACGGCCAGGTAGCCGATGCAGCCGAGCATGACCCCCGCCAGTCCAAAGACGACGGCGAAGAAACCGAACACCGAGCCACGGGTGAATTCGGCCCCCGGATCCCCGGCCAATGCGGTGAATAAAGCAGCAAGGATGCCGACGGCCGCCCCGACGCCGACGAAGGGCCAGAACTTGGGCGAACTGGACACCACGACCTCCACGGATTCGGAGGCTGAACTGCTGTCGCGGTCGGGTGGAAGGGGCGCGGAACGGGGTGAATCCATGCCTTAAAGGATACCGAAGAGTGGGAGATGTTCGGACAGGTCGGCCCGGAGCCCCGAAGCCGAAAGCGAACCGGCGGCCACCGCTTCGGACCAACCGAGTTCACCGGTGGCCAACGGCAGCCAGATCGTGGCATCGAGTTCGATCACATTCGGTGGGGTGCCTCGGGTGTGGCGGGGGCCTGCCACACACTGGGCGACCCCGAAGGGTGGAACCCTGACTTCCACCGAGTTGCCTTCGGCCCGTTCGGAAAGTTCCTCCAGGGCATAACGTACGGCCATGGCAATCGTCGGACGGGGAAGGGCTGCCCGTGCCTCATGGTCGGCCTGCCGCCACGCGGCCACCGCAGCGAGCCCCTGTTCGGCGGGAATCCGTCGTCGTACAGCCATGCCCTTAATCCAACAGATCCAACACCGGTTTGGCGACACGGATGCGGCCCACCGGCCGGCCACCGCCCAAGACCGGCTTGTTGATTTTCTCGAGGACCGCGGTCAGCGCATCGATCTCGAGGGCGTCAACGGAGGCCAGCAGGGTCAGACCGACCAGCGTGGCGGCTCGGGAGTTGCCGTCGCGGATCTTCAAGGCGCAGGAGACCCCTTCAGGGGTACCCAGGATCAGCACGCCCTCGGCCCCGAGCTTGGAGATGATGCCCAGATCCTCCATGACCACCGTGTTCTCCTCACCGTGTCCGTGCACGGCCCAGGGGTAGTCGAGCATGGCGGTGGCGATCGTCGTCGCCCGGGCGTCGGAGGACTTATGTCCGGGGGAGCGGGACAACCTCCCGGTGGCAGAGGCCAGACCCCTGAGGGAAATTGCCGGAACCGGGGCCCCGCAACCGTCGACCGCCAGATGGGTGATCTTCTCCCCGGCGTAGTCCTCCACGACTTCGACGACCCGCCGTTGCAGTGGATGTTCCGGGTCCAGATAGGTGGTGGTGTCCCAGCCGTTCTCGGTACAAGCCCAGAGGAAGGCAGCATGTTTGCCGGAACAGTTGAAGGCTAGTCGGGAGGGGGACCCACCGGAACGGATGGAGTCCATGCGGGTGGCTTCATGTCGGGGCCATGCAGTGGGGCATTGCAGATCTGCTTCGGAGAGTCCTGCCTTGGCCAGCATCGACGCCGCCAGTTCCTGGTGCTCGGTGCTGCCCACGTGGCTGGCGCAGGCCAAGGCGACCTCCGCGCCGCGTAAGGGGACGCCCGATTGCATGGAGGCCAGCGCCTGAAAGGGCTTAAGCGAAGAGCGTGGATACATCGGGGCGTCGATATCGCCCAGCGCATGCAGGACCGCCCCGTCGGCTCCGAGGACGACGGCCGTACCTGCGTGGCGCGACTCGACGAGGCCGCTGCGGTCGATGACGGCCAGATCGGCGAAGTCGGGGTGGGTCTGTGGCATGCCCCTAGTGTATTCGCCGTTCCGCTGATCCGGCTCAGGCGGCGGAGGCCGCGCGGCCCAGAACAGCGACCACGAAATTGGTGTCACCGGGGTACGGGCGTAGATCCCAGCTGGAGAACAAACCGTCCACGGTGAATCCAGCGGCCAGCGCATCGGATTGGAAGACCTCCGGGTCGTACCCTCGATCCGTGCCACAGCCGATGACGGCGCGGCCTCCGTCCACCAGCAGTGAATGGAAGCCCTGCAACACCGCTGGTGCCGTCCCCGGCGCGAGGAACGCCATGACGTTGCCGGCGCAGACCACCAGATCGAAGGTGGCTTCCTCCGCCGACAGTGTGGATTCGGAGAGGTCGCCGACCCTCCAGTCCTGTTCCGGGAAGGCGGCCTTCGCCGCCGCGAGCAGCACCGGGTCGGCATCCACACCGACGACCTGGTGACCGCGCCGTCCCAGTTCCCCGCCCACACGTCCCGGGCCGCACCCGGCGTCCAGGATCTTGCTTCCCCGCGGGAGCATGGCGTCAATCAGACGCGCTTCACCGTCGAGGTCGGCCCCTTCGGCGCGTAGGGACTCGAAACGTTCGATATAGGACCGTGAATGTCCAGGATTTTCCTTGCACTGGGCTTCCCAGAGGGTTTCTTTACGCACACCGACCACCCTACTCAAGCCGAGTGCCTCCCGCCCCGGTAGGCTAGGGGATCGTGAAGGTACTCGTCATTGGCCCGGGCGGCCGCGAACACGCCATTATTCGTTCCCTCCTCAACGATCCATTCGTCACCGAGGTCCATGCGGCCCCGGGAAACGCCGGCATAGCCGCCGACGTTCAGGCCCACGCCGTCGATGCGCAGAACCCGGAGGCAGTCCTTGCGCTGGCCCGGGAACTGCAATCCTCCCTGGTGATCGTCGGACCGGAAGCCCCGTTGGCAGCCGGTGTCGCCGATGCCCTGACGGCGGCCAATATCCCGGTCTTCGGCCCCTCCCAGGCAGCAGCCCAGTTGGAGGCATCCAAGGCGTTCGCCAAGGAAATCATGGCCATCGCCGGTGTCCCGACCGCGATGGCCCGGGTCGCCACCGATGCCGTCAGCGCGGCCGACGCCCTGGACGCCTTCGGGGCACCCTACGTGGTGAAGGACGATGGTCTGGCCGCGGGCAAGGGGGTCGTGGTCACCGGGGATCGCGAGGAAGCCTTGGCCCATGCGGCCGAATGCTTCGCCGCCGGCGGCAGTGTCGTCATCGAAGAATTCCTGGACGGCCCCGAGGTCTCCCTCTTCGTCCTTTCCGATGGGCGTCACGCCGTTCCGCTGGCACCTGCCCAGGACTTCAAACGCATCTTCGACGACGACCAAGGCCCGAACACCGGGGGCATGGGCGCCTATAGTCCGCTGGAATGGCTCCCCGAGGGGTTCGTCGACGACGTCATGGAACGGGTGGCCGGACCGACCATCAACGCCATGGCAGACCGCGGCACCCCGTTCACCGGTGTCCTGTACTGCGGGCTGGCACTGACCCGTCGTGGCATCAGGGTCATTGAATTCAACGCACGGTTCGGGGATCCCGAAACGCAGGCCGTCCTGGCCCGGCTCAAGACCCCGCTGGGCTCACTTCTACTGGCGGCGGCCCAGGGCACCCTGGACGACGTCGAACCGCTCACCTGGCGCCCGGAAACAGCGGTTGGCGTCGTGGTGGCGTCGGCCCATTACCCGGATGCCCCGGTGACTGGGGACGTCATTACCGGGCTCGACGAAGCAGCAGCCCTTGAGGGGGTCAGCGTCCTGCACGCAGGAACTGCCGTGAACGACGCCGGCGCCACCATTTCCGCTGGGGGCAGGGTCCTCGCGGTCGTTGGTTTGGGGAAGAGCCTGTCCTCGGCACGGGAGCGGGCCTACGCGGGAATCGCCAAGATCGGCCTCGCGGGAAGCCAGCATCGAACCGATATTGCCCTGCGGGCAGAACAAGGAAAAATCATCGTCGAACCGGAAGGCCACTGATGACCGGCTTCACCACCGAGATCCTGGAACTACCGGGATGGGATCACCTGTATTCGGGCAAGGTCCGCGACCTGTACACCCCCGCAGGAATCTCTCCCGAGGAGGCCGATCGGGTGCTGGTGGTCGCCAGTGACCGTATCAGCGCCTATGACTTCGTTTTGGACACCCCGATCCCCGATAAGGGAAAGGTCCTCACCCAGCTGAGCCTGTGGTGGTTCGACCAACTCGACGGGTTCGCCAACCATGTCATCTCCACCGCGGTGCCCGAAGCCGTTGCCGGCCGGGCCATGGTGTGCCGGAAACTGCAGATGTACCCGATCGAATGTATTGCCCGCGGCTACCTGACCGGCTCGGGGCTGACGGAGTACCGGGGGAACCGGACCGTGTGTTCACTTCCATTACCCGAAGGGCTGGTCGATGGTTCGGCGCTGGAGCCGGCGATCTTCACCCCCTCGGCGAAGGCGGAGGTGGGCGAACACGACGAGAACATCACCTTCGACGAGGTCGTCGAACGGGTCGGAGCCGAAGTGGCCGGGCAGCTGCGTGATCTGACCCTGGGTATTTATACCCGGGCCGAAACGATTGCTCGTGAACGCGGCATCATTCTGGCCGACACCAAGGTCGAATTCGGCCTGGATCCGGCCACCGGGGCCATTACCCTCGGCGATGAGGTGCTGACCCCCGATTCCTCACGCTTCTGGGATGCCCAGACCTATGTTCCGGGGCAGGCCCAGCCATCCTTCGATAAACAGTTCGTCCGCGACTGGCTCGTCTCCGATGCCTCGGGCTGGGACCGCACCAGCGCCGTCCCCCCACCGCCACTACCCCAGCAGGTCGTCGAGCGCACCAGGGCCCGTTATATCGAAGCCTACGAACGACTCACCGGGAACACCTTCACGGCCTGACCGGCGGAGGTTTCTGCCACCGCGGCCGAACGTGGGGCGCGAAGAACCTCCCGCCCCACGCGTGGGGTTCCTAGCGTCGTGAAGCGCGGATCTCTGTCGCCAATTCGATCGCCAGCGAGGCGCGGTCCGGGGAACCGGCCAAGGCAAAGGCCTGCTGGGCGCGGGCGAGGTGGTCGATGGCCTCGGTTCCGTTGCCCATGCCCACCATGCAGCGGGCCGTGAGCAGGTCGATTTCTCCCTGGAGGTGCTGGGAGAGGATCTCCCGGTCCTTTTCGACGGGCGCGAGTTCCTCGAGCGCCTGCTCGGGTTGGCCGTTCAGGTGCAGCCAGCGGGCGCGGATCAGACCCAATTCCAGGGCTTCGGCAGGATTGCCGCCGATGACACTGATCGCCAGCTCGGCCTTTTCGATGCACTCCAACGTCTCGGGTTCAACCACACCGGCAGTCAACCGCATCGACGCCGAGGCCTTATTGAAGCGGGCCCACTGTTCGATATCGCTGGCAGGCAGCAGTCGCTGGGCAGCTAATTGGTGGTTGCTCAGGCCCGAGACGATGTCCTGGCGTTTGAAGGCCACATTGCCGATCGCCCAGTAGGCGTTGCCTGCCGTCTGGCTGGGGGCACCTTCGGCCACCGCCTCGGCCAATGCTTCACAACTGGTCCAGGCGGCGTCGAGCTGCCCGGATTCGGCCAGGGAAGCGATCAGCGAGAACAGTGCGCCGATGTAGATCAGCGAGTCCCCGGGCAGATTCTTCCCCAGGTCGACGGCGGTGATCGCATGCTCGACGGCGATATGCAGTTTCCCCAGTCCCAGGTAGGCATTGGCGACCAGGGTTTCAGCCCGCACCTTCAACGCGAGCGACTCGTCCGTCAGCGGGTGGTTCAGGACCTCTTCGGCGGTCGTGCGGTATTCATCATGGCGGCCCTGGTCCCGTAGCGCCTCGGCGCGCAGGAACATCATGTTCCACCAGGCACTCGAATTCTTGAGCCGCAGCGCCACCAACGCCGCTTCGGCGGCCGTCTCTCCGGCGTCGGAATATTCGCGAGCTGTGAACGACTGGCGGGCCCGGTGCTCTAACAGGACGAATTCCGCCTCATCGGCCGAGACCGGGGTGTTCCACGAATCCATGAGTTCGCGGTCCAAATTCAGTCGGGCGGATAGCTCGGTGATGATATCTGCGGTCGGTTCACGACTTCCTGTCTCCAAAAGAGAAATATAACTCGTGGAGTATTTACCGTGTCCGAGCTGGGCCTGGGTCAACTTCATCTGCTGGCGAGCATGGCGGAGCTTTTCGCCGAATTTGATTCCCATGGAAACCCCTTAGAACGAACTGGAAGTGAATATTTCTCTGTTATTCGAAAAGGTCTAGTAGCAAACCTTGACGAAACATGTTCCTTCCAATTTACAATGAATGTTAAGTGATGCGCCACTCACTGAGGTATATATCGAAGAATTCGTGGCGACCCACACAAGGAGAAGACATTGAAGAAGCTTGTTGCAGCGCTCGCGGCCACGGCCGCCCTGGCGGCCGGTTCGGTCCTGGCTGTCGGAGACTGGCCCCACGCCACCCCGAACGTCGGCGACTGGCCGCATTCCTCTGTAGCAGTTGGTGATTGGCCACATGCCACGATCAACGTCGGCGATTGGCCGCACGCAACGATCAATGTGGGTGACTGGCCGCACTCGGCAGTTGCCGTGGGCAATTGGCCGCATTCAAAGATCAATGTGGGTGACTGGCCGCACTCAACGATCAATGTTGGTAACTGGCCGCACGCAGCCGTCTCCTGATCCCGGCGTTCCGCTGGGAACACCGCAGGAGCATTGATGTCAGAAGGAAATGGTCCGGCCCCTTGGGGGGCCGGACCATTTGCGTGCCTGCCGGAGGCTAGTTCAGGCTTTGCTGCCAGGCGTGATGCAAGGCAGCGAAGCGTCCACCGGCTTGCACCAACTCGGTGGGGCTGCCGTCCTCGACGATTCGCCCGTCATGGACCACCAGAACCCGGTCGGCAATCTCCACGGTGGACAGCCGGTGGGCGATGATCAGGGCCGTCCGTTGGCCCAACAGGGTCTGCAGCCCGCGCTGGACCAGCCGTTCGCTGGGGATGTCCAGGGACGAGGTGGCCTCGTCCAGGATGAGGACTGCCGGGTCGGCCAGGAAGGCCCGGGCGAAGGAGATGAGCTGACGTTGGCCCGCCGAGACCCGGCCCCCGCGTTTATTCACGTCGGTGTCGTAGCCGTCGGGGAGGGATTTGATGAATTCATCGGCCCCCACGGCCCGTGCCGCCAGAATGATCTCGTCGACGGATGCCCCCGGCTTACCTAAGGCGATGTTTTCGGCGACGGTGCCCGAGAACAGGAACGCCTCCTGGGTCACCATGACCACTGCCCGGCGCAGGTCCTCGTTGGCCAGGTGACTCAGTTCGACGCCGTCCAGGGTCAAGGAGCCGTGGGATAGATCGTAGAACCGGGCAATGAGCTTGGCCAGGGTCGACTTTCCGGCACCGGTCTGGCCCACCACGGCAACGGTCTGGCCGGCGGGGATGTCGAGGTCGAAGCGTTCCATGACCACCGGCCCGTCCCCGTAGCCGAAGACCGCCTGACGGAACTCGATATGCCCGGTGGGATCCTCCAACGGCAGCGGATCCTCGGGGTCGACGACGGTGGGCTCTTCCTCGAGCAGGCCGGAAACCTTTTCCAGGGCAGCCGTGGCGGCTTGCAGCGAGTTGTAGAACATGGCGATCTGGTCCACGGGCTGGAAGACCCGCTTCCCGGCCAGCAGCAGGCCGATGAGTGTCCCGACGTCCAGGGTCCCCTCGAGGACGCGGAAGCCGCCAAAGAGCAGCAGTGCGGCCACCGTCAGGTTGCCGATCAGGACCAGGGACGGTTGCAGGACACCGAAGAGGTTGATGGAGCGGATGGAGTTGTCGCGGTAGTCGTGGGCGACTGCGCGGTAGCTTTCGTTGTTATCACGTTCCCTCCGGAAGGCCTTGACCGCACGAATTCCGGTCATCGTCTCCACGAAGGAGGTGATCAGCCGGGCTGAGAAGACGCGGGACTCGCGGTAGACCAGCTCGGAACGCTTCTGGTACCACCTGAAGATGACCGAAATGGGGATCAGTGCGCAGAGAATGATCAGCCCCGAACGCCAATCCAACAAGAAAATGCTGACGGCGGTGAAGGTGATGAACACGATGCCGGAGGCCAATTCCGAAATGCCCTGGTCCAGCAGCTCCCGTAGGGTCTCCAGATCGGAGGTCTGCCGGGAAATGATCCGTCCCGAGGTGTACTTCTCGTGGAATTCCAGGCTCAGTAGCTGGGTGTGCCGGAAGACGCGCATCCGCAGGGTGAGCAGCATGGCCTGGCTGACCTTGGCCGTGCAGAGGTTGTACCAACCCAACAGCAGCCCTGCGAGGAGTCCGGACACGATGTAGAGCCCTCCCGTCAGCGCGAAGGGGGTGGTGTTGCCGTCCATCAGTTGAGGCAGCGCCCAGGAGATGGACCACGCGACAATAAGCGGGAAGGAGGCGCGGGCCAGGTTGGAGACGACGACCAGGACCACGGTGAGGGCCAGCAGGGGTTTTTGGGTGGCCGCCAACTGTTTGAGCAGGGCCCAGGAACGGGACCTGACCCGGGCCCGGTCCTCGCGCCCGAGCAGAATCTGGTCTTCGTTCTCGACGCCGCGTGTGCCGCTCATGCTTCGGATCCCTTTCCGGTTTTGGTCTGCAGGACGTCCTCCACCGTGGGTGGGTCATCGAGGCTGGCGATCACGTAGCGGTAGTGGTCGCTGCGGCTCAGGAGTTCGGTGTGGGTGCCGACGTCGTCGATCCGTCCATCGCGGAGCAGCGCGACCCGGTCGGCGAGCATCACCGTCGAGGGGCGGTGGGCCACGATGAGGGTCGTCATATCGGCGACCACCGCGCGCAGGCGCTCGGTCACTGCCTCCTCGGTGCGCACGTCCAGGGCCGACAACGGGTCATCCAGGACCAGGACGCGGGGTTTGGCGGCAATGGCCCGGGCCAGGGCGATCCGTTGCCGTTGGCCCCCCGAGAGGGAGAGGCCTTCCTCGCCGATGACCGTGTCGACGCCGTCCTCGAGATCGTGTGCAAAATGGGCTTGGGCGACATCCAGCGCCTCCTCCAGGGCGGTTCGCGGGGCCGTCCCGGCGGGAATTGAGGCACCCAGGAGAATGTTTTCCGAGATCGACGAGGAAAATAGGGTGGTGTCTTCGAAGGCGACCGATACGGCAGTGCGCAACTCCTCGAGATCGTAGTGACGCACATCCACATCGTCGATGGCCACGCTGCCGCCTGAGGTTTCGTACAGCCGGGGAATCAGTTGCAGCAAGGTCGACTTGCCACTGCCGGTGGTCCCGACCAGGGCCATGGTTTCTCCCGGTTCGACCTCCAAGTCGACCCCGGCCAGGACCGGTGCGGTCCCGGGGCGGGCGTCGGGGTAGCTGAAGGAGACGTTGCGCAGGCTCAACCGCCCCTCGGGGCTGGCCGGGCGGGCCGGTGTGGTGGGGGAGTCGATGCTGTTGAGGGTATCCATGACGTCGAAGTGGCGGTCCAGGGCGGTCTTCGTCGTCAGGGTCATGCCCAACAGCATGCCGATGCCTTCCACGGGGGCGGCCAGGACGGCAGCGGTGGCGAAGAAGGTCGTCAGATCGCCGACGTCGAGTTCGCCTTGGGCTGTCAGCCAGATGCCGACCAGCAGGCCCACGCCGAGGGTCACTTCGGGGATGGAGACCACGAACATCAGGAAACCGGAAAGCGTACGCGCCTTGTTAATTTCGGTGTCCCGTAGTCGTCTGGCCCGGACGCCGAATCCTTCCAGGGCCTCGCTGCCACGGCCGAAGGCCTTGATGACCCGGATGCCATGGACTGATTCCTCCACGTTGGTGGCCAGGTCACCTGCCTGGTCCTGGCTGAGCCGGCTGGCGATGCGGAAAACGTTGCGGAAGTAGAAGGCGCGGATGGTGATCGGGATGGCCCCGATCAGATAAATCGTCCCCAACAGCCAGCTACTGGTGAACATCAGCGTCAGGCCCACCAGGACGGTCACGGTGGAGACGATGAGCATGATCGAGCCGAAGGCCAGCCAGCGGCGCAGCAGCCCGAGGTCGGCCATGGAGCGCGAGAGCAGCTGGCCGGAGCCCCATTTGTCATGGAAGGCCACGGGGAGTCGTTGCAGGTGCTGGTACATCCCCACGCGCAGGTTCGTTTCGATGCGTGCCGCCGGGGTGATCACGAAGATCCGCCGGAAGAAGACCAGTACCGCCTCGGCCAGCCCCAGCAAGGCGACGATGCCGACACTGAACCAGACGTCGGCTGTTGAGCCGCCGGCGTGCAGCACGGACTTGACCATCTGGCCCAGAACCTGCGGGATCGTTAGGGCCACGACGCCTGCTCCGAGCGCGCAGAGGAATCCCGCGAAAAGGCGGGGAGCGAAGGGGCGGATTTGTGGGCCGAGTCGGCTCACGGTTTGCCAGAACGACGCCGGGGCGTCGGGCTGTTGCTGACTATTCTGGTGTTGCACCACGGAGGGCGTCCTCGATCTGTTGTGTTTGCCTACAGCAATCAAAGACAGCGTACAACCACCGGTTGGGTTTCATCAATCAGCGAGGTGGTGTGCTCCCACGAGGCGGCGGTTTATTGACCGGGCAGGACCCGGCAGAGGAATTTCGATGGCGTTTCGGCGACCGTTGGGGGCGCGGGTCAGTCGCGTGCGGTCAGCGTCAACAAGACGGCTTCCGGCGGGCAAGCAATCCGAATCGGAGCGAACCTCGAGGTGCCGATGCCCGCCGAGACCTCCAAGGGGACGGTCTTGCCCCGGTGCTCCCATTCGGTGAGACCGCGGGCGCGCCACGTCGGCAAATCGCAGTTGCTCACCAGTGCTCCATAACCGGGAAGACAGATCTGTCCACCATGGGTGTGCCCGGCGAAAATAATATCCGCTCCGGAGTCCGTGAACTGGTCCAAAACCCGCTGGTAGGGGGCATGGGTTACGGCAATGCGTACGTGGGGCGCTTCGCCAGCGGTGGAGGAGCCGCGGGGCCACCCAGCGAATTTCTCGAGTTTCAGGTGGGGGTCGTCCACCCCCGAGAAGTCCAGTCGGACCCCGTTCACGGGCTTGGAAATGGCCCGGTTGGTCAAATTGGTCCAACCGGCTGCGCCGAAGCCGGCATGCATCTGCTGCCAAGGCAACGCGTATTTGGCCAGGTTGCGTGACTTGTCGCGGGCACCGGTGAGGTAGCGCAGCGGGTTCTTTGGACGCGGCCCGTAATAGCAGTTGGATCCCGGGACGAACACCCCGTGGAAGGCCATCAGCGGTCGGAGGGCTTCCAGAAGTTCGGGGACGGCCTGGCGGTGGCTGAGGTTGTCCCCGGTGTTGACCACCAGGTCGGGGTTCAGCCCGGCCAAGGATTCGAGCCAGCGTTTCTTGGCGTCCTGGCCCGGCACCATGTGGATATCTGAGAGGTGGAGGACCCGCAGGTCAGGCATCCCCGGGGGAAGGAGGGCCACCGTCTCATGGCGGATGCTGAACGCGTTGCGCTCCAGTAGCCCGTAGCCGATGGCCAGCCCGCCCAGCGAGACGCCGATGCCGGCCGCGGCCCCCACGAAGGGCGCCGCTCGTTTGACGGCCTGCGTGATGTCCTGTGTTGCGCCCATGGCGTGGGAGCCCTCCCTCGTCCTAGCTGTTATTCGCCGTCGTTGTTGTTGCTATTGTCCCCGTTGTCACCCGCGGGATCGTTATTGGACGAATCGTCGCCGGAGTCCGAGGACTTGCCAGGTTTTGAATCCTTGCTGCCGAAACTCTCCGCCGGATAGTAGTCGATGACGTCCTTGGTGTAATCCAGCCACAACGGTGCGGCCAGGGTCGAGGAGTCGGGGTTGGCATAGCGTTTGCCGTTGATCAGCTCTCCGGCAATTTCCGCGTTCCCGTCGAAGCGGCCCGTCCAGGCAGCGGTGGCCATCCCGGTGGTGTAACCGACGAACCAGGTGGAGGAGGCACTGTTATTGGTGCCCGTCTTACCGGCGATCGGTTGGCTGATCGTGTCCTTGGCCACGCGGGTGCCGGCGATTCTCTTGAGGGTGCCGTTCAGGTTGGCGATCACCTGCTCGTCGATGACCTGTTCACAGGATTCTCCGGGGACCTTATAGGAATTTCCGGAGGAGTCGGTGACGGCGGTGAGGACCCGGTTCTTGCAGTACTCACCCTTATTGGCGAAGGTCGCAAAGGCGGTGGCTTGGGCCAAGGGGGTGATCGGATCCGAACCGATCACGAACGCCGGGTTGGCTCCGGTCATCGGTTTGCCCGTCGAAGCATTCAAGAGGCCGACCCGCTTGGTGACGTCGGCGATCTTGCACAAATCAAGCTGGGAGGCCTCATTGACCGTTGCGGTGTTGATGGACCAGTAGAGGCCGTAGTCCACGGTCATGCGCTTCTTATAGCCCTTGGAGAAGTTTCCCACCGGGTAGCCCGGAGGGTCCAGGCTCACATAGCCCTTGGGCATGCAGGAGGCCTTCCAATGGAATTCCGGTCCGTAGCTATCGCGGGCAGCATTGACCTGATCCCACATATGCCGACCGTCTTCCAACCAGGCGATGGCCGTGTAGGGCTTCATGGTCGAGCCGCCCTGGAAGCCGTTTGTACCACCCATCGACCGGCCCGCGGCGAGGTTATAGGTCGTATATGCCGAGTTGTCCGGCTCGGAGCCGAACTTCTTGTTCTGCGCCATGGCCAGAACGTTGCCGGTGCCCGGTTCCACGGTGACGATGACCGACCCCATGTTGGAGCTGTCACCGGCAGGAATAACCTTCCGGGTTTCTTTTTCCGCTTCCTTCTGCAGCCGCGGGTCCAAGGTGGTCTTGATGGTGAGACCGCCACGGTAGAGCAACGATTCGCGGTCCTTCTCCGTCTTCCCGAAGGCAGGATCCTTCAGGAACTCGTGCGCGACGTAATCGCAGAAGTTATTCGCCGTCTTGGCGGCGACACAACCGGATTTCACGGCCTTGGGCTTCAGACCCAATTTCGTCTTCAAAGCCTTGTCATATTCGGCCTTGGTGATCGACTTTGTTTTGAGCATGGCCCCGAGCACCGTGTTGCGTCGTTTGAGTGTCAGCTCGGGGTTCTTCAGCGGATCGAAGGTGTTCGGGCGCTGGACCATACCGGCGAGCATGGCGGATTGCTGGATGTTCAAGTCCTTGGCGTGGACCGAGAAATAGCGTTCCGCGGCGGCCTCGACACCGTAGTTGGTCCCGGAGAAGAGGACGAGGTTGAGATAGCCCTGCAGAATCTCCTTCTTGGTGAATTCCTTCTCCACGGAGATGGCCAGCTTGGCCTCACGGAGCTTATCGGCGAGGTCCTTGGTACCCGAAAGGGTCAGTTCTGAACGGTCGACGCCCTTGAGCGAGTCGGCGTTGATGAGCACGTTGTTGACGTACTGCTGCGTCAGCGTCGAGGCACCCTGCTGCGAGGAACTGGTGAAGTTGTGGGCCGCGGCGCGGGCAATACCGCGCAGGTCGACGCCGTTGTGCTTATAAAACCGTTCGTCCTCGATGGAGACAATCGCGTTCTGCATGTCCTTGGAAATGTCATCGAGGTCCACCGGTGTGCGGTTCTCCGCGTAGAACGTGGCGAGGGTCGTCCCGTCCTTGGCCACGACCTTGGAGGGTTGGGAGAGTGGTTCCTGCTTCAGCTCGGCCGGTAGAGCATCGAAGAAGTCCATCCCGATCGCTGCGGTGGAGCCGGCCACTGAGGCTGCAGGCACCAGCATTCCGGCAGCCAGGACCCCGCAGAGTGCGCTGACCCCGAAGAAGGCCACGATCTTGCCGAGGGTGGTTGCAGTGTTGAAGAAGGGGGACTTTCTAGACGCCATGCGGACCAGTTTAGCCGGAGCGGCTAACGTATTCGGTATGACGAAATGGGAGTATGCGACTTTACCGCTGATAATTCACGCCACGAAGCAGATCCTGGACCAATGGGGAGACGACGGTTGGGAGCTTGTTACCGTCATCGCCGGGCCCGATGGGAATGCTCCGGTGGCTTACCTCAAACGCCCGAAGCAGTAGTCCGAAAGGAAACCGGAAATCGTGGAAAACCAGCCTTCATCCGCTGTCGAACAGCGTCTTGCCGAACTCGGGATGACGTTGCCGCAGGTGG
Organism: Arthrobacter rhombi; assembly: GCF_900163545.1. GTDB lineage: Bacteria > Actinomycetota > Actinomycetes > Actinomycetales > Micrococcaceae > Arthrobacter_H > Arthrobacter_H rhombi_A. The sequence continues at coordinate 45,285 of NZ_FUHW01000027.1, forward strand.
CAGCACCCGTTGCTGCCTATGTGCCGGCAGTCATCACCGGCAACCTCGTGCACACCTCGGGACAACTGCCGTTTATTAACGGCGAACTCACAGTAACCGGAAAGGTCGGCGCGCAGGTCGACGCCGACACCGCCAAGGGACAGGCTGCCACGGCAGTTCTCAATGCCATGGCAGTCGTGAAATCGATGATCGGAGACCTCGACCGGGTCACCCGAATTGTGAAGGTCGTCGGATTCGTTTCCTCCGATCCGTCCTTTACCGGACAGCCGGGCGTGGTGAACGGTGCCTCCGAGCTGTTGGGCACCGTGTTTGGCGATGCGGGCATCCATGCCCGTTCGGCCGTCGGCGTGGCGGCACTGCCGCTGGACGCCTGCGTCGAAGTTGAATTGATTGCCGAATTCAGCTGATTCGACACGACCCGTCGTCGGCGGCGTGTCAGGTCGGGGCGGGGGACCGCGTCCAGCGGAATCCGCAACGCCCCGCACCGGCATGCTCCGACGGCTGTTCCCGCTCCCGCCGTCCCAATACGGGGCGGCGGAGAGTTGGATCACCTATGGCAGCCGCACCCCACGTGCGGCCAGGAGGGCATCTTCAGTTGTCTTATTGAGGGACTCGCCCCAGGGTGTGGAGACCTATCTCAGCTACCGCCCCGGGGGTTCCCCGCTGGGCTCGGTGGCCTTTCCCGGCGGGAGCTTCGAAGCCGGAGATGACGAAAACACTGACTGGTTCGGCCCCTCCCTGGGCTGGTGGTCCAGCCAGCTGGGCGTGCTCGATCACCGCATCGCCCGGAGCCACATCATGTGCGCGGTCCGTGAGCTCTTCGAGGAGACCGGGATCCTGCTGGCCGGTTCGGACGCCCTGTCCATCGTGGAGAACTGCAATACCGCCGAATGGATGCAGATCCGCGAGGCCGTCGCCGGGCAGGACATCAGCTTCACCGCGATGCTGGCCAAACGTGGGCTGGGTCTGCGGACCGACCTGCTGCGTCCGCTCTCGCATTGGATCAGCCCCGACTTCGCCCACCGGCGTTTCGATACCCGCTATTTCGCCGCAGCTTTGCCGCCGCAGCAACAGGCCAGCCTCCTCCAAGGCAAAGGGGTTTGGAGCGCCTGGAAGTCGGCTGCCGACGTCTTGAAGGACCGTGCCACCGCCTCATTGGGTGATGAAGTCGACCAGCAGGACACCCGCGGACAGCAACTGAGCGCGATCACCACACCCGCAGTTGAGTTCATCCTGGAGAAGGTTGCCACCACCCGTGGAACGGTCGCCTACCTCTCGCACCGCCGCCGGGTGAAGTCCTACCACCCCAAACTGATCGAGGTAGAAGGTTCCTTCTACCTGGATGTGAGCATCAGCGCCGCCTCCGAAGGCGGGGCCGCGGCCCGCGGACGCTGAGTCTGCTCCGTCGGATAGGCCCGGCAGGACGCTCTCGCCGCACGGCCGCTTAAACCGAGCACCCCCGCCCCGGACACCCCATCGTGGGGCCCCGGTGGCGGGGGTGATTCGTCGGGCCTACGGCTCGCCCGGATGCTTCGACGTTAGCGCGAACGCTGACGCAGACGCTGAATGTCGAGGATCACCACGGCGCGGGCCTCCAGACGGAGCCAGCCGCGCTGGACGAATTCCGCCAAAGCCTTATTCACGGTTTCGCGGGAAGCGCCGACCAGCTGGGCCAATTCTTCCTGGGTGAGCTCGTGGGCGACCAGAACACCGTCGGTGGCCGGGCGGCCGAAACGGTCAGCCAGGTCCAGCAGGGCCTTGGCAACACGGCCGGGAACATCCGAGAACACCAAGTCGGCCAGCGACTCGTTGGTCCGGCGCAGGCGACGAGCCAACGCTTGCAGGAGCTGCACGGAGACCTCAGGGGAGCTCTGTAGAACCTTGCGCAGGTTCTCGTGACGCAGGCCAGCCAGACGGGTTTCCGATACGGCGGTCGCCGTGGCATTGCGCGGGCTCGGATCGAACAGGGCCATTTCGCCGAAGAGCTCTCCCGGACCGAGGACGGCCAGCAGGTTCTCACGACCGTCGGGTGCGGTGCGCCCCAGCTTGATCTTGCCCGAAACGATGAAGTAGAGCTGATCTCCCTGATCTCCCTCGCGGAACACTGATGCCCCGCGCGACAAATCGACCTCGATCAATTCCTCGGTCAGGGCGGCGAATACCTCGTCGCTGAGCGTCGTGAATAGTGGTGCCCGGCGCAGTACCTCGATGTCCATGAATTCTCCTCGCAAATGTGATGGCGCTTGTCTTATTGTGCCGTAGTCAGAACCGATGTGACACCTTCCACAACGATAGTTGCATGATTTCAGCCCTCAGCACCAATGTTTGACCCGGGCGTGCCCGTAGACTGATTGAGCCGTACGGGCACCGGAACCTGCCGGAAACCCGCCGCGGTCTCATGTGACGGGTTGGAGATTTTGGTGATTTTCGGGTTCAGCTGGCTCGACATCTTGCTGTTGCTGTCGTTTGTCGCCTTCCTTGTATCGGGCCTGCGTAAGGGCCTTTTCGTGACCCTCGGCGGCGTGGTTGGGCTCGTTGCCGGCGGCATCGGTGCCTTCTACGCGATCCCGTTCGTCTCCAGCTGGGTGTCCACCGCGGGCTGGCGGGTCTTCTGGGTCATCGCCACCGCCGTCGTTCTGGTGCTTCTGGGCCACTCCATCGGCGTGGCCGTGGGCAACCGGGTCCGGCTGATGCTGAACTTCCCCGTCGTCAAGACCTTCGACCGGCTCCTGGGCGGAATCACCAACGTCGTCGTCGCGGCCCTGGTCATCTCGGCGATCGCGTTCTCGGCAGCGAGCATGGGCCTCCCGTTCCTATCCCAGCAGATCGCCTCCTCACAGGTCATCAGCACCATCCGCAACGTCACCCCCGATCCGGTGTCCTCGGCGATGGCCAAGGCACGCTCCGTGGTGATGGGCCAGTCCATCCCCGATCTGATCGAGCCCTTTGCCCCGGTCCCCGACGGTGCGGCAGCCGATGCTGAACCCGATGCCGCGGCCACGAACGCCGTGGAGGATTCGGTGGCGAAAATCACCGGTACGGCCTTCGCTTGCGGAGTGAACCAGACCGGGAGCGGTTTCGTCATCGCCCCGGACCGGATCCTGACCAACGCCCATGTCGTGGCAGGTATCGCCGAACCGGTCGTGAACACTGCTGATGGTCGGGCGTTGGCCGCCCGGGTCGTCCACTTCGACGCTTCCCAAGACCTTGCCGTGCTGGCCGTGGACTCGCTCGATCTGAAACCGGTGCAGGAAGGCCGTGATCTGTCCACCGGGGATTCGGCCACCTTCATGGGATACCCCGAAGGCGGACCCTTCCAGGCCCAGGGGGCGGTGGTCCAGTCCCTGCGCAGCATTTCGGTCCAGAACATCTACGGGGCGGACGCCTCGAACCTGGAGATCTACCAACTCGGTGCCGACGTCAAACAGGGCAACTCGGGGGGCCCGCTGCTGGATGATTCGGGGAAATTGGTGGGGGTCATCTTCGCCAAGGCCAAGGGCGATACCGATGTGGGCTACGCGCTCTCCCTGCAGGAAGTCGGCCCGGTCCTGAAGCAGGCTTCGCAGTATTCAGAAACCGTGTCCACGGGGGCCTGCTCGGCGCACTGACCTGTTCAGCCGATCCAATCCAAGGTGGCCCCATGCTGTCCCGTATAGGCCAAGGGCACCGAGTCCAGGGCGAGCGTGAACCGGTCACCCTGAAGAGAATTGACGGTCAGCCCGGCCTCATCCAGGAAGAAATTCTCGTTGGAGAGCCACCGGCAGTCCAAGGATCTGATGGTTGCGGCGAAGCGGCTGCGATCGGCGGGGCTCAGATAGGCGAGCACTGCGGAATGGAAGACGACGGCGTGATGGGAGTCGGGCACAGCGGCCACCAGCTCGGCGACCCGGTCGTTGAGGTCCCCGGTCAGCAGCGACGGGCCTTCCGCCCCCAGGGAAGCCAACCGTCCCAGGGCGGCTCGCAGGGTCTGTAGCCGGTCCTCCTGCCCGGGCCAGACCAAACACTCGAGCCAGCGCACCGTATCGGGATCGGTAGCGTCCAACGGGTTCAGATCCACCCCGGTCCGCGAAGCGACCCGGGGCAGCGTTGAGGGCAGTGGCGGATTGCCCGTGGTGGTACAGCGCAGCAGGGGAGACGCAGTACCCAGCCGGGGGCCGCCGTCGTACTCATAGGAGTAGAGGTCAGGGAGTAGGCACAGCCCCGCGGAGGGGCCGACCTCGATCAGCGCCAAGGGGCGTTCGTCGGCTGCGGCGATCAGTCCCAGGGCCGGCAGGAGGGTGGCGCAACGGCGCGGTTCGTTGGTTTGGGTGCGCCGCTCCAACACCACGCGGAAGACCTCCGGCCAGGCATCGTGCAGGAAGTGGGCCAGGGCATCGGCGTCCTGATCCGGGCAGCCCAGGAAACGGCTGGCAGCGAACACCAGATTGGGTTGGCGTTTGGCCGGTGGCAGGGAGGCGATGAGTGAGGCCATGTCCCGGTCGGCGGCGACCCGGGAGGCCCATGCCGTGTAGATCGCAGAATGCCCGTCGAACCAGTGCCGGGCGTACTGGTCGTAGGTGGCTGCCGTCGCCGCCACTTCGTCGGTGGTTTCCTCCATGATCCGTTCCTGCCTCCGTGGTGGGTCCTCTGGCTTAGTGGAGGCCAGCCAGCTGGTCGATGGCATACCCGTAACCGTTGATCCCGGCACCAATGATGATTGCTGCGGCGACGGGGGAGATGAACGAATGATGCCGGAAGGCCTCGCGGGCGTGGACATTGGACAGGTGGACCTCGATGACGGGAAGCCCCACGGCGGAGATGGCGTCGGCGATGGCCACCGAGGTATGGGTGTAGGCCCCGGCGTTCAGGACGATGCCCGACGACGTACCGCGGGCTGCCTGGATCGCGTCCACGAGGGCGCCTTCATGGTTGGACTGCAAAAAATCGGCTTCCCAACCACGTGCCGTGGCCCGGTCACGGCATAACGCCTCGACGTCGGCAAGGGTTGCTGTCCCGTAGATCCCCGGTTCGCGGGTACCGAGCAGATTCAGATTCGGTCCGTTCAGGACCAGGACGCGGCGGGGCTCCGAAGCGGTGTCAGTCATGCCCTCATTAAACCCCCACGCCCCGCCGATACGTGATGTATGACGGGGCGTGGCACGAACGGCATCCACCGTGTGGTGGTTCGTTCCCGGTAGGTCGGCCGGATCAGTGGCGCACCGAATCGGCGATCTGCGCCATGACCGACGCGTCGGCCAGGGTGCTGGAATCGCCGACCTCGCGGCCCTCTGCGACGTCCTTGAGCAGGCGGCGCATGATCTTGCCCGAACGGGTCTTGGGCAGCTCGGGGACCACGAAAATATCGCGGGGTTTGGCGATGGGGCCGATCTGCTTGCCCACGTGGCTGCGCAGCAGCTGCACCACGTCCTCCCCGTTCTTCGGTTCGCGCTGGAGGATCACGAAGGCGTACACGGCCTCCCCGGTGGTTTCGTCCTTCGCACCCACGACGGCAGCCTCGGCCACGAGTTCGCTGGCCACCAGCGAGGATTCGATTTCGGTGGTGGAGAGCCGGTGGCCCGAAACGTTCATGACGTCGTCGACGCGGCCCAGCAGCCAGAGGTCGCCGTCCTCATCGCGTTTGGCCCCGTCGCCCGCAAAATACATCTTGTCGAAGCGTGACCAGTAGGTGTCCTTATAACGCTGCATATCGCCCCAGATCCCGCGCAGCATGGCAGGCCACGGATCGCGGATGACCAGGTAGCCGCCCTCACCGTTGGCCACCGCCTCGCCATTCTCGTCCACGACGTCGATGTTGATGCCCGGGACCGGGACCTGCGCCGAACCCGGTTTGGCCGCGGTGACCCCCGGAAGCGGGGCAATCATATGGGCGCCGGTTTCCGTCTGCCACCACGTATCGACGATCGGCGTCGGATGCTCCTTGCGCTCCCCGTTGGCCCCGGCATTGGAACCGATGACGTCCCGGTACCACATCCAGGCTTCGGGGTTGATCGGTTCGCCCACCGAACCCAACACGCGCAGCGAGGACAGGTCGTAGCCATCAGGGATCTCGCGGCCCCACTTCATCATGGTGCGGATGGCTGTAGGGGCGGTGTACAGGATGGAGACCCCGTACTTCTGGACGATCTCCCACCACCGGCCCTGGTGCGGGCTGTCGGGGGTGCCTTCGTAGATGATCTGGGTGGCGCCATTGAGCAGTGGGCCGTAGGTGACGTAGCTGTGCCCGGTCACCCAACCGATATCGGCGGTGCACCAGAAAACGTCGGATTCGGGGTGTAGGTCGAAGGTATCGCGGTGCGTGACCGCGTTCTGCACCAGGTAGCCGCCGGTGGTGTGGATGATGCCCTTGGGCTTACCGGTGGTGCCCGAGGTGTAGAGCACGAAGAGCGGGTGCTCGGAGTCGTGGCCTGCGGCGACGTGCTCGGTGTCGGCGGTGGCAACAACGTCGTCCCACCACAGGTCCAGACCCTCGGTCCAGGCGACGTCTTCGCCGTTGCGCTTGACCACCAGCACGTTCTGCACCGAACCGGCACAACCAGCTACTGCTTCGTCGACGGCAGGCTTCAGCGCGCTGGGCTTGCCCCGACGCCAGGTCCCGTCGGCGGTGACGACCAGCTTCGCTTCGGCGTCGTCGATGCGGCTGCGCAGGGCGTCGGCGGAGTAGCCACCGAAGACCACCGAATGGATCGCACCGATCCGGGCGCAGGCCAGCATGGTGATGACGGCCTCGGGGATCATCGGGAGGTAGACGGCAACCCGGTCGCCCTTGCCGACACCCAAGGAACCAAAGGCGTTGGCGGCACGTTTCACTTCCTCGGTGAGTTCGGCGTAGGTGTAGCTGCGGGTATCGCCGGGCTCACCTTCGAAATAGATGGCGACCCGGTCGCCGTTTCCGGCCTCGACGTGCCGGTCCAGGGCGTTATAGGCGGCATTGACCTTGCCTCCGACGAACCACTTCGCCACCGGGGCCTCGGACCAGTCGAGGGTTTCGGTGAAGTCCGTCTCCCAGGTCAACGCCTCCCGGGCGCGATCGGCCCAATATCCCAGCCGGTCGTCGGCTGCCCGCTGGTACAACTCCTCGCGGGCCACGGCCTGGGCCGCGAATTCGGCGCTCGGCGCGAAGCTGCGGTCCTCATGGGAGAGGTTATCGAGGGTGGAGTGCTTGTCCGACACGGTGCGGATCCTTTCGGCGCGGAATTAAGTGCTGTGAGTCAGGTTACAACCGATCGTCTCTGGTGGTGGCCTCGATCACGCAGTGAGACGCTCACCGTGCGGATTCTGCGGTGAACGGTACCCTCGGGGCCCCCTGGAGAGTGAAATGGCCTCGGAATCCGTGCGGCATTGGTCGTACCGCGCCGATAGGCTGGGGACCGAAGCCGATTGCAGACCGTCACGAAGTGGGCGGCGAAAGGAGTCATGATGGCTAGTTCCTCCGCCGATTCGTCGGGGACCGCCCCGGCACTGGCCGGCCCCTTCACCCTGCGCGAAGTCGCGGTGATGGCTGGCGCCCTGCTGCTGCTCGTTGGATCCGTGTTGCCGTTCCAGGTCGCCGGAGGCTCCTATGCCAACGTGTGGAACCACCAGACGAGCGCCTTCAACCAATTCATCTCGCTGGCCCTGCCGCTGATCATTGGCGGGGCCTTCGCCTGGCGCCGACTCGCCGGCAGGACCCGGGTGACCGCCGGTTCCCTCACCTTGGACCAGCTCGGTTCGGTGGTCTCCCTGTTGGGCATCCTGTACTTCTTCATCTACTCGGTGATGTCGATGAACCCCGCCTTCCTGTTGGGACTGGTCGGCGCCCTGGTGATGACCGCAGGCACTACGGCGGCCCCTTATATCCCGGGGTTCGTGCTGGATTTCGCGCCCGGCGAGGCGGCCCTGCTGACCCGGCCGATCCGCCCCAGCGCACCGCGTGCCCAGGCCCGGCCCGCTGCCTCGAACACCTCTGCCGTCCCACCGGAACCGGCCACCGGAGCCGCAGCCGCCACCGGGACGACCGTCCCCGCCGGAGCCCAAACGCCCGGCCAGACTCCCGAAGAGAAACACCAGGCCGCGGTGGCGACCGGGCTGGCCGCCGGCCACAGCACGACGCCCGAACCCGTTCCGGGAGCCTGGCCGGTGTCCGCTGACGCCGATGAAGCGGCAGAACCTGGCGAGATCGCCGACACCACGAACGGCCCGACCGGTCAACCAGCGGAACCGGAGGCCACCACACCTGAGCCGGCGGGGCCCCCCACCGATGCGGGAACCCTGCCGGTCGTTGCCGATTCCCCGTCCCCGAGCGCCGGCCCAGAACTTCTCGGTACACCGGCAGCCCAGGAGCCAGCGGCCGAAACACCGGCAGCGAAGCCAGACACCGCCGAGGACGTCCCGGGGCCCGAAGCATCACCAGCTTCCGCAGCTCAGGCACCGGCACCGGCACCGGCACCGGCACCGGCACCGGAAACGACGGTGCATTCGGTGGCCGCCAGCAGCGATACAGCTTCCCAACAGGAAGCCGAACAGTCCTTCACCGCCACCAGTGGTGGGAACGCCTCGACGTCAACGGCCTTCTGGTTCGCGGTGCCCGATAGCCGCACAGCGGTTAACGAGGCCACGGGCCGCAACTCCTTCGTCCTGGAGCCCGGGGAGTGGATCTTGGCCTTGGAGGATCGCGGATACGAGTTCCTCGTCCAGACCTCCGACGGCGCGGTGGGGGTACTGCGCGATCTGAGCCGGATCGAACGCGCCTGACGATGCCGGTGGAACAACCCCGCAAGGCGACGCCGCGTGATCGTGAAACAACGATTGGCCTCAAACGCCGGGCCCGGAAGATCAATAGGGTTCTGGCCGAAACCTACCCCTATGCGGTCCCCGAACTGGACTTCGAGAACGCTTTCGAACTCATCATCGCCACCGTCCTGTCGGCCCAAACCACCGATGTGCGGGTGAACGCCGCGACCCCGGCACTCTTCGCCGCCTACCCGGATCCGATCGCCCTTTCGGAAGCGGAACTGGAGGACGTCCAGGAGTTGGTCCGTACCACCGGCTTCTACCGGACCAAGGCCAGCAATATCATCGCCCTCGCGCGTGCTGTGGTCGACGAGTACGACGGCGTGGTCCCCTCTCGGGTCGAGGACCTGGTCACCCTGCCCGGAGTCGGGCGCAAGACGGCCAACGTGGTGCTCGGCAATGCGTTCGGCATCCCGGGGATCACCGTGGATACCCATTTCCTGCGGTTGGCCCGCCGGCTGGGGTGGACGCTGGAAACCGACCCGGTCAAGGTGGAGCACGCCGTCGGTGAACTCTTCGAAAAACGTGATTGGACGATGCTCTCGCATCGGATCGTCTTCCATGGTCGGCGGATCTGCCACGCCAGGAAACCGGCCTGCGGGGTCTGTCCGATCGCCACGTTGTGCCCGTCCTACGGGGAAGGGGAGGTTGACCCGGAAAAGGCGGCGAAACTGCTGAAGTACGAGCTCGCCCCGGGCCGCGAAGACCTGCTGGAGCTGATGCGTTCCGGAAAATCGCGGCGAGAACTGCGGGCGCTGGGCTTCGGGTTGGGAACATGAGTGGACCGGAGCTCGAAGGCGACGTGGCCGCCTGGCGCCCCATGACCTCGGGCCCGGCCCGCGAGGACCTCCTGGCCATGATCGAACGTCACCGACCGCTGGTCGAGGCCGGTGACCTGGGGGCCAGCAAAATGCCCTCATCCTGGATGTTTGAGGGGCTGGACCATTCGCTGGCCCGCCGTGCCGCGGTGCTCATCCTGTTCGGGCGTCTGGACGATATCGATGCGATGGCAGCACCGCTCACAGCTCCGGCGGATCTTGATGTGCTGTTCGTTGAGCGGGCAGCAAACCTGCGCGATCATCCCGGGCAGGTGGCTTTCCCCGGTGGGGCCATCGATGACACCGACTCTTCCAGCCGGGCGGCGGCCCTCCGTGAAGCCCAAGAAGAGACCGGACTGGACCCCGCCGGCGTGGAGATTCTCGGCCAATTGCCGCAGGCCGAACTTCCGGTCACCAACTTCGTCGTGACCCCCGTGCTGGGTTGGTGGAAGCTGCCCTGCGAGGTCTTCGCCGTCGATCAACGGGAATCGGCCTCCGTATTCCGTGCCCCGGTGGCTGACCTGGTGGACCCGCGGAACCGGCTGAGTGTTGAAGTCAGCCGGGGAGGCCAGAAACACAGGTCTCCGGCATTCGATCTCCACGGCAGGTTGATTTGGGGGTTCACGGGGATCGTCTTATCGAGGCTGCTCGACGATCTGGGCTGGGCCCTTCCTTGGGACCCCTCGAGGATCAGGCCCCACCCGTTCTCCTGAACCTGACGACTATGTGGCGTCGGCGTAGGATTCCACGACGGTGACCCCGACGGGGAACTGCACCGGGACGCTGCCGAAGAGCAGTGTTGCCGCCCGCTCCGCGGCTTCCTGGACCATCGCTGACACCCGTTCGGCGGCCTCCCGGGGAACATGGAGCATCACCTCGTCGTGGAGGAAGAAGACCAGTTCGCCGTCGTCACGGCCGGCGGACCGGGCGGCCCGCAGTTGCAGCCTGATCTCTGCCAGCCAACACAGCGCCCACTCCGCAGCGGTTCCCTGGACCACGAAGTTCCGGGTGAACCGTCCCCGGGTACGGGCGGCAGCATCGGCCCGACGCTGCTCTTCCGCCGAGGCGGCTCGTTGACCGTCCACCCAGTCCTGTGTTGCCGCGGGGGAGCCACGCCCCAAGAAGGTCTGCACCGCCCCTCCGGCTTCCCCGGTCCGGGCGGCCCGTTCCAGCACCGCGATCGCCTGCGGGAACGTCCGGGTCAGCTGGGGCATGAGTCTCCCGGCTTCACCGGTGGTGGAACCGTACATGGCCCCGAGCATCGCGATCTTGGCGTGGGCGCGGTCTCCGCCGAAACCTTTGTCGGCGATGCCCCGGTAGAGGTCCTGCCCCCGGGCGGCCTCGGCCAGAGGGGTGTCGCGGCCCAGCACGGCCAAAATACGAGGTTCAAGCTGGGCGGCATCGGCGACGACCAGCAGGTGCCCGGCGTCGGCCCGTGCGGCGTCGCGGATGGTATGCGGGATCTGCAATGCCCCACCGCCGCGGGAGGCCCACCTGCCGGTAACCACCCCACCGACCACATATTCGGGTCTGAACCGCCCGTCATGGATCCATTCGTCCAGCCAGACCCATCCGTTGGCAGAGTGTAGGCGGGAGAGCTTCTTATAGCGTTGCAGGACGTCCAAGGCCGGGTGCGAAAATTCGCGTAACTCCCACTGCCCGGTGCTTTTGGCGTCGATGCCCACGCGGTGCAGGGCCTTGAGGAGCTCCTGCGGGGAATCCGGGTTCAGTTGCGGGGCGCCCAAGGCGGTACGTAGCTCGGAGGCGACCTCTTCCATCCGGGCCGGGCGGACTCCCGAGGCCGGGCGTGGACCCAGCTGGTCCACCAGCAACTGTTCGTGAACGCCGCGGTTCCACGGGATGCCCTGATGCTGCATTTCGGCGGCGACCAGGGCGCCCGCGGATTCCGCGGCCAACAGCAATTGCAGCCGACGCCCCGCGGGCCCTGCGGGGATGGTGCGCTGCTGTTCACGAAACTCCGTGATGACGGCCTCAAGAGACGTCTGATCGTCTTTGGGCTCAGCAAAGAGCGCCCCCTGGTTTTCTGGTACCCGGGCCGGGGGCAGGGACCAAGCCGGCTCGCCGCCGTCGTCCCGGCCGGCCCCCGCCACCCGCAGCGACGCAAGATAGTCGGTGTTGGTGGCGGCTGGGGCATGGCGCAGGATGGTCCGGTTCAGGCTGAGATCGCTGACCCGTTCCACGGTGCAACCGGCGGCCAGCAGACCCGGATACCAGTCGCCGGTCCGCCCCCAAACCCAGCGCAGCCGGCGTGGCGCCATATCCCGGACCAGCCCCGCCAACTGGTCGTGGAACAGGACGACGGGAGGGGCCTCGGCGATCCCTGAGTCATCCAATAACTGCACGACGGCGGTGGCAGCCCCCTGATCGGGAGCCGCCTGGACGGTGGAATGAGTGGCAAGAATTGCGTAACCGGGCACCTTCCTATTCTGACAGGGACTTCCGACCCGACGCGCCCTGCACAACTGGTCCCGGGAAGGGGCCGCCGCCGGTGAGTCCACAACGCCCCGGACACGGGCCCGACCAGAACGGGTGCTGGGGCACGGTAGGCCCATGGATCAGTCGCCAGCATTCACCCCCTCGGCACCACCATCAGGCACAACTGCCGAGCAGAGGGGTGACCCCTTCAACCCCCCGGAGGCGACCGGATGGGAACAGACGGAAAACGGCGGACCGGCAGGCACCGGTTGCCTCCTGGTCACCCGTGATGAACGACTGGCCGATCACGTCGCCCTCATTGCTGCCGCCTGCGGTGTTGTGCTGCAGCTCCAACGGACGCTTCCCGATACCGTTCCAGAGGGCTGTTCCATGATTTTGCTGGGCCACGACGCCGCGTTGGAGTCCGTCGCCGGCAGGTTAGGGGCTCCGGTGGTGCTGGTCGGGTTCGGCCCCGACGGTGAGGACCTTTGGCGGGCGGCGGCCAGGGATCCCGGATCGCGGGTGGCGGTGCTGCCCGAAGCAGCTGCCTGGCTGGGGGAATACCTCGGGGAACGGGCCCTGCATTCCGGGCGGGGACGGGTGACGGTCTTTTCCGGGGCGACCGGCGGTGCCGGAACCACCACCTTGGCGGTGCTCTCGGCGGTGGGGGCCGGCCGCCGGGGTGTCCGGAGCCTGCTGGTCGATGCGGACCCGCAGAGCCGGGGGCTGTGGCCGCTCTTGGGACGGCCGACGGTTTCCGGGGTGGGATGGGAGGACTTCATGCGCTCCCGGGGGCGCATCGCTCCCGGGCATCTTGCCGACGTCTTGCCGGCAGCCGACGGCACAGCGGTGCTGACCTGGTCCGGCAGCACCCCCGAAACACTCCCGCCCGCGATGGTGAATGAGGTCATCGCCGCTTCACGCAGGACCTTCGACACGGTGGTTGTCGATGCCGGTAGAGCCGTCGGGGTGGACCAGACACTGGCCTCCCTGGCGGACTCGGTGATTATCGTGGCGCCGGGAACCATGACTGGTGTCGGTCCTGCCCGTCCCGGTGGTGGGCAGGCCCACCGGGGCCCCCGGCGCCTGGTAGTCACGGGACGGTTGCCCACCGGCATCGATCCCAGCCGGTTGGCCTCCGCTGTGGACCTGGAACTGCTGGGGTATGTTCCTGCCACTGCTGCCTTCGCTACAGCGGCCGGGGAAGGACGACTGGGTGGGGTGTTCACCCGCCGTCGTCTGCGCCGCAGGCTCAGAACAATTGTGGGGTGGACGTTGCCGCCCGATGACGACCCGGCCAGCCTGGGGCAGGGGACCTCATGAGCAGCAATGGGCCATCAAACGCTCGTACTGAGGAACAGCCCAGCGGGCGCCGCCGCTGGGATCCACAGGAATCCGCACACCCCGCTGGGCCAGGCCTCGACGAACGCCTGTTGGAGGAGGTGCGGCAACGGGCGTTGAGCGGGGCGGGACCGCTGACCGGGGCAGATTTGGCCGGTGCCGTGCGGTCCTCCGGGCTGGTGGTCGGCAGCGGTAGCGCAGCCCAGGTCATTCGTCTGCTCCAGGAGGACCTGCAGGGCCTGGGCCCGCTACAAGCCATCGCGGATGAACCGGGAACCACCGACGTTCTCGTTGACGCAGCCGGACTGGTCTGGCGGGACAGCGACGTGGGACTGCGCCGCACCACATTGCAGTTCACCGAACCCGAACGGATCAGGGCACTGGCCGTGAGATTGGCGGCCTCTGGCGGACGCAGGCTCGATGGGGCCCAACCCTTCGCCGATGTCGTCGTGGGACGCTACCGCATCCATGCCGTCCTCCCGCCCATCTCTGCCGGTGGACCGTTGATCTCGGTGCGGGTCAGAGCCGGTAAATCCGTGGGGCTGGAAGCCATCCTGCCCGGCGGCATCTCCAACCCCTGGCACCCGGTTCTCACGGCAGTGATCGGTGCGCGGCTGAACTTCCTGGTCAGCGGGGGAACCGGTAGCGGAAAAACCACACTGCTCGGAGCGATGCTGGGCGAATGTGAGCCCACCGAAAGAATCCTGATCGTCGAGGACGCGAGAGAACTTGAACCGGACCATCCCCATGTGGTCAGCCTGCAATGCCGGACCGGAAACATCGAGGGGGCCGGCGCGGTGGGAATGACGGAACTGGTCCGGCAAGCCCTGCGCATGCGCCCCGACCGGTTGGTCGTCGGGGAATGCCGCGGCGCCGAGGTCAGCGACTTTCTCACCGCCATGAACACCGGACACGACGGAGCCGGCGGCACGGTGCACGCCAGTTCCGCCGCCGCGGTCCCCGCCCGGCTGGCGGCCTTGGCTGCCCTGTCGGGAATGACCGGCGACGCGCTCACCGTCCAGACGGCCAGCGCCCTGGACCTGATCATTCACATGAGCCGAACGGCAGGACAGCGCAGCCCGCTCGAACTGGGGCGTTTGGTACGGGATGGGCGTGGGTTTCTCACGGTCTCCCCGGTCTTGCAAATGGGTACGGACCAAACACTGCGGCCGGGGCCTTCGGCCGAATGGTTGGCCGGGCTGCTCGCCGAAAGGTCCCTTCCATGTCCCTGGTGATCATCACGGGCACCGTCCTGGCCGGGCTGACCTGTTGGTTTCTGCCGGCCTTCACCAAGCTTCCCCGAGTCCAGGGGCCTACTGCGAACCCAATAGGGGCAGGTTCCGGCTTTCCGGGGGACGCCGCGCCCGAAGCCGCCCGTCGCCGCGGCGCAGGCCAGCGATGGTTCCGTCCCCGTGGCCCGGCTGCCGGGATGGGCGTGGACGACCACGTCGAATTGATGCGCCAACTGGCTGCCTTGCTGCGTTCGGGCCGGCATCCCGGTGAAGTCTGGATGCTCTTGGAAACCACCTGGGGTATGAGAATTCCGCAGGCCGAAGGTCAACGGAAAACCGCACGGGGTCCACGGCGTGGCTGGCGGAATCAACGGGCCGCCACCACTACTGCCGCCCGGGATATTGTGGCGGCTTGTCGTGCTGCTCGGATCTCCCACGAAACCGGTTCGGGCCCATCGTCAGGTATCGAACGCCATCAGCGCGAACAACCAGAATTTAGCCACGCCTGGCAGCGACTTCTGTGGTGCATCCGTCTCTCGGAGTCCACCGGTGCTCCCTTAGGAGAGCTACTCCAACGACTCGCCGACCAGCTCGAAGCCGAACAAGATCGACGTCGCGCCCTCGAAGCCGCCTTGGCCGGACCCCGGATGACACAGAAGTTACTGGCCTGGCTACCGGCCCTGGGATTGGGGTTGGCCCAGCTCATGGGTGCCGACCCGCTCGGGGTGCTCACCGGAACCGCTCTGGGAAGGATGTGTCTGATGGCCGGTGGCGCACTGTGGGGGGCCAACGCGCTGTGGAGCCGACATCTTCTGGCTGCGGCTCGACCGCCGACGACTCGGCGGCGTCTCCGGGGGAGTGGGCGGCGTCGATGACGGTCCTGGTCGCCGCGCTCCTCGCCGGGGTGACGGCATTTTGTTCCCTGGCCGTCCATCACCGCCCCTCTTCGCGGCGAGACACCGGTGCGGGGACAGGATCAGGCCCCCTTCGGCCGGCCACCGAACCAGCTCACCAGCGGCCGACGACGGCCGATGTTCCGCTTTTACTGGAACTGGCTGCCACTTTGCTTGACTCGGGGCTCCCTGTTGATGGTGTCCTGGCCACTCTGGGACGCGAGGTGGCCCCCTGCCGGGGATTGCAGCCGGTGGTCCGGTGCCTGGATTTGGGTGTCAGCTGGCAGCGGGCCTGGCAGACTGCCCCCGTCGAATTGCGAGGCATCGGTGAGGCACTGGCCTTTGCCCACCTCACCGGGGCCGCCACGGCGGGCCTACTCCGCTCTGCAGCGGACCAGGCACTCAGGGCTGAGGCCAGAAGAACCGAGAAGGAGGCCGCGGAACTGGGTGTGAAGATGGTTATTCCGCTGGGCGTCTGCGCTCTGCCGGCTTTTATTTGCCTGGGCATTGTCCCCATGGTGATGGCACTGCTGCCCGCGCTCGGCTAACCGTGCCTGCGGCACTGCGGGCTCCTGCCGGCCCACGAACCCCTCACAGGATGGGGTGGTGGCTGCGTTGTCCAGAGGGTGTTCTCCCGACCCCGTTCCGGCCTCGCCGGCACCGACAGTGGAGACAGGTCCCATGGTGGGGCCCGCAGCCAGAGAGACAGGAGAACATCATGAACGAGCAGGACGAACAGGTCGACCCCGGTGGGCAGGACCGTGCGATCGGCCAGGACAGCGCCTCTGCGCTGCCTTCAGCAGCAGGAGGAGGCGAGGAGGGGATCGCTACCGCCGAATTTGCCATCGTGGCTCTGGCCGCCGTGGGGTTTGCCGGGCTGCTAGTGAGCATTCTGAGCAGCGGAGGCGTCCGTGAGCTGCTGATGGGGCTGGTCCGTCAGGCCCTGTCCTTCTAAGGGACCGGTCATGTCACTACACCATCAGCGGGGCAGCAGCACGGCGGAATTCGCCGTGTTGCTGCCGGTCGTGGCCGCCTTCCTCGCCTTGGTTTTGGGTGCCGGCGTATGCGGTAGCACCCAAATCAGGTTGGAGCAGGCAGCCCGGGCAGCAGCCCGGGAACTGGCCCGCGGAGAACCTGCAGCCCATGCCGTGGAAACCGGGCACCGCCTGGCGGGGGAGAGTACCGCCGTCCGGGTCGGACCCGCTGGCCGGTATCGCAGTGTTGAAGTTACTCGAACGATCACCCTGCCCTGGTTCTCTGATCGCGAGCTCCTAGTGCTCAGCGCACAAGCCCAAGCGCGAACCGAAGAAGGCCCGCAACGTCCCGGTGGGCGCCAATGGTCCCTGACAGGAGCGCCGTGAAGACGTCCGAGCTGCGTGGTTCGGGAGCCGAACACGGTTCCGGCACACTGCTGGTCGTGGGTCTCGTCGCCGGCCTGGCCTTCTGTCTCGTCGTGGTCCTCTCGGTGTCTGCGGTGGCCACGGCTGCCAGTCGGGCGGCAGGCTCTGCCGATCTGGCCGCGTTGGCTGCCGCCGACGCGGCTCGTGGGCTGACCACCGGTGAGCCGTGCGCCGTCGCAGCTCGGACGGCAGCACGTAACGGGGCTCAGGTGGACCAATGCCTCAGGTCGGGCAGTGGTGGTGTGCTCGTCGATATTTGGACCAGTGTCCCGCTCGGGCCGGGCCTGTCGTGGCTGGCCCCGTTGGGGGTGGAAGCCAGCGGTCGTTCCCGGGCCGGACCGCCGACGAGCCCCTGGGCGCCTCCGGCCTGATCCGCCGCTTATGAGGAGTGGCGCAGCAACAGGTCTAGCAAGGCGACGGCTCCTGCCTTGTCCAAAGGATTATTGCGGTTGCCGCATTTGGGGGACTGGACGCAAGAGGGGCATCCCGCATCGCACTCACAGGCGGTGATGGTTTCGCGTGTGGCGCGCAGCCAGGTGGTCACCTGGTCGTACGCCCGCTCGACGAAACCCGCTCCGCCGGGATGCCCGTCGTAGACGAAGATGGTGGGCATCCCGGTATCCATATGCAAAGCCGTGGAGACCCCACCGATATCCCATCGGTCGCTGGTGGCCACCAGGGGGAGCATGCCGATGCCTGCGTGTTCTGCAGCATGCAAGGCTCCGGGGGCCGCGTCGGGCAAGATTCCGGCGGCCGCCATCTCACGTTCAGGCACCGTGAACCAGATGGCTTTGGTGAACAAGTCCCGAGCATCGAGTTCCAGAGGCTCTTCGCCGAGGATCTCGTTGGAGACCAACGCCTTGCGTTGGAAGGAAACCACCTGTGTGGTCACCTTTACCTCGCCGAAGTGCACCTGGACCGGGCCCCAATCCAGGGTGCGGAGAACTTCGAGAACACCAATGGTCGTGATGTCTCTGGCTTGGGTGTAGAAATCAGGGGTAGCTCGCTGCACCAGCACGCAATGGTCCTGCTCATTGAGTTCCTCCACCACATACGTGGTTCCTTGGTGCACATAGACCGCTCCGGTATGCGCCTGGTACTGCGTCTGGGGAGAGCCCATGGTTCCCAGGAGGGCCCCGGTGTCGGCGTCAATGATGTTCATCGGGCCGCCGCCGTCCGCCCTGAGGTTGACCATCGACGCAGCATTTTCAGGGTGGGTCCAGAACCAGCCCGAAGGGCGCCGACGCAGGTAGCCCCGCTCGACGAGTGAATCCAAGAGCCCGGCTGCGGTGGGGCCAAAGAGGTCGACGTCCTCGGCCCGCAAGGGCTGTTCAGCGGCTGCGGCACACAGGTGGGGCCCCAGGACGTAGGGGTTGGAAGGATCGAAGACGGTCGCCTCTACCGAGGTTTCAAAAATGGCTTCGGGGTGGTGGACCAGATAGGTATCCAAGGGATCGTCGCTGGCGACGAACGTGGCCAGTGCGTCCTGCCCAGCTCGCCCTGCGCGGCCGATCTGCTGGAAGAACGAGGCACGGGTTCCCGGCCAACCCGCCACCAGCACCGCGTCCAAACCGGCCACGTCGATGCCCAGTTCCAGGGCCGAAGTCGAGGCAATTCCCAGCAGTTCGCCGGTACGCAGTTGGATTTCCAGGTCCCGACGTTCCTCCGGCAGGTAGCCGGAACGGTAGGCGGCAATACGTCCGGGCAGCGAGGGGTGGACCTCGTCGACCAGCCGCCGGGCGATGCTGGAAATGGTTTCGGCACCCCGCCGCGATTTGATGAACGCGATAGTGCGGACCTGGCCACTGACCAGATGGGCCAAGAGATCAGCAGTTTCGGCGATGACGGTGCGGCGGACCGGGGCACCGTTCTCGCCCCGCCCCTCCAAGAGAGGGGGCTCCCAGAGTGCCACCACGGTTTGACCGTGGGGCGAGAAATCAACAGTCACCTCACGTGCCTCGGCGCCGATGAGCCGACCGAAGGATTCGGCCGGGTCGGCGCTGGTCGCCGATGCGCCGATGAACACGGGATCTGACCCGTAGTGGGCGCAGATTCGACGCAGGCGCCGCAGCAGGTTGGCCACATGGGAACCGAAGACTCCCCGATAACTGTGGGCTTCGTCGATGATCACATAGCTCAGCCGACGGAAGAACCTGGCCCATCCAGGGTGGTTGGGCAGAATGCCGAAATGAAGCATGTCTGGATTGGTCAACACGAGGTTGGCATGATCGCGTACCCAGCGGCGTTCTCCGGGCTCGGTATCCCCGTCGTAGCTGGCGACCTTCAGCGTGGGTAACCCCAACCCGATCAGCGCCGAGCGTTGGTCGGCGGCCAACGCCTTGGTGGGGGAGAGGTAGAGAACTACAGCACCGGTGGCCTGCAGGCTGACCGTCTGGTCCAGCTCGGCCCGGTGGACCGCGTCCAAGGCCGGCAGTTGGTAGGCCAGGGATTTGCCCGAGGCAGTGCCCGTGGCAACGATGGTGTGCTGGCCCTCGTGGGCGCTGTGCGCAGCCTGCACCTGATGCAACCAAGGAGTCTGGACTCCGGATCGTTCGAAGGCCTCCACGACCTCTGGGTGCGCCCATTCGGGCCACGGGCCATGGACTGCTTCTCGGGCAGGAATGACGTGTAAATGCGTCAATGCGTCCGGGGAAGCACCATGGCCCAGTTGCTCAATGAGTGCGTTGGGTTCTCTCACCGCATCATTGTGGCATCGTTGGCCGACAGAATGGTGGCCGGGGGCGATTAGTCCTTCTGGCCCTCAAGGGTGACGATGCTGCCGATGGGGGTCCAACCCAGATAGTGATACAACGCCTGCCCATCGGTGGAAGCGACCAAGAGGCCCTCTTCGACATCGTGTTCCAGAGCCAGTGAAACCAGGGCCCGCATCACCAGGCTGCCCAGTCCGCGGCGACGGAAATCATTGGCGGTGATGATCCGGTCGAAGACGGCGTACTCGTCGACGACGGCGACGTGCCCGCTGGCGGCAACGACCTCTGGATCATCTTCGAGGTGAATGGAGACGTAGGCATGTTTGCCATCACGTTCCGTCTCGATGGTGAAGCCCTCGGCAGGTCGAGGTGATTCCACGTCCTGGCCGGACATATCGGCGACCATCAAGGCCTCGTCCGAAGTGACCACACCCAAGCCGGCCGTCAGGGCAGCCTCGGTGGTACTGAGGGAATCGTTGGTGACGATCGTCAGCCGACGGGCAGGGTGCTTATGCAACGTCTCACTGACGGCCACGAGCTCCTCGGAGCTGGGCTCGTGGATGATGTATTCCCAGTCCCCGCTCGTGTCGTGGCGCAGGGCGGCATGGACCCGGCCTTCGGTGCGGCTTTCATAACCGCGGGCACCGACCCAGCCGGTGACCCAGACGCCAATCAAATTGTCAGTTGCAGTCGATCCCATGCTTCTGACAATACCCGGTGGTGCGATCCTCTGCAGAGTCGGGAGGGCAACTTCGGCACTTTGGTAGCGAATTGTTAACGACGGCGACCGTTCAGTGGGGCCCTCATCCCCGGTGCCGAAGGTGCGGTCCCGGTGCAGGCGCTGAGTCGGGGGTGCTCGCCTTATCCTTAAGGGATGGCCCAGCACCGCATCGCCCTCTTTTACGCCTTTAAACCGTTGCCCGATCCCGAGGCCATGCGCCTCTGGCAGCGGTCACTCCTCGAGCAATGGGGGCTGCGCGGACGCATCCTCATTTCGCGGGACGGAATCAATGGAACCGTGGGCGGGGAAATCCGTGCGGTGAAGCAATATCTGAAATCCACACGCGAATACCCTGCTTTTCATGGCCTGGATGTGAAGTGGAGCGACGGGAGCGCAGAGGATTTCCCGCGAATCTCGGTCAAGGTCCGTGAGGAGATCGTCTCGTTCGGGGCGCCGGGCGAATTGACGGTCACCGATGACGGAGTCCAAGGCGGCGGTCGGCATCTGAGTCCCCAACAGGTCCATGAACTCGTTGACTCCCGTCGCGAAGCGGGAGAAGAGGTGGTCTTCTTCGACGGACGCAACGCCTTCGAAGCGCAGATCGGCAAATTCCGTGATGCCGTCGTTCCTGACGTGCAGACCACCCGCGACTTCGTCAAGGAACTCGACTCGGGAAAATATGATGACCTGAAAGATAAACCAGTGGTCACGTATTGCACCGGCGGCATCCGCTGTGAGGTGCTCTCGGCACTGATGCTCAACCGCGGTTTCCATGAGGTCTACCAACTCGAAGGCGGTATTGCACGCTACGGCGAACAGTATGGGGACCGCGGCATGTGGGAGGGATCGCTCTATGTTTTCGACCGTCGGATGCACCTGGAATTCACGCCAGAGGCGGTGACGGTCGGGCGCTGCGTGGGCTGCCAGGGGCCGACAAATAAGTTCGAGAACTGCGCCACGGCCTCCTGCCGCAAATTGCGCTTATTCTGCGCTGATTGTGCCTCCGACGACCAGCTGCGGCTCTGCCCCGATTGCTACGCTTCCGGCCAGAGCCCGCTCGAGCCGTCCCCCACCACCTGATCTGCCTCTTCGACTGCGAAGACCTCGAAGCCGCGGGCCCGGTAATTGGCCAGGGCAGCAGGACCGTCAAGAGAGCACGTGTGGACCCACACACGGTGGACGGCAGCGAACCCCTCCCATCGGGTATGGAGGTCCCAGGCCCGTGCCGTCCCTTCGCTGAGCAGCAGACCGCCAAGGCCGCGTCCGAGCTGTTCGGGGAAAAGACCGAAATAGACGATTTCCACGACCCCGTCGGCTGAACCGCCGAGTTCGATGTAGCCGGCCGGAGCGCCGTCGACCGTCAACACCCAGGTCTCGCTGCCATCGCGTTGAACTTCGGCCGACCACTGCTCTCGGGTCAGGGGAAGCCGATCCGCCCAGTTCCAGGATCCGCCCACCGAACGGTAGAGGAACTTGCTGTAGTCGGCGGTGATCCCCGGGACCCGTTCGATCCGGGCCCCCTCGGGCAGGGGGCGGGCAGCAGGGTTCAAGGACCCGGCAGAGGTCATCTGCAGGGACGTCGTGGTGACCAAGGTCAAAACTGCTCCTCAAGTTCCGGTGCGGTCAGTGCATCGGAAGCCTATCCGCCGATAGGCTCAAGAGGTGAATATCTCGGACCCCCTCTCCGTCATGAACCATGCCCCGCTGAGTCACGAGCAGGATCTACTCGAAGCACTCGCCGCAGATCTGACCCGGGCCGGCTATGTTCAGGATGCCGTGGCCGTACTGCTCGGCGATGCCGCCCATGAGGCTCTGGGGCGGGACCAGATCGTACCGGCCAAACTGGTCGTTGAGAGGGTCCTGGAGGGCGGAACCACCGAAGCTTTGCCGGTGCTGGTGGGCTTGTGGCTTCTGGGGATGTCCTTCGGTGCGGAAGTTCTCGATGCTGCACTGCCACTGACCGGGGCCGCAGGTGCCAGCCGACTGCAGTTGATCGAAGCGGACGGAGAATATTTCCGTGCTGCTGCGGATCTGCGCCCCCACGCTAGCGATGTAGCTGCCGAAACGTGGATTGCCAGCGACCTCGGGGCCCACCAAAGGCCCGGGCCGTTGCGGCATGACCACGTGCTGGGCGTCGGCCGCGCCTCGGTGACACTGGCGCAGGCGGTCATTCGTCGCCCCGTGGAAAAAGCGTTGGATCTCGGCACGGGATCCGGTATCCAGCTCTTCTATCTGCTGACCCACTGCCAGCAAATCGTGGCCACCGATATCTCGGAACGGGCCCTGGCCTTCGCCAGGTTCAACCTCCTGCTCAACCACCAGACACTGGGGCTGGATCCACAACGGCTCGAGGATCGGGTCCAGCTTCGACACGGCTCACTGCTTGAACCCGTAGCGGGGGAAGAGTTCGATCTAGTCGTTTCCAACCCACCCTTCGTGATCACCCCGCGGCGGGAGACCGAGCGGGCCGAAGACCGATACACCTACCGTGACGGAGGCATGCCCGGAGACTCCCTCGTCGAGTCCCTCGTCCGCGGCCTGCCTGCCGTGCTCGCGCCAGGGGGCACGGCACAGCTGTTGGCGAACTGGGAAATCAGAGCCGCCGCAGAGCCTGCGTCGAACAACGAAAACCCTCCGGAAGGTGAAATTGCACCGGATGATAAAACACCTAGTGCCTGGGAGGTTCGGCCGCGTTCCTGGATTTCTTCCGGCACGGAGGCGTGGTTCATCCAGCGAGATGTCACCGCCCCCGAGGTTTATGCCGAAACCTGGTTGCGTGACGCCTCTCAGGGGCGTGATCAGGAAGCCTACGCCGAGGCCTATGGCGACTATTTGGAAGACTTCGCCGGCCGTGACGTGGACGGGATCGGCTTTGGCATGCTCTGGCTCCGCCGGCCGGTTCAACCGGGGCAACTGGGGTTCGGCCTCCGATTCGAGGAGATCGCTCATCCCCTGGAGCAGCCCATCGCTCCGTATCTGCAGGCGCAGATCGAGGCCACCGACTCCCTGATGGGACGTGACCGCGCGGAACTCGTTCTGGTGGTTGCCGATGATGTGACCGAAGAACGGCACCAGCGCCCCGGTGCGCAACATCCGGGGGTCATTCTGCTGCGGCAGGGGGCCGGGCTGCGCCGGACCACCCTGCTCAGTTCGGCGGAGGCCGGATTCGTTTCAGCCTGCGATGGCGAATTCAGCGCGGGTGTGCTGGCGCAGGCCGTTGCCTCCCTGGTGGAAGGGGACCCGCAGGAGATTGCCGATGACCTACTGGCCAGTGTTGATCGACTCGTTACCCAAGGGTTCGTCACCGAAATGCGAAACAAAGGCTAAACTTTTTTTGTATGACTCAGAACACATCCGGAGAAGAGCTGCCCACTGAGGCAAAGTTCCGGCGAGAGGCCCAAAAGCCGGTGGTCATCAGTGACCCGCAGGCCATCCGTGCGTTGGCACATGAAGCCCGGTTGGAGGTTCTCGAAGAGCTGTTCGCCTCGCAGTCCACCCGTACCGCGACCGAACTGGCTTCGCGCTGCAACCTGACGCCTAGCGCCATGAGTTATCATCTGCGGGCGTTGGAGAAATACGGCTATGTCGAACGTGCCGCCAGTGAAGGGGATGGGCGAGAGCGTCGTTGGAAGGCGGCCGGGGATCAGCTGGTGGTCGGTTCCCTGACCGAATCAACGGCAGCCAAGAACGCGTTCCTCAACGTCCAACTCAATGCCTTCCGCGAACGGCTCAGCGTGGAGATCAACCGCCGTGATGCAGAACGTAAGGCAGGAATCGAACCGTCTCCGGGCCGGCCACCGGTTCTGACCACCGGCATGGTGTTCCTGCGCAAGGAACTACAGGAGGAATTCGCTCAACGGGTCTACGGGCTGGTTGACGAATATGAGGCCATGGCAGAACCGGAAGAACGTGGTGTGGAAGGCGAACGGATCTACTACATGCTCTCCTTCCTGCCGGAAGTTGCCGCCACCGATTCCTGACCCGGCCAACGCGGCGTTGACCACAACCGGGGGTGTTGGCTTGCAGTTGGTGTGCCGGAAGCGGCTAACCTAGTGCAGAATGAGCAGGTGCGCCCCCAACGGCGTGCCATCAGCTGCAAATAGGAGTGTTGTGCCCCCCAAGGCCAAGGAAAAAACCGGCAAGAAACTCGTGATCGTCGAGTCACCGGCCAAGAGTAAGTCGATCGCCAAGTACCTGGGCGACGGCTTCATCGTCGATGCCTCGGTCGGTCATATCCGGGACCTTCCGCAGCCCTCGGAGCTGCCGGCGGAACTGAAGAAGTCCCCGGTCGGCAAGTTCGCCGTCGACCTGGAAAATGACTTCGAGCCCTATTACGTGGTCTATCCGGACAAGAAGAAGAAGGTTTCGGAGCTCAAAGCCGAGCTCAAGGATGCCGACGAACTCTATCTGGCTACCGATGCGGACCGCGAAGGCGAAGCCATCGCGTGGCACCTCCTGCAGGTCCTCAAGCCCAAGGTTCCGGTCTATCGTCTGGCCTTCACGGAAATTACCCAGGAAGGCATCGCCCGGGCCATGGAGAACATCCGTGAGCTCGATACCGATCTGGTCGATGCGCAGGAAACCCGTCGTGTTCTGGATCGGCTCTACGGATACGAGATTTCGCCCGTTTTGTGGCGCAAGGTCGCCCGGGGGCTCTCGGCAGGTCGCGTGCAGTCCGTGGCCACCCGCCTGGTCGTTGAACGTGAACGCGAACGGATGGCTTTCCGCTCGGCCTTCTACTGGGATCTGGCCGGCGAATTCGCCACCACCGCCGGGGAGTCATTCCGCGCCAAGCTCGTTGCCGTGGACGGTGGCCGTGTGGCCGCTGGCCGTGACTTCGATGACCGGGGCGCACTGAAGACCCCCAAATCCGGCACCGCAGTCGTCCACCTGGACGAAGCAGCCGCTACCTCGCTGGCCGCTGGCCTGCAGGATAGCGACTTCGCTGTCACCAATGTCGACACCAAGCCGTATACGCGCCGTCCCGCAGCACCTTTCACCACCTCGACCCTGCAGCAGGAAGCTTCACGCAAATTACGGTGGTCATCGAAGTCGACGATGCAGGTCGCCCAGCGTCTGTACGAAAACGGTTACATCACCTATATGCGTACCGACTCGGTGTTCCTCTCCAACGAGGCAGTCTCGGCCGCCCGGAAACAGGCCGCCGAACTGTATGGGCAGGAATCGGTACCGTCCAAGCCACGCATGTACAAGGCCAAATCCGATAGCGCCCAGGAGGCCCACGAGGCCATCCGGCCTTCTGGCGACGCCTTCCGCCGTCCTCGCGATGTGAAATCTCAGCTCGGGGCCGATGAGTTCCGCCTCTACGAACTGATCTGGAAGCGCACCGTTGCTTCACAGATGGCTGATGCCAAGGGCTCGACCGCTTCGGTCCGACTCGCCGGTGAATCCACCGACGGCCGGCGCGCCGAATTCTCAGCCTCCGGTACGGTCATCACCTTCCGCGGTTTCATGGCCGCTTATGAAGAGGGCAAGGACGTCTCAGCGGCCGAAGAAGCAGAAAAGGACGCCGAGCGCCGTCTGCCACAGCTGACCCAAGGCGACGCCCTCGTGGGCACAGACGTCACGGCTTCGGGCCACGAAACCTCCCCACCGCCGCGTTACACCGAGGCCTCGATTATCGCCGAACTCGAAGAACGAGAGATCGGTCGGCCCTCGACGTTCGCCCCCACGATTTCGACCATCATGGATCGTGGGTACGTCACCAAGCGCGGTGGCGCCCTGGTGCCGAGCTGGATCGCGTTCTCGGTGATCCGCCTGCTCGAGGAACACTTCGCCCAGTACGTCGACTACGGGTTCACTGCCCGTTTGGAAGATGATCTCGATGAGATCGCCGCAGGTCATCTGGCCCGCTCTGCCTGGCTGAAAGACTTCTATTTCGGCGACGGCGAGGAAAAGGGTTTGCAGGGAATCGTCGAGAATCTCGGTGATATCGACGCCCGCGCCATCAACTCGATCGACATCGCACCGGGCATCGTGTTGCGGGTGGGCAAATACGGCCCATACTTGGAACGTCCGGCGCCCGCAGGCTCCCCGGAGGGCACCGATCCCGAACGAGCGAACGTGCCCGAGGACCTGGCACCCGATGAACTCACCGCCGAAAAGGCCATCGACCTGATGGACAACGCCGGCCCCTCCGAACGCGTCCTGGGCACCGATCCGTCGACCGGACGCGAGATCGTGGCCAAAGACGGACGATACGGTCCCTTCGTGTCCGAGGTGATCGTTGAACCGACCGAGGAGGAACTGGCCGCCCGGCCGGTGGAATACTACAAGAACGGCAAACCCAAACCCCCGAAGAAGCCGGCGAAGATCAAGCCGCGCACCGGTTCGCTGTTCAAGTCCATGTCCTTGGAAACCATCACCCTCGATGATGCGCTGAAGCTACTCTCGCTGCCTCGTGTGCTCGGTACCGACGCCGAAGGCGTGGAGATCACCGTGCAGAACGGCCGCTTCGGCCCATATTTGAAGAAGGGCTCCGATTCGCGGTCCATCGGCACCGAGGAGGAGATCTTCACCATCACGCTGGAACAGGCGCTGGAGATCTACTCCCAGCCCAAACAACGCGGTGGCCGCGCAGCAACTCCGCCGTTGGCCGAGTTCGGCGACGACCCGGTCTCGGAGAAGCCGATCATCGTCAAGGAAGGCCGCTTCGGTGCCTACATCACCGATGGGGCCACCAACATCACGGTTCCGCGGGGGACCGCAGTCGAGGACCTGACTCGTGAGCAGGCAGTGGAGCTATTGGCCGAGAAGCGCGCCAAGGGGCCGGTCAAGCGCGGCAGCAAGGCCCCGGCCAAGCGCCCGGCAGCCAAGAAGAAGAAGTAGCGCAGGCGGAGGCAGCGATGCGACTGGGCGTCCTTGATATTGGTTCGAACACGGTTCACCTGCTGTTGATCGATGCTTATCCGGGTGCACGGCCCACTGCCTTCGCCTCGCATAAGCGACCGCTGTCCTTGGTGGCTTACCTCGACGAGGACGGTGCGATTACCGAGGACGGCCAGCGCGAGCTGCTTGATTTTGTTCATGAAGCCTCGCTGTTCGCCACCCGTCACCGTGCTGAGGATCTGCTCGCGTTTTGCACCTCGGCGATTCGCAGCGCCAGCAACGGTCCGGCCGTCCTCGAACGAGTCATGCAGGAAACCGGGATCCAGTTGGCTGAGCTCTCCGGCGAACAGGAATCGGGGATGACCTACCATGCGGTCCGTCGCTGGTTCGGCTGGAGTTCGGAACGCATCCTGGACCTCGACATCGGCGGCGGATCATTTGAAATGGCCTACGGGACCGACGAATTCCCTGAGCTGGCCCTTTCGGTGCCCCTCGGCGCCGGCCGACTGACCCGCGATTGGCTCCCCGGGGATCCGCCCCGCACCTCCGATGTGAAAGCGCTACGTGCCTACGTCAAGGACACGTTGGCCGAACCACTGGCCCGGATCGCCCAACATCCCAAACCGACCCTGGTCACCGGTACGTCCAAGACCTTCAGATCCTTGGCCCGGATCACCGGGGCCGCGCCCAGCGCCGAGGGAATTCATGTCAAACGGGTCTTGCGGCTCGAAGACCTCAAACTCTGGACCCGCCGGCTCGAAGCCATGACGACCCTGGAACGCACCGAGCTACCAGGGGTCTCCGAAGTACGCGCACCACAGATGCTCGCCGGAGCCATCGTGGCCTCCGTGGCCATGAACACCCTCGGCGTGAAATCCTTGCGCATCTGCCCGTGGGCGCTGCGTGAAGGGTTGATCCTTCGACGCTTCGACCACCTGATCTTTGACGGACCTTTACCTCTGGGGAGTAGCGTGGGAGTTGGCCACGTCGAACTCGGCCAGCTGCCGAGGGTGCCCACCGTGGGCGCGGTCGATTGAAAAGAGGGAGCCAGGCAATGTCGAAGGATCCGATTCAGGTGGGGTTGTCCAGTGCATCGGTGTTCCCGCTGAACGTTCACGATGCCTTCGCCATGTCGCACGACCTGGGCTACGACGGCGTCGAGGTGCTGGTTACTGGCAACCACCTGTCGCAGGACCCCCGCAAGCTGAACGAACTCAGTTCCCGCTACGATCAGCCGATCTTGGCGATCCACGCCCCGACCCTGCTGCTGACCCAGCAGGTCTGGGGAGATGCCTGGTCAAAGATCGAGATGTCCGCAGCCATGGCCCGTGACGTCGGCAGTGATGTCGTGGTCGTCCACCCCCCATTCCGCTGGCAAGGCGGGTATGCGACCGGATTCGCCGACGGCGTCAAGAAGATCATGGACGATTACGGTGTGCGTATTGCCGTGGAGAACATGTATCCATGGCGGGCCCGCGGCCGTGAGGCCAAGATGTACTTGCCGCACTGGAACCCCGTTCCGCAACCCTACGAGTACGTCACCTGGGATTTCTCCCATGCCGCCATCGCGAACGTGGACTCGCTGCAATCCATTCAGTCCCTCGGCAGCCGCCTCAGCCACGTCCACCTCTGCGATGGGGTTGATAACGGCAAGGACGAGCACTTGGTCCCCGGACGGGGCACCCAGCCGGTTGTCGAGTCGATGCGGTACCTCCGGGACAGCGGATGGGACGGCCATGTCGTCGTGGAGGTGTCGACCCGCAAGGCCAAGGGAGCCGGCGGACGCGAGGAATGGCTGGCAGAGACCCTCCGCTTCGCCCGAGAACACCTCGAACCTGCCCCAGCCGATACCTCCACGGATTCCTCCACGCTGCGGTCCTGAGAGGCCCCCCGGGCCCGCCACGTGAGGGGCGGCGACACGGCCGGTGCACACACCATGGAAGAATGATTCCATGGCAACTTCGAATGAAACCCCTGACACCCCGTCGACTGGACAGCGCCTGGCCTTCATCGGCACCGGCAACATGAACGGGGCGATTCTCCGTGGGATCCTCGCCGGAGGGTTCGACCCCCAGTCCATCACGGCCACGGTGCGTGGCAGCGAAAAAGCGGAGCTCCTAGCGACCGACACCGGGGTTGCCACCCTGGCCACTTCCGAGGATGAGAAAGCCAACCGGCAAGCGGTGGCAGCGGCCGACATTGTCTTCGTGGGCGTCAAACCTGTCGGTATCCAAGATGCCTGCCGCGATATCGCCCCGGCCCTTCCCGAGCGGGCCGTCGTCGTCAGTGTGGCCGCCGCGGTGACCATCGCCATGATCGAAGCGTCGCTGCCAGAGGGGCAGTCGGTCGTCCGCGCCATGCCAAACACCCCCCTGACCGTTGGCAAGGGCGTCGTGGCTCTCGCGGGAGGTTCTTCCACGAGCGAGGCCGACCTTGAAGCGGTCTCCGCGTTGCTCTCCGGATCCGGAATGGTGCGCGTGGTCTCGGAAGACCAGATCGATGCCGTTTCGGCGGTGAGTGGCTCCGGTCCCGCCTACGCCTTCTACCTCGCCGAGGCGATGGCCGCTGCGGGTGAAGAACTGGGCCTAGAGACCGGGTTGGCTCGCGATCTGGCGCGGGCGACAGTTGCCGGTGCCGGGGTCATGCTCGACGAACCGCATGCCGACCCCTCCGCGCTGCGCACCGCAGTCACCAGCCCCGGGGGCACCACCCAGGCCGCTTTGGAGGGCTTCGACGCGGCGGGGGTGCGTGCAGGAATCGGTTCAGGCGTTAAGGCAGCTTCCGAGCGGGCGGCGCAGATCACTCGCGAGCTGGCCGGCTAGATCCCCCGGCCTAAGGGCGGGAAGCGAATCGTTCGAGCAGGTCCACGTGTCCGGAAACGATGAGGATGTCCCGCCGGGTGACCTTGGTATCGGGCTGGGCATAGGTGAAGTCCTCTCCGGGAGACTTCACGCCGACGATGGTCACTCCGTATTTGGACCTGACTTGTGATTCGCCCAGGGTGAAGCCCTGAGTTTCCTTCGGTGGGTACATTTTGACGATCGCGA
Source organism: Arthrobacter rhombi (assembly GCF_900163545.1). Classification (GTDB taxonomy): domain Bacteria; phylum Actinomycetota; class Actinomycetes; order Actinomycetales; family Micrococcaceae; genus Arthrobacter_H; species Arthrobacter_H rhombi_A. Next base: position 75,502 of record NZ_FUHW01000027.1, read on the forward strand.
ACCCATCGTCGAACTCGATAAAGTCCAACATGCGCCCACCCACCAAGTGGGCTGCGCGCACTCCGGCATCAGCTTCCGGGTAAACTACGTGGTTGGCACCGATCCGCGAGAGGATCTTGCCGTGTGAAGGAGTAATCGCCTTCACCCAGAGGTGCTCGACCCCGAGATCGACCAGGTTCACGGTGATCAGCACCGAGGACTCAATCGAGGTGCCCACGCCGACCACCGCCGAACTGAAGTCCTGGGCTCCGAGCTGACGCAAGGCATCGACGTTGGTCGCATCGGCCTCCACCACATGGGTGAGCGTACCGGCCCACTTCTGCACCAGATCCTGGTTCCGTTCGATGGCCAGAACTTCCCGGCCCTGGCGCACGAGCTGATTGGCCACCGCCGCACCGAAGCGGCCCAGACCGATGACCAGCACCGGCGCATTGTGGTTCGACGAGTTATCAGCCAATGATCGGCCTCTCTTCCGGATAGTGGTACAACTGGTTGCGTTGGCGCAGGCTCAGTGCCGTCGCCAGTGTAATGGTGCCCACGCGTCCGGCAAACATGAGGGCGGAGAGAACATATTTACCCTCGGGTGGGAGTTCGGCAGCCAGATTCGTGCTCAGCCCCACCGTGCCGAACGCGGAAATCGAATCGAAAAGGACCCGGTCCAACGGTTCGTCGCTGATGGATAGGATCAGGCCGGTCCCCACGCTGACCAGTGTGGCGCCGAGAACGGCGACGGAGATCGCCACGCGCATGGTGCTTTCGGGGATGCGCCGGCCGAAGGCCTTGATGTCTTTATCGCCCCGCGCTTCGGCCACTATGGCCAAAAACATCACGGCGATCGTCGTGACCTTGATGCCACCCGCGGTGGAGGCGGAACCGCCGCCGGCGAACATCAGGGCATCGGTGAGCAGCATCGTGGAGGATTCGAGCTGGTTCTGGTCGACCAGGGAAAAACCAGTTGAACGGGTCATCGCCGAAGCGAAGAAGGAGTGGATGAGCTTATCTGACAGGCTCATCCCGCCGATCGTCTGCGGGTTGTTCCACTCCATGAGGCCCCAGCTGAGGCTGCCCACCAGCAGCAGGATGCCCGAGACCACGACGGTCAGTTTGGTGTGGAGGTTCCATTTGCGGAATTTACCGCGGAAGACGATCAGCACCATGAGGGCCGGGAACCCCAGAGAACCGATGATGGCCCCGACCGTGATGGGGACCAGAACCCACAAATCGGTTTCGTAGGGGACCAAACCATCGGAATGCGGGGTGAAACCAGCACTGTTGAAAGCCGAGATTGCGTAGAAGATCCCATGCCAGATGGCCTGGCCGATGGACTCGCCCAACACCAAGAACCGTGGGGCGAGGGCCAGCGCCAGCAGGGCTTCGATGGTCACCGACGTCGTGATGACGACCCGCAACAAAGTGCCGACCTCTCCGAGGCGCCCAACATTTTGGATGTTCATCGCTTCCTGGGCGCGGAGCTTGCCGCGCACGCCCAGCCGTTTGCTCACCGCCAAGGAGAGTAACGAGGCCAGCGTCAGGATGCCCAGACCACCTATGAAGATGCCGACGATGATGACTACTTGGCCAAAGAACGACCAGTGTGCCGCCGTGGACACCACCGTCAGGCCGGTCACGCAGACAGCTGAAGTGGCCGTGAAGAGGGCATCGTGGAGGGGAGTGAATTCCCCGCTAGAGGAGGCCACCGGCAACGAAAGCAGTGTCGTGAACAGGGCGATGACCAGAAGGAATACACCGATTGCCAACCGTGCCGGCGAGGTGGCCGCGACAGTGTCGACGAAGTCGCGTACCCCGTGGAGGAAACGCGGCACGGCGTTCCCCCAACTGAGCGGGGTGGCTGGTGGTATGGCGGACATGGTCGCGGGCTGCTCCGGGAAACGGTGGATCCGGGCGTTTCCCGGCACTGTCCACAGTAAAGCACCTCCCACCGGCTAGGCGGCGGGCAACCGCCGCGGCGATGACATTCACCCGTCGGAGGGCGATATCGCGTAGCCTGACCCCGTGAGCTTGACGACACCGCCTTCACCGCCGACGGAGATCCTCTGGAGCGAGGACTTGATGTCCTACCGTTTCAGTGACAGTCATCCGATGCATCCCTCGCGTCTGGATCTGACCATGCGCATGATCGAGGGTCTGGGCATCCTGGAGCGGAAGAACATCTCACTATTGGCCCCCGAGGTTGCCACCATCGACGAGCTGGCGCTTGTACACGAACGGGAATACATCTCAGCGGTCCAATACGCCGGCGAGCATCCTGATGAAGTCAACGAGGAACGCGGGCTGGGCACGGAGGACACCCCGGCTTTCGCCGATATCCATGAGGCCAGTGCCCGCCTGGCTGGAGGTTCGCTCCAGGCGGCCGAGGCAGTGCTGGCCGAACGTGCCCTGCATGTGGTCAACTTTGCCGGCGGCATGCACCATGCTTCCCGTGGCAAAGCCAGCGGATTCTGCATCTACAACGACGCCGCGTTGGCCATCCAGCGGCTTCTCGACGGTGGTACGCAGCGGGTCGTCTATATCGACGTAGATGCCCACCACGGCGATGGAACCCAATCGATCTTCTGGGATGACCCCCGGGTCCTGACCATTTCCTTGCACGAATCGGGGATGTCACTGTTCCCCGGGACGGGCTTCGCCAATGAGACAGGTGGCACCGAAGCCATCGGCAGTGCGGTGAACGTGGCACTGCCGGCAGGGACCACCGATGCTGGCTGGTTGCGAGCCTTCCACGCGGTGGTACCGCAACTGGTGGCCGCCTTCGAACCCGAGGTGATCGTCAGTCAACACGGCTGTGACGGTCATCGCGAGGACGATTTGAGCAATCTCCGTTTGAGCGTCGACGGTCAACGACAAAATGCCCTGGATATTTCCGACCTGGCCGAACGCCACTGTGGCGGACGGTGGATCGCCACCGGCGGTGGGGGATATAACCTCATCCAGGTCGTTCCCCGGGCGTGGAGCCATCTGGTGGCGATCGCTGGAGGCCAGCCGGTGCCGTTGCGTACCGAGGTGCCGGGCAGCTGGTTGGCCTATGTGAAAGAAAAGTACGGTGCCGCCGGTCCCGCGCTGATGAACGATGGCGTCGACCTCTGGTGGCGCTCCTGGGAAGTGGGCTACGACCCGGCTGATTTCATTGACCGGACCATCATGGCCACCCGCAAAGAGGTCTTTCCCGTCTTTGGGCTCGACCCGTGGTTCGACTGAGCGTTCAGGGGCCGGGATGCCCGGACGAACATCTGCGGATAAGGTGATGGAATGACCTTCGACGACGTCTTTTCCGTCCTGGCAGATCCGACCCGGCGCAGGATCCTCGAGGCCCTGCGTGAAGAGGAGAACTCCGTGGGAGACCTCGTCCAGCTCCTTGAGGTGTCCCAGCCGACGGTATCCAAACATCTGAAGGTTTTACGTGAAGTCGGTGTGCTGCGCATGCGTGCCGATGGGCAGCGTCGAATCTATTCTGTCGAACCAGGGGCCCTGCACCGGGCCGCCAGCTGGTTGGCTGCATTTCCTGGCCACGCTGGTGCCGAAATGGCCGTGACCGCGATTACGCGCGCAGAATACAAGAAAGACGGGTCATTCGGCAACGACCTCGATACGGCAACTGTCGACGACAATGCGGGGGAGGAAGCGACGGTCCGAGCTTTGGAGACGGCGGCTTCGTATCGTTCCGCCCAGCAACGAGAACTGGAGGAGCGTTCCGCCCAGGAGGCGTTGGCTCTTGAGCAGGAAAACCCCGCAAACCCGGGCTCCGGGAACACTCCACAACAGTTGGGGCGGACCGTGGGGCGTACAGTTGAACAGGTCACCGGTCGGGCCCAGGACCTTCTCGAAAGGCTACAGAAACCGAAGTTCGGCCGGCGCCGCTAGAGGCGGCCATCGGGCTGGTCTACGTTACGACTGGTTCTCGGATATTTTACGATCGGTTGGGTCTGATGGCCCCGGACGTGCCATTGTTCTTCTCGGAGCGCCGACGCTCATCACCCCCCCCTATGGGTGCCGTCGCGCCCACCCCGTAAGTTCTAAGGAGTACCGCTTGGATCAGCATCTGCTCGATATCCGCGAAGACGTTTTCCACCGCAATCAGGGTGAATCCGAATTCCACCAGGCCGTGACCGAGGTCTTCGAAAGCCTCAACACAGTGATCGGCAAGCACCCCGAATACGCCGACGCGGCCATTCTGCAGCGCATGTGCGAGCCCGAGCGCCAGATCATCTTCCGTGTCCCGTGGACCGATGACGAGGGCAAGGTGCAGATCAACCGCGGCTTCCGGGTTGAATTCAACTCGGCGCTCGGCCCGTATAAGGGCGGCCTGCGCTTCCACCCCTCGGTCTACCTGGGCACCGTAAAGTTCTTGGGCTTCGAACAGGTCTTCAAGAACGCCCTGACCGGAATGCCCATCGGCGGCGGCAAGGGCGGTTCGGACTTCGACCCGCGCGGCCGGTCCGAAGGCGAGGTCATGCGCTTCTGCCAGTCCTTCATGACCGAGCTGTACCGCCACATCGGCGAATACACCGACGTTCCCGCCGGCGATATCGGTGTGGGAGGCCGTGAAATCGGCTTCCTCTTCGGCCAGTACAAGCGGATCACCAACCGCTACGAATCGGCCGTGCTCACCGGAAAGGGCATGGGCTGGGGAGGCTCGCTGCTGCGTCCGGAGGCTACCGGATATGGCGCCGTCCTGTTCGCCCAGGAGATGCTCAAGACCCGAGGGGCCACCTTCGACGGCCAGCGCGTGGTCGTCTCCGGGTCGGGCAACGTGGCCATCAACGCCATCGACAAGGCACAGTCCCTCGGGGCGACGGCCGTCGCGGCCTCCGACTCCGGCGGATACATCGTCGACGAAGCCGGCATCGACGTGGCCCTGCTGCGCCAGATCAAGGAAGTCGAACGCGGTCGGATCAGCGAATATGCCGAACGGCGCGGTGGCAAGGCGAAATATGTCGAGAACGGCTGTGTCTGGGATGTGGACGCCACGGTGGCCCTGCCCAGCGCCACGCAGAACGAACTCGAAGCCAAGGACGCCAAACGTCTGGTCGAAGCGGGCATCGTCGCGGTCGCCGAAGGGGCGAACATGCCCTGCACCGCCGATGCCACCGCCATCTTCCAGGAGGCAGGGGTCCTCTTCGGGCCGGGCAAGGCAGCCAACGCCGGTGGTGTGGCAACCTCCGCGCTGGAGATGCAGCAGAACGCCAGCCGTGATTCGTGGAGCTTCGGTCACACCGAACGCCGTCTCGAGGAAATCATGATTGGCATCCACTCCACGTGTGCCACGACTGCGGACCGCTACGGAAAACCCGGCAACTACGTCGCCGGCGCCAATATCGCCGGCTTCACCAAGGTCGCCGATGCCATGCTGGCCCTGGGCGTCATCTAGGTCCAACACCCGAAACCCTCGGTCGATGTCCCGCACGCCACGGCGTCCGGGACATCGTCGTGTCAGGGGTGTTTACATGGGGGTATGGAGAACACCGAAGCACTCACCGCCCACCGCATCGACCCGGACGCGCCGAAGCAAGATGATATCGACACGTATCGTCTGCTCGCCGGGGACATTGCCTCGGGGGCCGCGGTGGTGGCCACACGCAGATATAGCCGAGACATCGCCGCGACGGTCACCGGGTTTTTGGACGTGTCCTACGATCCGCCGACGATGCTGGTCAGCCTCTACGGGGACGGTCGCATAGGTGAAGCAGTCTCCGAATCCGAGGGGTGGACCCTGTCGCTGTTGCACGGGGAGCACCAGGGGATCGCCAACTGGTTGGCCAGCCCCGCCAACCCCGTCCATGGCCTGTTGAGCCAAGTCCCCTTCCGGCGGGCGCCGGTGAGCGGGGCCGCAGTGATCGACGGTGCGATTTCCTGGTTCGATCTGAGAACGACGGCAGTGCACGAAGTGGCAACACATCTGGTGGTCGTCGGTGAGGTCGTGGCCATGGGCACCACCGAGGATTCGGCCGGTGGGAACGACCCACTGATCCACTTTTCCCGTGAATACCGGCATTTGAGGCGATGACCGGCAGGACGCCGTCGTGGCCCAGTATTCCAAGGTTCGGCGCTTGGCCCAGATGAACACGGGATGACCGGAGTTCGTGCGACGGGTTTCACAATCACACCACCAGCCACTAGTGTGGTCTGCTAGATGGTACTGCGTGCGGTTTTTCTGCGCGTTGCCTCGCTGGGGTGTTCCTTATCATCCGATTCAGGAGAAATTGCCGATGGCCGACGCTAAGAACTTTTCGAACGCGCGCTTCATGACGGTGGCGGAAGTCGCCGAGATGATGCGTGTGTCGAAAATGACTGTGTATCGCCTCGTGCACGCAGGAGACCTTCCGGCAGTCCGCTTCGGTCGCTCGTACCGCGTTCCGGAGACCGCCGTTGAGGAATACCTGAAAACCGCGCGTGTGGATGGGGCGTCGGAGACCGCCTGAGGGCGTGGTCCGCATGGCCTCCATGGGCAAGGTAAACTAGTAGGGAACATTTAACGTCCGCGACGGTTGCTGCCTGCTCCCCGCGTGGCCGTCAGCAGTAATCAAACATTAGTCTGTGAGGAACCAAATGGGCTCAGTTATCAAGAAGCGCCGCAAGCGGATGGCCAAGAAGAAGCATCGTAAGCTGCTTCGCAAGACGCGCCACCAGCGCCGCAATAAGAAGTAGCACCCGGCGGGACATGATCCCGCTCTGGGCGCATGACGGCGGGGCCCCACCTTCGGGTGGGGCCCCGCCGTCGTTATATCAGGAGATCGGCGCGGAAACGTTGCCTGCCGCCCGTTCAGCGTGCGTTAGGGGCGGAAGTGACGCCGCATCATTTGCAGGCCGCGCCAGAGGCCGTAGGCGGCTCCCGACAGGGTTGCGGCCCGGATGCCGATGGTTGCCGCACGTCGACCCCGTCGGAAGTCGTAGACGGGCCAGTTGTGGGCCAGGGCGTGTCGGCGCAGCCGTACGTCGGGGTTGATCGCCACCGGATGCCCGACGACGGTGAGCAGCGGCACGTCGTTATAGGAGTCGCTATAGGCCCAACTCTCCGACAGGTCTAGATCTTCGCGTGCGGCCAGCTCGGTGACGGCGGTGGCCTTGGCCGGTCCGTGCAGGATCTCGCCGACCAGTCGGCCCGTGTAGACCCCCTCGTGCTGGTCCACCACGGTGCCCAGGGCCCCGGAGAGGCCCAGCTTGCCAGCGATCACCTCGGCCACTTCCACGGGTGTGGCCGTCACCAGCCACACAGGGCGGCCCCCATCGAGATGCGCCTGCGCCAGCGCCCGGGTCCCGGGCCAGATCCGGCTCGCAATGAATTCGTCGTAGATCTCGTCGCCGAGGGCGCTCATGTCGTCGACCAAGATGCCTGCGGCCAGGGCCAGCGCCTGGTCCCTGATCCGATGGACTTGTGCCAGGTCCTCGCCGCGCAGGATGAAACTGACCTGCTGCACGCCCATCCACAGGGCATGGCGCAGACTGAACGCCCCGCGACTGTACATTTTGCGGGCCACGGCAAACAGGCTGGCCCCGCGCATCATGGTGTTGTCGACATCGAAGAAGGCGGCAGCATGCCCACGAATGGGTGGGTCTGCGGATACGTGGGCGGCGCGGGGCTGCTCTGGCATCTGGACAGTCTATCCACCGACGCCGAGCACACGAGCTGTGGTGCGCGTCATGGGACGGCTCGTTTCTGCTGCACAGCGGTGGTGAAACGGTAGGTTGAGAGTATGGATTCTTCGTTTCAGACACCTCGGGTCAGGCTCTTGAGCCGGACCGGCTGCCATCTCTGCGCGGCCGCCCGCACCACCGTCCAAACGGTGGCGGAACGGCATGGAGTCGCTTGGGACGAGGTTCTCATTGATGACGATCCAGCGCTCATGCACGAATTTGGCGAAGAGGTTCCGGTGCTGCTGGTCGACGGCGTACAACGGGATTTCTGGGTGATCGATGCTGACCGGCTCGAGAAGTTGATCGGCGCGTGATTCCCGTGCAAAAGGCATTACCTGAAGCGACGCTGAGCCGGATGACCGGCTATCTTCGGGCGTTGGAAGCCATGCGCGAGGTCGGCCGCTCGACCATCTCCTCGGAAGTTCTGGCCGCCGCTGCCGGCGTGAATTCGGCAATCCTGCGTAAGGACCTGTCGTTGCTGGGGACCTTCGGGACTCGTGGTGTCGGCTACCGGATCGAAGTGCTGGCTGAGACCATCTCCGCGACCCTGGGGTTGGAACGGGATTGGCGGGTCGGGATCCTTGGCGCCGGCAACCTGGGCCGTGCACTCGCCGGCTACGCCGGGTTCCGGGAGGGCGGGTTCAGCATCCAAGCCGTCTTCGATGTCGCCGAAAATATCATCGGCGATACCGTGGCCGGGCTCACGGTCCGCCCGGTGGGTGAACTGGCAGCCGCGACCGCGGAACTGGGTTTGAACATGGCCGTATTAGCCGTGCCCGGGCCGGCGGCCCAGAGACTTTGCGACCGGGTCGTTGGTGCGGGGATCACCAACATTCTGAGTTTCGCCCCGGTCATCCTCCACGTCCCCGAGGGCATCCACATACGTCGGGTAGATATGGCCCGCGAGCTGCAGATCCTGGCCTACCATGCAGGATTCGGGGCCGGCAGGCCGGCTGACCCGGCCTGACGCCTCCTAGCGGAAACCGCCGCGCTTACGCTGGGTCATCGCCTTCACGTATTGCGAGGAAGGTGTTAACCAGGCGAACACGATCCCGGCGATGCCCAGCACGGTGATGATCAGGGTCAAAGGATCCGAGGGGGCCACGAGGCCAATCAATGAAATCGCCGCGAACACGGTTCCGGTGATTCGTGCCCCGTTGCTGCCCTTGCGGATGAAGCTCGCGATCAGGGCATATACCCCTGCCGTGACGACCATGAGGATGGTGGCGACGATCTTCATCGGGGCGACCATGGACTGGATGTCGATCCCCGCATCCTTGAACTGTCGCTGCATCTCGGGATCTTGGGCGGACATGGCCTCGTTGAACGCCTGCATGAACACCGAGGAGGGGACGAAGATGAGGACGAGTGCCTGCACCAGGGTGAGGATCCCAGCAGCCATGATCAGCCAGAAGGCGATATTGAGCTGTTTCGGCGGCGTCGGCCTCGTACCGGCAGGACCGGCAAACCCCGGCGCTCCACCGGCGGGCTGCTGGCCGTAGCCATAGCCGTAGGCAGAGGGGGCTGGAGTGGAGTAGCCCTGTCCGGGGGGCGGTAGGTTCGGCTGACCGGGCTGGCCGTAGCCCGGAGGCAGGCCGGGACCCGGCTGGCCGTACTGGCCTGGACCGTATTGTCCCTGGCCGTACTGGCCCGGGGCGTTTTGGCCGTATTGCGGGGATCCGGAGGCGCCTGCTCCGCCGTCGGGCAGGCGCTGCCCGTACTGCGGAGGTCCGGGCACCGGCGGAACGCCGTCACCGGAGACGGCGTCCGGGTCTTGTCGGGGATCCTCGGGGGTGGGGGTGCTCATTCTCTGTCCTCCAATGGTCTTGCGTACGGCGGGCCCAGTTCCCAGACTAATGCGCCACCCCCGGGCCGGGGCATCATCAAGAAGGCTGAATTGTGCCGGACCGAAGCAAGAGTGGGCGGGATCACTACTTCCTTTTAGGTGTCGCCGCAAAGTTTTGAGACACTGGGGGCATGCCTGTCGCCACCGTCCACCTGCTCCGTCACGGGGAGGTCTACAACCCGGACAAGGTGCTCTATGGTCGGCTACCCGGATTCCACCTCTCCGACCTCGGGCACACCATGGCATATCGGGCCGCTGAGTACTTCGGTGCCCAGCGAAAGGCAGGAGCCGAGATCGTGCATCTGGCGGCCTCGCCGTTGGTCCGGGCCCAGGAAACCGCCGAACCCACGTCCCAGGCCCTGGACCTGCAGATCGCCACCGATGACCGACTGATCGAGGGTGGGAACCATTTCGAAGGACTCTCCGGAGTCAAGGGTCACCTGCGCAACCCGCGGCACTGGCCCTATCTCATCAACCCGTTGCGTCCGTCCTGGGGGGAGCCCTACCAGGTCCAGGTCGAACGCATGATGTCCGCAGTGAAGGATCACCGCGACCGGGCCGTTTCACTCGGCGGCCCCGGGGCACAGGCAGTGCTGGTCAGCCACCAGCTACCCATCTGGGTAACGCGCCTGGCCGCCGAAAAAAAGCACCTATGGCATGACCCCCGGAAGCGGCAATGCACGCTAGCGTCGGTCACCAGCCTGGATTTTGAGGGGGAACGGCTCGTTGCCGTTCGTTATACCGAACCCTGCGCTGACCTGCTGGCCAACGCGGCTAATATCCCCGGAGCCTAAAGAACATGCCGTCCCACCCGTCCGATTCATCCCTTCCCGCACGACGCCACATCCTGCGTTCCGCAGCGCTCTTCGCCGTCGTCTTGCCGCTGGCCGCCTGCACGGCCTCGGAAGACCCGCTGGCGGAGCAGGCCAAAGCAGGCAACGGGAAGAACTACATTGCCGGCGACGGATCCGTTCAGGAATACGATCAAGCAAGCCGCGGGAAGCCCGTGGAACTGAACGGCACGACGTACGAGGGTAAAACCATTGACTCGGCGCAGCTCACCGGCCAGATCACGGTCTTGAACTTTTGGTATGCCGCCTGTGCTCCGTGCCGACTGGAAGCGCCGCATCTGGCCAAACTGAGCAAGGCCTTCAAGAAAAAGGGTGTGCAGTTCTTCGGTGTGAACGTCCGTGATGGTCACGACACGGCCAAAGCGTTCGAACGCACCTTCAAGATCGATTACCCCTCAATGCCCGACGCCGATGGCTCGATTCTGCTCTCGATGACCGAATACGTTCCCCCGCAGGCTGTGCCGACCACCCTGGTGTTGGACCGCCAGGGTCGGGTGGCAGCCCGGCTGCTGGGTGAGGCAGATGAGTCCACCCTGAAGGCACTGATCTCCGACCTGGTCACCGAGTCCGCGTGATCGCCGGGCTCGTCACTGCCCTGCCGGCGCTGAACGCCCAGGGCAATCCCTTCGCCGAGGCCGTCCAGGATGGCTCGCTACTCCTCTCGATCCCGGTGGCCATCCTCGCCGGTCTCGTCTCCTTCCTCTCGCCCTGCGTTCTGCCGCTGGTTCCCGGGTTCCTGGGTTACGTGACCGGGTTGACCGGTGCCGACCTGGCCGAGCAGAAACGCGGGCGGATGCTCACCGGCATCGGATTATTCGTCCTGGGTTTCAGCGTGGTCTTCATGCTGGTGGGTGTCGTCTTCTCGCAGCTGAGCGTCTGGTTGACGGTGAAGGGCGACTGGATCACCCAGGTTCTGGGCCTGGTGGTCATCATCATGGGCCTGGTGTTCATGGGAGGATTCTCCTGGTTCCAGCGCGACCGCAAGATCCACAGCAAACCTCCAGCAGGTCTCTGGGGTGCCCCCGTGCTGGGAATGACCTTCGGGCTAGGGTGGGCCCCGTGCATCGGTCCGACGCTCTCGGCCGTACTCATCATGGGAACCGGCCCCGACGCCAACGTCATGCGCGGCGCCCTGCTGACCTTCGCCTACTGTTTGGGATTGGGCGTACCGTTCCTGCTCATCGCCCTGGGCTTCCGCCGTGCAGCCGGCACGCTGGCCTTCTTCAAACGACACCAACTGGCCGTCATGCGCGCCGGTGGCCTCCTGCTCATCCTGCTGGGCATCGTGATGGCCACAGGGCTGTGGGGTGACTGGGTCGTCCAGCTGCAAACATGGTTCACCAACGAAGTAAGGTTGCCGATCTGATGGCCGTGAAGAGCAAGTCCAATCACCCGTCGTCGGGATCCGATGGCGGGAAAAAACCCCGCGGTGGGGCAAAGTCCGACGTGACGGTCCCCTCGCTTGGGCCGTGGGGCATGGTGCGGTGGGCCTGGACGCAGTTGACCAGCATGCGCACCGCCTTGTTCCTGCTGCTGCTCCTGGCCGTGGCTACCGTCCCGGGATCGCTGTTCCCGCAGCGCCCGGTGAACCCCACGGAAGTCACCGCCTATTTGGAGAATAAGCCGGTGCTGGGAAAATGGCTGGACACTTTCCAGCTATTCGACGTCTTCTCCTCCGTCTGGTTCTCCGCGATCTACCTGCTGCTGTTCATCTCGTTGATCGGCTGTGTTTTTCCGCGGGCAAAAAAGCACTACAAGACCTTGCGCACTCCTCCACCGCGGACGCCGGCACGGCTGTCGCGGCTTCCCGAAAACGGGAAGTTCGAGATCACCTCCGATGCCGCGGCCCGGAGCGACAGCGAGGTACTCAGCCGTTCCGCCGCGCTGCTGCGCAAACGCGGTTACCGTGTCGAGCAACGTCCACAAGACAAGACGCCGTCCGTGGCCGCCGAACGCGGCTACGTCCGTGAAATCGGGAACCTGGTCTTCCACTTCTCGCTCATCGGGGTCCTGATCTCCGTCGCGATCGGTGGGGTCTTCGGCTATACCGGCCAGCGGATCGTCGTGGTCGGCGAATCACTGGTCAACACGCTGGTTTCCTACGACTCCTTCAACCCCGGAACGGGTTTCAAAGAGAGTTCGTTGAGCCCCTTCTCCGTGACTTTGGACGACTTCGACGTCACCTACGACCGTGAATCAACGACCCACTACGGCCAGCCCATCGACTTCCACGCCCAGGTCACCACGAGCGAACCCGGCGAGAAAGCACAAAAACACGACTTGCGCGTGAACCATCCGTTGCGGATCGGCGGAACCGCCGTTTACCTAGTGGGCAACGGGTACGCCCCCGACATCGTTGTCCATGACGGCAACGGCAAGGTCGCCTACTCGGGCCCGGTGGTCGCCGTGCCGCAGGACGACGTCTTCACCTCGCTACTGGTGCTCAAGGTCCCCGATGCCGCACCCGACCAGCTTGGCTTTGTTGGGCTATTCCTCCCCACCGCCGGGCTCACCGCCGATGGAGTGGGGGTCTCGTTGGACCCGAGCCCGACGGTGCCGCAGTTGCAACTGAACTCCTACTACGGTGACCTCGGGCTGGACGCCGGGGATCCGCAGAACGTGTTCGTCTTGGACACCGATGACTTGACCGAGCTGAACAGCAGGAAATTGGATTCCGGCGGTCTGGTCGTCAATGCGGGAGAAACCGTGAAACTGCCCCAAGACAAGGGCTCGATCACCTTCAAGGGCATCAAACGCTATGCCGCACTGGACGTCCACCACGATCCAGGAAAGCTTCCGGTGGCCATTTTCGCCGCACTGGCCCTGATGGGGCTGGGCGTTTCCCTCTTCACCCCCCGCCGACGCGTCTGGATCAAGGTGCACCCCGCGACGGAGGAGCCTAGTGCTTCCGAGGAAAAGAGTGGGCGTATCATCGAATACGGGGTGCTCGCCCGTGGCGAGGACCCACGTGTACGGCAGGAAGCCCGGGAGCTTCGCACACTTCTTGAGCGTGAATTCACCGGAACCGACCGGACCGAAGTTTAGGAGACAGAGGAACAACGCATGCCCACGATCAACGAAAACCTCGGCGCCTACAGCGACCTCTTCATGCTGTTGGCGGCCATGGCCTACGCTATTGCCTTTATCTCCTTCGCCTGGGATCTGGCTAAATCCAGCCGCACCATCCGTGAACTCGAATCGGGACTGCTGGCTGATGAGGCCAGACAGCTGGCCATGGCCGGTGCGGCCACAACAGGAACCGACCGTGGTTCGGCAGCCACCCATTCCCCGTCCGGGCCGCATGCGCCCGCCGAAGATGATGGCCTCCTGGTCAATGAATCGATGAACTACACCCGGGATGCCGGTAAGCGCACCGCAGCCCGCATCGGTGTCTCGGTCGCGTGGATCGGTTGGCTGATCCACGGTTTCGCCGTCGTTTCCCGTGCCATTGCCGCCGGCCGGGTGCCGTGGGGGAACATGTACGAGTTCCTCACCACGGGTGCCTTCGTGGTGGCCACCGTCTTCCTGGTGGTACTCCTGCGCAAGGACCTGCGTTTCATGGGTACGTTCGTCATCGGGCTGGTCACCTTGATGCTCTGCGCCGCGACGATGGGCTTCCCGACCCCTGTCGCCCATTTGGTCCCGGCGCTGCAGAGCCCGTGGCTGATCATCCACGTTTCCATTGCCGTCCTGGCTTCCTCACTGTTCACCATCACCTTTGCTCTCAGTGTGCTGCAGCTGCTCCAGGCAGATCGCCAGAGTAAGCTGGCCGCCGGCAAGCCCGATAAGCTCGCGTTCCTGCGAATGGTCCCCAGTGCTGCCGCCCTGGAGAACTTCGCCTACCGGATCAACACCATCGGTTTCGTGATGTGGACATTCACGCTCATGGCCGGGGCCGTCTGGGCGGAGGCCGCGTGGGGGCGCTACTGGGGTTGGGACACCAAGGAAGTCTGGACGTTCGTCATCTGGGTGGTCTTCGCCGGTTACCTGCATGCCCGGGCCACCCGCGGCTGGACCGGCACCCGCTCGGCCTGGCTGAGCATCATCGGCTACCTCTGCGTCGTCTTCAACTTCACCGTGGTGAACCTGTATTTCAACGGCCTGCACTCCTATGCGGGTGTCTAGCCACCACTAGAGTCGCCCCAGGACCCGGGAGGAAACCACTGTGGTTTCCTCCCGGGTCCTTGCCGTTCAGGGGGTGCCGGGCTTCATGACCTAGAGTGGTTTAATGCCCTCAGTCCAAGACCCTTTGCCCTTCCACCGCACTGCCATGTTGCCGCTGTTACTGGCGATGGTCGCCATTGCCCTGGCATTGGTATCGACGTTTCTGGCGGCATTGGTAGCCAAGCTGGTGTTGCTGGCGTTGGCGCTGGTCTTCGTCCTAGCCTGCGGCGTCACGCTGGGGATCCTGTGGGCGCGTGTCCGCAAGGAAGCAGCACGGCAGTCCCAGGAATGAACACCGCAAGGACCTTGGGCAGCCTGGCTTCAGGACGTCGGAGGGTTTGAATCCTGATCGGAGGAATGTGATCCGTCGTCGTGCGGCGGATGCTGATCCTTCCGGGCTTGTTCCTCGCGGGCCTTCAACTCGGCCTCCCGGCGACGCAGGTCCTCCTCCTTGGCGCGTTGACGGCGCTGAGTTTCGAGGCTGCGCAGGAAATCGGGATCATCATCGGGTGCTGCCGGGCCACGCGTGGGCCGTTGGCCCTGGGCGGGGCCGGAGCCCGAATCATCCGGACGGCCCAGCCAGAACCATAAGAGCGCCCCGACCAGGGGAAGCAGGATGATGGCCAGAATCCACCAGGGCTTAGCAATGCTGCGCACCCGGTCTGCCGGTGTCTGCACGCACTGGATCACCGCGTAGATGGTGACGGCGAGGGCCACCAGCGCACCGAGCATCAAGTTTCTGACCATGGAACTAGTGTAGTGAAGAAAACGAGATGCCGCTTCAGCCGGTAGAATCGAAGAGTGCAGTTCCTCAAGTACACCTTCATCCGACTGGTCCTCTTCTTCGCGGTCTTCGCCGCCTTGTATTGGTTGCTGGGCTTTAATCTCTGGATGGCCGCGATCATCGCGGCCGTGGTCGCCTTCTGCGTGGCCTATTTGTTCCTGAACCGGCTGCGCCATGAAAGCGTTCAGCAGGTCCAGGGCCGGGTCGAAGAATTCCGCCGGAGCCCGGGAACCCATAAGGGAGCGGTAGAGCGTGAGGACGAAGAAGCCGAGGACGACCGCCTGTAGCCCGCCGGGGCATCAGCCCTGTTGACGGAGCAGGACCGTCACGACCATGCCGATGGCAAAGAGCACGCTGTAGCCGAGGTTGATGAACCCTGTCTGCCGCAACACCGGGATCAGTGCCTTGCGCTCCCGGGTACGCAGCATGACCCATGACGGCATCAAACACAACGGCGCTACCAGCACCACGAGCATCAGCCAGGGGAAGTCTGTCACCACCAACAGTGGCAGCAGCAGTGCCAGCCCCAGCATCAGCACATAGGAGACGCGGGCTCCGTTATCACCCAAACGCACTGCCAGGGTCCGTTTGCCAACCTCGCGGTCGGTGGGGATATCCCGCACGTTGTTGGCCATCAACAGCGCTGTGGCGATCAACCCGGTGGCGCAGGCACCGATCCAGGCCGTGGCGGGCAATTCGAGGATTTGGGTGAACGTGGTGCCCAAGGTGGCGACGAGGCCGAAGAACAAGAACACAAAGACCTCGCCGAGCCCCTGGTAGCCGTAGGGCCGGTCGCCGCCGGTATATCCCCAGGCAGCGAAAATTGCGGCGACACCGACCAGTAGTAGTGGCCAGGCCTCGGACAGCACCACCAAGACGAGCCCGGAGACTGCTGCCGCGCCGAAACAGGCGAAGGCGGCGGCCTTGACCTGGCCGGGCTTCGCCGCACCGGAGCCGGTCAGCCGCAAGGGGCCGACGCGCACGTCATCGGTGCCGCGGATCCCGTCGGAGTAGTCGTTGGCGTAGTTCACGCCGATCTGCAAAAGCAGCGACACCAGCGCCGCTAGTGCAGCGCGAATCCAGTGGACGTCTCCCGCCACCCCGAACGCTGCCGCCGTGCCGATGATGACCGGGGCAATGGCCATCGGAAGGGTGCGCAACCGGGCGCCTTCGATCCATTGGGCGGGGGTGGCCACGGCAGGGTCCTCTCGGTTGGATGCTGGCTGTTTCTCCAGCGTCCTATTCTCTCCCCGCCGCCGCCAACTGGGAAATTGCGGTCCGCCGGTCAGGTTTTCCACCGGGGAGTTCCGGCAGTTCGGAGACCTGCAACAGCCGGCGCGGGACCGCGGATCTTCCCAAGGAAGCCCGGACGCCATCGCGGATGGCCTCGCCGGTGGCATCCCCGGTGACCAGGGCGCCGACGGCGGATCCCCATTCGGTGTCGGGGACCCCGACGACCAATGCGGAACGGACTCCGGGAACGGTTTCCACGGCGGCAGCCACTGCGGCGGCAGAAACCTTGACGCCACCGGTGTTGATGACATCGTCGAGGCGTCCTGCCACACTGAGCAGCCCGTTCTCGTACTGGCCCAGATCATCTGTGGTGAACCAACGTTCTCCCTCCGCGTCGACGAGGAAACGTTCGGCGCTCTGCTCGGGGGCGCCCAAATACCCGCCAGCGAGGACATCACCGCCCAGCCGGATCCTCCCCTCCACGGTGTCGATGCGCACTCCGGGGAGTGCTTCTCCGTCGTATACGCAGCCACCACAGGTCTCGGTCATTCCATAGGTGCGGATGATCTTGAGCCCGTGGGAGCGGGCGCTGGCACGCAGCGAGTCCGAGGCCGGTCCACCACCGAGCAAGATCGTGTTGAAGCGGCGTAGGGCCGCGATGGTCTCCGGAGCTGGATCCGTTAACAGCCTGGCCAACTGGGTGGGCACCAACGAGGTCATGCGCACCTTGTCGGTCAGCTCGCCTGCGGCAGCAGTGAAGGCCTCAGCGGTGAACGAGGTGCTCAGGTCCATGGCCCACGGGCGGGTCCCCGCGTAGAGGCTGCGTGTGAGCACTGCCAACCCGGCGACGTAGTGCACCGGCAGGGCCAGCAGCCATTGTCCTTCGGCCCCCAGATATTCGGCCGTGGACATGGAGGAAACGGCCAACGCGTTCGCCGGCAGCACCGTTCGCTTCGGGGTGCCTGTGGAGCCGGAGGTCCGCACGACGGCGGCGGTACCCTCCGGGGCGTCCTGCGGGGTTTCGATGCGATGGCTGCCCGTCGTATCGCCGGGCAGGATCTCCACCGCAGGTCCCTCATCATTCAGGGCCGCGGCGACGACTTTCAGGGTGGCTTCGAAGTCCATCCAGGCTCCTAGAAGTAGTAGGGATGCGAGGACCAGTCCGGTTCCCGCTTGCCCAAGAAGGCATCGCGGCCCTCAACAGCCTCATCGGTCATATAGGCCAGACGGGTGGCCTCCCCGGCGAAGACCTGTTGACCGGCCAGTCCGTCGTCGGCCAGATTGAAAGCGAATTTGAGCATCCGGATCGCCTGCGGTGATTGGCGGGCGATATCGGCGGCATATTCCAGGGCGACCTCTTCCAGGCGTTCGTGTTCCACCGCCTCGTTGACGGCTCCCATCGAAACCATGTCGTCCGCAGAATATTCGCGGGCGAGGAAGAAGATGCCGCGCGCGTTCTTTTGCCCGACCTGGCGGGCCAGCAGCGTCGAACCGTAACCGGCATCGAAGGAACCGACGGTAGCGTCGGTCTGTTTGAACTTCCCGTGTTCACGGGAGGCGATGGTCAGATCAGAGACCACGTGCAGTGAATGGCCGCCACCGGCCGCCCAGCCGTTGACGACAGCGATGACGACCTTGGGCATGGTGCGCATCAGCCGCTGGACCTCGAGGATGTGTAGGCGCCCGGCACGGGCCGGGTCGATCGTCTCGGCGGTCTCCCCGCCGGCATAGCGGTAGCCGTCCCGGCCGCGGATGCGCTGGTCCCCGCCGGAACAGAAGGAGTGGCCCCCGTCCTTGGCCGAGGGGCCGTTGCCGGTCAGCAACACTGCGGCAACATCCGAGGTCATGCGGGCATGATCGAGAGCCCTGAAGAGTTCATCGACGGTTCCGGGGCGGAAGGCGTTGCGCACCTCGGGCCGGTCGAAGGCGATGCGTACGGTGGGCAGATCACGGAGGATCATTCCGTCCGCGTCCCGTTCGACCTGCCGGTGGTAGGTGACGTCCTCGAAATCGAAGCCCTCCACGACCCGCCAACGGGTGGGGTCGAAGAGATCGGATACCTGGGGTGGGAGCACGTTTTCAATCACGCCCACGAGTCTAGCGGCAGCGCGAGTGCCGCTCACCGCCGACCGGGTTTTTCGACACCCTGTAGAATGAAGTGTCCACTGGAATCAGGAGGACACGTTGGAAATGATCACCCGTGCCGATCTACCGTTCTTGGCTGAAGCCGATCCGGCGGCACTACATATCTCGATGTTCATGCCCACCCATCGCTTCGGCGACCAGTCCCGGGCGGACCAGCTGCGTTGGAAGAACCTGCTGAACGCTCTCGAGGAGTCACTGGAAGGGCGTCTGCGCCCGGCCGAAATCGACGAGCTGTTAGCACCTGCCAGAGAACTGCGTGACGACGCGTGGGGCTGGCAGCACATGAGCGACGGGGTCGCATTGTTCATGCGGCCTGGGTGGCATGCCAGCTACCGTGTGCCGTATTCCGTCCCTGAATTCTCCACGGTTGGTGACCGACTGGTGCTGGGGCCGCTGTTCCGGCTGCTCACCGGTGATGAACAATTCCTGCTCTTGGCCATCAGCCAACGGAATCTTCGTCTGCTGGAGGGCGATCGTCAGCAGGTGGTTGAACTCGAGCTGAACGGGGTGCCCACGGCCCTGCGTGACGTCGTCGAGGCCCAGGAACCCCGTTCGGACACCATGGCCCGGCCCGCCGCCGATGCCGGAACCAAGGGCGGTTCGGCCGTGTTCTACGGCCACGGTGCCGCCGATGAGCACTTCAAGAAGAACGAAGTGACACGGTTCGTACGTGAAGCCGCCAGCGGGTTGCGTCCGCTGCTGTTCGAACGCGGGCTGCCGCTGGTGCTCGTGGGCCCCGATCTGCTCGTGAGCGAATATCGGGGCACCGGCGACTATCCCCACATCCTGGACGATGCCGTGATCCGCAACCCGGACCCGCTGTCCTCCGGCGAACTGCATCGACTGGCCTGGCCCGTCATCGAAGACCGGTTGCGCGCCGAGAGGTCGAGGCTGATCGAACAGTTCCGTTCCCTCCATGGAACCGGAAGGGTCTCCAGCGATCGTGCCGAAATCCATGAAGCCGCGCTGCACGGCCGGGTCGAGACCTTATTCGTTCAAGCCGATCCGTGGTGTTGGGAACAGGCGGCTTCGGGCCCACATGCCATCGTGGCCCTGGGCCAGGACGACCGGTATGCGATCTGTGAGCAAATCGAGGCGGCAGCCGTTGCCACGATGGGCAACGGGGGACTGGTCCATGCCAGTTCGGCACCCGTTGACCCGGATAGCCCCATGTCAGCGATCTTCCGCTACTGAACGTAGGAGGTGAGGGGCTGTAGGCTCCGAGGATGGAATCGTTGCGAACCCAACAGGACGTCAAAGCCACCGCTGACGTGGTGTGGAGTGTGCTGCAGGATGGCGCCCAATACTGCAGCTGGGTGCCCGGAGTCGAGCAGGTTGATGGCGGCATTCAGGACGGCCAGTCCATCACCCTGCACGGGCCGGAAGGCCAGGACAGTACCCGACTACACGTCACCACGGCGACGAACCGACGGAAGATGACCTGGCGTTCGGGCCCCGGGTGGGGATTGGGCGCCTCGGAGATCACCTTCGAACTGGCCGAAACCGAATTCGGGTGCACGGTGGTACTGGACCGCAGGGATTCGGGGATTCTGCACGGCATCGTGGGCGACGACGAGCAGGACCCGAAGGCCCGGCTCGACGAGCTGGCCCGGAACCTGGGGCAGGCCGCCGAAACCCGAGGAGACCACGAAGAGGTTCGCCAAAGCGCTGAGGGGAACCCGGGTGAAGGAACCGGGATGAGTACTTCGGGGGCGGATGTCGAACCGGATCCCGGACCCGGGGTTGCAACGGAGGACTGAGGAACCCGCTAACGGCTGCGGGCCCGGAACCACTTGGGTGGTTCCGGGCCCGCAGCCGTACTCTCGGGACGGTTAGCGGGGATCCTCGGCGAGGATCCCGGTGTCGTTGGCATTCGGGGTGTCCGTGCCGCGCAGCGATGCTCCGGCGGTTTCGACCATGTATCGCACGGCGATCAGACCCACGACCGCCGCAATCATCATGTAGACGGCCGGGAAGAGTACGAAACCGGTGGAATCGATGACCGCCTCGTTGACGATGGCCGCGGTCCCCCCGAGGAGTGCGGTAGCCACGTTGTAGGTGATGGCGAAGCCGGCAAAACGGACCTGGGAGGGGAACATCGCCGGGAAGGTGGCCGTGATCGTGGCCAGCTGCGGGAGGTACAACAGACCCAGCACCGCGAAGCCGAGGATGGCCAGCCCGAAGCTCTGGCCGATGAGCCAGAACATCGGTACCGGAAAGAGGATCAGACCGATGGTGGAGGCATACCACATGGGCTTGCGACCGACCTTGTCGGAGAGGCCGCCAACGAACGGGATGACGCACATCATGGCCACCTCACCGAGGATGATGACGATCAGCGCCTGCTTCGAATCCATCCCCAGCTGGCTTTCCAGATAGGTGGGCATGTAGGTGATCAAGGTGTAGTTCACCATGTTCAGGCAGGCGACCATGCCGAACATGACCAACATCGGACGCCAGTATTGGGTGATCACGGCCTTGAGGCTGCCGTCCTCCTCCACCCCGCCGGTCTCCTCGAGCTCCTGGAACACCGGGGTGTCTTCGAGCTTATTGCGCAGGTACAAACCGACCAGGCCCATCGGGAGGGCCAGCATGAACGGGATCCGCCAGCCCCAGGAATCCATGGCCGCCTCAGGGAGCACCAGTTGGAAGAGCAGCATGACGGCAGCACCGAGGGCGAAACCGCCCAGTGTGCCGAACTCCAGGAAAGAGCCGAAGAATCCGCGCTTCTTATCCGGGGCGTATTCGGCCATGAAGGTCGCCGCGCCGCCGTACTCGCCGCCGGTGGAGAAACCCTGCACCAGGCGCAGCAGGATCAGCAGGACCGGAGCCAGGATCCCGACCATGTCGAACGTCGGGAGCACGCCAATGAGGAACGTGGCCCCGGACATCATGAGGATGGTCAGGGTCAGGACGGTTTTGCGTCCGAGCCTGTCGCCCAGCGGGCCCCAGATGATTCCCCCCAGGGGGCGCACGACGAACGAGACGGCGAAGGTGGCCAAGGCCAGGATCGTTCCGTACTCCCCGGGAAAGAAATGAGCGGTGATGTAGGTGACCGCAACCGCGTATACGCCGTAGTCGAACCATTCGGTCATATTGCCCATGGCCGAAGCTGCAGTGGCTTTGTGAATCATCGAGCGGCCCTCGGCGGTCGCCAGATCCGGGCCGATGTCCTCGGAGTAGTCGATGGGCTCTGGGGTGCCGCTGGCGGCTGTGCCGTCCGTGGCTGCGGTGTGTGTGCTGTCGTCCGGTGGCATGAGTGCCTCCCAAATATCTTCAGCTTTTCGTCGACAGGGGCCGGTTCCGAACGCTCGAGACGGACGGGCCAGCGGCGGTCCACGATCCGGCCATCAAACACCGGAGTCTGTCAAAGCCATCTATGTTACCGGGAGGTATAAAAGCGGTCAATTTCGTCATCAATACGTGGGTGAGTTGACCGGTCGGATTTGGGGTGGGAATCTCTTAGTGAACGATTGGTCGGTAATTGTGTCCCGTGACGCATTCCACGGCCGGCAAAGACGCCTGAACAGAGGCCAACCGAAGAGGGGTTTTCATGTCCGAAGCATTCCTGGTGGGCGGAGCCCGCACTCCGGTAGGTCGCTACGGCGGAGCCTTGGCGTCCATACGTCCCGATGATCTGGCGGCGTTGACCGTTCGCGCGGCCGTTGAACGGGCGGGCGTCGATCCGGAACTGGTCGACGAGGTCATTCTCGGCAACGCCAACGGTGCCGGGGAGGAAAACCGGAACATCGCCCGCATGGCCTGGTTATTGGCCGGCTACCCCGATTCCGTCCCGGGGATCACCGTCAACCGGTTGTGCGCCTCGGGCATGTCAGCGATCACGATGGCCAGCCACATGATCAAGGCTGGGGCCGCCGATATCGTCGTGGCAGGCGGCGTCGAATCGATGTCCCGGGCTCCCTGGGTGATGGAAAAGCCTTCCAAGGCCTTCGCCAAGCCAGGAGCCACCTACGACACCTCGATCGGCTGGCGCTTCCCCAACCCCGCCTTCCTCTCCGGGGAACTCTCCCGCGACGGGAAAACCACCTTCTCCATGCCCGAGACGGCAGAGGAGGTAGCCCGCGTCTTCGGGACCTCGCGGGAGGACTGCGACGCCTTCGCCGTCAGGTCCCACGAACGCGCCCTCGCGGCCATAGCGGCAGGGCGCTTCTCCGAGGAGATCGTCCCGGTCACCGTGACCGGACGCAAGGGCGCCCAGACCATCGTCGACACCGATGAGGGTCCGCGCGCCGGGACCACCATGGAGGTCCTGTCCGCCCTGCGCCCAGTAGTCAAGGGCGGCTCGGTCGTCACCGCAGGCAACGCCTCGACGCTCAACGATGGTGCCTCGGCGATCATCGTCGCCTCCGAGGCGGCCATCGAGAAATACGGGTTGACCCCGCGGGCCCGCATCCTCGACGGCGCCTCGGCAGGGGTGGCGCCGGAGATCATGGGGATGGGGCCGGTCCCCTCCTCCCGCAAGGTCCTCGAACGCACCGGGCACACCGTGGACGAGCTCGCCGCCGTGGAACTCAACGAGGCCTTCTCCTCGCAGTCACTGGCCTCCATGCGCGAACTCGGCCTGAACCCCGACATTGTCAATAACGACGGCGGCGCCATTTCCCTGGGCCACCCCTTGGGTTCCTCCGGCTCCCGCATCGCACTGACCCTGCTGGGCCGGTTGGAGCGCGAAGCCTCCACCGGGAACAAACTGGGACTGGCGACCATGTGTGTGGGCGTTGGCCAAGGAGCTGCCCTCCTCGTCGAGGGAGTCTAGGGGTGGGCGGAAAAGAGCTGGGAACCGAAGAACAGCACGACGGCGCAGCCACGCTCGAAGCGGAGGGTTTCAGTACGCTGATCGTCACCGAGAGGGCTAACCGGCTCACCGTCCGGCTGCACCGCCCAGAGGTCCGCAACGCCATCGACCAGGCCATGGTCGATGAACTACACGCGGTCTGCAGCTATCTGGAGGCCTCCCCGAAGATCCTCATCCTGGCGGGTACCCCCGGCGATCCTGACACCGGAACCAAGGGCATTTTCGCTTCCGGTGCCGATATCGCCCAGTTACGCCAACGCCGCCGCGAAGACGCCTTGGCCGGGATCAACTCCTCGCTCTTCGAGCGGATCGCCCGGCTGCCGATGCCGGTCATCGCCGCCCTGGATGGTTACGCCCTCGGAGGCGGTGCCGAATTGGCCTACGCGGCGGACTTCAGAATCGGAACACCCTCCCTACGGATGGGCAATCCCGAAACGAATCTGGGCATCATGGCAGCAGCCGGGGCCACCTGGAGACTAAAGGAGCTCGTGGGGGAGCCCATGGCCAAACAGATCCTGCTCGCCGGGAAGGTCCTGACCGGCGAGGACTGCCTGCAGGTGGGACTGATCGGCGAACTGGTTGAGTCGGCAGAGCTGTCGGTTGCCGCCGAAGCCCTGGCGGACCGGATCGGCGCCCAGGATCCGCTGGCTGTCAGGGTTTCCAAGGCCGTATTCCACACTCCCCGGGAAGCCCACCCGGTCATCGACACCCTGGCCCAGTCGATGCTCTTTGAATCCGAGGCCAAATTCGACCGCATGCAGGCATTCCTCGACCGGAAGAAGAAGTAACGATGACCCCCAGCACCCCGGAAAAGACCCCGGCCACCGATACCGCGACGACCGTCCACCTGCCGACCAGGGTCGGGGTCCTGGGCGGGGGACGGATGGGCGCCGGCATCGCCCACGGCTTCCTCATCAAGGGAGCCGAGGTGCTGATCGTCGAACGCGACGCAGCCAGTGCCGATGCCGCCCGTGAACGAGTAGCCACGGCGCTGGGCAAATCCATCGACCGTGGTCTGGCAGGAACCGTCGAGGAGCATCTTGGCCACCTGAGGGTCAGCACCGACTATGCCGATTTCGGCGACCGGGAACTCGTCGTCGAAGCCGTACCTGAAATTTGGGCTCTGAAGGTCTCCTCGTTGCGGGCCGTTGAGACAGAGCTGGGCCCCGGCGCCGTGTTGGCCTCGAACACCTCCTCGCTGTCCATGAGTGGACTGGCAGGACATTTGACCCGCCCGGAAAACTTCCTGGGGCTGCACTTCTTCAACCCGGTCCCGGCCTCGACTCTGATCGAGGTCGTCATTGCCGATCAGACCGCGCAGGAACTCGTGGAGCGGGCTCGCGGGTGGGTGGCCGGTTTGGGGAAGACGGCCGTCGTCGTCAACGACGCTCCAGGATTCGCTTCCTCCCGCCTGGGCGTGATGCTCGCCTTGGAAGCCATGCGCATGCTCGAGGAAGGGGTTGCCTCCGCCGAGGACATCGACAACGCCATGGTGCTGGGGTATAAACACCCGACCGGACCGTTGAAGACCACAGATATCGTGGGGCTGGACGTGCGTTTGGGGATCGCCGAATACCTGCACGCCGAACTCGGTGAACGGTTCGCCCCGCCGGCCATCCTGCGCGAAAAGGTCGAACGCGGGGAACTGGGCCGCAAATCCGGACGGGGCTTCTACAACTGGAGCTGAACCGGTCCGCCCGGGTCCCTGACCCGCGGCGTGGCAGGATAGGCCCATGGACGAGGTGAACTGGGACGGCGCCGTCAACGCGCGCCGCGTGGCCGGACGGCTCTACCGGATGGGCCGCAGCGAATGGCTCACCGAAAAAGGGTGGCGTCAGGCCCACGATGAGGGGCTGCGCACGGTCATTGATCTGCGCAACCAGGACGAACGGCGACGTCGACCCACCGATCCCGTCGTCGAGCCCGAAGCGCTGGCAGGGATCACCGTCCTGCACTGCCCCACCGAGGACCAGAACCATGAGGAATTCATGGCGGCGGCCGCCTCAGCGGACACCCCGTACCTGAGCGACCCGCGCTACTATCCGGCGAATCTGGACCACTTTCCCTCACTTATCGCTGACGTCTTCCGTGCCTTGGCGGGGGCCCGGGGTTTCGTCGTCGTGCATTGTTCGGCCGGACGGGACCGGACGGGAATGATCATCAGCATGGCGCTAGCCCTGGTCGGTCGGCAGGATCTGATCGCCGGCCAATACGACGCCGGGGCGCGCGGCATCAACGAATGGCACCGGATCAGCCCGGTCAAGCACCCCTACGAACGACATCTGAGCGAGGAAGAACTCGAACCCGTGCTGGCAGGACGTCAGGAGGCGCTGGCCGAATTCATCGACGGGATCGACGTGGAGACCTTCCTGCGTCAGCAGGGGCTCAGCGACGAAGAGATCGATGCCGTGCGCGAGCTGCTCTCGGGCTCCTAGATCGCGCGGCCTCGGTGCGGGCCTCCGCGGGTCAGGACATATATTGTCCGATCCAACGATTTTCCGAATCCGACTTGCCAGAACATGGGCCGGGGGAGTTGGCTAGTTGGCATGGCAAAAATCCTCGTTCTCGGTGGCACCGCTTGGCTTGGCCGAACCATGGCGCTGCAAGCCCTGAAGGACGGGCACGACGTCGGGTGTCTCGCCCGCGGTAACTCGGGCGAATTTCCGGAGGGGGCGCGGATATTCCGGGCCGACCGTGACGCCCAGGACGCCTATGCGGGGGCCGCGGACGAACCTTGGGATCTGGTCGTGGAACTGACCTGCCAGCCCGCCCACGCCAAGGCTGCGGTGGAAGCCCTGTCCCCACAAGCCGGACACTGGGTTTTCGTCTCCTCCTGCTCCGCCTATGCCGTCCACTCCAGGCCGGGAGCCGTCGAGGCCTCCAAACTGTTGGTCGCACAAGATTCCAGCATCGACTACTGCGACGAGAAGTTCGGCGAAGCCAAGGCCGGTTGTGAATGGCTCACGGTTGCTTCGCGCGGCAACGCAGCCTTGCTGGTCCGTCCCGGGCTGATCGGAGGCCCCGGGGATCCCACCGGACGTTCCACCTATTGGCCTCTACGTTTTGCCCGCGGGCAGGAACCGGTCCTCGTCCCCGACGACGACGGTGATGCCCGCTATGTCCAAATCGTTGATGTCCGTGATTTGGCAGCGTTCATCCTGCGCGCCGGGTTGGAGGCACGGAACGGCCCCGTCAACGTCGTCGGCGCCGAGATGCCGTTGGGTGATGTGATCGCCAGTGCCCAGAGCGCTGCGGGGTACACCGCAGCGGTGGCACCCTACCCATTGCACCGGATGGAGGACGACGCCGTCGCCCCCTGGGCAGGTCCACGTTCCCTCCCGCTGGTTCTGCCCGCGGGGACCGAATTCGCCGGTTTTGCCCGACGTTCTGACCGCAGGGCCCTGAAATGGGGGCTGGTGCGTCGACCGTTGGCCGAGACCTTCACCGATATCATTGCCGCCCACGACCCCACCGATGATCCGCGCTCGGGATTGAGTCCGGATCATGAGGCGGAGCTGATCAGCCGGTTGGGCTGAGGCGGGGGCGGGGGGCGACGGGGCCCCTTCCGTCCTCCACATGGCGGATCAGACGGCTGGTTTCATTCGTGCCGGAGCGGCTACGTGAGCCGAGGCGTGGGCCACGGACCAGACGCCGACCTCCGCCAAGGCGAGGATGCCGAAAGCCACCAGCCCGTGCAGAATGCCGAGGACAGGAGTGGAGAAGGCGGCAAGGGCTACGGCGATCTGGACAACGACAGCGAGCAGAAGCCACGCTGCCCAGCGGACGCCAGCATGTGACAGGAAGGCCACGACCAGTAGTGCCACCGCCAGAAGCGGAATAACGTACATGCCGAGCATGCTGTGGATCATGGCGGATGCCGGAGGGCCGGTGACGGTCGCTCCGGATTCAAGCATGTTGATGACAGTGAAGGTGCTCCAGGCGATGATCACCGCCTGAATGACGACGGCTGCAGCGATGAGGTGGGCGAGGATCTTATAAGTTTGCCGCATGAGGGCTGGGCTCCAACGAGCGGGACGGAACCGGCGGCTCCGTCGAAGGGGTGGACGCGTTGCGTCCTAGGATTCGTCGGATGCAGGCCGGCCACAAGAGCTCACACGGCGATGATATCGGCCGGTGAGGTCAATGTAGACCCCGACGGCCTATTTGACAATCCTTTTGCCGGAAAACTCCTCAAGACCAGGCGGCGGCCAGTAGCTCAGCGAGCAATTCCTCTGGATCCCGGGTGAGTCCGCGGCCGGTGAACCAGGCGCAGATGTTCCGGCAATCTCTGGCCAATAGATCGGCACCGAGCGGGTTCGCCGCCAGGTCCACCAGTTGTGGCAGATCGATGATCACCAGCCTCGATCCGGCGACCAGGACGTTGTAGGGGGAGAGGTCCCCATGGGCGTAGCCCAGTGAGGTCAGCCCGTGCATGGCTTCGAGGATTTGGTCGAAGTAGGATTCCAGCACGGGCCTCGTCGGCCGCAATTGCTGCAGTCGCGGCGCGGCAGTGCCGGGGTGGTCGGGGTCGCTGATGAATTCCATGAGGATCTCCATGCCATCCACCTGTATGGGGTAGGGGACCGGGATCCCGGCCTGGTGGGCGCGGACCAGGAAATTCCATTCGGCGGCTGCCCATTGGGCGGCCTCGATGTGGCGACCATAGGCGGAGCCGTTCGTTAAGGCCCGGGAGTCGCGGCTGCGACGTACCGTGCGGCCCTGGGTGTAGATGGTGGAGCGGCGGAAGGAGCGTTGCTCCGGCGTCCTGTACCTCTTGGCCGCGAACAGGGATCGGCGGGTATCTGTGGCACGTTCGAGGAGGAGGACATCTGCTTCCTTGCCGGTTTTCAACACACCGAGCTCGGTGTCGATGGCCCCGGCGTCCTCAATGATGAATTCGGGACGTGGCTCGGGGCCGCGCATCAGTTTCTCCACGCTGTTCCACGTGGACCAGCGTTGGTTTTCGGCCAGGGAGTCGTCGAGCATGTTCCATCCCGCAGGGCGCGCCTCGCCGGGGATGGGGGCGTGGGTTGCGGTGGGCTTCAGCTTCTGGAAGGTTTCGGCTGGATCAAGAGGGGGGTTCGGTTTCAAGGTGATGGTGACTCCCGGGAGTCGGCGAGCGTAGGTGGTCCTCCGAGACAACACCAGTGATCGGTGTATGTCAATCACTGGTGATTCGGCAACGTCTGCTGCCCGTCATGTAGGCTGGATCTCAAATACTGACCGATCGTTCAGGAAGGACTTGTCGACGATGACAACGCAGACCCCCGAGCTGGTACCGAGCTATATTCAGGACTCCTGGTGGACCCCCACTGGCACTGAAGGGGCCACGACGGTCCTCGACGCGAACACCGGTCAGGAACTGGCCCTGGTCAGTGCCGCCGGCCTCGACCTGGCAGACGCCGTGAACCACGGTCGCACCGTCGGGCACCGGGAGCTCGGGAAACTGACGCTGCACGAACGCGCCCTCCGGGTCAAGGAGATGGCCCAGTACCTCAATGAACGCCGCCAGGAACTTTACGAGGTCTCCTATAAGACCGGCGCCACCCAGGTCGACAACATGGTCGACATCGATGGCGGTATTGGTGCCCTGTTCATCCTTTCGTCCAAGGGCCGTCGCGAGATGCCTAATTCCAACGTCGTCCAGGACGGCCCCGCGGAGCCACTCTCTCGTGACGGTTCGTTCCTCGGCGGCCACATCTACACCCGCATCCCCGGGGTCGCGGCACAGATCAACGCCTTCAACTTCCCCGTCTGGGGCATGTTGGAGAAATTCGCTCCTGCTTTCATCGCCGGTGTCCCCACCCTCGTCAAGCCCGCCACCCCGACCGGCTACCTTTCCGAAGCCGTGGTGCGGATGCTCGTTGAATCCGGGCTCCTTCCGGCGGGCTCCCTGCAGCTGGTCTCCGGTTCCGCCCGTACCCTGTTGGACGTTCTGGACTACCGGGATATGGTCTCCTTCACCGGTTCGGCCTCGACGGCCGATGCTCTGAAGTCCCACCCGAACGTCGTGTCCGGTGGAATCCGTTTCACCGCCGAAACCGATTCCCTGAATGCTGCGATCCTGGGGCCCGACGCCGTCGCCGGCACCCCGGAGTTCGATGCGTTCATCAAATCCGTCGTGACCGAGATGACCGTCAAAGCCGGACAGAAGTGCACGGCGATCCGCCGGGCCATCGTCCCGGCAGAACTCGAGGACGACGTCGTTGCTGCCTTGGCTGACCGCCTGACCCAGCGCGTGGTCGTGGGGGACCCCCGGGCCGAAGGCGTCACCATGGGCGCCTTGGCGTCGCTGGATCAGCTAGGTGATGTCCGAGGTGCGGTGGAGGCCATGGTGGCCGCCGGCGGAGAAATCGCCTACGGGACGCTGGATGCCCCGCGGGTCAGAACCGCCTCGGGTGAGGAGCAGGAGGTCCCCGACGGGGCGTTCATGTCCCCGCTGCTGCTCACCTGGACCGACGCGAAGGCAGAGGCCGTCCACTCGCTGGAGGCCTTCGGTCCTGTGGCCAGCGTGCTGGGCTATCGGGACCTGGATGAGGCGGTGGAACTCGCCGCCCGTGGCAGCGGCTCGTTGGTCGCTACCGTGTGCACCAATGATGGGGAGACCGCCCGTGCCTTGACCATCGGGATCGCCGGGCATCACGGCCGGATCCACATCCTGAACCGCGAAACCGCCCGCACCTCCACAGGTCACGGTTCCCCGGTACCGCATCTGGTCCATGGCGGGCCGGGCCGCGCCGGGGGTGGCGAGGAACTCGGTGGCGTTCGGTCCATCAAACACCATATGCAGCGCTCCGCCATCCAGGGCTCTCCGAACTTGCTGACCGCGGTCACCGGCGTCTGGCATACCGGTGCGGATCGGGTCATCGCCGGGGCCCCCGAATTCGGGGCCGTGGCAGGAGCCATCCACCCGTTCCGTAAATCGTTGGCTGAGTTGCGGATCGGCGACGCCTTCGCCTCTCCGCTGCGTGAAGTCACGCTGGACGAGATCACCGATTTCGCGAAGACCACCGGCGATACGTTCTACGCCCATACCGATGCCGCAGCAGCGGCGGCCAACCCGTTCTTCCCCGGGGTCGTCGCGCACGGTTATCTGCTGGTTTCCTGGGCTGCAGGGCTCTTCGTCCAGCCGGCCCCGGGGCCGGTGCTAGCCAACTACGGGCTGGAGAACCTGCGCTTCATCACTCCCGTTCCGGCCGGGGACCGGGTTCGGGTCACGCTCACCGCCAAGAAGATCACCCCGCGGGTGACCGACGAGTATGGGGAGGTCGCCTGGGATGCCATCATCCACAACCAGGATGATGAGATCGTGGCGACCTATGACGTTTTGACCTTGGTGGAGAAGGAAGACACCATCTACCAGAACTGGCCGGGGCGCGGATAAGGCCTTCGGGGATCTGCCGGTGGCGAGGGCCGCCGGCAGATCAGCCCAGGTCCACCATCCGGTATCCCATGCCCCTGACGGTCTCGAAGCGTTCGGTGCCGAGCTTATTGCGCAGGTACCTCACGTAAACGTCCACGATGTTCGAGCCCGGATCGAAATCGTAGCCCCAGACCCGTGAGAGCAGCTGCTCCCGGCTGAGGACCTGGCCGGGGTTGCGCAGGAACGTCTCGGCTAAGGCGAACTCACGGGCCGAAAGGTCCACTTCCCGGCCATCGAGCAGGGCCCGGCGACCCCGGCAGTCCATTTCCAGATCGCCATTGCTCAGCAGGGCCGGGTCAGAGGCGCTGTTTTCGGGTTTCAACCGCAATCGCAGCCGTGCCAGCAATTCCTCGAAATGGAAGGGTTTGGCCATATAGTCATCCGCCCCGCTTTGCAGCCCGGTGACCGTGTCATCGATGCTGCTGCGGGCCGTCAGGATGATCACCGGGGTCTGCAGCCCGAAGGCCCGCAAACGTTTGAGGACCTCGTACCCATCGAGATCGGGGAGTCCCAGATCCAAGACGATGGCCTCGAAGTCCTCGTCGGTGGCCAGCTGTAGGCCGTCCTCGCCGGTATGGGCGACGCTGGGTTGCAGGCCCGCCGCCTTCAAGCCCTTGGCGACGAAGGAGGAAATGCGCTGCTCATCCTCGATGATCAGGATCCGGCTCATGCGCAGTGTTCTCCTCGTGGACGGGAAGCGTGAGGGTGAAGGTTGAACCGCGCCCCGGGGCGGAGTCCACTTCGACAGTACCCTCATGGGCAGCGACGATGGCCGAGACGATGTTCAGTCCGAGCCCCGAGCCGAAGCTCCGGGTGCTGTTGCGGCCCCGGCCGAACCTCTCGAAGATCCGCTGCTGATCCGTGATCTCGATGCCGGTTCCCTGGTCACGGACCCACAGCCGCAGCAGGTCGGTACCGGTTCCGGTGCCGGGACCGTCGGCGCGGATGATGGTCGAACCCAGGGCGATGGCAGAACCGGTACCGCTGAACTTCACGGCGTTGGCTGCCAATTGCAGCATGGCCTGGGTCAGGCGTCTGGGGTCCACGGCGACGGAGGCATCGGCGCGCTGGTCCACCTGCCAGTCCCGGTCGCCGAGCCCGCGTGCCTTTTCCAGAAGTTCATCGAGCCAGGGGCCCAGTTCCACGGGCCGCGGGGCCACGAAGCCCGGGCCATCCGATTTCGCCAGGGTGACGAGGTCATCGATGAGTAGCGACATGCGATCGAGCTCATCGACAGCGATATCCCGGGACTGGGTGACGTCCTGGGGGTCGTGGTCGTCCATGAGTTCCAGATGCCCTCGGATGATGGTCACCGGGGTGCGCAACTCGTGTCCAACGTCGTTGAGCAGTTGTCGTTGGGAGGTCAGCGCGGTTTCGAGGCGGTCGAGCATGGCATTGATCGTGATGGTCAGATCTGCGAACTCGTCGTTTCCCACGGTATCGATGCGTTGGGAGAGATCGTTTTCGGAGATTTGCACGGCGGTCTCACGCAGGAGCCTGACCGGCAAGAGCATCCGCCCAACCATCAGCCAGCTGGCAATGCCCGCCAGCACGGTCACCCCGGCGCCGACGGCGATGAAAAATTCGAAACTGCGATCGAGCGACTTGATCTCGGCACCGTAGTCGTAGGCGAGGACGAGTCGGGCCGGTTTCTGGTCGGCAGCCAACTGGACTGGGACGATCACGGCACGATAGGTGGTCGTGGCGGTGGTGACCGAACTGAGGGCAATCCGATGCGGTTGGCCGGTGGTCGAAGCCCAGTCCACGAATTCCTCATCGTTTTCCAAGCGCAGGTCGACCGTTTCGGGGGCCGTCCACTGCAGGTTCCCTTCACTGAAACTGACCATGCCTTCAGTCCGGGCCGGCAGGGTGCGTTGCATGGCAATATAAAGCAGATCATTCGCCTCGGTGAAGGCCTTGCCGGTTTCGGTATCCAGGCCCTGGGCCGCAAGGACCTGGAACTCACCGACGGTCCGGCGCAGGGAATCATCGATCCGTTCGTTCAGTGCCGAACGTTGCAGCAGATAAATGGTTGCCCCGGCGACCACCAGGGTGATGGTCACGATGGCGATCATTCCGATGAGGACACGGGATCGGACCGACCAACCCCCACGTGCCGGGCTAATCCTCCTCATCATCATCGTCATCCTCATCGTCGTCATCGTCATCGTCGTCGTCGTCCGCGGGGGATGGGGGAAGCGGTGCGACGGGGGCCTTGGTCTTGGGGGGAACCCGGGTCTGTGCCGGGGCGGTCGGCACGCTGGAGGGGCTCGCCTCGGTCGAGACGGAGTCGGTGGAAGAGGGTGCGGCCGGCGACGATACGGGCCATTCGGTCGCATTGATGGGCGGACTATAGGAGGCCTTGTCGCCGGAGCCGGGGGCGTTGAGGTCCCCTGGTAGGGCCGGCAGCGTTCCATCGTCGACGACGAGGCCGGGCCCCACATCTTCATGCTGTGGGGCGGTCAGCGCCCGGGCAGCAGCAAAGGCGCCGACCACCAGGGCCAGTAGGATCACGATGGATGCGGTGAGATTCACGAACCGTCTCATGCCCCTAGTGTTCCTCCTTTGGATGAGCCGCAGATGAGAGGCTTCCTAGTATGCCTTGACCCGCTGTTCGACGATGAGATGGATCAGGGCGAAGCGTCTTTCGTGATCAATGGCGGCCAGTGCCGCCTGGAGTGCCGCGGGGACATCGACGTCGTTTTCTACACGGATCCCGAAGCCGCCAAAGGCCGTGGCCATGAGGGCGAAGTCGGGGTTCTTCAGCTGCGTCCCGGAAATCCGGTGTGGGTAGTCACGCTCCTGATGGGTGCGGATCGTGCCGTATTCCTGGTTGTCCATCACGATGATCAGCGGGGTGGCCCCATATTGTGCCGCAGTGGCCAGTTCCTGGCCGTTCATGAGGAATTCCCCGTCACCGGCAATGCTCACCACGCGCCGACCGGGACTGTCGAGGGAGGCAGCGACCGCCGAAGGGATCGAGTAGCCCATCGATCCGTTGCGGGCGCTGATCATGGAGGCGTAGCTGTTCGTGGGGAAGTACCGGTGCGCCCAGTTGGTGTGTTCCCCGGCGCCGAAGGTGACCATGGCATCGCGGGGCAGCGTGGGAACCAACTGGGCCATCAACGTGGACATCCTGGCTTGCCCGTCCCCGGGTGTGGCGTCGGGCAAGGCGGCGAACCTTTCCTGTTCGGCGCGCATCCTGGTGGTCCATTCACGCCAGGAATCCTTCACCGGCAGTTCCATGCGGACCAGGTCACGGACGAAGACCTCGGGTTTGGCCACGATCTGGTGCGATACCGGGCCCGAGCGTCCACGCAGGGACGGGTCGATGGTCACCAGGAAGTTCTTCTTCTCCCAGTTCTGCCGGATGGCAAAGCCGTCGGTGATGACGTCGCCGGGGACGGTGCCGACGAAGATCAGCAGGTCGGTCTCCTCGAGCAGGTCGTAGGTGGGTTTGGGGCGCCCGTAACCGATGGGCCCCACGTATGAGGGCGACGTGAAGGGGACGGTTCCCTCACACCGCCATTCTGCGGCGGCCGGAAGGTCATGCTCCTCAAGCCAGGTGGTGAATTCCTGGGCAGCTTCGGCCGTCCAATCATTGCCGCCGAAAATGAACAACGGTTTCTCGGAGCCGTGCAACGCCCCGTTCAGCGCTTTCCAATCGGTGACCGTCATGCCACCGGAGGCGACCGGGATCCGTGGGTGCAGATCCGAGGGGACCTGACGTTTGATGATGTCCTCGGGTAGGCCGACGACCACGGGGCCCGGGCGGCCGGACATGGCCGCGAACATCGCCTCGGCGACGACCTCCGAGGCGCGTTCTGCGTGGTCGAGGATCATCACGCGTTTGGCACCGGTGCCGAACCAGGCCTTGGGGTCGAATTCCTGGAAGGCCTCCTTTTCGCGGTGTTCGAAGGGGATGAGCCCGACGAAGAGGACCATCGGGGTGGAATCCTGCCAAGCGGTGTGCAGGCCGACGTGGGCGTTGGCAGCACCGGGGCCTCGGGTGACCATCGCGATGCCCGGACGCGGATTCATCTTGCCGTCGGCCTCGGCCATATAGGCGGCACCGCCTTCGTGACGGCAGACCACCGTGTCGATGGGGGAGTCGTGCAGCCCGTCCAGGACGTCAAGGTAGCTTTCGCCGGGGACGATATAGGCCCGCTGGACCCCGTGGGAGACCAGCGTCGCCACGATCAGGTGACCGGCAGTCGTGGGGGTGTGCTGGATGGTTGTCATCGGTGACCTCTTTCGCCGTTGAATGATCCGTCACGCCGGGACGCGGATGCCGGGGAGGGCCCCGCGGCGTCCTTGCTTGCTGACAGCTAAGTTACCGGACAGTAGCCTCTGGCTCCAGAATCGTTGACGCGAGCCCGTCATGAAGCAGAAGCCACGGAGGCGACGGCTCGTCCGTAGGATGGGGACCATGATCCAGAGTTTTGAAACCGCCGCGGGCCGGGCGGCAGTCCTGCGCCCCTGGACCTTCAGCGACCATGACACCGCCGCGGTGATCCAGGCCTTCGCCGCCCCTGATATGGCTGGGCAGTCGGCCCGGCCCATCGCCGATGCCGCTGGTGCCCGTGCGTGGCTGGACGTCACGGTCCCACGCGCCGACGTCCAGGAACCGAGCGCCGAGGAGGCACAGGATCAGGGGCCGGAACCGGCCACGCTGCGGGCCCTGGCCATCGACGTGGATGGCGAAGCCGTCGGAAACGTCATGGTTTCCGGGATGGAATGGCGGCACCAGACGGGGTGGGTGTCCTATTGGGTCGCTTCCTCGGCTCGTGGCCAGGGGCTGGCCACCGCGGGAGTCGCTGCGCTCGCCGGCTCGTGTTTCTCCAGGTGGGGCCTGTACCGGTTGGAATTGGGGCACCGGTTGAACAACCCGGCCTCCGGTGCTGTCGCCGCGGCTGCGGGATTCATCCGCGAAGGGGTCGAACGGGAGAAGCTGCGCTACCAGAACGAGGGCGGAACCTGGGAGCGTTTTGATACGGCTCTCTGGGCCCGGCTGGCCACGGACCCGGCGCCTGAAGCCGTCCCCCTGGACATCCTGCCGGGTTAAGGTCCGCAGCAGAGGGCCGCACACCAGTGGCGTGAGCGGCGGCTAGGCCTCCTGGTAGGGGCTCGGCGGGTACTCCACTGCGTCGTCCTGAATGGCCTCGGCCGGAAGTTGACGCCAGGACCACCAACCAAAGAGCGAGGCACCGAATTGAAGCACGAGGACCGCCAGCGTGGCGAAGGCCGGCTGGTTGCCGAAGTAGACGGCCACCTGGGCCACGGCGGAAGCCGCCACGATAAGCCACGCCCAGCGGAAGCCGTTGGCCACACCCACCAGACCAGCAGGAACCAAAGCGGAAAAGACCAGGGTCAACCAGAAACTGATTTGGATGCTGCCCAGGCTTTGCCCGCTGAAGATGGTGGGAATGGCCGATGCGAAGGCGATGAGCAGGGTGATGACGAAACCCCAGATGAGCGACGACGCAGTGAACGCCCGCACCTCGACCGTGCGGCCAAACTTTCCGACTAAGGGGTACTTGCTGAAGCGCCACAGGCCGTAGATCGGTACCAACAGGAAGGGAACGGCCTTGAAGAAGCCGTCGAAACCGAATTGCAGGGCGATCACTATCGGCCCGGCAAAGACGGCGATGATCTGGAACCACCAGCCGAGGTCGTTGCGGCGGGCCAGCAGCAACAGGGCGACCCCGGTGAACAGCACGCTGAGTGCGTCGAGCGCGAGGATCGTTGCGGTGTCGGTGCCAGCGGCCTGGTTAAAGAGGGTCTGGAAGAGCTGGTCCACGAAGAATGCCTATCGAACGGATGGGAGCAGGCGTGGGCGAGGGGCCGCACGGAGGGAACCTACCGATGGTACCGCCGGAGCCTTGCCGCCCCCGAATCCGCGCAGCGATCAACCCTCGGCGTGATGAGACCACAGTTCAGGCGCGCAGCCCATCGAGCATCATGGCGATCGCGTTTTCCTCGACCTGCTCGGGAGTGGATGGGCCATCGGTGCGGTACCACTCCACGAGCGAGTTGATGGTTCCGAACAACAGCCGCGTGGTGGTGCGCGGGTCGATGTCCTGCCGGAGGGAGCCTTCCTGCTGTGCGTCGACCACCAGCCGGGACAGGCGCCGGTCTACGGCCCGTCGCCGTTCCAACGCCAGTCGTTCGATCTCGGTATTCCCCCGCAGACGCAACAGCAAGGTCACGTACGGCTGACGGTCGATCAGCACCCTGATGGTCGAACGCAGAATGAATTCGAGACGCTGCCCGGCGTTGCCGTTGGAGGCGCGGGGATCCTGATCCAGCGCCTCCAACGGCACCAGGGCCTCGTCCAGGGCCCGATCCAACAGGTCGCCCTTGGAAGGGACATGGTGGTAGATCGCTGACTTGCTGATGCCCAAATGATCCGCCAGCGTACCCATCGACGTCGCGTCGTAGCCATATTTATTGAAGACCTGGACGGCGATGGACAGGACGGAATCCTGATCGTGTCCGGGACGGCCACGTTTGGCTCCGGAGGGTCTGCTAGCGGTAGTGGGCATGCCGACGATCCTACTTGTTGCGCAGGTCGTAGATGCGTCGCAGCTTACCCACCGAGCGAGGTAAGGACTCCGGGTCCACCACATCGACCCGGCAGCTGGAACCAATGTGGATCTTGATGAGCTTCTGCAGTTCACGGCTGGCTTCGATGGCCCGGTCTGAAGTGCAATCCACACGACGTTCGATCTTCACAGCGAGCTCGTCCATCCGGTCTGGACGAGTGATTTCGAGCTGGAAGTGCGGTGACAGTCCGCTGACCTTCAACGCGATCTCTTCGATCTGGCTGGGGAAGAGGTTCACACCACGCAGGATGATCATGTCATCGCTGCGTCCGGTGATCCGGCCCATGCGACGGTGACCGGGCCGTGCGGTACCCGGCAACAGGCGGGTCAGGTCGTGGGTGCGGTAGCGGATGATGGGCAGCGCCTGCTTGGTCAGCGAGGTGAAGACCAGCTCGCCGTGTTCGCCGTCGCGCAGGACCTGCGAAGGGTCGAAGGCGTCGATGATCTCCGGACGGAAGTGGTCCTCCCAGATGTGGCTGCCGTCCTTGGTCTCACTTGATTCGCCGGCCATACCCGGGCCCATGACCTCGGAGAGGCCGTAGATGTCGCAGGCATCAATATCGAACATCACCTCGAGCTCGTGGCGCATCTCTTCGGTCCACGGCTCGGCGCCGAGGACGGCGACCTTCAACGACGTGGAGCGCGGGTCAATGCCCTTGCGCTGCATGGCGTCCCCGATGGTCAGCAGGTAGGTGGGAGTGCACAGGATGGCCTCGGGGGCGAAGTCGTTGATCAGCGTGATCTGCTTCTCGGTCTGCCCGCCAGACATCGGGATCACGGTGGTGCCGAGTCGTTCGGCGGCCGCGTGGGCACCCAGTCCACCGGTGAACAGCCCGTATCCATAGGCGTTATGGACCTTCCATCCCGGTTTGACCCCCGACAGGCGCAGGCAGCGGGCACCGAGCTTGGCCCAGTCGTCCAGGTCGGTCTGGGTGTAGCCGACGACGGTGGCCCGGCCGGTGGTACCCGAGGAGGCGTGGATCCGCGCGACCTCGTGCTGCGGGACGGCGAACATCCCGAACGGGTAGGTCTTGCGCAGGTCCTCCTTGTCGGTGAAGGGGAACTTGGCCAGGTCGGAGAGTTCCTTCAGATCCGTGGGGTGGACCCCTGCGGCGTCGTACTTCTCCTGATAGAGCGGGACCCGGTCGTAGGCGTAGGCGACGGTCTCCTGCAACCGGGTGAGCTGGATCGACTCGATCTGATCGCGACTCATCGTCTCTTCGGGATCGAGCGGGTTGGGGAGTTCGGTTTCTGGGACTGTATGCGTCATTGCTGGCCCTTTGGTGATAGCTGGGTGGGTGGAAGGTGCATGACGTCGGTGGTTTGGTTCCGGCGTCGGGCATCTAGCGCTTGGGGACGGTCCGTGAACGACCGCGGAATTCGGCGACAATTTCCTCGCCGCCCTCCGGGGTGGTCTGACGGATCTGGATGTCGTACAAACCGCTGCGCCCTGACTGATGGCGGCGGGTCGCCTCGGCGGTGAGCAGGCGGCCCGGAAGGCCCGGTTTCATGAAGTTGATGTCCACACCCGAGGCGACGGTGACGGTGTCCTCGGAGCCTTCGGCGGGATTGCACGCCATCGCGAAGGCGGTGTCGGCCAGGGCGAAGATCATTCCGCCGTGTCCGATGCCGAAGCCGTTGAGCATTTCGCGACGCAGGGTCATGGTGATCGTGGCCTCGCCCTCACCGACGTGGACCACCTTGATTCCGAGCCATTCCGAGGCGTAGTCGTTGGTGAGTACGGCGTGCTGCGGGGCGGTTTCCGCTGGCACCGCATCGACGTCGGTATCGGTCATGCTGGGACTCCATCCACGATTTACTGAACGTTCATTAGGTAATCTTGAAATGTGATTCAAGTCAAGCCATGAACCGTGGGAGAGGGTTTGTTAACGCATGGGGCAGGACAGGATCCGTGGGGATCCCGCCCTGCCCGAAACCTCAGGTGAGTTCTGCTCAGAGGCGTTCGGTGGCACCGAGCGCATCGAGGGCGAAGGCGTAGTCCCAGGCGCGGTCCTTCCACGCTTCGTAGCGTCCCGAGGCGCCGCCGTGCCCGCCATCCATTTCGATCTTCAAGACGATCGGTTCGCTGCCGGTGCTGATGTCACGCAGGCGCTGCACCCATTTCGCCGGTTCGACATAGAGGACCCGGGTGTCGTTCAGGCTCGTGACGGCGGCGATCTTCGGGTACTGCACCGCGGCAATGTTCTCGTACGGTGTGTAGGACTTCATGTAGGCGTAGACGTCCGCGTCGGTGATCGGGTTGCCCCATTCCTCCCACTCCAGGGCCGACAGGGGCAGCTCGGGGTCCAGGATGCTGGTCAGGGCATCAACGAACGGCACCTGCGCCACGATGGCCGTGTATAGCTGCGGTGCCAAGTTGGCGATGGCGCCCATCAGCAGGCCTCCGGCCGAACCGCCCATCGCCGCGACGCGGCGCGGGTGGGCCCACCCGGTGGCGACCACGTGCTCGGTGGCGGTGACGAAATCGGTGAAGGAGTTCTTTTTCGCCAGCTTCTTACCGTCGTCGTACCAGTGGCGACCCAACTCGCCACCGCCGCGCACATGGGCGATGACAAAGACGACGCCACGATCGAGCAGTGAAAGCCGGGGAATCGAAAAACCGGGGTCCATGCTCATCTCATAGCTGCCGTAGCCATAGACCAGTGCCGGGTTGGAACCATCCCTGGAAACCTCCCGGCGGCGGATCACCGACAGTGGGATCCGGGTCCCATCGGCGGCGGTGGCCCATTCTCGTTCGGCCACGTAGTCATCGGCATCGTACCCTCCCTTGACCGGGGTCTCCTTGCGCAGCGACAGCTCCCCGGAGTTCAGCGTGTAGTCGTAGATGCGCGGCGGGACCAGGAAGCTGGTGTAGACCAGACGGATGACCGGGGCATCGTATTCGGCGCCGGCCAAAGAGCAGGTGTACAGCTCCTCGTCGAAGTCCGGTTCGGTCACGGAGGCCTGGGAATCGGTGCCCAGCCCGGCCAGCGGAAGGACCTGGATTCGTTCAATGGTGTCCTGGCGGACGGAGACCATGGCATGGGAGGCGGTGACCGCGGTGCCCTCGATCTTCACATCGTCGCGGTGGGCGAAGACCGTGGCCCACTGCTGATCGGCCAACGGTTTGGAGAACTCGTCGGCGGCGACCAGGGAGACCATGTTGTTCTCGGCGTCGAGGTTATGCGTGAGGAGATAGTTACGCTGGCCGTCCACGGTCACCGGGTCCATGCCATGAAGGATCCGTGCCTCGCGGCCCAGCAGCAGGCGGGGAGCGGCGAGTGGATCGACCAGATCCAGCGAATGGGTCTCCGCATATTCGGAGTTGCCGATGGAGATCAGCAGTTCCTGGCGGTCGGGGGAGAGGTCGAAGCCCATCCACATGCCCGGATCGTCTTCCTGGAGCACGACGGTGTCGCGGGAGGGGTCCTGGCCCAGGGTGTGAACCTTGACCTGGTTCGGACGCCAAGAATCATCGACCACCGTGTAGTAGACCCGGGTGCCGTCCGGGGAGAAAGCCAACCCGTAAAAGACGTTCTCGATGACATCGGGAAGTAGTTCGCCGGTCGAGAGGTCTTTGATGCGCAGGGTGAAGCGTTCGTCACCGGCATTATCCTGGGCGTAGGCGAGCAGGTTCCCGTCCTCGGCGACGGCCAAACCGCCCAGCGCAAAGAAGGGCTGGCCTTCGGCTTCGGCATTACCGTCGATCAGGATCTGCTCGCCCTCGAACGGTTTTCCGGCTTCGATGACCGGCGGCGTCCAGTCGGCGACAGGATCACCGGTGTCGGTGGCGGCGGCGCGGCAGTGCACCGCATACTGCTGGCCCTCTGCGGTCCGGCTGAAATACCACCAACCATTTTTGCGGGCAGGAACCGAGAGGTCAGTCTCCTCGGTGCGCTCCTTGATCTCGGCGAAGATCTTCTCACGCAGCTCCTGCTGCCCGGCGGTCACCGCCTCCGCATAGGTGTTCTCGGCCTCGAGGTGGGCGATGACCTTCGGATTCTCCTTCTCGCGCAACCACTCATAGTCATCGACGAACGTATCGCCGTGGTGTGTGCGCTGGACGGGGATCTTGGCAGCGACGGGAGGCTGCGCTTCGATGGGGGATTCGCTCATGCGTCCCATTCAACGCCATGACGTTGGCGCCTCGCGCGCTGTTCGCCAGCGGCGTGTTGTTCAGACGTCAGCCCCGATATGCGCCCTGCTCCACGTCGCTACGTGGGGGACAAGCCATCAAGATCGAGGAGTCGTGCCCCGGAGACGGGTTCTGTATTCACCATTTCCCGGCCACCTCCGGGCCGGGGCCGTGGCTTCTCTCACCGGAGGAGTCATGGCTCATGAGCAATTTTTCATGCACACCACTTGTGGCACATCGGATTCCGGTTGACGTGGATGTTGTTGGGCGTAGTGTGTCGAGTCCGTTCCCAGTTCCAGGGATGCGGTCGAGCGATCGTTTTCGTGCAAAAGAATGGAGCAGACCATGTCGGAAAAGGAAATCACAGCGTCGCGGACCATTGATGCCCCGGCGGACACCCTCTTCAGTGTCCTTTCCAACCCGGAGAGGCACGCCGAGCTTGATGGCTCGGGATTGGTCCAGTCCGATGACAAGTCCGACCGCATCACTGCGGTGGGCCAGATGTTTACGATGAACATGCACTGGGAAAAAATGGGAAGGGATTACAAGACAGACAACCATGTGGTTGGTTTCGACGAAAACAAGCTTTTGGCTTGGGAAACCGCCCCGCATGGACAGCAGCCCCCAGGGTGGCAATGGGTTTGGGAACTTGAACCCCAGGGGCCGGATTCCACCAAGGTTTCGGTCACGTACGACTGGAGCTCGGTCACGGATAAGGATGTTTTGAAGCAGATTAGCTTTCCGGCTATCCCGCAGGAAGACCTCGAGTCCTCACTGGGCAATCTGGCCTCTGCTGTCTCGCAGGTACAACGGGTTTCGACGGTGAATCGCACCGGATTTTGGGCGTCTCGGTCAAACCCGGTGAGATTCACAACTGACCCAGCCTCGCGGGCCCTACCCGGCAAGCAAG
This sequence comes from Arthrobacter rhombi, assembly GCF_900163545.1. Taxonomy (GTDB): domain Bacteria; phylum Actinomycetota; class Actinomycetes; order Actinomycetales; family Micrococcaceae; genus Arthrobacter_H; species Arthrobacter_H rhombi_A. Next base: position 118,064 of record NZ_FUHW01000027.1, read on the forward strand.
TACGACACTTGCCACTGTCTCAACAGCTGATACGAGTCCACGAACGGACAAATCTTCTGATGGATACGTGGAGATCGCCTAAAAGTAGAGGGAGTTGCCCGCAAGGTCGAGGGCCTCTGCTCGTTCGTCGTGGGGTGGCTTGTGAAAAGTGAAATACCCGGCGCTAGCGTCTGACAGCTGAGCGATCTCACCCAACGAGCCTTTGATGCGGCACAACAGTGAAGGTGGGATCGCTCCAGATCGACTCCAGCGGGCAGCGGTTCCCGAGACCGGCTGCGCGGCACGCCGGGTATGGCTTCGGCCTAGACTGACGAAATGGACACCACCAGCCAGATCCCGCCCGTCACCGTCACCGTCACCGGCGCTGCCGGGCAGATCGGCTACTCCCTCCTTTTCCGTATCGCCTCCGGCGCGCTACTGGGACCCGATGTTCCTGTCAGGCTGCATCTCCTGGAGGTGCCCCAGGCGACCCGTGCCGCAGAAGGCACCGCCATGGAACTCACCGACTGCGCCTTTGGGCTGCTCGCCGGCGTCGAGGTCTTCGATGATCCGAACCGAGGATTCGAGGGGACCAACCTCGCGCTGCTGGTGGGTGCGCGCCCGCGGGGGCCCGGCATGGAACGGGCCGACCTGCTGAGCGCCAACGGCGGCATCTTCTCGGTCCAGGGCAAGGCCCTGAACGAGCACGCCGCCGATGACCTGCGGGTGGTGGTGGTCGGCAATCCGGCGAACACCAATGCGCTGATCACCGCGGCCCACGCCCCCGACATCCCCGCGCAGCGCTTCACCGCGATGACGCGTCTGGACCACAACAGGGCAGTCGCCCAGCTGGCCGCCAAAACCGGTTCCCCCGTCGACACCATCCGCAATATCGCCATTTGGGGAAACCATTCGGCCTCGCAGTACCCGGACCTCACGCACGCCGAGATCGACGGCCGCCCGGCCACCGGGAGGGTGGAACAGGCCTGGGCACGGGAGGAATTCATCCCCCGGGTGGCCAACCGCGGTGCCGAGGTCATCGACGTCCGGGGTGGTTCCTCGGCGGCGTCGGCGGCGAATGCCGCGATCGAACACCTGCGCCTGTGGTGCACACAGACCGGCGAGAGTGGATGGACGAGCATGGCCGTGCCCTCCGATGGCTCCTACGGGGTCCCCGAAGGCCTGGTTTCATCCTTCCCCGTCACCACTGCCGACGGCGGGTATTCGATTGTCCAGGGGCTGGACATCGACGCGTTCTCGCGGGAGCGCATCGACGCCTCGGTGGCCGAGCTGGTCTCCGAGCGCGAGGCGGTCACCTCGCTGGGCCTGCTCTAGGACTCCGGCGCCCTGCTCAGGACGTCCGGAAACCGCCGTTGCTGTGCAGCAACTGCCCGGTGATCCAGGACCCGGCGTCGGAGAACAGGAAACGCACCAGCTCGGCAGTGTCCAAGCCCGTGCCGAGCCGGCCCGCGGGTGTCGCCCGCACCAGGGCTGCCCGTTGTTCCTCATCCATCCAGCCGTTGTCGATGGGCCCGGGGTTGATGACATTGGAGCGGACACCCCGATCGGCGAGCTCGAGGGCGGCGGCGATGACCAGACGGTCCAAGGCGCCCTTGCTAGCGCCATAGGGCAGGTTGCCCGCAGTGTGGTCGCTCGTCAACGCGACGATCCTGCCACCGACTCCTCCCTCTGACGGCCCGGTGGAGGGAAGTTGTCCGGCGAAGGCCTTGATCAGCAACCACGAGGCGCGGGCGTTGACCGCGAAATGCCGGTCCCAGCTCTCGATGTCGGTGGTCAGGATCGAACTGTCCACCGATTCGCAGTGTGCCAATACCAGACCATCCACCGTGCGCCCCGCCGGCCCGGAGCCCATCAGCTGGCCCGGAAACACCGGTTCGCCCAGATCGCCGGGCGCGAGAATGACCTGCGCCCCGTACTCGCGGCAGGCATCGGCGATGGCATGTGGATCGTCCTCGCCGCGTTCCAGGTCGATGCGCTCGTCGTAGGGCTGCCAATGATTCAGGATCAGGTCCCAGCCGTCCCGGGCCAGGCCCAGCGCTATGCCGGAGGCGATCGACCGGCGGCGTCCGACGCCGGTGACCAGTGCCAGGTGCTTCTGCTGTGAAGGTGACATGGCACCGAGGCTAGCGATACGGCGTCGTACCGGGAACCCATGCACGGACTAGCGTTCGGGCACCAGGGTCCTGGAGTACTGGACCTGGCCCAGGGCGTTGATGAGTTTGACCGTGAACTCGGAGCCATCCCCGGCCACCTTGACGTGCCCGAAGTACTGGTGTTCACCCGAACGCGGTGAGCCCAGAGGAGGTCCTGCCTGCTGGAAGTCGACCTGGGGGCCGAAGGTCAGGTCCAGGGCGTTGGGTCCGAAGGATCCCGCGTTGATCGGCCCGGCGACGAACTCCCAGAAGGGGTTGAAATCGCGGAAGGCCGCGCGTTCGGGGGAGTAGTGGTGGGCCGCGCAGTAGTGCACGTCGCCGGTGAGGAAGACGACGTTCCTGATGCGGTGCCTTTTGATGGCCGAGAGCAGGCGGGCGAGTTCGAGTTCGCGTCCCAGCGGGGCACCGTGATCGGCGTTGGAGATCGATTCCTGGCCCTTGCCGTCCAGGACGACCAGCCCCAGTGGCAGGTCGTTGCCGATGACCTTCCACGTGGCCGGGGAACGGCGCAGCGAGCGGATGAGCCACTGCAACTGCTCCTCGCCAAGAATGCTGGTTGCCTGCGATTCCAGCCCGGAGGTGTTCGGGCTCCTGTGCGAGCGCATGTCCAGGGCGAACAGATCCAGGTGGGGTCCGCGTTCGATGTGACGGTAGATGCGGGTGGGTTCGAATCCCGTTCCCGGTCGCAGGGCCCGCCGATCGGCGATGGGCATGTATTCCTGCCAGGCACGCCGGGAGCGTGCGGCCAGGGTGTCGACCTGGCGAACGGCATAACGCGGATCATCAATGATTTCACCGGGGTACCAGTTGTTCATCGTCTCGTGGTCATCCCACTGGGCTACCACCGGGACCTCTGCATACATGGCCCGCAGGTTCTCATCCATCATGTTGTAGCGGTGGCGACCCCGGTATTCGTTCAGCGTCTCGGCCACCTTGGAGACCTCCTCGGTGACGACGTTGCGCCAGATCCGGCCATCGGGCTCCTTCATCTCCGCTTCCAGGGGACCATCCGCGTAGATGGTGTCTCCCGAATGCAGGAAGAAATCGGGTCCGGTGGCGTGCATGGCCGCGTAACCGCGCATTCCCCCGATGTCCTCGTTGATGCCGTAGCCCTGCCCGGCGGTGTCCGCTGTCCAGACGAAGCTCTGCGATGAGGAGTCATGGCCGTGCCGGTGGCCGTGTGCAGGGGCCGTGGTGAAGGAACCGCGGCCGGTTTCGCTGCGGCGGCCGTGGTCGTCCTCGAAATACAGTTCGACGGCGAAGCGCATGCCCGCGGGCAGCCTGCGCGCGTGCAACTTGGCGGTGAAATCGGTGCTCGCCCGGGCCTGCGAACCCGACAGGTGGAACGTTCGTGCATGGCGTCCGCGGAGCGCCTCGCCATCCTGACCGGCGGCGCGGAGCACCGCGTGCAGACGGCCCGGCCCCGAGGCGCGGGACCATAAGACGGCAGAGTTCGTCGAGACGTCTCCGGTGGAGATGCCGGAGGGCAGAGTCAGGCGTCGGGCCGACAAAGCGATGGCTGACGCAGGGTTCATGGCGGAAGCGGGGGGAACGATCAGCGAGGCGGCGGCAAAAGTCGAAGCGGAAGCCGCGCCTTTGAGCAGTGAACGGCGCGAGGCGCCGGGCCGGAAGGAATCCATATCCACGAGCCAACCTCAGGCAGAAGACCAGCACCTTTCCACACGATGAACGGCAGCAGAAACCCCTGGTGGCAGGATGGTTCCATGGCCACTGAAGAACCGACAGCCGAAACCAATCCCGCGCTCGCCGCCTGGGAATCCGTCCTCGCCTACGCACCTCGCTATCTGGAGCATCTGCGCTCCTTCGATCGGCAACCCGGCTACCAGGTCGCCGTCGCCGTCGACGGGACGGTCATCGGGACCATCGCCGGCGGCTACGCCGATGTCGCCGCCGGTACCGAGATGACGGACGCCCACCAGTTCCGCATCGCCTCGCATTCGAAGATGTTCACGGCCACCGCCATCCTTCAGCTGGTCGAAGCAGGGTCCCTGACACTTGAAGACGCGGTCGCCGACCACCTGCCCGAATTGGCCGGAACGGAAACGGGGAAGGTCACCGTAGGGGAGCTGCTCTCCCACTCCTCCGGGTTGACCCGCGACGGCACCGATTCGGACTTCTGGGTCCTGTCCCGGCCCTTCCCCGGACGAGGGGTACTCCTCGAAACCGCCGCCAACGGTCGGGTCATCGGACGCCACACCCACTTCAAATACACCAACATCGGCTATGGCCTGCTGGGACTGATCATCGAGGCCGCCAGCGGGCAGGACTACCGCGGGTACGTCCGGGAGAAGCTGATTGATCCGTTGGCGCTGCACGATACCGGGCCGGATCTGGATGAGGGGGCCACCAAACTGGCGACCGGCTACGGGGCGCTGGCCGTGATGGGTGAGCCCTATACCCTCGAGCATCGATGCACGATCGACCATGTGGATACCGGGGCACTGAGTGCTGCGACCGGTTTCTACTCCACCGCCGGCGACGTCGTTCGATTCCTCACGGCCCATCTGCCGCAGCGCCCGGGGCAGCAGGCCGCAGGGTCTCCGGTTTCCGAACACTCCAAACGCCGTATGCAACGCGCGCTCGAACAATCGGGGGTGCCCGGCAGGGACTACGGGTTGGGGATGATCCTGCAAGAAGTCCATGGGCAGGAAACCTTCGGCCATAGTGGCGGCTACCCGGGACATATCAGCCGCAGCTGGGCGTTGCCGAAAACAGGTGTGGCCCTCAGCGTGCTGACCAACGCCATCGACGGACCAGCCACGACCTGGGGTGAGCAGCTCATCGGACTGGCATCCCTGGCAGCCGCAGAAATCCCGTCCTCGTACGCCGATGTCCCGGTGGAACAGCTGAACCGGTTCACCGGGCGGTTCGCGGGACTCTGGGGCGTCCAGGACATCGTCGAGCTCGGTGGCAAGCTGTATTGCCTGTCCCTCGGTGCATCCCCTGACCCGGCGCTGACCGAACCACTGGAGTATGTGGATGCCCGGACCCTGCGTACGCGCGACCCCAACGGCTTCGGCGGGTACGGGGAGGACTTCGTTTTTGAATTCGATGCCGCCGGGGCGGTCGCCATCCGCGGCCCCGGGGGGATGAAACTGGTCCGTCAAACCGATTTTCGTGTTCCGTCGCGGGTCGTTAACCCCGCCAGCTGACCCGGCCAGACCGCAGCCGTCGTCGGATGCAGGGCTGGATATAACACGCGCCGCTGAACACTCCCTGTGAGTCGGGTCACCATGCTCTATTGTCTAAGTGAGTCCAAGACCCGTGAAGACGGGCCGCACCATCAGCGAACGGGGTAGAGAACTTGCGACATCACATCAGGGCGGCCCGTACCGGGCGCCGTCGAACAGGGCTGGTGGTCGCGGCGTTCCTGGCCGTGGCCTCGCTTTTATTCGGTGCGACGGGAGCGGCAGCCGATACGTCGGCATCCGGTTCCGGTAATTCGGCCGTCGAAGGCAAGACCTTCGTCATCGGCACGGACACCACGTTCGCGCCCTTTGAATTCCGCGGTGCCGACGGCGAACTGACCGGCATCGATATGGACATTGTCCGCGCGGTGGCCGAGGACCAGGGCTTCAAGGTCGAGATCCGTTCGCTCGGGTTCAACGCGGCACTGCAGGCGTTGACCTCCAACCAGGTTGATGGCGTCATTGCCGGCATGTCCATCACCGATGAGCGCAAGGAGGTCTACGACTTCTCGGAGCCCTACTTCGAATCCGGCGTCCAGATGGCCGTTGCCAAGAGCAATGACGACATCACCGGCTATGAGGATCTCAAGGGCAAGACCGTCACCGCGAAGACCGGCGCCGAAGGCGAGACCTACGCCAAGTCCATTGCCAAGAAATACGGCTTCAAGGTCAAATCGCTGGACCAGTCGGCGAGCATGTACGAACTGGTGAAGTCCGGAAACGCCGTCGCCGTGTTCGATGACTACCCCGTGCTGGCCTACGGTATCGCCCAAAACAACGGGCTGAAAACGGTCACCGACAAGGTGCCGGGCGGCTCTTATGGCTTCGCCGTGAACAAGGGAAAGAACGCCGACCTGTTGGCTGCCTTCAACGACGGACTAGCCAAACTCAAGGCCGACGGGGAATACGACAAGATCCTCGACGAGTACCTCGGGGATCCCACGGCGGCCCAGCCCACGACCTTCTGGGAACTGCTGGAAAGTTCGTTGCCGGCACTGCTTAAAGGTCTGAAGAACACGATGGTCGTCACCGGGATCTCCTTCGTGGTCGCCATGATCATCGGCCTGGCCGCAGGATTCATGAAGATCGCGCGGAACATCATCGTGCGCGGGATCTCCACCACGTTCGTGAACGTCTTCCGCGGCACCCCACTGCTGCTCTGGGCCTTCATGTTCTACTTCGGCATCCCCCAATTGACGGGTCTACCCATCAATATCTGGGTCGCCGCCGTCCTGACCTTGTCGCTGAACTCGGGAGCCTACGTCGCGGAAATCGTGCGCGGCGGCATCCAATCGGTGGACCCGGGCCAAATGGAGGCCAGCAGGTCTCTGGGCCTGGGCTACGGAAAGTCCATGCAGAAGGTCGTTGTTCCGCAGGCGTTCAAGATGATGACCCCATCGCTGATCAACCAGCTGATCATCATGCTCAAGGACTCGTCCCTGCTGCTGGCCATCGGCTTCGCCGAACTGCTGTACCAGGGCCAGCAAATCTACGCGGCGAACTTCCGCGTCACCGAGACGCTGCTGATCGTCGGCGTCATTTACTTCGTCGCGGTCATGCTGCTGACGAAGCTGGCCAACTTCGCTGACAGGAGGTTCAACAAATGAGTGCGTCGACAACGGACACGGACCGCAAGCTGATGATCGAGGTGCGTGGGCTGCGCAAATCGTTCGGTTCCAACGAGGTCCTGCAGGGGATCGACGCCGAGGTGGCTGAAGGGGAAGTCGTCTGCGTGATCGGCCCTTCGGGCTCGGGCAAGTCGACGTTCCTGCGGTGCCTGAACAAGCTCGAGGACATTTCCGGGGGCACGGTGGTGGTTGACGGGTTCGACCTCACCGACCCGAAGGTGGACATCAACGACGTCCGCCGCCATATCGGCATGGTGTTTCAACACTTCAACCTCTTCCCGCATATGACCGTGGCGGAGAACGTGATGCTGGCTCCGGTTGAGTTGAAGAAGGCGTCCAAGGCAGAGGGGCGCGCGAAGGCGATGGAATTGTTGACCCGGGTCGGGTTGGCCGAGAAGGCCAATGCCCGGCCAGCCGCACTCTCGGGAGGGCAGAAGCAGCGTGTGGCCATCGCCCGGGCGCTGGCCATGAACCCGGGGATCATGCTCTTTGACGAGGCCACCAGTGCCCTGGACCCGGAAATGGTGGGTGAGGTCCTGCAAGTGATCCGGGATCTGGCCAATTCGGGGATGACCCTGGTTCTGGTCACCCACGAGATGGGCTTCGCCCGTGAAGTGGGGGACCGGGTGATCTTCATGGCCGACGGCGTCGCCTGTGAGGAAGGGACGCCCGAGCAGCTCTTCAACAACCCGCAGCAGGAACGCACCAAGGAGTTCCTCTCCAAGGTCCTCTGACCCCGGAAGGGGAACGCCGTACGACGGCGGTGGACCGGCTTGGCGATGGCCGTTTCACCGCCGCTGCTGTTTCCTGGGGTCCTGGCTCCTTGTCCGGGGACGCTCTACGTGCCTACGGTGAAGATGGACGTTTCCGGAGCCGCAATCCGGGAACGGCAAGGCGGCATCCGCCGCCCTGCAGGTAACCAGCGAAGGAGCGAGTCATGAGTTCCGCAACGCCAGAACGAGACCCCAACATGGAGCCGAGCCTCGGATCCGAGTTCGTGCCGGACCCGGAAGAGGCCACCGGTGATCCGCTGGAACCGGTACCCACCGATGGTCGGGGAGGACAGCCCGCGGAAGGGTCATCGGACGACGTCGCCATGATGGAAGAGGGCGACCCGTTGCGCGAACCCACCTACACCGAAGAGGAAGACCTGCCGTTCGTCGATGAAGAAGTCGACGTCCTGGAAGACCAGGGTGAGCTCTCGGACCCGGAGGCCGACCGACTGGCCAATGCCTCCATTGACGAGGAGGAAGACGAGGTGCTGGGCCGTGCGTTGGCCGAGGATGCCGGCGATGACCTGACTGCTGACATCAAGGAGGATCTGGGCGACGTCGAATAGCTTCCTTGGACCGTCCAAGACACTGCCCGGACCCCCAAGGTCTCCACCAGGGGGTCCGGGCAGTGTCGCGTGAACCCGGTGCCTACCGGGCCAACCAGGCGACGGCCAGGACGATGAGTGCCCCGGCCGGCATGAACAACGCTGGCAGCACGGCCGCGAGTCTGGAGTGGCGTTCGGGCGCCGATGATGGTTGCAGCGGATCCACCAGTGAATCCGGGCTATCGGTCAGCGCCCGGCGGAGCTGCCAGACGGTCGCCAGGGCGATCGTCGCAGCGGCTGCGCCGAGCACCCACCCCGGTTCCAGGGCCACGACGGTCGGTGTTCCACGTCGGGGGTCGAAGAAGCCTGCCAGGGCCGCCGCGCCGGTGGCCAGAACGAAGACCAGCGCAAAGACCCACAGGTGCCGCACGGCATAATTGAAGTAGTACGGCAACCCGAGCATGAGGGTCATCGGGACGAGGAAGAGGCTCAGTTGTGGCCCCGAGAAGTCGAGGGTGGAACCGCCGAAGACCGCAGAAGCAGCGGGACCCAGAACAAAGATTGCCATGAGGGACACCACGGGGGCCATGACGGCTGAACTGGACCACACGACGCCTTGAACAGTGGGCAGCTCCAGATCGTCGGCGTAGGAACGAGGGTCCCCAAAGTCAGTGAAGGCGGGATGACCGGAATCGGCGATGTGCTCGCGCACCACGGCCACCGCATCGCCGATGGCATCGCTGCGTACCTCGCGCAGGCGGAGGGTCAAGATGAAGTCGTTGATCCAGGACTTGTCGGTCTGCAGGGGGCTCATGATCTGCCTTTCGTGATCGGTTGACGCGGAGACGTGGTGTTCGCTGCTTCGCGTGGTCGTGGCGTTCATAGCTCCGAGACGAGGACGGCCAAGGCCATCAGCGGGATCAGCAGGTGTGGAATCAGCCGGATGAGTCGTTGAACGCGCCCCACGGGGGCAGGTGGCGGGGTCGTGGGATCGATGATTGGTTCAGGGCCGGTGCGCCACGCGTTGACTGCGGCCCAGCCGCTGGCCGCCAGGATGGCGGCCCCTGACCCGAGCGCAAGCCACCACGGTTCCCACGCGGCGATGGCCTGGAAGCCGCGCTCCGGGGCCAGTAGCCCCGCGCTGGTGCCGGCGAGGATCGCCAGGACGGCCCCGGTACTCAAGATCCAGGGATGACGCAGGCCGTAGGTGAAGTAGTACGGCAAGGTCAGCAGCAGCGCGCCAGGAATGGCGAACAGGAACAGCTGCGGCAGCGACATCTCCATGCTGGCATTCCGCAGGAGGGTGGAAATGGCTGGTGCGAAGGCGATGAGCCCGACCAGGGACACCGCGGTTCCCAGAACCGGAGGATCGGTCCAACGGGCGGTCGGCACGGTGGGTAAGTCCAGCTGTTTCGCGTAGTCATCGGCTGTGCCGAAGGCTTCGTCGGCGCCCTGTCCGGAATCTGCAATATGTTCGCGGACCACGGCCACGGCATCGCCGATGGCATCTCCGCGCACGCGGCGCAGGCGCAAGGCGAAGATGAAGGCTTCGATCCAGGACTCGTCGGTTTGCGTGGAGCTCATGGCCCGGTCCGCCTTTCAGTAGTGTTTGACAGGGGGAGGTCGGTACCGGGTGGTCCTGGGCTCAGGAAGTCGCAGGTCACTGCCGCGAATTCCTGCCAGCGCCGACGATGGCGTTCGAGCTCGGCCCGCCCCGCGGTAGTCAGGGAGAAGTACTTGCGACCCGGGCCCGAGGTTCCGGCCCGCCATTCGGTCTCCACCCAGCCGGCGCCTTCGTACCGCGTCAGCAGCGGGTACAGGGTCCCGCCCTTGACCACACCCAGACCTGCTTGCTCCAGTTCGGCGATGATCGCATAGCCGTAGGACGGCCCGGTTTCCAGGGCCCGCAACGTGCACAGCCCCAGGAGTGCACGCATCCAGTCAGTGGGCCAGGGGGGTCCTGGCGTCCCGTCGTCGTGCGTTCCTGGGTGGGCGGACATAAGTAGATTGTCTGTCTAACTAGTAAGTGTGTCAATCTTTCGTAGGTTGAACCTCATCAATTGACGGATAGGTGATCTGCCCCATATCCTGAACGAACGGTCAGTAATTCGAAACTTGTCACAGTGAGGTGAGCCCCTTGGCTGCACAGAACGACCCGAAAGGGCCCCTGTCCGCGGTGCTGACGCCCGAGGAAGAGGCGGCGCAGGAGCATTTTGACGCGGTGATCGCCGACGACTCGCGCATCGAGCCGCGCGACTGGATGCCGGAGGGCTACCGCAAGACCCTCACGCGGCAGATTTCCCAGCACGCCCACTCCGAGATCATCGGCATGCAGCCCGAGGCCAACTGGATCACCCGCGCACCGAGCCTGAAGCGCAAATCCATCCTCATGGCGAAGGTCCAGGACGAGGCAGGCCACGGGCTCTACCTCTATTCGGCCGCCGAGACCCTGGGCACTCCCCGTGACGTGCTCACCGAGCAGCTGATCTCCGGCAAGGCCAAGTACTCCTCGATCTTCAACTACCCGGCCCGCTCCTGGGCGGATATGGGTGCCATCGGCTGGCTGGTCGACGGAGCCGCCATCGTGAACCAGGTTCCGTTGTGCCGTGCCTCCTACGGGCCGTACGGCCGGGCCATGGTCCGGGTCTGCAAAGAGGAATCCTTCCACCAGCGCCAGGGCTTCGAGATCCTCATGGAACTCGCTGCCGGCACCGATTCGCAGAAGCAGATGGCACAGGACGCCATCAACCGCTTCTACGAACCCTCGCTGATGATGTTCGGTCCGCCGGACGGGGATTCGCCGAACTCACAGCAGACGATGAAATGGAAGATCAAGCGCTTCACCAACGACGATCTGCGCCAGCGTTTCGTGGGCATGATCGCCGAGCAGGTCAAGGTCCTGGGGCTGACCCTGCCCGATCCCGAACTGTGTTTCGACGAAGAAACCGGCAAATGGATGCATAAGGACCTGAACTGGGCCGAGTTCAAGGCAGTGATCGCCGGGGCCGGGCCGTGCAACGCCCAGCGCCTGCAGCGCCGCCGCGACGCCCACCACGAAGGCGCCTGGGTCCGCGAGGCCGCCGCAGTATATGCCGAGAAGATGCAACAGGAAGCAGAGGTGGCCTAGGTGGCCCAGGAAAAGAACCAGCACGACGCCGGTACCCCCGCCACACGCGAATGGCCTCTGTGGGAGGTCTTCGTCCGCTCCGCCCGTGGTCTGTCGCATGTGCACGCCGGATCGCTGCACGCACCGGATTCCGAAATGGCTGTGCGCAATGCCCGGGACCTGTACACCCGCCGCAATGAGGGTGTCTCGCTCTGGGTGGTGGCCTCCACGGATATCATCGCCTCCGACCCGGATTCCAAGGGCCAGTTCTTCGAGTCCCCTCAGGGTAAGGACTACCGGCACGCCACGTACTACAAGAAGAGCGAAGGCGTGAAGCACCTGTGAGCGCCACCGAGACCACCGAGAGCTACGGCGACTCCACCGCCTCGGCCACCCGCATCACCCCCGGAAACGCCCTGCGTCCGGAGGATATTCAGCTCCAGAAGGGGGCGCCGAGCGAAGCGGTGGCACAGTACGCCCTGCGTCTAGGCGATGACGCCCTGATACTGGCCCAACGTCTGTCGAACTGGATTTCGCGCGGCCCGGAAATCGAAGAAGACATCGCCTTGGGCAATATCGCCCTGGACCAGCTCGGCCATGCCCGGTCGTTCCTGTCTTATGCCGGGTTGGCCTGGGGCCAGAGCGAAGACGATCTGGCCTACTGGCGCGAGGAGGAGGAATTCCGCTCGCTGCACCTGTTTGAGCAGCCCAATGGCGACTTCGGCGTCACCATCATGCGCCAATTGATGATCTCGATCTACCAGCACCTGCTCTACACCGAGCTACTGGATTCCTCCGACGAAACCATCGCGGCGATCTGCGCCAAGGCGGTCAAGGAGGTCGACTACCACCGTGACCATGCCATGATGTGGACGCGCCGGCTGGGCATCGGTACCGAGGAATCGGCCCGCCGGATGCGCCATGCCCTCGAGGTCCTCTGGCCCTACGTGGGCGAACTCTTCGAAGACGAGGACCTGTACGACGAACTGGGCGACGCCGGGGTATGGCCCTCAAGCCTGCGCGAACGGTGGGACGAAGAGTTCGCCGCCATTCTTGAGTCGGCAGGCCTCGAGGTCCCCACCGGTCCGTTCGCGCTGTGCCGCGGCCGCCACGGCGAGCACTCCGAACATTTGGGACACCTGTTGGCGGAAATGCAGGTCCTGGCGCGCAAGCACCCCGGCGCCAGCTGGTAAGGAGCAAGCCATGAGCACGAGCACGACAACCCTGCGGGCCATCGCCGCGCAGGTTTGTGATCCCGAGATCCCCGTGTTGACCATCGAGGACCTGGGGATCCTGCGCGATGTCCAACTCGACGAGGACGGCGGTGTTCGAGTGGTCATCACCCCGACCTATTCGGGGTGCCCAGCCATGGACGCCATCCGCGAGGACCTGCAGACGGCGTTCCACGCCGAGGGCTACGGCGACGTCACCGTCGATCTGGTGCTCTCCCCGGCATGGACCACCGACTGGATGAGCGAATCCGGCAAGGCCAAGCTCGAGGAATACGGGATCGCCCCGCCGACAGGAACCGGTCACCGCGGCCCGGTCACCCTCGGCATGGCCGTGAAATGCCCGCTGTGCCACAGCCTGAATACCAAAGAACTCTCCCGCTTCGGGTCCACCTCCTGCAAGGCGCTCTACCAGTGCCGGGAGTGCCTGGAACCCTTCGACTACTTCAAGGTGCTTTCATGACTGCAACGACCCCCCTGCCCGAGGCCGACGACACCGAAGCGGCAGACGGTTCCGAAACCGGAACCACGTCCCGCCGTCGGGCTGCCTTCCATACCCTCGAGGTGAGCGAGGTCCGCCGGTTGACGGCTGCGGCCATCGAGGTGACCTTCGCCGTGCCGGAGGATCTGATGGGGGAGTACGACTATCTTCCCGGCCAGTACGTCGCCCTGCGCAAGGACCTGCCCGATGAAGAAGGCAACGTCTCCGAGGTCCGGCGCAGCTACTCCATCTGTGCCGAGCCGAAGCCGGGTGAAATCAAGGTGGCCATCAAACGCGATCTGGGCGGCCTCTTCTCGTCCTGGGCCAACGAATCGCTGCGGGCCGGGGACACGATGGAGGTGATGAGCCCCTCGGGTGCCTTCATCTCCAAGCACAAGATGACGGCGCTCAACGACCCGGCATCGATCGACACGACGATCAGCCACAACTTCGTCGCCGTCGCCGCCGGGTCGGGGATCACTCCGGTGATGGCCATCGCCCGGACCGTGCTGGCAGCCAACGAGCACGTCCATTTCGACCTCATCTACGCCAACCGGGCAGCCATGGATGTCATGTTCCTGGAGGAACTGGCGGATCTGAAGGACCGCTACCCCTCGCGTTTCGCCCTGCACCATGTGCTCTCGCGTGAACAGCGCATTTCCCCGCTGCTCTCCGGACGGCTCGACGCCGAAAAGCTCACCTCATTATTGGGGTCGGTCATCCGCACCAACCAGATCGACGAATGGTTCCTCTGTGGCCCGTTCGAACTGGTCCAGTTGGTCCGCGACCACCTGAGCGAGCAGGAGGTTTCGCCGGAGAAGGTGCGCTACGAACTCTTCACCACCGGCCGGCCCAACCGTCCCGAAGGCCAGATCGGTCGGGCCGTGGAAGCCGATGACTCAGGTGAGAACTACGACATCGAATTCCGGTTGGACGGACTCCAAGGCCAAGTGAAATCGCCGCTCTCCGCCCGCGAGACCATCCTCAACGCCGCCCTGCGCGTGCGTCCGGACGTCCCCTTCGCCTGTGCCGGTGGCGTCTGCGGCACCTGCCGCGCGAAACTGGTCACGGGGACGGTGGAGATGGAAGAGAACTATGCGTTGGAACCCGAAGAGATCGAAGCCGGCTACATCCTGACCTGCCAATCGCACCCGACCTCGGACGCCGTGTCCGTGAACTACGACGCCTAGGTGTATTGACCACTGAGGTTGGGTACGCGGGCAGCGGGTGGAAGTCCTCGTAGTGA
>NZ_FUHW01000004.1 GCF_900163545.1 Arthrobacter rhombi
TAAAAAAATCGGTGTCAACAAACATGGCACACTATTGAGTTCTCAAACAACAGACGCTTCCAACTTCCACGATCCCACCTTCCGGCCAACCGCTTCGCTCTGGAGCAACTTGTCTAACTTACCTTACCGCGTGTCGCTCTGCAAATCCATCGTTTCCGGTGTTTCTGCAGTACGCTACGCAATCGATCCAAACTGGGTTCGGGACGCAAAAAATCCCGGTCCATTTCGGACTGATTTTGTTAGGTGGCCGCCTTCCGATCGTCTGCGTTTCCGCTGTACTCGTCTCGGCGACTCAGAAAACTTTACACGGATTCAGCCCCCTCACCAAATCGGAGGGGCTCTCCACCAAAAACCCCGCGATGACGCGGGATTCATGGCCATCCTTGCCCACAACGGTACGGATTCAACGAACCCGGAATTTGAGGCCTGCATCACACCGTTCCTCCTTAGACTGGGAGTATGCCCAGCGATCAAAACACCACGGACCAGCAGGCCCAGTTCACGGCTGCCACCTTTGACCTATCCCACCGGCTGGGTTTGGACCTGCCACTGATCAACGCCCCGATGGCCGGTGCCGCCGGCGGTGCCTTGGCCGCGGCCGTCAGCTCCGCCGGCGCACTGGGCATGATCGGCATTGGCTCCACCGCCAGTCCGGAGTGGATCTCCGAACAGGCCGCGTTGGCCCGGGCCCCCGGACGCGCGTGGGGGGCGGGTTTGATGGCCTGGGTCTTGGAACGTTCCCTCCAGCCCCTGCACGAGGTCCTCAGTCACGGACCGTCGCTGGTGTGTGTCAGTTTTGGCGATCCGGGCCCCGCAGCAATGCTGATCGGCGAAGCTGGAGCCCTGTGTGCGATGCAGGTAGGAAACGAGGCCGACCTGCAGCGGGCCCTCGAACCGGATATCGACGTCGTCGTTTGCCGTGGTGGGGAAGGTGGCGGTCACGGCCGCAATGACGTGGCCACCTTGCCCTTATTGCAGCAGGCACTCGCAGCGACCAATAAACCGGTGATTGCCGCCGGTGGCATCGCCGACTCCCGAGGAGTTGCCGCCGTCCTGGCTGCCGGTGCCCAAGCCGCCTGGGTCGGAACCCGCTTCGCGGCCTCCAGCGAATCCACCAGCCATGATCGGGTCAAAGAAGCGATTGCTGCAGCCGGTTTGGACGACACCGTCTTCACGCAGGTCTTCGATCTAGCCCAACGTATCCCCTGGCCCACCGAATTTGGCGGTCGCGCCCTCCGCAATGACTTCACCGAACAGTGGGCCCAGGATCGTGAAGGACTCATCAATGCCCTGGCCGAAGACCCGTCCCTGACCGAGAGCGTCAACGCGGCACGTGCCCGAGGCGATGTGTCGACGGCCCCTGTCTATGCGGGACAGTCGGCCGCCCTGACAGCCGGACAGGAGACCGCGGCCGATATCGTGGCCGAATTATCTGGTTTCCGTACCCATCTCGGTGCTGCCGCGGCTCGCTGGAGTTGAAGCCCATGACCAAGAGCTGGGGGCATCCTGGGCTTTCGGCCCGGCAACAGGCTCGCCTGGAGCAGCTCTACCCGGGAGCGGACGGCATCGCCGACCACAGTTGGCCCTACGGCATCACCGTCCTGGAATTCACCCATGCCGGACGCAGGCTGCTGCTGAAGGCCTCCCCAGACCGGCACCATCTCGACCGTGAGTCCCAGGCCCACCGCCACTGGCTGCAGCCCCTGGCCTCCGACGTACCGCTAATGCTCGGATACGAAGCCGAGGCCGGGCTCCTGGTGAAAACGTTCATCGACGGGGAATTGGCCCGGGGCACTGCCGACGAGTACAACCCTCTGGTCTTCGAGCAGGCCGGGAAACTGCTGGGGCGCCTGCATCGCGGGAGAGCCCCACGAGTGGATGGGCACTATGAACACTCGATTCTCTCCAAAACGCGTGCCTGGCTGGCCCGGGCTCCGGGACTCGCCCCGCCCGATCAGCTGCACCACGTGCAGGCTTGGTTGAATGCCTTCGTCCCCTCACCCGTCGAGGTGGTCCCCACCCACGGCGATTACCACCCCAGAAATTGGGTCATCCGGCCCGATGGTCGCGTCGCCGTCATTGATTTCGGCCGGGCCGAACTTCGGCCCTGGTACACGGATCTGGTCAGGATGGAACATCACGATTTCGTCAGGACCCCGGAACTGCAGGAGGCCTTCCTGCGGGGCTACCACCCGCAGGAGGCGGCGGGTCGTGATGAAACCGTCGACGCGGGACGCCGACTCGACGAACTCATGCAGGCATTGGGGACGATTGTCTGGGCGCACCAGATGGGCGACCGGTCCTTCGAGGAGCAGGGCAGGGGCATGCTGGGCCGAGCCGTGGACCGGGGCGAAGACCGCCCACCGGGCCATATCAGTCGCGGGCGTCGCCAATAAGCAGGTTGTCGATCAACCGCACCTCGCCCACCTGCGCGGCCACCAGGACCAGCGCGCCTCCGGTGAAGGGGGTTTCCCGGCAGTTGAAGGCCAACGGTTCCAACGTCTCAGGATCCACGATCTCCAGGTAGTCCAACGCCACCAGGGGCTGGCTGTCCACCAGCTCCTCCGCCTCGTCGATCATCAACGCCTCATGGGCCTCGGCACGATCGGCCAGCAGGAACAAGGCCCTGCTCAGGACGAGGGCCGCCTCGGCCTGTTCGGGGGTGAGGAACTGGTTCCGGCTGGATAACGCGAGCCCTTCGGCGGACCGCACGATCGGTACGGCCCGGATGTGCACCGGATAGGACAGGTCGGTGACCATGCGGCGCACGATGGCCAACTGTTGGGCGTCTTTCTGCCCGAAGTACGCGCTGTACTCCACCGGGACCGGGGTCAGGGAGGAGGGCTGGGCGATATGCAGCAATTTGGCGACGACGGCCAGCATGCCATCGAAGTGACCGGGCCGTGAGGCACCTTCGAACTTCTCCCCCAGTTTGCCACTGGACAGGCGCACTAGCGGGGCACCCCCGGGGTAGATTTCTGGTTCCTCGGGAGCAAAAACGATATCCGCTCCGGCCGCGGCCAATAGCGCACAGTCGGCCTCGAGGTCGCGCGGATAGCGTTCGAAGTCGGCAGGATCATCAAACTGCAGGCGGTTCACGAACACCGAGACGACCACGACGTCGTTTTGCGTACGGGCCGCACGCACCAGGTGCTCGTGTCCCGCATGGAGAGCACCCATCGTGGGGACCAGCCCCAAACGTCGGGGCCCGCCGGTGGAGGAAACTTCCGAGAGCAGTCGGGTACTCAGGGTGGCCAGTTCGGCGGCAGTTCGAACTAAAACCGGCCCAGTGGCGTCCGAGGCTCTCACGTCATGGTGGCGTGGTGCTGCAGTATTCACGCGATGAGTCTAACCCCGCGGGCCGGTAATCGGCCTCAGGACAAGGCGTCGAGGATCGTTGCCGCCTGCGTCTCGTTGAGCAGTCCCCGGTCCAGGGCACGCTGGGCGGTGGCCCGCCCCATCGCCAGGTAGGCGTCACGGATGTCGGAGGGGATCTCCCCACCGGCCAGGGCGGCCCGATGCGCGTTGATGGTCCCGGTATCGCCGCGGGCAACCGGCCCGGTCAGGGCTCCCTCCCCCGAGGCCAGCGCGTTTTCCAGCGAACCGCGCATCAGTGGTCCCAGAACGCGTTCGGGCGCCTCAACCCCGATGCGGCGCAGCAGCTCGGCTGATTGGCCGGCCAGGGTGACCAGATGGTTGGAGGCATGGGCGAGGGCAGCATGATAGGTCCCGCGGTCCTCCTCAGCGATCACCGTGGACTCGGCCCCCATCTCCACCACGAGGGCCTGGGCGATCGGTAGGACCATGGCCGCGGCGGTGACCCCGAACATGCATTCGTTCAAACGCACCAGGTCCAGGGACATCCCGGTGAAGCTCATGGCCGGGTGGATGGCCAACGGGATGGCACCTGCCGCCTGGGCGGGGGCGAGGATCCCGGTTCCATAACGCCCTGAGGTATGGACCACCAACTGTCCTGGCTGCCAGTGCCCGGCGTCGGCCAGGCCCTTGACCAACGGGGGCAAGGCATCGTCGGGCACAGCCAGCAACACCAGTTCAGAACGTCGGACGATCTCGGGGATCTCCAAGACGGGAACCCCCGGCAACAGGATGTCGGCTCGATCCCTCGAGGCTTCGGAGACCGCATGGACCCCCACGACGGCGTGTTCGGCCGACCTCAAGGCGGCACCCAGGACAGCACCTACCTTGCCGGCGCCGATAATGCCGACGCCCAAACGTCCGGGTTTACTCATGATTTTCCTCTTCCAGCCAGTGGTCGCGGTCCTTCAGACGGCGCGCGCGGGCCGCCCGGGATGCTTGGGACATGAACAGTTCGCGCCCGGTCTCCAATGACATTTGCTTCACCCTCGGTGAGATCGGTCCGTCGGTGGTGCAGAATTCTATTCCCGTCAGTCCCAGCGGGCGGTTCAGCGGCCCCTGGGTGAGGAAGATGCCCTGGATGCGTTCATGCGGAATGATCACCAGCGAATGGGTGAGCACACCGGCCCGGGAAAGCAGTGCCGTCTCGGTCACGGCGAAGCCCTGCCGGCGGTAGGCGAACGGCGAAAGCCAGCGGGCGCTGCGCGGGGAGGTGATGAAACCCTCCGAACTTCCTGAACCGCCGATTCCCGCCCCGACCAGTTCGGAGGGCCGGTCGGTTCCCGGTTCGGGCAGCACGATGGACAACACGTTGAGCACGTCCTGCCGGGTACCCACGGGCAACAGCGTCGAACGCAGCGAACCTTCCTGGTTGCCGTATCCGGCGACGTTGACGACGACCCGGTACCAACCGAAACGCCGCCAGATAATGCCTTGGGTGACCATGACCGCCTGGACCCTCCCCGGAGGCACCGTCTGGTGGCTGGTCTCCAGCAATCCGTAGCTGAGCCGCAGACCGTCCTCACTCATGGCCGCACGAAAGTTGTAGCCCTGGTTGAACTGTCCCCACAGAACGGGGACGACGCCGATCAGTCCCGGAATCAGGTAGAAAAGGCTGATCTGGCCGTCGGAAGCCACGGTGGCGACGATCATGCTGATAACGAACAGCAGCACAGCCGCCAGCCATGGGGAGAGCAGGGTCGCGGCGATCAGGCGTGGGGGCGGCACCACTGCCACGGTGCGTTCGGGGGCCTCAGGGGACGGTGGCACGGAGGCCACCGGTTCCGCGGCCACCTCCGGTGCTGGTCCTTCGGCGGCGGGGCCGGCCTCACGCTCTTGTTTCAGCCCGGCGGCGCGGGCCAGGATGTCATTGCGGAGGACCTTCGCAGCGGCGATCTTGATATAGGCCAGCCGCATGGCGGTGGATCCGGAGTCGGCGACCTCGAATTTCAGCTCGGCAAGGCCGAAGATGCGGGCCACCAGCGGCTGGACGATGTCGATGGCTTGGACCCTGTCGATCCGGGCCTGGCGTTGTTGGCGGAAGACGACCCCGGAATTCACCTGCACATGCCGATCGGTGACCTGATATTTGGTGAAGTACCACGACAGGAAGAAACCAACCATGATCACCACCAGGATGCCGATCCCGGCGGCGATGACCAGCAGCACGCTGGGGGTGAAGTCCCAGTCCTTTTCGGCCTCGGGAGGAAGTTCACCGGACCCGAAGATATTGTTCAATGCGTTCTGGCCGAAGAAGTAGAGGAACGCCACCACGACGAGCCAGCCCCTGACCATGGGGGAGACCGGGTGGACCCGCCGCCAGGGGGCCGACTCCTCCATCCCGGGCTGCGACGTCTGATCGCCGGTCACAGTCCGGCCAGCCTCGCCTCGCCGCGGGCCGAGAGACGCTCACGCAGGCGGGTCCCTTCGGAGGAGGGCAGGCCGGGAATCTCGGCTTTGGCTGCCGTGGAAGCGGTATGAAGTTGGACCTTGCACAGGCCCAGGGCCCGGTCGATAGGTCCCACCGCAACATCGACATACTGCATGCGCCCGTAGGGGACGACCAGAACCTGCTGGAACATCAGGCCGGAACGGATGAGTAGATCGTCGTCGCGTTCGGCATAGCCAATGGCCCTGACCTGTCGGGGAATAATGGCCATGCGGATCACATCGAAGACGACTGCCACACCGAGCAACCCCCACGCCAGCCAGGCAGGGTACCCGGCCCAGACGCCGGTCAGCATCAGGACCAGCGGCACGGCCAAAACCGCCCACGTCACCAACGCCGAGATGGCCCAGCCAACCAACCGCACCTTGGCATAGGCCGGTGAGACCCGCTGGAACACCAGGCCCTGCGGATCAATTGGTTCCTGCGGCATACCCCTCGTCTTCCTCCCGCTTCCGACTCCCCGACCCGGGGGCCGATGGGTCCTCGGGAGGCAGTTTGCAGAACTGCTCCACAACCCATCCCACGATAACCATCACGAGCGCCCCGACAATCATCACCAGGGATGAGATCACCACCTGGTTCCCCCAACCGGCGCCCAGCACATCCAGCAGCAAGCCGATATGCCAACCGCCGATCAACGAGCCAGCATAGGCGGTGGCCTGGGCCAGGACCAGGGTCCGGGCGGCCTGCAACGGATCGAGGCGGCGTTTGAGTTTGCCCTGGGTATA
The DNA here is from genome assembly GCF_900163545.1 of Arthrobacter rhombi. GTDB lineage: Bacteria > Actinomycetota > Actinomycetes > Actinomycetales > Micrococcaceae > Arthrobacter_H > Arthrobacter_H rhombi_A. Next base: position 6,553 of record NZ_FUHW01000004.1, read on the forward strand.
GCGTCTGACCCGCAGACCGAATCCGAAGGTGATCGCCATGCCGGCGACCATCGTGACCAGTGATGGCCACTGGAGCACCGGGGAGGTGAATCCGTTGGTGGTCAACAGCACCTGGGCGACCCAGCCGACCAGAGCGGATCCCAGACAGATCAGCAGCAACCACATCGGGCGGATGGCGTTCATCACCGCTCAGCCGTCCTCGTCGGCGGTGTAGAGGTCCAGTCCCTGCAGGTCGGCGGCTTCGGCTGCCAGTTCTGCCACCCGGCGGCCACCCAATGTTGCCTCGGGGTCCATCCAAGCCCAGGGCTGCAGGACGAACGCGCGTTCGGCGGCGCGGGGGTGGGGCAGGGTCAGGACTTCGTCGTCGGAGACCACATCGGCATAGGTAATCACGTCGACGTCCAGGGTACGGGCACCCCATCTGACTTCACGCGTACGGTGATGGTTCTGCTCCACCGACTGGCACCAGGCCAGCAGGTCCAGGGGCTCCAGGGTGGTTTCGATCTCCATGACCAGGTTCAGGAAATCGGGTTGTTCCCCGGGCCCACCGACGGGCTTGGTCTGCACGAGCCGCGATACGCGGCATAGCTTCACTGCAGGATCGGCAACCAGTTCGGCGACGGCTTCGGTCAGTGTTGCTGAGCGTTCGCCCAGGTTGCTGCCCAATGCCAACACGGCCCGAACGGGGGAACTCATGCGCGTTCCCGGTGGATGTGGATGCTCACGTCTCCGAAGGGAACCTCGATGGGGGCCTTCGGCTTATGCACGGTGATATCCACCGCGGCGACGTCGAACTCGGCCAACACCATGGTGGCTAGCTTGCCGGCCAGCTTCTCGATCAGGTTGTACGGGCCCGCAGTGATCTCGTCCTTGACCCGCTCGGCGAGCTCGCCGTAATGCGCGGTATCGGTGACCTCGTCCGAGGCTTCGGCGGCACTGATATCCGTATACAGCACCACGTCCACGACGAAGGGTTGGCCGTTGCGTTTCTCGTGTTCGAAGACCCCGTGGTGTCCGATCGCTGTGATCCCACTGAGGCAGATCCGGTCTCGCTGCTCGGCCGGCACCGCCGGCATCAGGGAAGGCCCGCCGCCCATGATCAGGCTCCCGCCGGGGCCGGAGTGGTTCCGGTGGAGGCGGGGTTCGTCCAGGCAGCGGCAACCTTCAACGCGTCCAGCGTCCCTTCGACGTCGTGCACCCTGACGCACCAGGCTCCGGCGGCAGCGGCCAGGGCACTGGTGGCCGCCGTGGCGACATCACGCTCGGCCGGGGGCGCCGGTTTGCCGGCCTCGGCCAGCAGTGCCCCGAGGAACCTCTTGCGTGAGGTCCCGATCAGGACCTTATGTCCCAAGGCCTTCAACTCGGGGATGGCCTGCAAGAGGGCCCAATTGTGCTCCGGGTCCTTGGCGAAGCCCAGTCCCGGATCGATGACGATGTGCTCCGGGGCCACCCCCGCGTCGGTGAACGTGGAGCGTACGGTCTTCAGCTCGTCCACGACCTCGGCGACGACGTCGTCGTAGTTCGCTTCTCCGGCCATCGTCTGCTGGTCCCCCCGGCGGTGCATCAGCACGTAGGGGACCTTGCGTTCGGCCACCAGGGCCGGCATATCGGTTTCGTGGGTCAGCCCGGAGACATCGTTGATGATTTGGGCCCCGGCGTCCAACGCCGCACGGGCCGTGGCGGTATGCATGGTGTCGACGGAGACGATCGCGCCGGCTTTGACCAGGGTGGCAATGACCGGGAGAATGCGCCCCTGTTCGGCGGAAGGGTCCACATAGTCGGCGCCGGGGCGGGTTGATTCCCCGCCGACGTCGATGATGTCAGCCCCTGCGTAGAGCATGCGCAGTCCGTGCTGGATCGCATCATCGGTTTTGAGATATTTGCCGCCATCGCTGAAGGAATCCTGCGTGACGTTGAGGATGCCCATGACCAGCGTGCGGTCCTTGGGAAGCTGGGAGACGTTCTTCGCTGACTTCACGGCACGGATGACCGGCAGCGGGGAGGTGGCGGGACCGGTTCCGGGGATTGCTCCGAGGGACATGGTGACCTACTTTCCGAGAATGAGGCTCATCGCCTCGGCGCGAGTAGCCGGATCGCGCAACTGCCCGCGCATGGCACTGGTGACGGTCTTCGCACCGGGTTTCTGCACACCCCGCATGGACATGCACATATGTTCGCATTCAATGACGACAATGGCACCCCGTGGCTGCAGATGATCCATCAAAGCCATCACGATCTGGGTGGTCAGTCGCTCTTGGACCTGGGGCCGGCGCGCATAGAGTTCGACCAGCCGGGCCAGCTTGCTCAGCCCGGTGACCTTGCCGTCGGGCCCCGGGATGTACCCGATATGGGCACTGCCATGGAAGGGAACCAGGTGGTGCTCGCAGGTGGAATAGAACGGGATGTCCTTGACCAGGACCAGTTCGTCGTGGTCGATGTCGAACGTGGTCGACAGCAGTTCCCCCGCATCACCGTGCAGTCCTGCGAAGAATTCCGTGTAGGCCTTGGCCACCCGTTTCGGGGTGTCCACCAAGCCGTCGCGGTCCGGGTCCTCCCCAATGGCAAAGAGGATCTCCCGCACCGCTCGGGCGATGCGTTCCTGGTCCACGGGGTTGGCGGTTTCGGACACGATGGTGCCTTCTTCCTCTAAGGTGCTCACGATGTCGATCCTAGCCTGAGTGGGCTCAGTCGAGGTTTCCGGGTCCATCCGAACCGGGCAGGCCGGGGGTGGTTCCACCACCGGTTCCGGGACCGAACCCGCCGCCCGCACCGGTGTCGGGGCCAGGGTTTCCGCCGGGCAGGGACGGGCCGGATCCGGGATCGACGACGGCGTCGGCATGCCCTTCATCGTCCTCGGGGCCAGATGACCCTTCATGACGTGTTGCGGCCTGCCGGCGTTCCCGCGGGGAGAGCACGGGACCCTCGGGGTGGACCGGTCGGCTGGACTTGGACAGCCACACCTCACGCTCGGGCTGCTTGACGATATCGGCGAAGACCTCGGCGAGCTCCTTCTGGTTCAGCGTCTCCTTCTCCAGCAGGGCCAACGCCAGACGATCCAGCACGTGGCGGTTCTCGGTGAGCGCCGCATACGCCTCATCGTGGGCTGTGTCGATCAGGGAACGGACCTCTTCGTCGATGACCCGCGCCATCGCATCCGAGTACCCGCGATCCTGGCCGGCATCGCGGCCCATGAACGGTTCCCCGCCCGCGGAACCGAGTTTCACGGCGCCGATGCGTTCGCTCATGCCGTATTCGGTGACCATCTTGCGGGCCGTTCCGGTGGCCTTCTCGATATCGTTCGAAGCACCAGTGGAGGGGTCATGGAAGATGATCTCCTCGGCGACCCGGCCACCCATGGCGTAGGCCATCTGGTCCAACAGCTCGTTGCGGGTGATCGAGTACTTATCGTCCTCGGGCACCACCATCGTGTAGCCCAGCGCCCGTCCACGCGGCAGGATCGTCACCTTCGTCACCGGGGCCGTCTGGCGCATGGCCGCGGCGACCAGGGCGTGACCGCCTTCGTGATAAGCGGTGATTTTGCGTTCATGTTCCTTCATGAGCCGGGAACGTTTCTGCGGTCCCGCCATGACCCGGTCGATCGCCTCGTCCAAGGCCCGGTCGTCGACCAGTTGGGCATTGGAGCGGGCGGTCAGCAGTGCCGCCTCATTGAGCACGTTGGCCAGATCGGCGCCCGTGTACCCGGGGGTCTTCTTCGCCACGGCCTTCAGATCGACGTTATCCGCCATGGGCTTGCCCTGGGCGTGGACGTTGAGGATCTGTTCGCGACCCACCAGGTCGGGGGCCTCCACCGGGATCTGCCGGTCGAAACGGCCAGGACGCAGCAGGGCCGGGTCCAGGACGTCGGGACGGTTGGTGGCGGCGATGAGGATGACGTTGGTGTTGGCGTCGAAGCCGTCCATTTCGACCAGCAACTGGTTCAGCGTCTGTTCGCGTTCGTCGTTGCCACCGCCCACGCCGGCGCCACGATGGCGGCCGACGGCGTCGATCTCGTCGACGAAGATGATGGCCGGTGAATTCGTCTTGGCCTGTTCGAAGAGGTCACGCACCCGGGAGGCGCCGACGCCGACGAACATTTCCACGAAATCCGAACCGGAGATCGAATAGAACGGGACGCCGGCCTCGCCGGCCACTGCCTTGGCCAGCAGCGTCTTACCGGTACCCGGAGGGCCATAGAGCAGCACGCCCTTGGGGATCTTGGCGCCGACCGCCTGGAACTTCGCGGGCTCCTCCAGGAACTCCTTGATTTCGTAGAGTTCCTCGACGGCTTCCTCCGCGCCGGCCACGTCCACGAAGGTCACCTGGGGCATGTCCTTGGTGATCAGTTTGGCCTTGGACTTGCCGAACTTCATGACCTTATTGCCGCCACCCTGCGCGCGGGAGAGCAGGAACCAGAACAGCAGGGCGATCAGCAGGAACGGGATGATGAACCCGAGCATGCTGACGAACCAGTTGTTTTCCACCGGTTGGTCGTTATAGCCCTTCAGCTGGGCGTCATCCATGGCCTGAACCACGTCGGTGGCCCGGGCGGTGGAGTAGAAGAAGCTGACCTTCTTGCCCTTGTTGTCCCCGTCCAGGGTGAAGTCGTCCTTCAGGGACAGGTCAACCCGCTGGTCCCCGTCGTAGATCTTCGCCTCGGAGGCCTTATGGTCCTTAAGCAGTTCCAGCCCGACGCTGGTATCGACCCGGCCGGTGTTCCCTGCGGTGAGGGTCGGCAGGAAGATGAGCAGTGCCGCGACACCGATCAGGACCCAGACGGCCCAGCTGTTGAAGATCTTCTTGACGTTCATGCGTTGGGGGCCTGACCCCCATCCCTCCTGGTCGCGGACGACGTGTCGTCCGGAAAAGTTTTCGGTGCCTCTATCAGAGCACTCTCGTGACTATGCACGATTGAGCGCGCCGGGGAGTTCCCCTGACGGCGTAAGGACCCCGGCGTCGTCCTACTGGTAGACGTGCGGGGCCAACGTGCCGATGAAGTCCAGGTTGCGGTACTTCTCGTCGAAGTCCAGCCCATAGCCGACCACGAATTCGTTGGGGATCTCCATGCCGACGTACTTCACGTCGATCTCGACCTTGGCGCCCTCGGGCTTACGCAGCAGCGTGCAGATCTCCACCGACGCCGGGCCTCGGGAGTTCAGGTTCGCCTTGAGCCAGGACAGGGTCAGACCGGAATCGATGATGTCCTCGACGATGAGCACATGCTTGCCCAGCAGGTCGGTGTCCAGGTCCTTGAGGATCCGCACGACGCCGGAGGATTGGGTTCCCGAACCATAGGAGGAGACGGCCATCCAGTCCATGTTGACGTGGGAGTGCAGGGCCCTCACCAGGTCGGCCATGACCATGACCGCGCCCTTGAGGACGCCGACGACGAGGATGTCGCGGCCGACGTAATCCGCGTCGATCCGGGCAGCCAGCTCCGTGATCTTCTCCTGGATTTCTTCCTTGGTGTACAGAACGTGTGCCAGGTCGGCGGTGACGTCGTTCGAATCCACGAATGGCTCCTGTGATCGGTTGTGCCTGCGCAACGGCTTAAAGGGAGTGCGCCTTAGGGTTCAAGATTGCCACAGCCCGGGCGTCGGTGCAGAACCGGGTCCGGTGATCGCGATGACGGCGCGGACTGTTTCGGGGTGGGTTCCTGCCCGATGGCGTCTGGCTTCGGCGTGCCCATCCAATTGGATGGGGCCCGCGGACCCTCCACCACCGACAAGTTTCTCCAATGCTGCCACCCGTTCGAATCCTGGCGCCGGGGCGCCACAGTGCACGACGGCGGCACGTAATACCCGGCCCAGCAGCGCCGGGTCGAGCCCGCGCAGCAGGGACAGATCCAGCAGCACGCCGGACGGGTCGGGGCAGGGCAGCTCGATCCGGGCCGCTACCTCGGCGGTTTCGGCCTCGAGGTGGTCGGCGTCCCGACGGGTCAAGGTCGCGGTGCGGGCCAATGCCTCGGCCAGTCCGGGTCCCAGGGCGTCCTCGAGCAGCGGCAGAAGTTCGTGTCGGACCCGGTTGCGTAGCAGTGAGGTGTCGGCATTGGTGGGGTCGACCCAGTAGTCCAGACCCTCATGGGCGCAGATCGCCTCGGTATCGGCCCGACGCAACCCCAGCAGTGGGCGCACGTACGGGCCGCGGGCCGCGGGCATGCCGGCCAGCGAGCGGGTGCCCGATCCCCGGGCCAGGCCCAACAGCACCTGTTCTGCCTGATCGTCCAGGGTGTGGCCCAGCAGCACCGCGGTGGCCCCGGTATCGGCGAGCGCCTGTTCGAAGGCCGCGTATCTGGCGCTGCGGGCTTCCGCCTCCGTGGTCCCCGCGGGGGCGACCCGGCGCACCAGGACCGGTTCCAACCCCAGTCCACGCAGCTGGTTGGCCGCCGTGTGTGCGACGTCGGCGCTACCGGTTTGAAGCCCGTGGTCGACGATGATGGCCCCGACGCGCAGCTGCTGCTTTGCGGCCAGGAAGGAGGCCGCCGCCGCCAGGGCCAAGGAGTCCGCTCCCCCGCTGCACCCGATGAGCACGAATTCCGGATCCCGCCGTGGGCGCCTGGGAGGAGCGGATGCCGACGGTGGTGCTGCGCCCAGTGATCGCACACTGTCCAGGATCGCGCGGCGGGCCCCGGCCAGGGCCGGGGGCAGGTGGCCTCCCACGACTACCGTGAGGTGGTGACGGCCACGCGGTCGATCCACTCCTGCGGGTGGTGGATCTCGTGTTCTGTCGGCAAATTCTCCACGCGCTCCCAGACGACGTTGAATCCGTCCATCCCGATTTTCTGGACCACGGCCCCCACGAAGCGCTGGCCGTCCCGGTACTGGCGCATTTTGGCCTCCAGACCCAGGAACCTGCGCATCCACGTTTCGATGACCCCGCGGTTACCGCCACGGGCGTTGAAGCGTTGGCGGATGGTCTTCACGGTGGGCACGATCGAGGAGTCAACGGCGTCCATCACGACGTTCGCGTGGCCCTCTAGCAGCGACATGACCGCTGTGAGGTGGCTCATCAGGGCCCTGCCCTCCGGATCCTGCAGTGCCGAGAGCAACCCGGCCGAGGACTGGGCAGCTGCCGAGGATTCCGGCGTCGTTCCCGCGTTTTCGCTTTTTTGGGTGAGGGAGGACAGGGCATCCTGTCCGGCGGCCTTCAGCCGTTCGGCCAGGCCACCGGGCGAGTCCATCAGTCCACCGGTCATTTCCGCGATGGTTTCCTGTAGGTGGTCCCGCAGCCAGGGGGCGGCGGCGAACTGGACGCGGTGCGTTTGTTCGTGCAGGCACACCCAGAGCCTGAAGTCAGCAGGTTCCACCGAGAGTTCGCGTTCGATCTCCACGATATTGGGGGCCACGATGAGCAGCCGGCCGCCGGAGGGGCCCTCACCGAGCAGACCGGCGAAGGGATCGTATTGGCCCAGCACCTTGGAGGAGAGGAAGGCCAGGATGCCGCCGAGTTCGACCCCTGCGGTACGCCCACCCACCGCGATGGCCGCCGGGGACATCTTGTCTTCCTGGGAGGCGACCAGGCGTTCCATGGCCGGGGTCAGCAACCCTTCGAAGCTCTGCACGTTGGCCCGCGCCCAGGTCCCCCGGTCCACGATCAGGACCGTGGAGTCGCGCAGGTCACGGGCGGCCTCGAGCCCGGTGATCCGGTAGACATGCTCCACGGAGGCGTCGGCCTTCAACCGCAGGTCCTCCACCACGGTGTCGATCTGCCCGGCCTTCAATTTCGGGCCGGGCCGGACCAGGCGCTCGGCGGTGCTACCTGCTGCGTCCCAGTTGATGAGCTGCGTGTTCGTGGCGGAAGTTCCCATGCGTCCCATCTCATCACGGGCAGAGCCCTGCTGTCCGTCATTTCGTTTCAGGCGTAGCCACCCTCGGGCCCGGCGGTGTCTGCCGGGAGCCGACTATTTGGTGCAACCGCAGTCGGCCAGCACGCCGGCTGCCCGATCCAGTCCGTCGCGTGCCGGGCCCAACGAACCATCGAATCCGTGGCCGAAGAACGCGAAGGCCAGGACCCTGCCGTCCGCGGTCACGGCCGTGCCGCTCAGGGTGGCGACACCGGTCAGCGTCCCGGTTTTGGCACGGATCTGCCCGCGAGTGGCCTTCGAGGTCAGCCGGTCCTTCAACGTTCCGGTGGCCCCGGAGATCGGCAACAGGTAGGACACATCGCGCAGGTCGGGGTCCGTGGACGTCGCGGCGGCACGAATGATGTCGGTGAGCTGGTGCGGGGTCAGCCGGTTGCGGTCCGACAGGCCGGAGGTGTCCGACAGGGACATGCCCTTCACGTCCACGCCCAGGGATGCGGCGGCGGCGCGCAAGGTATCGGTGGCCCCACCGAAGGTGGCCTCCCGGCCTGCGGCGATGGCCGAAAGCCGGCCCATGGCCTCGGCAACATAGTTATCCGACTCCTCGCCCATGAAGGCCAGCTGTTCCAGCACCGAAGCCGAACGGACCTGTGCCAATTCGGTGGTCTCCGATCCCGCTTCACCGCGGACGACCTTCTTGCCGATGCTCAGCTTCGGTGCACCGGCTGCTGTCGAGGAGGGTTTCGCGGAGGAGGAGCCAGCGGCCGCGGAGCCGGTGCTGGCTGCCTTTTTCGCCGTGGCGTCCGCCTTTTTCTGTTCCGCGGCCACCGCCGTGGAGAGTGCGGAGCGGAACGTGGTGGCGGCGGTCATCGCCGGATCGGGCACCCGCACGCTCTTGGCCCCTGCGTCTTGGCGGGCACCGTACATGGCCACCGGTTGGACGGCAGTGATGTTCGAGGTGGTCATCAGCGATTCGTCCCAGACCGGGTTCAGCGCGTCACCGGTGAACAGGGTGTCATCCACCACGACGTCGAGTTTTGTTTTCTTTTCGGCGTCGAGCTTCCCCGAAGCGAACAGGGCCTTGGCGGTCTGCTGGGCCAGGGTCGCCAATCCGGCGCGGCTGACGGTGGCGTCGGGTTCGGAGGTGCCGGCGCCCAGGAGCACGTCACCACCGCCGACCAGTACCACCGTGTCATCGGCACCCAGGACCGCCGTGGTGGGCAGTGTCGTTTCCCCGCCCAACTGTTTCAGGGCGGTCACTGCGGTGAGGATTTTCAGGTTCGACGCCGGGGCGCTGGCCTGGTTTGCCTTGCGGCGGTACAGGACCTTGCCGGTGGCCAGGTCGGAGACTTCGGCGCTGAACGTGCCACCCGAGGTCTTCTTGAACGCAGCATCCAACGATTTCTTCAGCACGGCGGCATCGGGCCGCTCCGCCGCCCCGCCCAGGGGGGCCAGGGCGGTTGCCGTCGCCGGCGCCACACTGGGTTCCGCCACGGCGGGGTCGGCCTGCGGCGCGGTGGGCGCCGTGGACGATGACGGAATCGAGGGCAGGTTCACCGCCGAGGCGAGCGAGGGAAAGGCGGGCAGCAGGTTGAGCACCAGGACGCCCGTCAGGACGCCCAGAACCAGGACCAGCAGCAACGAGGTCAGCGTCCGCGTGGAGCGTTTCATCGGCTTCTTCCTCGAGTAGTGATTGCCCTTCGCCGCCCTATACTCTGGAGGCAGCAGCTTTAAGACTAGACGGCGCGCGGCCGAATCCTGTTTCCGGCCCGCCCCACCGCATGAAAGTCGAGGACCCCCATGAACCATGACGTCACCGTCGAGATCCCCACCGGATCCCGCGTCAAGTACGAGATCGACCATGAAACGCACCGGTTGCGCCTGGATCGCGTGCTGTTCACCCCCATGCAGTACCCGACCCATTACGGCTACTTCGAAGACACCCTCGGCGAAGACGGCGATCCGCTGGACGCGTTGATCTGGATGCCGGGTATCGACCTCGTTCCCGGCGTCCTGGTGGAATCACGTCCCATCGGCGTTTTCAACATGACCGACGACGGCGGCGGCGACGCCAAACTGATCTGCGTCCCGGCGGATAAGCGCTACGACCACATCCGTGAACTGGAGGATGTGGACCAGTGGCTGATCAAGGAAATCGAGCACTTCTTCCTGCACTATAAGGACCTGGAACCGGGCAAGTGGGTCAAGGCCGAGGGCTGGGAAGGCCGCGAAGCCGCAGAGGCCGAGCTGAAGCGTTCCATCGAGCGGTTCTCCTCCCCCGCCCAGTAGCCACTGCCCCTCCGTGCCCTCCGCTGCCCGCCCGGTCCTGCTGCCGCTGACGCCGCTGCAGCAGCTGCGTGCGGGTCGGCTGCCGTCCCGGTTCGTGCGCCTGTTCATCGGGCTCACCTTCTTCGGGGTGGCCATGGGTGCGTTTGTCCGGGCCGGGCTCGGGGTGGCCCCCTGGGATGTGCTGCACCTGGGTCTGGCACGGCATATCCCGTTGAGCCTGGGCACGATCATCATCATCGTCGGCCTGCTGGTGCTGCTGGCGTGGATCCCGCTGCGCCAATGGCCCGGCGTGGGGACGATCGCCAACGCCATCTGGATCGGTATTTCCGCTGACTTCACGCTCTGGCTGCTCCCGGAGATCCACGGCCTGGCGCTCCAGGTCGCCGTGATCGCCGTGGCCCTGCTCATCAACGGTCTTGGCGGGGCGCTGTATATCGGCAGCCAGTTCGGAGCCGGTCCGCGCGACGGGCTGATGACCGGGCTGCACCTGCGGACCGGCTGGAGCCTACGCCTGATCCGCACGGGTATCGAGGTGACCGTCCTGGTGATCGGCTGGCTACTGGGTGGGACCGTCGGGGTGGGCACCGTTGCCTATGCCCTGCTGATCGGGCCCTCGACCCAGTTCTTCCTGCGCTGGACCGTGGTCGATCTGGCCGACGGCACGGCCTTGGAATCAACCGTAAACGGTTGATCGTCGGGCAGACTGGTGCCATGTTCGTCCTCACCATCAACCAACGGGATTCCCGCGAGGTCGGGGACCGTGTCGAGGAACTGATCGATTCCCTCGTCCCGGTACCGACCCTGCTGCCCTTCCAACGGTCCTTCGGCGACGAAGCCATCGGGGTCCTCGCGGATCCTGCACACGCCCTCGACGCGGCGATGACCGCCTTGCGCCAACACCGTTGGCATGTAGGGATCGGGGTCGGTCCGGTCCAGGCGCCGTATCCGGCGGCGATCGTCGACGCCGAGGGCTTCGGGCTGGTCTACGCCCGGAGGGCCGTCAACAGGGCCCAAAAGACCGGTGAGCGTATCCCCCTGGCCGTCGCCGGCCCGGATTCCGAGGTGGCCGCCGAGGCGGAGGCCGTGGCCCGTCTGGTCGGTCAGATCGTCGCCACCCGCACCGAGGCCGAATGGTCGGTCCTGGACCTGATGATCCCCGGTGTCCGGGGGCAGCAGAAGGCGATTGCCGCGGAACTGGGGATCACCGCCCAGGCGGTCTCCAAGGCGGTGGTCCGTTCGAATTGGAACGAGGAGTGGGCCTGCCGCCCGGCGGTGGCCCGGCTCCTGTCCCTGGTGGCGGGCCCCACCCAGCTACCGGCGGCCACCTATCCCTATGATTCCGGCCGCTGAGCCCACCGTCTTGTGGCAGCGCCCTAGAGGAGGCTGCGCAACACGCGGGCCAAGCCGTCCTCATCGACGGTCGTCGTGACCTCGTCGGCGGCCGCCTTGACCTCGTCGGGGGCCTGCCCCATGGCGACGCCGCGCCCGGCCCAGCCGAGCATCTCGATATCATTGCGGCCATCGCCGACGGCCACGGTGTTCTGGATGTCGAAACCGAGTTCCCCGCGAAGCGCCTCGATGGCGCTGGCCTTCGTAATGCCTTCGGCGGCAATATCGAGCCAGGCCGTCCACCCCACGGAGTAGGCGACCCCCTGCAGGCCGATCGTCTGGACGGCTTCGACAAACTCTTCGGAGGAGTTGTCGCTGGAGAAGACGACCAGACGCACCGCGGTGGCTTCCATCATCTCTTCGAAGGTCACGGCCTTCGCCTGGACTCCGAAGCTGGCGTCCTGGAAACGTTCGGTGGCCAAGAAATCGCCCTGATCGCTTTCCAGCGCGTACTTGGCGGTCGGCAGGGCACTGCGCAGGGCCTGCAGGGCAGGCGCCGGGTCAAACGTCTGGCGATCGATCACTTCGTAGCCCACGGATAAGGAGGTGTCGATTCGCACGGTCAGGCCGCCGTTACTGCAGACGGCGTAGCCGGAGGTGATGCCCAGGAGCTGGACGATGGGCAAGGTGGCCCCCAGGGAACGTCCTGTGGAGACGATCACCTCATGTCCTGCCGCCACGATGTTGCGGGCGGTTTCCTTGACGGCGTCGGACATATGCCCGTAGTGGTCAACGAGGGTGCCGTCGACGTCCAGGCACACCATCTTCTGTTGGGTGGTCATTACCCGGTCTTCGATGCCGGTATTCATAATCATGGTCATGACTCTAGCCAATCATCGACCCCGGTGGTTGCACAGGGCCTCGGTCACAATCTCCGGTGAACATCCGGTGACGAACAGGGAACCGGCGACTAACCTGCCGGTGCCCCCGCCGTGGGGCCGGGGCACCGGTGGCTGCCGTCCGTTCCGTCTCAGAGGACGGGCAGAACTTCCAGTCCACCCAGGTAGGGCCGGAGGGCCGCCGGGACGGTGACCGAACCATCGGGATTCTGGTGGTGTTCGAGGATGGCCACAATCCACCGCGTGGTCGCCAGGGTGCCGTTCAGCGTGGCCACCGACCGGTTTTTGCCCGGTTTGCCGTCGGCGTCGGTGGTGCGTTCGCGGATGTTCAGACGGCGTGCCTGGAACGTGGTGCAGTTCGAGGTGGAGGTCAGTTCCCGGTAGTCATCCTGTGTCGGGACCCAGGCCTCGCAATCGAATTTACGTGCCGCGCTCATGCCCAGATCCCCTGCTGCGGTATCGATGACCCGGTAGGGAAGTTCTACCTTGGCCAGCATCTCCTCTTCCCAGGCCAGCAGCCGCTGGTGTTCTGCGGCCGCGTCCTCGATGGGGCAGTAGATGAACATCTCCAGCTTGTTGAACTGGTGCACCCGGATGATTCCGCGGGTGTCCTTGCCGGCGGAGCCTGCCTCACGGCGGTAGCAGGTGGACCATCCGGCATAGCGGGACGGCCCGGCCGACAGGTCGAGGATCTCGTCGGCGTGGTATCCGGCAAGCGCCACCTCAGAGGTGCCGGTCAGGTACAGGTCGTCGCGTTCGAGCCGGTAGATCTCGTCGTCGTGTTCGACGTCGAATCCGGTGCCCTGCATCGTTTCAGGGCGCACGAGCGTCGGAGTGATCATCGGGATGAAGCCGTTGGAGATGGCCTGGTCCAGCGCCATGTTCATCAACGCGATCTCCAGTCGGGCGCCCACTCCCTTGAGGAAGTAGAACCGTGAGCCGGAGACCTTGGCCCCCCGTTCCATGTCGATGGCCCCCAGCAGTTCACCGAGTTCCAGGTGATCCTTGGGGGCGAATCCCTCGGCCGCGAAGTCGCGGGGGGCTCCGACGGTTTTGATGACGCTGAAGTCATCTTCCCCACCTGCCGGGGCGCCGTCCTGGATGAGGTTGGGGACCGACCGTTGGAGGGATACCAGTTCCTGGGCCGCGGCGTCGGCGGTCGCCTGTTCTGCTTTGACCCGGGCCGCCAGCTCCTTGACCTCCGCCAACAGTGCGGCCTTCTCTTCGCCCTGTGCCGCGGCGACCTTCTTTCCGAAGGCCTTCTGCTCCGCGCGCAGGTTCTCGAAACTGGTGATCGCGTCGCGGCGGGACGAATCCGCGGCAATGATCCGGTCCACCACGGATTCGTCGGCCCCACGGAATCGTTGGGAGGCACGGAAGGCTACGGGATTCTCTACGAGCTCTTTAACATCGATCACCACTACAGGTTACCGAATCCCCGCTATCGTATGGAGCATCATGCCCATCGAATACCTTTCCCTCATCCTTGTCGTCATTGCCTTGCTCATCGCCGCCGCCAGTCTCGTCGCCGTGGGCCGTCTCAAGGTCAAGGTGCGGGGCATCGCCTCCACCCCCCTGGTCTCCGACGCACTGGCCCTGAATTCCCGCAGTGCCCTGGTGATCAACCCGACCAAAAACAACGCCGATTCGGTCCGTTCGGCCCTCATGCTGGCCTGGGCCTCGGCCGGTCTGGAGGAGCCCCTGGTCTTGGAAACGACTGCGGATGACCCGGGCTACGCCATGGCCCGGCAGGCTCTGGCGGCCGGATGTGACGTGGTCATCGTTGCCGGCGGTGACGGGACCGTCCGGGCCGTCGGTGAGGTTTTGGCCGGAAGCAGGGCCTCCCTGGCCATCCTGCCCTTGGGGACCGGTAACCTGTTGGCCCGCAACCTCGGTTTCGAGGTCGAGGACATCGGGTCTTGTGTTCATACCGCTTTGCAGGGCCGGACCCGCAGCATTGACGCAGCACGGATGGAGCTGGAACGGGCCGACGGCACCACCGACACGCATATTTTTCTGGTCATGGCCGGGGTCGGCAGCGACGCCGAGATGATGGCCGACACCCGGGCCGACCTCAAGGCCATGGTGGGTCCGCTGGCCTATGCCGAAGCCGGGATGCGACATCTGCCCGGCAAACGCCGACCGGTGACCATCACCCTGGACGACGACGAACCCATCCACCGGGAGATCCGGTCGCTGATCTTCGCCAATGTCGGCAAACTCCAAGCGGGCCTGGAACTCGTCCCGGATGCAAAAATTGACGACGGCGTCCTGGACTTGGTGGTCATGAGTCCGCGCTCCGCCGTGGGCTGGGCATGGATTGCAGCGAAAACCGCTTTTCGTCATCGCCGGGCCATCCCCGTCATCGAATATTTTCAGGCACGGCGGATCCACATCTCCGCAGCGGAGGAAATCGGCTCCCAACTTGATGGGGACACCACCGGAAACATCATCGCAGTCACCGTGACGAACATGCCGTTGGCGTTGAAGGTCAGGGTTCCGACCACCTAGGCCCGGTCCCCTGACCTACTGCTGGGGATCCAGCAGTTTCCCGACCCAGGCATGCGCCTGCCGGAAGGCCTGATCCGTATTATGTCGAGCCGGTGAGTGGGCTGGCTCGCTGACACCGTTGGCGTTGGCGTAGGAGCCGAGGAAACGAATCTGCGGGCTGATGCGGTGCAGGCCGGCCAAGGCATCCGCGACCCGTGCCTCGGAGAGATGTCCCTCGACGTCGATGGAGAAGAAGTAGGAGCCCAGCCCCTCACCCGTGGGACGGGATTCGATCCGGCTGAGGTTGACCCCGCGGGCGGCGAACTGTCCGAGAATCTCCATCAGGGCCCCCGGATGGTCTTCGGGCAGCGGGATGACCACCGTGGTCTTGTCATGGCCGGTGGGGCCCGGAACCGGCCCGGGCCGGGTGACCAGCACGAAACGGGTGACGGCACCGGTGTTGTCCTCGACCCCGCGGTGCATCAATTTCAGGTCGTTCTGTTCCAGCACCAGCGGCGAGCAGATCGCGGCGTCGTACCGGCAGTCAGGATCCAAGAGCCCCAATGCCCCGGCCGCCGTGGAGGAAGCCGGCACGAACTCAGCGTTCGGCAAGTGCTGCTGGACCCAGCCGCGACACTGGGCAATGGCGTGCCCATGGGTGGAAACGGTCCGGATCTGCTCCAGCGAGGTGATCCCTTCCCGGGCGACCAGGTCGAAGCTGATCGGCACCAGAACTTCGCGCACAATCTGCAGGGCACCACCACTGGCAATGGCGTCGAGGGTCGCGGAGACGCCTCCTTCGACGGAATTTTCGATGGGCACCATGGCCGCATCCGATTCCCCGTCCCTGACCCGCTGCAAGGCCAGGTTCACGCTCGTGGAGGACACCCGCTGACCCTCCTGGACCCCAGGGACCTGCAGGAGCGCCTGCTCGGTGAAGGTCCCCGCGGGGCCCAGGTAGGTGTAGTTCATCGGACCGTGGGATCCTGACCGTTCTCGCTCTTCATCGGCAAGCCCGCTTCGAGCCAGGCACCACTGCCTCCGGCGATGTTGAAGGCCGAATACCCCTGCCCGACGAGCCAACCGGCAATCTGGGCCGAACGCCCACCGGTGCGGCAGATGACATAGGTGTCCTCGTCCGGATCCAGTTCTTCCAGCCGCTGCGGAATGTCGCCCATCGGGATGTGCACGGCACCCGCAGCATGGCCCTCGGCCCATTCGTAGTCCTCGCGGACATCCAGGACTTTGGCTCCGGCCGGAACACCGGTGACTTCCACGGTTTCGAACTCGCTCATCGTTCATCCTTTCGACGGTTTCCTGCTTCGATCCCCAGCCTATAGTGGGGAGGGACCACCACCCCGAATCATGAAGGGCTGATATGGATCCGAATGCCGGCATGACAGCACTAGACGGCGTGGGATGGACGTTGACGGTCGTTTTGGGTGCTGTTTTCCTCATCCTTCAGGCCTGGATCGTCGCGGGGGTTTCCCGCAGGGTCTTGGGTGTCCCGGTGGGCTGGCCCCGTTCCATTGCCGTGGGACTGCTCATGTCCGTGGGCCTCAGCTTCGTGGTGAGGTACCTGTTTCGAGCGGCTTTCATCCCCGACGACACCCAGTTGCAGGTCTCCCCGGTGGTCGCCCTGATGTTTGCCGCGTTGGCTCTCATCTGGATCTTTGCCCTGGGTGTCGCCCTGCTGATGGTCCTGGAAATCACCTTCCCCACCGGGACCCTGCCTTCCCCGGTCCGCCTGTTTACCGGGTGGAAGACCCGCAGGTCGCACAGCGCACGCTATTTCCAGGTGATGCGGATCGCCGTGCGGCACGGCCTGCTCGCCCAGGCCCGCGGCCTGAACCGCCGCCACGCCGATGCCCGGCAGGAGCAGACGGCGCGTTCACTGCGCGAGGCGTTGAATGAGGCAGGGGTGACGTTCGTCAAGCTCGGTCAAATGCTCTCGACGCGGCGCGACCTGCTCTCCGAGCCCTATATCCGCGAACTCTCCCATCTGCAGACCCAGGCCACCCCCGAGCCGTGGCCGGTCATGGAAGCCGCGATGGCGCGGAGCCTGGGCCGTTCACCCGAGGAGGCCTTTGCCTCGATTGAGCACGAACCCCTGGCTTCGGCCTCTGTCGCCCAGGTTCATCGGGCGACCCTGCACGACGGCACGGCGGTGGTGGTCAAGGTCCAGCGGCCGTCGGCGCTCGCCCAGGTCGAACGTGACCGCGCCATCGTGGTGCAGATCGCCGGCTGGCTGGAACGCTCCGCACCCTGGGCGCGCCGGTTGGGCGTGGCCTCCCTAGCCCGTGGTTTCTCCGATTCCCTGAGCGAGGAATTGAACTACCGGATCGAAGCCGAGAACATGCAGGCCATCGAAGCCTCGCTGCACGGTTTCCGGATCACCGTCCCGCAGGTGCACACCGCATTCAGTGGCCCCCGGCTGCTGGTGATGGACGAGCTCCTGGGACAACCGGTGGGCTCCGCCGGCGCGGCATTGGCCACCCTGGATCCCGCACAACGCCGGGCCCTGGCCGAGGAACTCCTCAACGCCACCTTGCATCAGATCTCCGGGGACGGCGTCTTCCACGCCGACCTGCATCCCGGCAATATCTTCATCACCGGCGACGGCGGGTTGGCCCTGCTGGACTTTGGGGCGGTCGGGCGGCTGGACCCGTCCAGCCAGCAATCGCTGAACCTGCTGTTGTTCGCCGTCGACAAGAACGACAACCAGTTGGCCACCGATGCCCTGCTGGGGTTGCTGGACCGGCCCGAGGACTTCGATCACCGAGGCTTTGAACGCGCGTTGGGCCAACTCCTGGTGCGCTACCGTCACGGTTTCGGTGGCCAGGGCGGCTCGGAGATGTTCACTGCCCTGTTCTCGCTGATCGTCCGCAACGGCTTCTCCGTCCCCCCACAGGTTGCCGCGGCACTACGGGCCCTCGGGGCACTGGAGGGGACCTTGATGTTGATCGAGCCTGGTCTGAACGTGGTCGCTGCAGCCCGGAAATCCGGCCGCAAGATCATCGGCTCCCAGATCACACCGGGCTCCATCCGCGATCAGCTCGAAATCCAAGCGATGGCTTTGCTGCCGACGCTGCGCGAATGGCCCCGACGACTCAATCAGATCACCGAGGACATCGAACAGGGGCGCCTGTCGGTCAACGTCCGCGTGCTCGCCCACCCTGCCGACCGCGGGTTCCTGAACCGACTGGTCCAACAGGTGGTCGTGGCCCTCCTGGCCGGCGCCGCGACCCTGGCGGCGATCCTTCTGATCACCACCGAGTCGGGGCCCTTCCTGACCGAAAGCATCAGGATGCATGCGTTCTTCGGCTACATCCTGCTGTTCATGGGCTTCATCTTGGCCTTGCGCGCCGTGGTGCTGGTCTTCCAGCACGACCGCGACGACGAACACGACTCCCGGAAGGCAAAATCATGACCCACCCCGATGCCGGAGGCAACGAACTCCACGATCTCACCGCCGTCGAACTGGGCCAGTTGCTCACCAGCGGGGAACTCTCTGCCCGGGAGGCTGCCGAACACTTCCTGTCCCGCATCGAAGAGGCCAATCCACGTCTGGGCAGTTTCATCACCATCACTGCCGAGCAGGCGCTGGACGCCGCAGATGCCGCCGACACCGAGGGGACATGGGCCCGCACCCAGGGCCGGGCCCTACCGCCCTTGCACGGGATGCCGTTGGCCTATAAGGACCTCTGGGACGTCAAGGGGGTCGCCACCACCTTCGGCAGTGCTGCCGTCCCGTCCTCCCCCGCGGCACAAGACAGCCCTCTGGTGGCCCGCCTGCGTGCCGACGGCGCCCTGTCCCTGGGGAAAACCCAAATCCCCGAATTCGGGTTGAACTGCTATTCGGAGAACCACATCGCCGCCCCGGCCCGCAACCCCCTGGATCCATCGCTCTCCGCCGGAGGTTCCTCGGGCGGTAGTGCCGCAGCCGTCGCCGCCGGACTGCTCCCGGTGGCTCCGGGGAATGATGGCGGGGGCTCGGTCCGCATTCCTGCCTCGGCATGCGGGCTCATCGGTTTGAAACCGGGGTTCGGCACGGTCCCTTCCGACCTGGTCAACGGCCGGGTCGACAGGTTCGGTGCCCCACGTTTCGTGGTCTCCGGTCCCTTGGCCCGCACCGCCGAGGATGCCGGGCTCCTGATGGATTCGCTGACCGGATCCATCGGGTACCGCGAAGCCGCCCGGCGGGCAGAGCCTGCCCACGGACGACGGCTGCGGATCGGCGTGACACGCACCTCGCCCTTTGACCGCCGCTACGAGGTTGCCCTGGACCCGGAATCCGACATCGCTGTGCAGGCAGGTATTGCCCGGCTCGAAGCGGCAGGGCATCGGGTCGAGGAAGCGGATATCCGCTACGACAACCGATTCCCCGAGGCTTTCCAGGCCATCTGGACCGCAGGGCTGGCCGAATCCGATCTCCCCGAAGCGGCGGCCCCGGTGCTGACCGAACTCACCCGGACCTTCCGCGCCCGGGCGATCGGACGCAGCGATGCGCAGAAGGAGGCCGCCGCCGCCATCCTGGTCCGGATCGCCGAGGACTGCCGGGCCCAATGGGGCCGCTACGACGCAGTGCTCACACCGGCCATGGCCCTGACGCCGCGTCCGATCGGCTGGTTCACCGCCCACGATGCCGATCTCGATTACGAGCTCCAGTGCCGCTACACGCCCTATACCTCGATCGTGAATGTCTCCGGGGTTCCGGCCCTCACGGTACCCACCTCCTGGACGGCCTCCGGACTGTCGATGGGCGTCCAACTAATCAGCGCCCACGGGTCGGAAGCCGACCTGCTGGCCCTCGGTGCCCAGATCATGAACTCCTAGCCATCGAGTGACCTGGTTCACAGAACTAGGCGTTTTAGCCCACACAGGCGCAAAATATTGAAAATGACCACTCAATCTCCGCAGGAAACGGCCGAAAAGACCTTCTTCGGCCACCCACGGATGCTGTTCAACCTCTTCAGCGTCGAAATGTGGGAACGCTTCTCGTTCTACGGGATGCAAGGCATCCTGGCCTACTACATGTACTTCGAGGTCTCCAAGGGCGGCCTCGGACTGGACCAGGGCCTGTCCCTGAGCCTGGTCGGCGCCTACGGCGGCACCGTCTACCTCAGCACCATCTTCGGGGCTTGGATCGCCGACCGGCTCCTGGGTTCGGAGAAGGTGCTGTTCTACACCGGCATCATGATCATGCTCGGGCATATCGCCTTGGCCGCCTTGCCCGGAGTCGTCGGCTTGACCATCGGCCTGCTGCTGGTTGCTTTGGGTTCGGGTGGGCTGAAGGCCACCGCCAGTTCGCTGGTCGGGTCGCTGTACACGGAGAAGGACCCGCGCCGCGATGCCGGCTTCTCGATCTTCTACATGGGCGTGAACATCGGCGCCCTGGTGGGCCCGCTGCTCACCGGGCTGCTGCAGACCCGCCTGGGCTTCCACTACGGTTTCGGTCTCGCAGCCATCGGCATGGCCCTGGGCCTGACCATCTATGCCTTCGGCCGCAAGAACCTGCCCGAGGAAACCCACCATGTGACCGACCCGCTGCCGCCCAAGCAGCGCGTGCGCTACGGAATCGGCGCTCTCATCGGCCTGGCGGTCGTCGTCGTGCTGCTGACCACCGGTCTGGTGCATGCGGATAACCTGGCCACCATGATCGCCGTGATCGTGATCATCGCCAGCATCATCTACTTCGTGGTCATCCTGTCCTCCAAGAACGTCAATGCCATCGAGCGCCGCCGGGTGACCGCCTTCATCCCCCTCTACATCGCCTCGGCGGCCTTCTGGGCCCTGTTCCAGCAGCAGTTCACCTTCATCGCCGTGTATTCGGAGCAACGGCTGGACCGCAACCTGTTCGGCTGGGAGATGCCGGCCAGCTGGAGCCAGTCGATCAACCCGGTCTTCATCATCATCTTCGCCGCTGTCTTCGCGGCGATCTGGACGAAGATGGGTGATAAGCAACCCTCGACGGCTTTGAAGTTCAGTGGCGCACTGATCATCATGGGCATCGCCTTCCTGGTCTTCATCCCGCTGAATTCGCTGGAGAAGACCCCGCTGCTGGCCCTAGCGGGGATCCTCTTCCTGTTCACCATGGCCGAACTGCTGCTCAGTCCCATCGGACTCTCGGTGGCCACCAAGCTGGCGCCGGTCGTGTTCACCACCCAAATGGTGGCCTTGTTCTACCTCTCGGTGTCCCTGGGCACCACCCTGGCGGGCATCCTGGCCGGCTTCTACACCGAGGGCAATGAGGTCCCGTACTTCGCCACCCTGGGTGGAACCGCGATCGTGTTGGGCCTGGCCCTGATGCTTGCGGTCAAGCCGATCAAGAATCTGATGTCCGGGGTGAAGTAGCCGACGGAAATCCCGGCCGGCGGCCTCGAGCCCCGGCCCCGAGCCCCGGCCCCCGGATTCATTTCCGCGGGCCGGGGCTTTTCCGTGGTTCATCTGGTTAGCTGTATCCATGGCCGAAACCCGAGCGGGAACCACCGCGCTGCCCCAGGACCTGATCGATGTCGATGCCGTGCGGTCGGCCTATTTTGACCGGGTTCCCGATCTGGAGGATCCTGCCCAGCGGGTGGCCTTCGGTACCTCCGGCCACCGCGGCAGGTCCGTGGAGGGCTCCTTCAATGAACGCCATATCTTGGCCATCACCCAGGCCATCGTCGAATACCGCACCTCCCAGGGCATCTCCGGTCCGTTGTACTTGGGCAAGGACACCCATGCGCTCTCGGATCCCGCCCAGGACACCGCGGTGGAGGTTCTGGTCGCCAACGACGTCGACGTCCGGGTCGACGCGCGGGGCCGGTGGACGCCCACCCCGGCGCTGAGCCATGCGATCCTGACCCACAACCGGGCCCTGTCCGGCGGCAGCGCCGGAAGGGCCGACGGAATCGTCATCACCCCCTCGCATAACCCGCCCTCCGACGGCGGTTTCAAATACAACCCGCCCCACGGCGGACCCGCCGACTCGGACGCCACCTCCTGGATCGCCGGACGGGCCAACGAGCTGTTGGCCTCGAACCTGTCGGGGGTCAAACGGATCCCGTTGGCCAGGACCCGCGGGGCTGCAAATCTGGGCAGCCACGACTTCATGGCCGCCTATGTGGACGCGTTGCCTTCGGTGCTGGATCTGGAGGCCATCCGCGGCGCCAGCGTGCGCATCGGCGCCGATCCGATGGGCGGGGCCTCGGTCGACTATTGGGGGGCCATCGCCGAACGCCACCGGTTGGACCTGACCGTGATCAATCCCGACGTCGACCCCCGCTGGGCCTTCATGACCCTGGACTGGGACGAGAAGATCCGCATGGACTGCTCCTCCCCCTTTGCCATGGCCGGGCTCATCTCGGCAGTGCGCGACGGCGGCGCCGAGTTCGACATTGCCACCGGGAACGACGCCGACGCCGACCGCCACGGCATTGTCACCCCCGATGCCGGTCTGATGAACCCGAACCACTTCTTGGCCGTGGCCATCGATTACCTGTACCGTAACCGTCCCCAGTGGCCGGCGGGCGCCGGGGTCGGTAAGACCCTGGTCAGTTCCTCGATGATCGACCGGGTTGCCGCTTCGCTAGGACGCGAACTGGTCGAAGTACCGGTGGGCTTCAAATGGTTTGTTCCCGGACTCCTCGATGGAACAGGGGTCTTCGGCGGTGAGGAATCCGCCGGCGCCAGCTTCGTGCGTTTCGACGGGACCCCCTGGACCACCGATAAGGACGGGATCTTATTGGGGTTGCTGGCCTCCGAGATTCAGGCAGTGACCGGCTCCTCCCCCAGCACCCATTACCGGCGGCTGACCGAAGCCTTCGGCGCTCCGTCGTATGCGCGCATCGACGCACCGGCCACCCGCGAACAGAAGGCAGCCTTGGGCCGCCTGTCGGCCGCCGACGTCACCGCCGACACCCTCGCCGGTGAACCGATCACCGCCCGTTTGACCGAGGCGCCAGGAAACGGGGCAGCCATTGGCGGGCTCAAGGTGACCACCGAAAACGCCTGGTTCGCCGCCCGCCCTTCGGGGACCGAGGACGTCTACAAGATCTATGCCGAATCCTTTACCGGTGACGAGCACCTTCACCAGGTTCAGCAGGAGGCCAAGGCCCTCGTGGACTCGATCATCGGTTCGGCTTCTTGACCACCAAAATGACCAAATAACGCATTTGCGGAGATTTTGACAAGTGCCTCCGTTACAATGCCATAACTTCGCTAGAGCCCTTGTTTCATATGGGATGCACTTGACTCGCGAAGGGGTGTAACCCTGGTCAAACGTCAAAATTTCGCTGCAGGCGAACATCCGCTTGTTAGCGTTAAGGCTGAAAGCCAATTACTCGCCCTTTCATCAGGACCCGTGGGACTCCGCCGCTGAAGGCGCCTGCGGGATTTGTTGTCGGGGTCGGGTCGCCGAAAAAACGGTCTGCCTCCACCCGGACCCAGACCGTGGACGGGAAAACGTGAACACTACTGACACAGGGCAACCTGCGCTACGCGTCTCGAACGCGTACAAGGTCTTCGGCCGTCGGGGCAACGAGGCCGTCAAACTTCTGAAGAACGGGAAAACCCGCCAGGACGTGGCGTCCTTGGGAACCGCCGCCGTGATTGATGCGAGCTTCGAGGTCAAACCCGGGGAAATCTTCGTCGTCATGGGCCTCTCGGGTTCGGGCAAATCGACCCTGATCCGCATGCTCAACGGCCTCTGGCCGATGACCAGCGGGTCGGTGGTCATCGGCGACACCGATATCGCCAAGATCTCAGCGAAGAAGTTGCGCCAGGTCCGCCAGGAACATATTTCCATGGTCTTCCAGCACTTCGCCCTCCTGCCCCACCGCACCGTATTGCAGAACGCTGCGTACGCACTCGAGATCCAGGGTGTTTCCAAGGAGGAGCGCACCGCCCGCGCCAATAAGATTCTCGATGTCGTGGGCCTCAACGGGTGGGGCGATAAATACCCCAGCGAGCTCTCGGGCGGCATGCAACAGCGCGTGGGACTAGCCCGCGCGCTGGCCTCCGAAACCGATATCCTGCTCATGGATGAGGCCTTCTCAGCCCTTGACCCGCTGATCCGCCGCGATATGCAGGAACAGTTGGCCTCGCTGCAGGCAGAGCTGGGCAAGACGATCGTCTTCATCACCCACGACCTGAACGAGGCCATGTTCCTCGGTGACCGGATCGCCGTCATGCGTGATGGGGAGATCGTGCAGATCGGAACCCCCGACGACATCCTGACCCGCCCGGCCAACGAATACGTCTCGGCCTTCGTCCGCGACGTCGACAGGACCCGGGTGCTCACCGCAGGCACGGTCATGGAAACCCCACGCTCCGTCGTCAACCTCTCCGGCGGTGCCCGCAACGCCTTGCGGACCATGCGCGATCTCCAGACCTCGGCGGCCTTCGTCGTGGACCGGCAGCGCAAGCTCCTCGGGGCCGTCCGCGACCGCGAGGTCATGGCCCTGCTCGAACGCGGTGGCACCAACCTGGAAGAAATCATCACCGTGGGCAACGACCCGGTCACCGCCGACACGGCCCTGAACGACCTCTTTGGCCGTTCCGTCGAATCCCCGGTGCCACTGCCGGTGGTCGACGATGAGGGCCGGCTGATCGGGGCCATCGCGCGCGCCACCCTCCTCTCGGCGTTGGGCAACGTTCCCTCGACCACCAGCAGCGTCCCCGTGGTCGCCGCCGATCAAGCCACGGATGTCGAAGCCCCCGCCCAACCGACCGACCCGACCGCAGACGGAGGTGCCCTCTAAATGAGCGACAACCTATTCCGCATTCCCGTCGGCACATGGGCCGAAACGGGTCTGGACTGGATCACCGCGAACTTCGAACCCTTTTTCGATGTTCTGAAGACGGCTTTCCAGAACTTTTACGACGCCCTGGCCTGGGTCCTCACAGCACCGCCGTTCTGGGCGGTCATCCTGGTCTTGGCCCTCTTGGCATGGCTGGTCAAAAGCTGGAAGCTGGGCCTCGGCACGGTGATTGGGCTAGTGGCCATCTACGGGATGAACCAGTGGGAAAACTCGATGGAGACCTTGGCCTTGGTTCTGGTCGCCAGTCTCATCGCCGTCGTCATTTCCATCCCCTTGGGTGTGCTCACGGCGAAGTCCAAAATCGTTTCGGCTGTCGTCAAACCGATCTTGGACTTCCTGCAGACCATGCCGGCCTTCGTCTACCTGATTCCCGCGATCCTCTTGCTCGGCATCGGCGCCGTACCCGGAATCGTGGCCACGATCGTCTTCTCGCTGGCACCTGGTGCCCGCTTCACCGAGTTGGGCATCCGGAGCGTAGACACCGAGGTACTCGAAGCCGGCCAGGCCTTCGGCGCCTCCCCGGGGCGCATCCTGCGCCAGATCCAGTTCCCGTTGGCCCTGCCCACGATCATGGCCGGCATCAACCAAGTCATCATGCTCTCGCTGTCCATGGTGGTTATTGCCGGCATGGTCGGCGCCGGCGGTCTCGGCGCGGCTGTCTATAAGGCCCTGACGACCTTGAATACCCCCCTTGGCGTCGAATCGGGCCTCTCGGTGGTCGTTTTGGCCATCGTCCTGGACCGCATCACTGCCTCCTTCGGACAATCGAACGTGCCCTCCAAGAACGCCTAAAGACCCTACGCCCCGGATATGGGGCGCGAAGAAAGGAACAAGTAATGCAAAAGAAACTCGCATCGATGATGGGGCTGGCCGCAGTGGCCTCCCTCGCCCTGGCCGCCTGCGGTAGCGGCGACACCGGAAGCGACGGCTCCGCGGCCCCCGAATCGCCGGAAAACGGCGATAAGGCCGCACTGAACATCGGCGTCATGGCCGGTTGGGATGAAGGAGTGGCCGTTTCCAACCTCTGGAAGCAGATCCTCGACAAGAAGGGCTACGACGTCGAACTTACTGACGCCGACGCCGCTCCGGTCTTCTCGGGCGTTGCCTCGGGTGACCTGGACCTGACCATGGACGTCTGGATGCCGCTGACGCATAAGGACTACTTGGAAAAGTACGGCGACAAGATGACCAAGTTGGGCACCTGGTACGACGATGCCAAGCTGACCATCGCCGTTAACGAGGACGCCCCGATCGATTCGCTGGATCAGCTGGCGAAGAACGCCGATAAGTTCGGCAACACGATCTACGGCATCGACCCGGGCGCCGGCCTGACCAAGGCCACCCAGGAGAACGCCATCCCGGACTACGGTCTGGAGAAGATGGACTTCAAGACATCCTCTACCCCAGCCATGCTGAGCCAGCTGAAGAAGGCCACCAAGGCAGGCGACGATATCGTTGTTACCCTGTGGCGTCCGCACTGGGCCTACGATGAGTTCCCGATCAAGGACCTGAAGGACCCGAAGGGTGCCATGGGCAAGGCCGAAACCATCACCTCCTATGGCAATAAGGACTTCGAGGAAAACTACCCGGGACTGACCGAGTGGCTGAACGACTTCAAGATCGACGACGAGAAGCTGTTCTCCTTGGAGAATGCGATGTTCAACGACACCGACACCGACGATTATGCGCCGATCGTCGATAAGTGGATCTCCGAGAACCAGGAATACGTGGATTCACTCACCGAGAAGTAGTCACGATTAATCGGCAGGCGCCACGGCGCTTTCCGTAACGAAAGACCCGGCCCACGCGCAGTGTGGGCCGGGTCTTTCATGTGTTCTCGATGGACGTGGCCCGATCGATTCAGCCGATCGAACGCATGATCTTCCGTTTGGCCCAGCCGAACGGCGGGTAGATGGCCTTCAGGGTGTCGACCCGGGCAGTCTTGGATAGCACCGGACGCTGCTGGCTGAAGGTGTCGAACCCGAACTTGCCGTGGTAGTTCCCCGTCCCCGAGGCCCCGACACCCCCGAAGGGTAGCGCCGGAACGGCCAGATGCATGCTGCACACGTTATGGGCGATGGCGCCGGCCCGCACCTGATCCTCGAAAGACGTGTGCAGGCGGGGGCGCTCACTGAATAAGTACGCGGCCAGCGGCGAGGGCCGAGAGTTGATGAACCGCACGGCATCGTCGAAACGGTCGACCTGGATGATCGGCAGAATCGGACCGAAGATCTCCTCCGTCATCACCGGCGCCGCCGGATCGACGTCGGCCAGAACCGTGGGCGCGATGTACCTCGAGTCAGCATCGCTGGATCCACCGGCCACCACGCGTCCCTGCCCCAGGAAGGAGGCCAGCCGAGAGAAGTGCGAGGCGTTGATGATGCGTCCATAGTCCTTACTGCCGGAGGGATCCTTGCCATAGAAAGCGGCGATCGCCCGGGGCAGCTGCTTTTCCAGTTCGGCCGCCGCCGTGGCCCCAACCGCCAACACGTAGTCCGGGGCGACACAGGTCTGTCCGGCATTCATGAACTTCCCGTGGGCCAGCCGCCGGGCAATCGCGGCGAAGTTCCCGTCCGCTACCACCGCAGGACTCTTGCCACCCAGCTCGAGGGTCACCGGAGTCAATGTTTCGGCGGCGGCCCGGGCCACGATCTTCCCGACCCGCTCGCCTCCGGTATAGAAAATATGGTCGAAATCCATCTTCAGCAGTTCAGCTGTCGTCTCGGCTGCCCCCTCCAGGACGGCAACGGCACGCCGATCCAGATACTGCGGGATGAGGGAGGCCATCACCGCGGAGGTGGCCGGAGCCAGTTCGGAGGGTTTGAGAACCACGGTGTTCCCTGCCGCCAGGGCACCGACCAGCGGTCCCAACAGCAGCAGGACCGGGTAGTTCCATGGAGCGATGACCAGAACCATACCCAAGGGCCGTGCCTGCACACGAGCCGACGCCGGCTGCAAGGACAGCGGAACCTTCACCTGCTCATCGGCCATCCAGTCGCCCAGATATAACTGGGCATGATCGATTTCGGCTTTCACCCGGTCCACTTCGGTCAACCGCGATTCGGCCGCCGGTTTACCCAGATCCGACATCAACGCGTCACATAGGTCCTGCTCATGATCCTGGATGAGGCGTTCGAGGGCCTTGAGCTGGGCACTGCGGAACCTCCTCGGATGGGCCAGCCGAGAATCGGAGGCATCGCGGAGCCTGAGGGCCGCGGTGGCCGGGAGTTCGGCTTCGGGGCCCGCCTGCACGATAGGCGCGGCAACTGCTGAGGAACGGGAGCGTCGATTCGTGGCCATGGGTACGACACTAGCGCGGGGACGGTCCCTGGGGCATCCAACGGGTTTGCCGCCCCCGGCGGGGGACTGTAGGCTCACGATCACTGACACGGGGTGTCCGCCACCGGCGCGGACTGAGAACATACCCGGCAAGAACCTGATCTAGTTCGTACTAGCGGAGGGATGTCGCCCATGCACCAACATGCGCAAACCTTGACCTATTCACCTACCGACCCGTCTGTTTCGGCGGTGATCGCATGAGCACGCCGACTCCCGGGACCGGGATCTACCTCGTCGCCAACTCAGCCAGCACCGCGGGACGGCCACTAGCGGATATCGTGGCCGACGCCGTCGCCGCCGGTGTGGGGACCATCCAGCTGCGGTGCAAGGACCTGTCGGCCCGCGAGTTCCTGGCCGAGGCGACCGCCTGCGCCGAACACACAGCCGACCGAGCCCTGCTGCTCCTCAACGACCGGGTGGACGTCTACCTGGCGGGCCGCGCCGCAGGGATCCGGGTGGACGGGGTCCATATCGGACAGAAGGACCTACCGGTCGAACTCGTCAGGTCCCTCATCGGACCCGACGCCGTGCTGGGGCTCAGCGCCAGCACCGAGGAGCATTTCGCTGCAGTGTCCACACTGCCGGCGGGCACCATCGACTATCTGGGCACCGGCGCCGTGCGGGCCACCCCCACCAAGAAGGATCATCCGACTCCCCTGGGGTTCTCCGGCCTGACTTCGTTGATCTCCCAGGCCCCGCTGCCCTGCGTGGCGATCGGCGGGCTGGGTTCCGGCGATGCCGGTGAGGCCCACGCCGCCGGGGCCATCGGCATGGCCGTCGTGCGGGCCATCTGCTCCGCCGAGAACCCCCGGGATGCTGCTGCGGCGCTGGTGGATGAATGGACCCGGGCATCACGGACGGTGAACGCATGAGCGCCTCGAGAATCCCCAACATCCTCTCCATCGCCGGTGCCGACCCCTCCGGCGGGGCGGGCATCCAAGCCGACCTGAAATCGATCGCCGCCTGCGGCGGCTACGGTATGGCCGCCATCACCGCCCTGACCGCCCAAAACACCCGAGGAGTCACCGGGGTCCATACCCCGCCGGCGGAATTCCTCACCCAACAACTCGAGACGGTCTCCGCCGATGTCCGCATCGATGCGGTGAAGATCGGCATGCTGGCCACCGCCGAGGTCATCGAGGCCACCACCTCCTGGCTGGGCGCCCGCCCTGGCACCGCCGTCGTCGTGGACCCCGTGCTGATCTCCACCTCGGGAGACCGCTTATTGGAGCACGACGCCGAGGCGGCCTTGCGTCGGCTGCTCCCGTTGGCCGATGTCCTGACCCCGAACATCGCGGAGTTGGCGGTATTGCTCGGGGAACCGGCATCAACCCGGTGGGAAGACGTCGTGGACCAGGCGACCCGTCTGGCGGAACGCTATTCGGTCCTGGTCTTGGCCAAGGGGGGCCACCTCTCCGGCCATCGATGCCCGGATGCCCTGGTCGGCCCCGACGGCGTCCTCGCCGCTGTGGAGGGTGCGCGCATCGATACCCCGAACACCCACGGGACCGGTTGCTCGCTGTCCGCGGCGCTGGCCACCCTCTGGGCCGGCTGTGGGGACTGGGGAGATGCCCTGCGTCTGGCCCGTGGCTGGCTCGAAGGTGCCCTCTACCGTGCCGATGAACTCGAGGTCGGGGGCGGGCATGGTCCGGTGAACCACTTCGGTGCACTCTGGGACGGCGCAGCGGTACCAACGGCGGGGGCCTTGCTGACCACCTGGTGGAATGATCTGTCGGCACTGCGTTCGGGGATCGACGATCTGCCGTTCATCCGCTTACTCCGTGACGGAACCCTGCCCTCCGAGGATTTCCACTTCTATCTGGCCCAGGATTCGTTGTATCTGCGGACCTACTCGCGGGTCCTCTCCCGCGCTGCAGAATTGGCTCCAAACCGTGAGGAACAGCAGTTTTGGGCTTCCGGGGCCGTCGGGGCCCTCGAAGAAGAAGGGAATCTGCATGTGCTCCGGCTCGGTCATGCCCCCGATCCGGAACCGAGCCCCACCACGTCTTCCTACCTGAACCATCTGGTGGCCTCCGGCGATTCCTATCCCGAGCTCGTGGCGGCCATCCTGCCCTGCTATTGGCTGTACCAGGACATCGGCCAACGACTGGCCTCCTCCGCCTCTCCGGGCCACCCCTATGCCGACTGGCTCGCCGCCTATTCCTCCCCCGAGTTCGACGAAGCCACCAGCCGGGCCATCGCCCTGGTCCAGAAGGTGGCGTTGCGGGTCGGGTCGACGACCCTGGCCGGGATGCGCCGCGCCTTCGACGAATCGAGTCGGCAGGAACTGTCCTTCTTCGCCCAGACCCCCGAGGACACCGCCGGACGCCCCGCCTCCCTACCGATCCCCGTAGCGGCCATCGGCTGATACCGGGAACCCCCGAGAGGGGGCCCAACCCCGTGCGCCAAGGGTCGGGGCTGTAGGATTCCGTGGGGTCCCGCATCGACGAGGACCCCACCACCAACCTGCAGGGTCACGACGGAGGACATCCATGAGCAATCACCTCGGCTTCGGCTGGAAGATCCATGGCGACGGCACAACGATCCGTCCGGGCACCGTGGTGGCCCCGGACGAACGACTGAACTGGTTCCAGACCACCGGCATCGGCATCCAACACGTGATGGCGATGTTCGGGTCCACCGTCCTGGTGCCGGCCCTGACGGGTTTCCCGGTCACTTCCACCTTGTTCTTCTCAGGGGTCGGGACCATGCTGTTCCTGCTCATCACCGCTGGGCGGGTACCCAGCTACCTGGGGTCCTCCTTCGCGTTCATCGCCCCGGTGACCGCTGCCATGTCGGGGCACGGTTTTGCCGGCGCCCTGGGCGGCGTCGTCTTCTCCGGTGCCGCACTGTTCATCATTGGGCTGGTGGTGCAGAAGTCAGGGACCGGCTGGATCCACGCGCTCATGCCCCCGGTGGTGATGGGGACGATCGTTGCACTCATTGGGCTGAACCTGGCCGGGGCCACCACCGAAGCCATGGAAACGGTCCCGCTGACCACCTTCGCCACGGTGGCCGCCATCGTCCTCACCGCGGTCCTCTTCCGTGGCTTGCTGGGACGTCTGTCGATCCTGGTGGGCATCATCGTCGGCTATCTCGTCGCCCTGGCCCAACATCAGATCGACTTCACCGCAGTCAACGAGGCCGGATGGTTGGGCCTGCCGCCCTTCGCGTTCCCCGAGTTCCACCTCGACACCCTCGCCCTGTTCCTACCGGTCGTCTTCGTGCTGGTCGCCGAGAACATCGGGCATGTGAAAACCGTGGCACTGATGACCCGCAAGGATCTGGACGACGTCAACGGCCGGGCCCTGATGGGCGACGGCATCGCCAGCATGGTCGCCGGATTCGGTGGCGGCTCCGGGACGACGACCTATGCGGAGAACATCGGGGTGATGGCCTCCTCCCGCGTCTACTCCACGGCCGCCTACTGGGTCGCCGCAGCCTCAGCCATCCTGTTGGCCTTCCTCCCGAAATTTGGTGCCGCCATCTCCTCGATCCCCGCGGGGGTCAGCGGCGGTGCGGGAATCGTCCTGTACGGGATGATCGGCATCATCGGTGCCCGACTCTGGGTGCAAAACCAGGTCAACTTCTCCAACCCGATCAACCTCATGACCGCCGGCGCGGGGCTGATCATCGCCATCGCCGACCCAACCATCACGGTGGGAACCATGCAGTTCGGCGGTATCGCCCTGGGCACGATCGCCACCCTGGCCATCTACCACGGGATGCGCACCACCGCGAGGTTCCGTGGCACCGAACCCACCGATTCCCCCGAGTGCACCGGGGCGACTCCGAGCAAACTCGGCTAGGATCGGCCCGTGGCGCAGTGGAATGACTATTGGGGTACCCCGGACTGGCTCGAGGAGATCGAGGGCTGGGTCTCCATGGTGCTCGACGCCTACGATCTGCGAGGCACCGGCCCGTTGGAACGCGGGCCCATCCGGCTATGGTCCACCCAAGTCCTGGTCCCCACGGATCACGGCACCCTCTACGTCAAGGCGATCAATCCCGGCCAACAGGCAGAAGTTGCCGTCACCACGACGGCGGCCGGCATCGCCCCCGACCAGTTGGTCATGCCCCTGGCCGTGGAACCGATGCGTGGCTGGATGATCTCCCCCGACTACGGGGAGACGATGGCCAGAATCCCCAGCACCGACCACCAGCTGTGGGAGCGGATCCTACGCGATTTCGCCCGACTGCAGAAAACTCTCATCCCCCACGGTGACGAGCTCTTCGATGCGGGCCTGAACCAGTTCGATCCGCGGCATCTGCCCGCCTACATCGACGACCAGGTCATGTTCCACGCCACCCTGCCTTCCGAGCACCCGCTGCACCTTCCGGCCCGTGATGCGGAGGAACTCGATAGCCAGCTCGGTCCGGTGCGCACCATGTGCGAATTCTTGGCTGAAGCCGCGGTGCCGTTGTCCTTGGATCATAACGACCTGCACCGCGGCAACGCCTTTCTGCCGGCCTCCACGGACGAACCATTGCGTTTCCTTGACCTCGGCGACGCCTACTGGGCCCACCCGTTCTCCTCGCTGGCGGTTCCGCTGGCCACCATGTCCAAGGAGTTGAAGACGACGCCTGCGGATCCGCGCATCCGCCAAGCGGTGTCCGCCTACCTGCGGGAGTGGGAGGAATACGGCACACCGGCCGAACTCGGTCGTCTGATCGAACCTGCCCTACGTCTGGGCAAGCTGCAGTCGCACGGGACCTGGGTATCGATGCTGGCCGGGGCCAGCGACGCCGATATGGAGCGCTATGCCGTCCGGGCCCTGCGCCCGCTGGCAGAACTGGTCACCCCACTGACCCTCTAGGAGGCGGGGTGCGGCGGTAGCGGATCGGTCGCTTCGCGCTGCGGCCAGAGCCCCCGCGCGTTCATGACCGCGGCCAGAACATCGGCCCGGTCGGTCATCACCCCATCCACACCCAGATCCAGCAGCCGGTCCATATCCTGACGGTCGTTGACCACCCACACATGCACGTGGATTCCTGCCCGGTGGGCCTGGGCCAGGAAACGCGGGGTGATAACGCGTAGCGGGCCCTGACGTTCGGGAACCTGCAGGGCGGCGATCCCCCTGAGCCGGCATCGCAGCAAAGCGAATGAACCGACCTTGCTCATCAGCACAGCCAGCACGATGGTCACCAGGCCCGGGCTCGACGCCGTGGGGGCCTCCAGCAGGCGCAGCACCCGGTGGCGGCGTGCATCCGAGAAGGAGGCCACCAGCACCCGGTCGTGGGCCGCGTATTTGTTGATCAGGTTGGCGAACGGGGCCACGGAGGCTTCGTCCTTGATATCAACGTTCAGGCGGGCATCCGGCCAGGCGGCGAGCACTTCCTCGAAACGTGGGATCCGGCGTCCCGAGACCCTGACTGTGGCAAGCTCCGCATAGTCGTGGTCGGCGATCGCGCCCGTGCCGTCGCTCACCCGATCAAGTTCCTCATCATGGAAGACCACCACGACGCCATCCCGGGTGGTGTGCACATCCAGTTCCAGATATCCGAAGCCACGGTTGATCGCCGCGCCGAATGCCTCCATGGTGTTTTCACCACCGTCGAGTGACTCACCGCGGTGGGCAAAGGCCAATGGCCCATCGTCACGGGCGGGGCCACCAGTAGGATGCAGGTAAGGGAACCTGCTCGTTTGCCGAGTTCTCACAGTGCCGACTCTACCGCCCAAGGAGGTCCCCGGTGGGTGTAGCTACAGTGCACCACACGTTCGCCGCCCCGGGCCCTGACCCGCAGGCCAATGTCGAACGGATCCGCGCCTGGGCCGAGACCGCCAGCGACGCCGGCGCTTCCCTGCTGCTCACCCCGGAACTCTTCGTCACCGCCGAGCGGGCCACCGGGTCGGCGGCCCTCCGCGAGAGGCTCCGCACCATCGCGGTGGGCGCAGGGGTGGGGTTGATCGCCTCCACGGTGGAGACGTCCGGGCGGAAGGCCTTCATCGGGGCCCATTGGTGGGATGCCCACGGGGCCTTGGTGGCCCACACCCGCAAGCATCTTCTCGCCCACTGGCAACTGGCCCGCGGGTTCTCCTCGTGGGGCGGCACACCACCCATCATTCCCGAATCGGTATATTCCGTGTCGGGCCTACAGGGTCCGGTCGCCCTCGCCTTTTCCGCGGATGCCAGGGATCCCTCGATCGGCTATTACCTGCGCGATCACGGAGTCAGGACCATCCTCGCCCTCGATGACATCGGCACCCAGGAGCTGGCCTCGGTGAACACCGGCAGCTGGGCGCCGAAGAACACGGGGGTCCCGTTCCCGCAATCCGGCCTGCTGCCCGAGCCATTATTGCGCCCCCTGCCACGGGTTGCCGACTCCTGGTGGACGGGCCCGGGGCCTCGCCAGCCGACTGATTACGGTTCCTGAGCCGAGTCTCGGCAACCGCGAGGCGGGCGACGGACAGCGGTTAGAGGGGCTCTCCGGAGAGCAGGCGTTCAATCACCTGGGCGACACCATCATCCTGCAGTGACGCGGTGGTGCGCCCCGCGGCGGCCTTTGCCAGCGCATGCCCTGATTCCATGGCGTAGCCGCGTCCGGCCCAGGCCAGCATCTGCACGTCGTTGGGCATGTCCCCGAAGGCGATGACCTCGGCGGCGGTAACACCCAGTTCGAGCGCGTATTCGGCCAGCGTGACGGCCTTATTGACGCCCGGGTGCGACATTTCCAGGAGGGAGACGCCGGGGGCCGAATGGGTCACCGACACCAGATCCGCGACCTCGGGTTCCACGAGGGTTTGGAAGGCCTCTGCATCATATCGTGAGGTCTTGGCCAGCAGTTTCACGACGCCTTCGGCCTCCAGCCGGCCCACGTCGAACGGCGCTTCGGCCATCACCGGCAACCGGGAAGCCTCCTCGGCGTCGATGAAACCAGGTTCGAGCAGTAAACCGGAGAGGGTCTCCGCGGCGAACGTCGCCGCCGGCTCGAGGGTCTGGATGCGTCGGCGGACCTCGCCCACGGCGGGGCCCGGAACTTGGTGGCTGCCCAGGATCCGTTCGCCCTCAAGGTCGTAGACCAACGCGCCGTTGGAACAGATGACCGTTCCCAGATGGCCGAGCGCCCGTTGCACGGGGCTCAGCCAGCGAAAGGGGCGTCCGGTGACGAAGACCACGTGGATTCCTGCCGCACGGGCAGCGGCGAAAGCCCGAACCGTTCGCGGGGAAATCGTCTCGTCCGGGTGCAGGATGGTGCCGTCGAGGTCGCTGGCTATGAGTCGCATGGGTACCGGAGGCTCAGGGGTGCCCGGTCAGGAGATTTCGTCGCGCCGCGGCGGGTTGGCACCGGCCCGAGAAACGGTGATCGCGGCAGCCCGGGCGGCATAGTCGAGGATTTCCTCGAGCTGGGCAACCGAAAGCCCGCGCAGCGCCTCCCGGCGTGCCGCCCCGACCAGGCCGCGGTCCACGAGGGTGGACAGCAGGGCCGCCATGAACGAATCCCCGGCACCGACGGTATCGGCAACATCGACGACCGGTGCCTGGGTCCGCGCTTCGCCGGCAGCAACGACACCCCAGGGGCCGCCGGAGCCGTAGGTCGCCACGACCATGGCCGGGCCGAGTTCGAGCCAAGCGTGGGCCGTATCCTCGATGCTGCGTTCGGGGTAGAGCCAGGCCAGATCGGAGTCGCTGGCCCGCACCACATCGCTGAGGGCGACGAAGCGTTCGACATCTTCGATGGCCTGTGAATGATTGGTGACGAAGCTGGGACGCACATTCGGGTCGTAGGAGATCGTCGCATGTGGACGGGCGCGTTCCACGGCGGCCCTGACGGTGCCGGCACCGGGCTCCAGGACGGTGGCGATCGATCCGGTATGCAGCAGTTGGCTGTCGGCCAGGGCATCGGATGCTCCCGGGTCGAAGGCCGACAGATCCCAGACCATGTCGAACTCGTAGCTGGCCGCACCGACGGGGTCCAGGGTGCCGCGCGCCGTGGAGGTGGGCAGGGCATCGGGGGAGAGTACTTCCTGCACGTCGTTGGAGCGCAGGTGCTCGTGGATCATGGCCCCGTATTCGTCGTCGCCATAGCGTCCGACGAAGGAGACGGGATGGCCCAGTCGTGCCAGCCCGACCGCCACATTCATGGGGCTGCCCCCCACATAGGCCTGGGGCGCGGCGAGGCCGCCGGACAGCACGTCAACGAGGGCTTCGCCCATAACAGTCAGCACTACTCAACCTTACCTTTGCTCTCGGTGGATGCCTGAAGGCGCCCACCGGACGGTGTTCCCGTGCGCCGTCGCCCGACCCTGCTAGGCAGGAACGGCCAGTTCGGCCAAGGCCACCAGACAAGCATCCCATGCCGGGGTCCCGGGAGTGATCAACGCCTGGTGGTCACCGGTCGTGAAGACCATTCGTGCCGGGTCGCCTTGGGCCCGCGCCGCGTCCGTATAAGCCCGCGAAAGGGCCGAAGGAACATCTGCATCGGATTTACCGTGGACGGCGATGACCGGGACTCCGATGGGCAGCATCCGCACCGGGTCGGCCAGCTGCCAACGCCGCGGGTCCTCCTCCGAGGTGACTTCCATGAGCTTCACGGCCGCAGAGTGGCTGAGCTTGAGCCAATTCGCCATCCACAATTCCAGCACTCCTGCCTGGCTGACGACGCCGTCGACCTTCACTGCCGGTTCCGCTCCGGGAGCACCGGCGGGGAGTTTATGTCGGCCGGCGGCCCACGCCGCGAGATGCCCTCCTGCGGAATGGCCCAGAACGACGACGTGGCCCCGTTCCAGTCCTGCCTCGGCTAGCACCGGCCCGAGGGCGTCGATGCCTGCGGAAACATCCTCGAATGTTTCGGGCCATCCCCCCGTATCGGGGCCCCTGACCTCGGCATCGGTGGTCCGCCGATATTCCAGGTTCCAGACCACCCAGCCACGGCGGACCAGATCCGCGGCGAGCGGATGCCCCAGCGAGGCATCGTAGGTATCGCGCCAGAATCCACCGTGGATGATGACGATGACCCCCGGAAGCCGTCGCTCACTGGGTACATATAGTTCGGCGTATTGGCTCGGGTTCGGCCCATAGTGGTGGACCGAATCCGGTTGACGTCCGGGTGCCGCCGCGTCGTCCTGTGCTGCCATCACTCAGCGCCCCGGGAAGGCGGGGGTCTCCTTGGCCAGGAAGGCTGCCCGTCCGACCACCGAATCCTCGGTTGCGAAGGCCTCACGGAAGCTCTCCACTTCGGCTTCCAGGCCAGCGGCCACGGGGAGCCCGTTGATCCGGTTCAACGCCCGTTTGGTGTTGTCCACCGAGGTGGGTGCCTTGGTCGCGATTTCCTGAACAGTGGCCTTGGCCCCTGCCAGCAGGGCCTCGGCATCGTCGAAGAGCGCATTGGCCAAACCAATCCGCAGGGCCTCATCGGCCTTGATGCGGCGTCCGGTGTAGATCAGTTCGCGCGCCTGGCCCAGGCCGATGCGCTGCTGCAGGCGCACCGAGCCGCCAAATCCGGGAACCAACCCCAGGTTGACCTCCGGCTGGCCGAAGCTGCCACGGGCGCTGGTGTAGATGAAGTCGCAGGCCAGGGCGAGTTCGCACCCTCCACCGAGCGCAAATCCGTTGACCGCGGCGATCACCGGAACGGGCAGCGCCTCCAGCCGGGTGGTCACCGTATGCATCTGCCGGGCGTAGGCCTCGGCGGCGTCGGCGCTCATCGAGCTCATTTCGCGGATATCCGCACCGGCCACGAAGGCCTTATCGCCGGCACCGGTGAGGATGATCCCGCGGATGGGCCACTGGGCGTCAATGCCCACTGCTGATAGTTTCTCGGTCAAGGCCAAAAGGTCCTCGACCACGGCCGCTGCCAGGGCGTTCATGGCCTCCGGGCGGTTCACGGTCACCACCAAGGCGGAGCCGTCGGTTTCGAGAAGTAGCGTCTCGTAGCTACCGAAATCCATGTGTGCTTCCTTCCGGGTCGTCATTGACCAGCGCGGGGCGCCAGTCCCCCCAGCATGTCAGAGTCGCGGCGGGTGCTGGCGGAACTTGCGGAATTGGTTCAACGAGGTCAGCGCAATGTACCAGAGCCTACGGGGATGGCGTTCGGCGCGGTAGAGCAACGGGTTGGCCACGCGGCGGGTGCGCATCAGTTCGCGGGCCTTCTCCCCGACGGGGCCCCGCAGGTGACGGCGCAGCAGCGCCAGCGGGAGCACCGTGTAGAGCACGTGGGCATCGGCGACCAGCGGAGCAGCGTCGGGATCCGCGGCAGGCTGCTCACCGTCGTCGTACTCCGCTCCAAGGTACTCGCGGACGTAAAAGCGTGCCGCGTTATGGCCGGCAGCGCTCATGTAGTAGTGGTTTCGGCCCAGCCGCGGGTTCAGTTCGAAGAACTTCACCTGGCCGTCGCGCGGATCAAGTTTGGCGTCGAACATGGAGAATCCGGTCCACCCCAGGTGCTCGAGGATCCGTCGACCCTGATCGATGAACTCGTCGTTGACGCCGGTCACGATGGCCGCCGAATTCCCCAACACCAAGGGGGCGTGTTCCTCCACGACGACTTCCCCGTACGCGGCGAAACGGACGCGGGCGTCCCGGTCGGAGTAGAAGGTACACAGGCGCATGTTCGTGTCGCCGCCTTCGATGAGCTCCTGCAAAATGAAAGGGCTGGTATAGCCGGAGGCTCGGATGCGCGCGAGCAGATCGTCGAGTTCTTCGCGCGTGGCCAGGGTGTGGACCTTCTGCTTGCCGGCGAACTTCACATGGACCCAGGCACTGCTGTCTGCGGGCTTGCCGATCAGCGGGAACGGCAGATCCGCAGGCAACGGCTGCGGGGCGGCGGGTTCGTAGGTGATCGTCCGCGGATGCGGGATACCCAGCTCGGCGCACAGGGCATAGAAGTTCTGCTTCAGTGCCGCCCGTTCAATGGTCGCCGCCTCCGGATAAGGGATGGTGTACCAGGGTTCGAGTTCTGCGCGATGGGCGGTGATGGTCTCGACGTGCAGGTCCAACGAACCACAAAGCATGAGGGGCCGGGGGCGCTGCCCGTCGGCCGTGAGATCACGAGCCACCTGCACAAGATGTTCGACGACGCGGCCCGGGTCGGTCATGCTTCCCGCAGGTCGGACGTCGATGGCCACCGAATGCTCCAGCACCCCGTTGCTGCCCGCAGGAACTGCCACACTGACGACCCCGTAGGCCTCGTGGAACTCGCGGGCTAGCGAATAGGTGCCGATGTCCCCGCCGAGGATGACCGGGACGAACGGCTGTGAATCCAAAATGCGCATGGACTCCAATCTATCCGGATCCGGGCGCCTGTCCGAACCGGGCGCACGAGGCCACTAGGCAAAACACGTGAGCTGCAGCACAATAGCCTGAGGCAACCATCCGCAGGTTGTCCGCGCCTCTTTCACCGGAAACGTCGCGCATATTTTTCTGCGGTTTCACGGCAGGGAAGGCATATTCCATGGGGATTCTCGATCGATCGCATTCCATCGCCCCACCGGGGTTCAACCGGTGGCTCATCCCACCGGCGGCGCTGGCGGTGCACCTATGCATTGGGCAGGCCTACGCGACCAGCGTGTACAAAACAGCGCTGATCGGCCATTTCGAGGCCTCGCAAACGGCGATCGGGGTGATCTTCTCCATCGCCATCGTCATGTTGGGACTCTCGGCGGCCATCATGGGCACCTGGGTTGAACGCTCCGGACCCCGCAAATCGATGTTCGTTGCTGCCACGTTCTGGGCCTCCGGCTTCCTGATCGGGGCACTGGGGATCTTCTCCGGGCAGCTGTGGTTGGTCTACCTCGGCTACGGAATCTTCGGTGGTATCGGTCTGGGCATCGGCTATATTTCGCCCGTATCCACCTTGATCAAATGGTTTCCTGACCGCCCGGGCATGGCGACCGGCCTGGCGATTATGGGCTTCGGCGGCGGAGCGCTGATCGCCTCGCCGCTGTCCACGCAACTGCTCAAGGCCTTCGACCCCGCTTCGGGGACCGAAGGGTGGGTGGCCAGCGGCGACGCCGTGGGGCGACTGTTCGCCACCCTGGGCATCGTGTACTTCCTGGTCATGATGTACGGGGTGTTCAGCATTCGCGTTCCGGCCGATGGTTGGCGACCCAATGGTTGGGATCCGGCCCGGGTGAAGCATTCGCAATTGGTCACCCAGAACCATGTCTCGGCGGCCAACTCCATCAAGACCCGCCAGTTCTGGCTGATCTGGACGGCGTTGTTCCTCAACGTCACCGCGGGCATCGGCATCCTCGAGCAGGCCTCGCCGATGATCCAGGACTTCTTCCGGGCCGAGAACGGCATCTCGGCGGTTTCCGCCGGTGTGGCCGGAGGATTCGTGGGTTTGCTCTCCATCGGCAACATGGCGGGACGATTCCTCTGGTCGAGCACCTCGGATCTCATCGGCCGCAAGAACATCTACATGATCTACCTGGGTGTCGGGGCACTGCTGTACGTGATTCTGGCGTTCTTCGGCGGATCCAGCACCCTGCTTTTCATTCTGCTGGCCTTCGTGATCATCAGCTTCTACGGGGGTGGGTTCTCCACGGCACCCGCCTATCTGAAGGACCTCTTCGGCACCTTCCAGGTCGGGGCGATCCACGGACGCCTGCTGACTGCCTGGTCGGCAGCCGGGATCGCCGGCCCCCTCATCGTCAACGGCCTGTTGGATGCCCAAGGCAAGCCCGGCACGATGAATGCCCACAACTATTTGCCGGTGCTGCTGACCATGGTGGTCCTGCTCATCGCCGGATTCGTCGCGGCCGCACTGATCCGCCCCGTCGACCCGAGGTTTCATGAGCCGGAAAGAGAAACCGCCAGCACCACTGCCGAGGAGGCCCCATGAGCACCACAGGTTCCAGTACCCCCGAGCACATCCCGGTCAACGTCGCCCCGGCACGATTGGTCTTTGGGTGGATGCTGGTTGGTGTCCCTCTGCTCTACGGCGTGGTCACCACGCTCTCTCGCGTGGGCCAATTATTCCAATAGTCCCCGAAGCCGGGCCGGACCTTTCCTGAGGGCCAGCCCGATTCGATCAGTCGGGTAATTGTCCGTTATGCAACCGGTGCTCCAGGGCTGCACGAACCTCGTCGACGAGGACCTGCATATGCCGCTCCGCCCCGGGCCCGTCGGCGTCGGCCACCGCGGCAGCCACTGCCTCGTGTTCGGCCAAGGCCTCTTCACGAGGGTGGAAGGGCATCATGCCCTGATGGGTTCGACCGGAGAGTACTTCGGCGACCACACCGTCGAGTTCGGCGAACATCGAGTTGCCGCTGGCGCGCAGCAATAAGGAATGGAAGGCGATATCCACCGCCAGGAACTTTTCCAATTCACCCGCCTCCCCCAAGGAGCGCAGCTGCTGAGCGAGGGACGTGATCTCTTCGCGGGCCTGAGCCGTGGCACGCCGGGCGGCTCCGGCGGCCGCTAGGGGTTCGACGGCAACTCGCAGCTCGGTGAGTTCCGTGAATTGTCGTTCACGCCCCGGACCTGCCAGCCGCCAACGGATCACGCGGCGGTCATAGGCGTTCCAGAAGCGCGACTCCTGGACGACCAGCCCAATCCGTCGCTTCGGGTAGACCAGGCGCAAGGACTCCAGGACCCGCATGCAGTCACGCATCACGGTGCGGGAGACACCAAAGCGGGACTGCAGGGCCTCGAGCGTCAACCGGTCTCCCGGGGATAGCACCCCGTCAATGATTTCCCGGCCCAGGGTTTCGACAATCGGTTCCTGGAGCACTGTCGCGCCGGAGGGGATCTGCATACCCAACATCCTATGGTGCCCACCAGCCTGCGCGTCGTCGAACACTATCCCCGCCCCACCATAAGGTGTTATCTTTTATGCAGTCGGTCCACTGGACCGCGGCCAACGACGTCCTTCCAGGAGTAAACATGCCCCATCAGGCACCCCAGCCACCCCCCACCCACGTGGTGGTGATGGGCGTATCCGCTTCCGGCAAGACCACTCTGGCGAGCCTGTTGGCGACCCGCCTCGGCTGGCCTCTGGCCGAAGCCGATGATTTTCACCCCGCAACCAATGTCGCCAAAATGGCCTCCGGCACTCCGCTCACCGACGACGACCGCTGGCCCTGGCTGAGAACACTGCGCGACTGGATGGACAACATCCCGGGCCCGGGGACCGTGATGACCTGCTCGGCCCTGAAACGCAGCTATCGCGACCTGCTCCGCGAGGCAGACGGCGTCGTACGTTTCATTCACGTCGTGGTCGATCCCACCGTTCTGGCCGAGCGCATCAGCGTCCGGACCGGACATTTCATGCCAGGCACCCTCCTGCCCAGCCAACTCAGCACCCTCGAACCCCTCGCATCTGACGAGGACGGTTTCACCTTGCCCAACGACAGCACCGCCGAGGATCTCCTGACCCGCGCCTTGACCTCGCTGGATCTGGAACCGAAGAACTCGCCCCAGCAGTAAAAACCCACCCGACCGGAGAAACCATGACCCTCGAGAACTGGACCCAGACCCTGGGTGCCGGACCATTGCTCGGCATTGCCGCCGGCGCCATCGTCGTCCTGCTCCTGCTCATCATCCAACTGCGAATGCACGCCTTCGTCGCCTTGATCCTGATCAGCCTGCTGACAGCCTTCGCCACCGGGATCCCCGCCGGCAGCGTCGTCTCGGTACTCACCGACGGATTCGGCTCCACCCTGGCCTCGGTGGCCCTTCTGGTGGGCCTGGGTGCCATGCTCGGGCGCATCGTGGAGATGTCCGGCGGCGCCAAGGTGCTCGCCGACGTTCTGATCAGAAAATTCGGCGAAAAGCACGCCCCACTGGCCCTCGGTGTGGCCTCGCTGATCTTCGGGTTCCCGATCTTCTTCGACGCCGGACTCGTGGTGATGCTCCCGGTGGTCTTCGCCGTCGGACGGCGTCTGGGTGGCGGCGTACTGCTTTACGGACTGCCCGCCGCCGGTGCCTTCTCGGTGATGCACGTCTTCGTACCACCGCACCCGGGGCCGGTTGCCGCCGCCGAATTCTTCGACGCCAACGTCGGCTTCGTCCTGCTGATCGGCCTCGTCGTGGCGGTGCCCACCTGGTATTTGGCCAGTTACCTGTACGGCAAATGGGCCGGACGTAGGTGGGAATTGCCGATCCCGAGCCTGTTGGGCGAGGCCGATCCCGAACACGAAGCGAACCCGCCGGCCTTCGGCACCGTGATCTCCGTGCTCTTGCTGCCACTCGTGCTGATCTTCATGAATACCGGCCTGAACACGCTGGCTTCGGCGGGGGCCCTGCCCGATGGGGCCAAGGAGGCAGGCTGGTTCCAGCTGCTGCGGGCCATCGGTGAAACCCCCGTGGCCCTGCTGATCACCCTTCTGGTGGCCTCCGCCGTGCTGGGCATGCGCCGGGGTATGAGCAAGAACGCGATCGAACAGGTGATGGAGAAGGCCCTCGGCCCGGTCTGCTCGGTCATCCTCATCACCGGTGCCGGTGGTATGTTCGGTGGCGTCCTGCGCGCCTCAGGCATCGGCGACGCCCTCTCCGACGTGTTGGGTGACCTGGGCGTGCCGTTGATCCTGGCCGGTTTCCTGATTTCCGGCATCCTGCGCGTGGCCCAGGGCTCGGCGACGGTGGCCCTGACGACCGCTGCCGCGTTGCTGGCACCCGCCGTGGCCGGCGCCGGTCTGAACGACATCCAGTTGGCAACCATGGTCGTGGCCGTGGCCGCCGGCTCGGTGATCATCTCCCATGTGAACGACTCAGGCTTCTGGCTGGTCGGTCGCTTCTTCGATATGGACGTCAAGACGACACTGAAGACCTGGACCGTGTTGGAGACTCTGATCGGTGTGGTCGGTTTCGGTTTCGCGGCAGTGATCTTCGGCTTCGCCTCGCTGGGCTAGCCCGGCTGACCCACCAGCATCCCGGCCCCGCCGGGATGCTGGTGGCCGTTCTTAGCGACGCCCCCGCGCCGGACCGCCTCGTCGCTTACCGCCACCGGGTTTTCCTCCGGAGCTTCCGCCCTTCTTCCCACCTCCGGATCGCGAAGCGCCCGCAGCGGACTGGCCGCCGCGCTGGCGACGTCGCTGGGCCTGTTCGGCTGCTGAACGCTCACGCTCCTGCACCGAGGGCTGGCGGGAGGAATTGGCACGCCGGCCACGCACGATCCCGATGAACTCTTCCACTCGCGGATCTTCCGGCTCGTCGCCCAGCGGCTTCAACCAGGCAATGCCGATCCGGGTGGATGGCGTGCCCGTGACGATCTTCTGCACGACGTCCTTGCGCCGGTACAGGCGCCCAACGGACTGGGGAACGATCAGCAAACCGGTCCCCGCCCCGACCACCTCAAGGGCCATCGCCGCGCCGCCGACCTGCGGCGGATAATCTGCCATATCCAACCAGGTCTCGTCGACCAGTTCATCCAAGGGCACTTCGTCGTCGTACAACTCCAGAGCATGTTCACGCGGTGCGCACACTACGGGTAGTTCTTCGTAGAGCGGGATGACATGCGTTCGCTCGTCCGCGGGGTTTTTGCCATCGGGGAAGCGCATAAACACCAGATCTGCGACACCGCTGGCGAGCAGCTCCCGCGGATCGTCTCCGGCATCATCCATCGTCGCCTGGATTGGAATCCCTGGTTGGCGCTCCCGCCAACGGTCCAACCACTTATCCGGGGTCACGCCCGGCACGAACGCAATTCTCAGCTCAGCCACAACCGCAAGCCTACCGGCACCCCGTGCGCCCGGTAGGCTGGGAACATGAGTCAGAAATCCTCGCAGAGCATGAAACCGGCCACTGCCGCCAAGAAGCTTGGTGTGTATCTTCCCGCCACGCCTGCAGAGTTCCAGGAGGGCCCCCTCACCCGGGACGCCCTGAATGAATTGATGAACGAGCCTCCCGAGTGG
Source organism: Arthrobacter rhombi (assembly GCF_900163545.1). GTDB lineage: Bacteria > Actinomycetota > Actinomycetes > Actinomycetales > Micrococcaceae > Arthrobacter_H > Arthrobacter_H rhombi_A. Next base: position 51,295 of record NZ_FUHW01000004.1, read on the forward strand.
CTAGTCGACCTCCGCCAAAACGGGCCGCACCCACGCCCGGTGGTCGCCCAGAAACTCAACGTCAGCATCTCAGGGCTCACGCGGGGCGGCGTCGAAGAAGCGCTGACCACCGCACAGATCAACGAATTGCTGGCCGACCGGCCCGAATGGCTGCAGAGCGAGCGCGCCAATATGGCCGACGTCCGCGCCGAAGAGACCCGCGTCAAGGAAGCCGATGCCCGCAAGGCAGCAGCACGCAAAGCCCAGGAAAGCTGAGCGGAAACACCCGCGTCTTCGAACCGCAAGGACGAACAGCAAACGGCGCCCCTCCCCACCGGGGACGGGCGCCGTTTGCCGGCTAGCCAGCTAGCGACTAGTTGGCGGTCTTCACGATGTAGACATCGCACGGGGCGTTCAGGGCGACGCTGGAGGCGACGCTTCCGAGAACCCGACCCAGACCCTTCATACCGACATTGCCGACGACGATCAGCTGGGCGCCGAGACGACTTGCCTCTTCGACGAGGGCATCCTGCGGCTTGCCCTTGACGGCGGAGGCCTTGATCGTTGCACCCGGAACCAGCTCACGCAGTTTGGTGGCTGACTTCTCAGCCAGCTTCTGCGCCTGTTCCGCGTCGTCGAGGATCCACGTATCGCTGCCGATCTGGACAACTTCGGTGTTGTCCTTGGTGTGGGCGGTGATCACCACGAGGTTGGCGCCCAGGCCGGCCGCCACCGTCGCAGCGCGCGTCGCCGCCTTATTCGCGGTCTCGCTGCCGTCGACACCGACGATAACTGTTCCTGACATGTGTTTCCTCCCTGTCTGGTGTGGCACCCTCGGTGCCACACCGCTTGGTCTTGCTTGGTCTACTTGGTCTTCTCCCGCAGGAAACCGACGGCCCGTTCCCAAGCCAATCGTGCCGCTTCCGGACGATAGTTCCCCTGGGGGTTCCCATCATTATGGAACGCATGCGGCGCTTCATAGTAGTGGAATGTGACGTCGGCCTCAGATTCATCCCGGAGTTGCTGCTCCTGCGCCCTCGCCTGATCCACCGGGAAGAGCTCATCTTCGGTCGCGTAATGCCCCTGAATGGCTGCCTTCACACCGGTAAACGACTCGGGGACCGCCTGGCCCACGCCATAGAAGGGAACTGCTGCGGCCATCCGCTCCCCTTGCTGTGCCGCAAGGGCCAGTACGAATCCGCCACCCATGCAGAAACCGATGGCCGACACTTTATGGCTGGTGACCTCACCAAGGCCGTGCAGGTAGTCGACGGCGCCCCCCAGCAACCGGGCTCCTTCTCCTTCGGACAGCCGCTGCATCATTTCTCCGGCTTCGTCGCCGTCATGGGTGATCCAGCCGCCGTATAGATCCGGGGCGAGGGCGACGAAGCCTTCAGCCGCCAGCCGGTCGGCAACGTCTCGAATATGGTCGGTCAGCCCCCACCATTCCTGGATGACGATGACACCAAGACCGCTCCCCGACGCGGGACGGGCCAGATAGCCGTAGGCATCCTGCCCCTGGGAGGGGAAAGTGACGTTCTGGTGAGCTGACTGTTCTGCCAAGGATGCACTCCTGCTCGTCGACGATCGGGTTCGCTTTCCCAGTCTATGCAGATCAAGCCCCCGGGTCTCCTCCCGGAGGACTCAATCGTCAGGTGAGCGGTGGTCCACCACATAAAAATGTCCCCCCTCCCGAATTCCGGGAGGGGGGACATTTTCTCAACTTGTGCGCGAGGGGGGACTTGAACCCCCACGCCCTTGCGGGCACTGGCACCTGAAGCCAGCGCGTCTGCCTATTCCGCCACTCGCGCAAGTTGCCGTTTCGAGTTTCCCCTGAACAGCGAGAACAATCATAACCATGCCCCCGGGGCAACACCTAATCGACCCTACGGTGTGATGAGTGGCACTCTGGGGAACTAAATACCCCGAAATTCTCGTTCCGTTATCGAAGAGAAGCCCCCACCGTCGGACGTTTCCGTGGCAGGACAAGTAGTATCGGAATGGCACAGGCCTCACGGCCGGCTGTTTCGTCACGCTCCGTGACCGGAGCGGCGTACAGGACAACCGACTTCGAGAGGAGCAGCGCCCATGGGTTTGGTAGACAATGTTGAGCGCGGTCTCGAAAAGCTGGTGACCAGCGTCTTCCGAGGCTCAGGCTCCGCCGAAGTCCAGCCGGTCGAGATTGCCAGTCAACTACGCAACGAGATGGACAACCGGACACTGACCTTGTCGCAGGGCCGCACCTTGGCCCCCAACTCCTTTAAGGTCCGTCTGGGAGCCGCCGACTTCGAACGAGCCAAGCAATGGGGAGCAACCCTGGCCGAGGAGCTCTGCGATATCGCTGTCAAGCACGCACGCTCGCAGCAATACACCCTCCAGGGACCGGTCACGGTTTCCTTTAACCGCGACGGCGACACCAAGGCCGGCAGCTTCTCCATTGACGCCACGATGGACAAATCGTCCACCCCCGCAGCTGCCTCCACCCCTCCGCCGGCGCCGACGGCTCCACCGCGTCCACCACCGGGTCAGCAGGCCGTCCTGGACATCAATGGCCAACGGTATGGACTAAACGCCGATTCCGTCGTGTTGGGCCGCTCCGCCGAAGCCGATATCCCCGTCGAAGACCCCGGAGTCTCGCGCCGTCATATCGAAGTCGTCCGTGAGGGGTCCCGGGCTTGGGCCGTGGATTTGGGATCCACCAATGGCAGCTACGTCAATGGCCAACGCGTGGTCGACCGCGAGGAGCTTTTCGACGGCTCCATCATTGCCATGGGCCGCACCCGCATCACGTACCGGCTGGTTCCCCGATCGAGCGGAGACAGCGCATGAGCGACCTCTTCCTGACCGCCCTGCGCCTTGGATTCCTGATCCTGTTGTGGATCCTGATCCTGAGCATCATCGCGGCACTGCGCCGGGACCTATCGATCGGCAAACGAGCGAAGACCGGTGAACCCACGGCGCGGGAGGTCCGCAAGAACCCCGAGTTGGCGCCCGAACCGGCCCCGCCCACCAAGAAAGCGGCACGCACTCTGGCCATTTTGGAAGGGCCCCTCACCGGGACCAGCCTGGATCTGGCTGCCAGCCCCATCCTGCTGGGCCGCGCCCAGGAGGCCACACTTGTCCTCGAAGACGATTACGCCTCCGGGCGACATGCCCGCCTCTTCCCGCAGGGCAGCCGCTGGTTCATTGAGGATCTCGGCTCGACGAACGGGACCTATCTGGGGGAGCACCAATTGACGCGCGCCCAGCCGGTGGACATCGGTCAGCCCATTCGGATCGGCAAAACCGTCATGGAGTTGAGGCCGTAGTATGGCGCTCACGTTGCGGTTCGCAGCGCGGTCGGATGTGGGGTTGGTCCGCGCCAAGAACGACGACTCCGGTTATGCCGGTCGCTATCTGGCGGTCGTGGCCGACGGCATGGGCGGACACGTCGGTGGCGATGTTGCCTCGGCATCCACCGTATTGGACCTAGTACATCTTGATCAGGACACGACCGTTGACGTGGAAACGGTGCTTCCTGACGAAATCCAGACAGCCAATTCCATCCTTAACGACTTGGTCAGCGCGAACCCGAAACTCTCGGGAATGGGCACCACCGTGACGGCGCTGCTGCTGACCGGAGACCGCTTCCAGTACGCCCATATTGGCGATTCCCGCGCTTACCGGCTCAAGGACGGTGTCTTCGAACAGGTCAGCAAGGACCACACCTTCGTCCAGCGACTCGTGGACGAGGGCCGCCTGCGGCCCGAGGAAGCCGAACACCACCCGCATAAGAACGTGTTGATGCGGGTCCTGGGTGACTCCGACGCAAGTCCCGAACTCGATATCGACCAGTTCCCCATCACACCGGGGGAACGCTGGCTCCTCTGCTCCGACGGCCTCAATGCCGTCGTCCCCGACCAAATCACCGAACGCATCATGCGCAAGGCGGGCTCCCTGCAACAGACCGTCGACGATCTGGTCGAGGTCACCCTCAAACATGGCTCCCCCGATAACGTCACCATCGTGATGGTCGAAGTGGCCGAAGATGTCGAGTACGAAGAACCCGTACTTGCCCCCGCCCGCGAACCCGCTCCGGATACCGGCCAACTACAGGTGGCCCAGCAAGGCGATCTGGAGGCTAGCGCTGCCGTCATCCGCCACGAAATGTCCATTCGACCCCATGTTCTGGTCGGGGCGGCCGATCTGGCCACCCAGACGGGCCAGATTCCGATGGTCACGCAACGGTCCGCAGAAAAGCGAGCCGCCGCGATCCTGACCCACAAGGCTTCCGAGCCCGATGAGGCGCCGGACGAGCGCGAATTTGATCCCATGCGCCGTCCACTGAACCGCGGTTGGCTCATCCCGACCTTCCTCACCCTGATGGGGCTGATCTTGGCCTCCGTCTTGTGGTTCGGTTTCGCGTGGACCCAAACCCAGTACTACGTGGCAGATTACGACGGCAAGGTGGCCATCTACAACGGCGTCTCCCAAGATCTCGGACCGATCAAGCTCTCCCACGTCGACACCGTCACGCATATTCCCACGGAAGCCTTGCCCGCCTACACACAGCAGCGCTTGCGCAACTCGTTGGCTGCCCGCGACCTCGCTCATGCCCAGGACATTGTCTCCGAACTGCTCATCAGCGCGAAACAGGCTTGTCCGGTCATCGTCCCAGCCGATCCGCAGTCCGCCGACTCCCCGCCGGGCCTACCCAACTACTGTCAGGAGGTGACACCGTGAGTGAAACAGCAGAACTGGAAACTGCACCCATTCCACGGCGCAACACCGAACTGGTGCTGTTGATCGTGGCCCTCGCCGTCGCGGTGGGCGCCAACTACCTCGTCAGTTTGAGCAACACTGATGGCTTCGACGAAGGTTTCCTGACCCAGGGAGCCGTTCTGGCCGGCATGGCCCTCATCATGCACATCGTGCTGCGGATCTGGGCGAAGTATGCGGATCCGATCATTCTTCCCTGCGTCGTGGCCCTCAACGGCATGGGAATCGCGATGATTCACCGGCTAGACCTCGTCAACAACGACGACGCGGCCACCCGCCAGCTGCTCTGGACGGGTGTCGCCATGGCCGCTGCCATCGCCACCTTGTGGGTCGTCCGGGACCACCGCATCCTGCGCAAAGCCCCCTACACCTTTCTGGCCATCAGTGCCCTGCTGCTGATCCTGCCACTCGTTCCAGGCATTGGCAGGGAAATCAACGGCGCCCGCATTTGGATCGGCATCGGACCGCTCTCCTTCCAGCCCGGGGAACTCGCGAAGATTTCCCTCGCGCTCTTCTTCGCCGGCTATTTGTCGACCCACCGGGACCTGATCCTGCTGGCCGGACGCAAAATCGGCCCACTTCAGTTGCCCAGGATCAAGGACCTCGGTCCCATGGTCGTCGCCTGGCTCGTCAGCATCGGCGTCTTGGTCATGCAAAGCGACCTGGGCTCCTCCATCTTGTTCTTCGGCCTCTTCATGGTCATGATCTACGTGGCCACAGGCCGCATCAGCTGGATCATCATCGGTCTGGTCATGGTCGTCATTGCCGGTTTCTTCGCAGCCCAGGTCATGTCCCACGTCGCACTTCGGCTGAACTCCTGGGTCCACGCCTTCGACCCCTCGGTCTACGATCAAACGTATGGCGGGAGCCGTCAGATCGTCCAAGGTCTGTTCGGCCTCGCCAACGGCGGCCTCTTCGGCACCGGTATCGGCAATGGTCGGCCGGACTTCGTCCCGTTGGCCAATTCAGACATGATCATCACCGCCCTGGGCGAGGAGCTGGGCCTCATCGGCCTGGTGGCCATCATCCTGCTCTTCGTCATCCTGATCAGCCGGGGGATGCGTGCCGCCCTGGGCAGCCGGGACGCCTTCGGTAAATTGCTCGCCGCCGGCCTGTCATTCACCATTGGTCTGCAGTGTTTCGTGGTGATGGGCGGGGTGACCCTGCTGATTCCCTTGACCGGTCTCACGACGCCCTTCATGTCGGCCGGAGGGTCTTCCCTCTTGTCCAACTGGATCATCATGGCCCTTTTGCTTCTGGTCTCCCATAACTCCCGGCGCCCGGCCACCACGGGGCCGCTCAACGAACGGGATATGGCCGCCGCCGGGCCTGACATCAGTGCGAAGGCGAAAGCCAGAGACGAAGAAGATGTCAGACGTCGGGCCAAGAAGGCGACGTCCAAAGCGCCGACCGCAGCACGAAAGGGGGACACGGCATGAACACCGCCATACGCCACGTGTGGATCGCCATCGTCTGCCTGTTCGTCTTGGTCTTTGGTGCGTTGAGCTACATCCAGTTCTTTGCTGTCAAGGACCTCAACGCGAATCCGCTCAACACACGGCAGCTATACAAAAACTTTGATCTGGCCCGCGGCGCCTTGCTGGTCGACGGAACACCGATCGCCGAATCCGTGGCCTCCGATGACCAATTCGACTACCAACGCGTCTATCACGACCCCAAGTTGTATTCGCATCTGACAGGGTTCTACTCCTTGACGTACGGCGCCAACCAGCTCGAGGGCGTGATGGACGACGAGCTCACCGGGCAGAGCGACTCACAGTTCTACAGCCGCATGATCAACTTGTTGACCGGGCAATCAGATGAGGGTGCCTCGGTCGAGCTCACCATCGATCCAAACCTCCAGAAAACGGCCTACAACCTGATCCCCGACGGACAGCAAGGGACCATCATCGTCTCCGCGCCAAAGACGGGCAATATTCTGGCCATGGTGTCCAAGCCCAGCTACGACACCAACCTGCTGGCCGTACACAGCGGGAAGATCGCCTCCGCGAACATGGCGCAGATTCTCAAGACGCCCGGGCTAAGCCCAAATATCAACCCGGCCATCGGCCGCCTGATCTCCCCAGGCTCCACCTTCAAGATCCTCGACCTCGTCGCTGGTCTCGAATCGGGGAAATACGATCTGGATTCGGTCTACGACAACCCGACGAGCATCACGCTTCCGGGCACTTCCACAAAGGTGAGCAACTTCGGGCAGGGTATCTGCGCGAACGAACCCCGTGCCAAGCTCGAGTTCATCGTCGCCCAGAGCTGCAACACCCCCTTCGTGGCCATGAGTGAAGCGGTCGGACAGGACGCCTTGCGTGATGTCACCGAACGCTTCGGCTTTGGCCAGCAACTTCAGATTCCACAGCGCGTCACCCCCAGCAAGTTCCCGACCGACCTCACACCCGACCAATTGGGGTTGTCTTCGATCGGGCAGTTCGATGTCAAGGCCACACCCTTGCAGATGAACATGGTCGCCATGGGTATCGCCAATGATGGTGTCGTCATGAAACCCAACCTGATCAAACGGGTCACCGCTCCGGATCTGAGCGTGCTGGAGGAACCGAAACCCGAGGAATTCAGTACGGCAACATCCAAGAAGGTGGCCAACCAGGTCACCGAATTGATGCGCGCGCCGCTCAAGGGAGGAACTGCCTATACGGCTGATATTCCGGGGCTGGATATTGCGGCGAAGACCGGTACGGCGCAACTCGGGGACGGAACTGATCGGGTCAATTCGTGGATCACCGGATTCGCACCCGCGGATGACCCGGAGGTCGCTGTCACCATTGTCATAGAAAAGACCGACTACGAGACCGGCCACAACCTGACCAGTCCAAACCTGAAGAAGATGCTAGAGGCGGTGTTCAATAAGTGAGGCCTACATCGGGTATCACCCTGGGCGGTCGGTTCCAACTGACCGATCGGATAGCCATCGGCGGTATGGGCGAGGTCTGGAAGGCGCGCGACGAGATCCTTGGTCGCATCGTCGCCATCAAGATCCTCAAGGAGGAATACACGGGCGACCCCGGTTTCCTTCAGCGTTTCCGCGCCGAGGCACGTCACACCGCATTATTGAATCACGTAGGCATCGCCAACGTGTTCGACTACGGCGAAGAGGGGGGTTCGGCCTACCTGGTCATGGAATTGGTTCCCGGCCAGCCGTTGTCTGCCATCATCGAACGCGAACGGGTCCTGTCCCCTGACAGAACCATGTCCATCATCGCCCAGACCGCGCGTGCCCTCGCCGCAGCCCATGCACAGGGTCTGGTCCACCGGGATGTGAAGCCTGGCAACCTGCTCATCCTGCCCGATGGTCGGGTGAAAATCACCGACTTCGGCATTGCCCGTATCGCCGATCAGGTTCCCCTGACCGCCACGGGACAGGTCATGGGCACCGCTCAGTACCTGGCCCCTGAACAGGCCACCGGGCAGCAGGCCAGCGGGTCTTCGGACATCTACTCCCTCGGCGTCATCGGCTACGAGTGCTTGGCCGGTCGTCGACCGTTCACCGGCGAATCACAGATCGCTATTGCGCTGGCCCAGGTCAACGACAACCCTCCGGCACTGGATGAATCCATCCCGGCCAAGTATCGGGCCCTCATCATGTCGATGCTGGCCAAGAGTCCCGCGGAGCGCCCCGAGACGGCCACGAAGCTAGCTGAAGCTGCGGACGCGATCCGGGCCGATAATCTTGATGCGGCGCAGACCGCCGTCCCGGGCATCATCCCGTTCTTGGGAACCGGCGGGGGCAACGCCACGCAGGCCATCAACGTGGGGGATGCACCCACCCAGGCCAACCCGCAGACCCCGGAGGCGGGATCGGGGACTCCGAGCACCAGCGCCCTCCCCCTGGTCTCCGATCAGACCACTCGCGGACCACAGGCCAGCAAAGAGTACGACGACGCTGACGCCACCCGGGTCCAAGGCGCCGCTGCCGCGGGCGCAGCCGCAAGCAGTAGCAACGACGATGACTTCAACTCGGTCCTCGGTGCCAGCAAGGATTGGGATCCCGATGACGAGGGCGGCGCCGCAGTTGGTGCTGGATCGGGCGCCGGCGGAGCCTCAGGCGGTTCCGGGACTCCTCCGCGCAAAAAGCGGAATCCCTGGATCTGGCCCCTGATCGTCATTGTTGTCTTGGCCTTGCTGGCGGTCTGGCTCGTCCCCATGTTCACCGGCGACAAGACGGGCAACGAGTCTCCCGCTTCAAGTAGCGAGCAGTCCTCCCAGAAGACCGTCAAAGTCGACGCCGACGACTACCTCGGTATGGACGTGAAAAAGGCCGCGTCCGAGTTGAAGGACCTTGGTTTGGATGTTTCGACCAAAGAGGAAGAATCCAGCAAGCCGGAGAATTCGGTCGTTGGTGTTTCTCCCACCGGTACCGTCAAGGTCGGCACCGTGATCGAGCTGAGTTACGCCGTGCCACTGCCGGTGGAAAACACTCCTCCGCCTCCACCTGTGCAAGAGACCAAGACCAAGGCGCCCGCCTCGACCAAGAAGTCCACGCCGGCTCCGAGCACCAAATCCTCGAAACCCTCCAGCACCAAGGCCAGTACCTCGGCACCGGCACCGGCACCGACGACACAAGCCCCGCCGACGAAGCCCACCACCCCGAAACCGACGGTGCCGCCCAAGGAAACGGCACCGTCAAAGCCCCCGGTCGAGCAGCCACCGGAACCGAGCAACCCGGACGCCGCCAACGCCGATAATGGGTCGACCCAAAAGCTCGAGCAGGCCGCCGCGAACGACGCGGGTAAATAACGCTGAGGCGTGCAGAGGAACCGTGTGACTGAACCCCGAATCCTGAACTCCCGGTATGACGTGGGCGACCTGATTGGTCGTGGCGGCATGGCGGATGTTTACCATGCCCGGGATCTCCGGCTCGGACGCGAGGTCGCGATCAAGCTTCTCCGTCGGGATCTGGCGCGCGATCCGGTGTTCCAAACACGGTTCCGCAGGGAAGCCCAGGCCGTCGCCGGTCTGAACCACCCGGCGATCGTCGCCGTCTATGACACCGGCGAAGAGGAGGTCGATGGTGGCGGGGGGCAGGTCTCGAAGCTGCCCTACATCGTCATGGAGTACGTCCGGGGAAAGACTCTGCGTGATCTGTCCAAGGCCGGGGAGTTAAATTCAGAATCCTCCCTCAGGTACACGCTCGGCGTCCTCGCTGCCTTGGAGTACAGCCACAAGATGGGGATCGTCCACCGGGACATCAAACCCTCCAATGTGATGGTCACCGGCGACGACACCGTGAAGGTCATGGATTTCGGAATTGCCCGAGCCATGTCCGATTCATCGGCCACCATGACCCAGACGCAGGCCGTGGTGGGAACCGCCCAGTATTTCTCCCCCGAACAAGCACGCGGGGAAACAGTCGATGCTCGCAGCGATCTGTACTCGGCTGGCTGTCTTTTATATGAACTGCTCACGGGCCGACCCCCCTTCACGGGTGACAGCCCCGTTTCCGTGGCCTACCAGCATGTGAGTGAGGCACCGGCCGCGGCCAGCGTCCACAACCCCGAGATCAGCCCTCGGGTCGACGACGTGATCGCCACTGCGCTGAAAAAAGACCGCAACGAACGCTATCAGGACGCTGCCGCCTTCTCTGCCGCATTGCGTGCGGCCCAGGACGATCGCCCCGTGCCGCAGAACCTGGGTGATGCCACCCAGGCTCTCGCTGTCATGCCGCTATCGACACAGGCCATGCTGGCCACCGACCCGCCCACGCAGGCTTTGGCTTCTGGCACTCCGAGCGCCGGGACCGAGGGTGGAGAACACACTGCGGCCATGGCCGCCACGCGTACCAACGGGTCAGAAGATACCGGCAAACAGCCCGACGTGCCCGATACCGGGTCCCAAGAGTCACTGCTTGCCAACACTTCCGGTCCATCGCGAACAGACGAAGCCGATCGACAACGCACATCACGTCGACGAGCTTGGATTTCCGTTTTTTCCGTTCTGGCCGTCGTTGTCATCGCCCTCGGCGCTTGGTTCTTTTGGAACTGGAGCCAAGCCGAGCAGGAACGAAATGCCATGATCCCCGTTCCCGATGTCGCCAACTTGTCCTTGATCGATGCACAGAACAAGATCTATGCCGCCAATCTGAAGCCCGTCACCGAGGAGGTCTTTGACGACGACGTGGACTCCGGTTCAGTCGTGGGAACAGACCCCCAGGCCGGCTCCTCGGCACGTAAAGACTCCGAGGTCCACTTATTAGTTTCACAGGGCCCGGAACAAGTGACCTTGCCCAAGGACTTGGCCGGCCAGTCGGAGGCCACGGTGCGCAGCACCCTGGAACGGTTGGGGTTGGACGTCTCCGACGATGTGAAGCGCGAGAACACCGCCACTGTGGAGCTGGGCAGCCTGATCGAGACGAACCCAAAACTCGGAGAAAAGGTCAAAACCGGAAGCCTGATCGAACTGACACTCTCCACTGGCAAAGTCACGGTTCCCTCGCTCATGGATCTCGACGAAAAGAAGGCACGTAAAGTCCTAGCCGACCGCGCCGTTGGACTGAGGTTAGACGTCGTGGAAGATCCTGAGTCCACGGAGGATCCTGGGACGATTACCAAGCAGGACCCCAAGGCCGGCCAAGACCTTGAACAGGGCGGCACAGTGACTATCACTGTGGCGGTCGAACCCCCAGAACCTTCTCCGACGCCGACACCATCCGAATCATCGGGCGATCCTTCGTCGACGCCCACATCCGATCCCGAAGAGGACCAGAAGTCGGCGGAGGAAAGTTCAAAGAGCTCGAAGGCGGCCGCCAAGTCTTCAGAGAAAGCTGCTTCCGAGTCGGCGAAGGCCTCCAAGAAGGCGTCCAAGTCCTCCAAAGCTGCCGAACCCTCGCCCTAAACCGCTTCTCCCTCCCCTATCACCGGCTTCCATCCAAGGGTGGCGGCTGACCGGAGCTGGGGTCATCCGTGGCCGGATTAGTCGCTGATGAGTGGACTCAGTTTTTCGGCGCGGGCCGCCGCTCCAGAGAGGCCCAGTGCTTCCAGCCAGTTACCGAGCATATGGTAACCACCTTCGGTGAGCACTGACTCGGGGTGGAACTGAACGCCCCATAGGGGAGCCTCCCGGTGGGCCAGACCCATGATGACGCCACCTTCGGTTTCGGCGATGATTTCCAATGCGTCAGGAATCGACGCCCGGACCGCAGCCAAGGAATGATAACGCGTAGCCGTGAACGGGTTGTTGATGTCGTGAAACAGCGGGTGGGTTCCGTGATGAACCAACGAGGTCTTTCCATGCATGAGTTCCTCGGCATGGGTCACTACCCCGCCAAAGGCTTCGGCGAGTGCCTGATGTCCGAGGCAGACTCCCAGCATGGGTTTGGCCTGTTCTCCGCACCAGCGGATGAGATCGATGCAGACTCCGGATTCGCCAGGAGTACCGGGGCCCGGAGAGATGAGAACCCCGTCCCGAGCCGCGGCCAGTTCAATGGCCTGATCTACCGTGACGTCGTCATTGCGCACAACGGTCGTTTCGGCACCGAGTTCGCGCAGGTAGCCGACCAGCGTATAGACAAAGCTGTCATAGTTGTCGATCACTAGGATCCGCGTGGGAGCGGCCATTGTCACTGCACCAGACCAATCGTTGATTCGGTCCATGGGCTGTACTGACTGGCCCAGGGAAACACGTATTCCATCAACACCAGTATGACGAGCACCGCCAGCAATGCTGAAATCAAAAGACGCACCCACCATGGGCCGGGTAGCTTTCCGAATAACCATGCGTACACGCTCTGACTCCTTTACCGGGGTGGTGTTCTTCGATGATGGCGGACGGAAGACGACGACAGCCGGGTTCAGTCGTCGCCGATCGCGCGGCTCACGGCTTCGGCGATCACCGAAGGGGGCCCAGCCTCCAAGGGACGCCATGATTCCAGCTCCGAATAGGCGATGATCCGCATCCGGGTTGTGAAGGGCGGGTGGCAACTGGTCATCGTCAACAAGGATTCGCTGGGCCGTTCCCCTGATTCATGCGGCACCGGCAGCAGGACCTTGGAGTCCGAAGGGTCGACGATCTCCGTGCTGCGGTACCGGTAGGTGTAGTACCCCTGCCGGGTCTGGACGTAGAGATAGTCCCCGTCGATCAGCTTGTCAATATCCCAGAAGACCTGTCCGTGAGTCTGCCGGTGTGCCGCGACGGCAAAGTTCCCCTGCTCGCCGGGCAATTGAGTCTGCGGGTAGTGTCCGATGCCCAAATGGTCGAGGACGTCGCTGCCGACCCCTTCCGAGATGGGCCGGGCATAGTCCTTCCCGAAGCGGGGCACGTACAGCACCCCGAAGGTCTCCTCCCCAGTCAGGTTGGTTTTTTCCGGGGTGCCGTACTTCTTCCGGTCCGCATGGGAGGTCTGCCCGGGATGGGAAGGACCCGTGCGAGCGGTCGGATCACCACCGGCGAATTCCTGGAGCGTCCGAGACGTCAGGTTTTCCTGGGCGCCATCGGCCTCGATGTTGGTCCACCACAGCTCCCATGCCACGAAAAGCAGAATGATGACCCCAAGCGTCACCAAGATTTCGCCGAGGCCACCCAGAATCGTCGCTGAACGACTGCGTCGGCCTTCGGGTTTTGACGGTGCCATTGCCCTGTGCACAACTGGCACGAAAACCTCCTGACGCAGTACCGGTAGAATGTCGGTGACGTGGGTTGCCGCAGGGACACTGCCGTGTCAGCCCCCAACCATGACAATATCGCCCGGGTCCCAAACAACGAGTGTTTGACCCGCCCAAGGTCAGGAGTACCAGTGCCCGAGTCGAGGACGCGCCGCAAGGCCCGCCGGCAGTCTGAAGCCGCAAATAAGAACGGCGATATTAAGGCCCTTCCGGTTTGGTACAAGCCAGTCATGTTCGGATTGATGATCCTGGGACTGATCTGGATCATCACCTACTACATCTCACAGACGATGCTTCCCCTGGCGATCGCTGGCGGGTGGAACATCGTGATCGGCTTCGGTATCGCCATGGTCGGGTTCTTTATGACGACGCGCTGGCGATAGCCCGCCAGAAGGGCTTCACTCCACGTATTTAAGCCCGACAACGCATCCGACAAGAAGCATCAAGAGCAGGACCTTGATCCAGCTAATGGACTCACCGTCAACTGCCATGCCGTAGATCACCGTGAGAGAAGCTCCGATACCAACCCAAACGGCGTACGCGGTTCCCGTTGGTATGTCCTTCATGGCATATGCCAATCCACTCATACTCACGATGAGTCCTCCCGCAAAAACGAGACTGGGCAGCAGCTTTGAAAAACCCTCGGTCTTCCCGAGGGCGATGGCCCAAACCGCCTCGAACATCCCTGAAACAATCAATACGAACCACGCCATGATCAACCACCGTTGCCTTCCGGCGGCCGTCTTGTCGCTGTCCGGGTACGGCTCCCTCGTCCGGTCGGAGCAATGAGCTCCTGTCCGGCAGGCTAACACACGGCTCCGGGTCCGGCACCGGACGTGAGATGCTGGAAACCAGACGAAAGGACACCATGCCCCCCACCGCTACACCCTTGACCGGATCGAGCCTGACACCCCAGCGACTCTACGGATTTCTGGCCACGGCCGAAATGTTCACCTGGGGGTTGCTCCTGTTAGGAATGGCCCTGAAGTACGGAAACATTAGTGACAAATTCGTCCCGGTTTTCGGAGGAATCCACGGACTGACATTCATCAGCTATTGCGTCGTGACCTGCTTCGTCTGGGTCAATCAGCGGTGGTCGTTCGGCCGCGGCCTGTTGGGCTTGGCCTCTGCCTTCATTCCATTCTGCACAGTGCCCTTCGAACGCTCTGCCCTGCGTGCGGGGCTACTCGGCGGCGGCTGGAGGCTGGCTACCGGCGGGGATGAACCACGTGGTTTCGTTGAAATCGTCCAGGCGTGGTGTCTGCGACACCCACTTCCAGCGGTCATTCTGGGCATCGTTTTCATCGCCGTGGTCTTCACCGTGCTCTTGATGCTCGGCCCGCCTGTTCCCCGCGGCTAGGCCAGCGCACCTCCACGGCAGTCTCCTGACCCAAAGGACCCATCCTCAGACCGACGTTAGCTCCAATAGACCGGAGCCCCGAGCCGCTGCTCGGACGGCAGTGCTGACTCGTCCCAACGCCGGGGAGTCGAGCTTCCACCGCTGCCAATAAAGTGCGACGTCTTGGGTCCAGCCAGGATCCAGAACCACCAGTGAATCCTGCCCCGGATCCTGAGCATCCGGCACCATGCCCCAACCGAGACCATCAATGACTGCCCGAACGAATTGAGAGGAATCCGGTACATAGTGTGTCGGGGGCCTGACCTCCGACCCGCAAATGGAGCGGAGGAGCGAACGCTGCAGTTGATCCGACCGATCAAAGTCCACCACCGGTGCCACCGCCAGCCCACTCGCCGGATCCCCAGCAAACCATTGTTTTCTAAATGCCGGCGACGCCATCGCCGTATACCGCAGGGTCCCCAAAAACTCGGTCGTACAACCCTGCACGGCTCGTCCATCAGTGGTCACGGCCGCCATCGCCGCCCCTGACCGCAGCAGCTCCGCCGATACCGACTCGTCCGCACGCAACACTTCGAGTTCGAGGCGTGCATCCTGGGCCAATAAGGTGAAGGTCCCCGGGAACCAGGTCGCCAGGGAGTCAGCGTTAACCACCACCGATACCGCCGCCCGCTCCGGAGCCATCTCATGGTCCGGGATTCCCCCACCAGAGAGCTCAGCCATGGCTTCGGCGGCCAGCAGGTCTACTTGCCGCGCCAAACGCAGCAAAACGGTTCCTGCAGTGGTGGGCTGCGCCGGTTTCCCGCGGCGGATAAGAACGGTCCCCACCTGTGTTTCCAGCGCTTTGATTCGTTGGCTGATAGCAGAAGGGGTTACCTGTAGTCGTGACGCTGCCGCGTCAAAGGTTCCGGTATCGATGACAGCTGCGAAGGCACGGAGTTGATCCGCTGGAAATTCCATATTAGAGATACTAATGACCCATTCAAAACTTTAGCTAGCTTGCATATGAATGATGCCCTTACCGTTGTCGAGTGACTTACTTTCCTTCGCTGTTGGCCGGCCTGGGGGCCGGGTTGGCGCTGATCGTCGCCATTGGTGCCCAGAATGCCTTCATACTGCGTCAAGGAATCCGACGTGAGCACGTACTCAGTGTCGTCCTCATCTGTGCGCTCTCCGACGCAGTCCTGATCTTCGCCGGAGTTGCCGGTGTGGGCGCCTTGGTCGCCACGGCCCCTTGGGTGCTCGTGCTGGCCAGATGGGCGGGAGCGGTCTTTCTCATCGTCTACGCCACGGTGGCCCTCCGTCGAGCCTTTCGCCCAGCAGCGCTCACGGTTGACCGCGGGTCGCGGGCAGTCTCACGGACGTCCGTGCTGGCCACCGCTGCAGCACTGACGTGGCTAAATCCTCACGTTTACCTAGATACGATGGTCCTGCTCGGCACGATTGCTAGCACCCACGGCAATCCGGGACGCTGGGTCTTCGCTGCCGGGGCCGTGCTGGGTAGTTTCCTTTGGTTCCCGACCCTCGGGTTCGGCGCCCGCCTCCTCGCCGGGTTTTTTGCCCGCCCCGGTTCATGGCGACTCCTGGATTGTCTGGTCGCAGCGGTCATGCTGTTGGTCGCGATCGGCCTACTGACCGGATCGTAGACTTCTGCCCGGCATCGACCGTGGAACCGGCTCAATCTAGGTAGCGCCGATGAACCGTCCAGGTCCTCACCGCCGTGAACCCCGCGCGTTCATACACCCTGTTGGCGCCGGTGGGGCTGGCCGAATCAACAGCCAAATCCACCATCTTGTATCCACCGCGTTCTGCTGCCCAAACGATCCAATGCAAGAGGCCAGCAGCCAGTCCCTGATGACGGGCACGTCGTCTGGTCCCCAAAAGGCCGACATGGAGTTCCCCCTTGACCCATTCACCACACAAGGCATATCCGTCGACACTATCTTCGGGAGCCAGACTGGTATCCGTGCTGCGGATGAGGGGACTCATGGCCGGGCGGAAGCTGCGCGCAGACTGCTGGTCGGCCCAGCGTTCCCGCGTTTTCGGTACCGCCCCCCAATGGTCGGCGAAAGCATCATTATGAGCCCGACGAACTGCTTCTTCCGCTTCGGACGTGTAGACCTCCACCACCGGTCCCTCCGCAGATAGCGTCGGCTCCATGACTGCTCCGTAGCCCCGCGGAAGCTCGATCATCATGTCAGTGAAGTAGCGCACCGGAGCATATCCCCGCGAGACGGCCATACGTCCCGAGCTGGACCCGTGAGCCCCCGTGGCGAGGCTGACAGTCACCGGCGCTCCGGGATGTCGTTCGGCGGCGAGCTCGCCGGCGCGAGCTTCCAAACTCTCCATGATCGCCCCACCGATTCCACGGCCCCGATGTTCTGGGTGAACACCACCATCGATGCTTGCCTTGGCATTCCCCTCGAAGAGGACGTCAGCCACACGCAGTTGCCCGAAGCCCACCAATTGGTCCTCGTCCCAGACAGCAATACTGTCGCGTGCCGGCTCGAAACCCGGTTCTTTTAGTTCTTCAGCCAGATCCTCGGCATCATAGAACTCATCGGTGCCATCCGCCTGCGCCAAGCAATTCGTCAATTGGGCCCAGGCCCCTAGGTCAGCAGCTGACAGCGTGGAAAAGCGTGCATTCATGAGTCCTCCAGACGTTCGCCCTGCCGCTGACACCAGCCTGTGGGATGGAATCAAGATACAGGCTGGTAGTGGCCCACGTCACGTCTCGATTCTCTCGTTCATGCACACGCTGTGAATATAGTTATCCACAGGTGGGGATAACGCTGTGCGTAACTATGTTCGACTGGCCCGGACTGACAGGGATGCAGGACCCATTCCCTCATTGAATTACACCGGTGTGAGTTACCAACAATGTGGATAAACCCTGTGGATGACGACCCGATGTTCGAATTTCCGCGGGATTCCGCGGAAATATCGTCTCGAGAGATCCCATCGCGCCGAGGAATTCTTTAGCTACCCTTCACTCACAGGCTGTGTACGACACTTATCCACACCTGTGGATCATTATGTGAATATTCAAGCTGCGCCCACCACCAGGAGATGGCTCAAGGCCAGCACCCGGGGATGCAGAGCCATGAATAACAGTGAATTACATGGGTGTGAGTTATTAACAGTGTGGATAAGCCCTGTGGATAGTTCATGCCGAACCAACAAAAACGGGGTGGGTGGTGGAAGATTTCCACCACCCACCCCGTGGGCGCGATTCGAACTCGGCCGAAACGCTCGTTGCTTAGCCCATTAAGGGTTGATAGGCCGCCCGAATTGGTGCCCACCCCAGCCAGGTGAGGACACCAAGCACCACGACGATGACGGCTATACCGCCCCATTGCAGGATTGCCCGGTTTCTTCCACGAGGGGAAAAGACCAGCACTGCCGCCACGGCACCCCCGACGACCAAACCGCCAACATGTGCCTGCCAGGCGATATTGGCACCGGGCAAGAAGCCGATGACCAAGTTGATCCCAATGATCACCAAAACCGGTACCAGGTTGCCACCATGTGCCTTGGTAATGACCATGAACGCGCCGAACAATCCGAAGACGGCGCCCGATGCGCCAACGACCGCCACATTCGGAGCCGCAAGAAGCAAGACGCCAACGGAACCACCGAAACCGGCGACCAGATACAAGACGGCGAATCTGACGTGACCTAGCGCCGGTTCTAGGACCCGACCCAGGATGTAAAGCGCATACATGTTGAACGCGATGTGCATGATCAGGCCCGTGGAGTGCAGGAACATGGAAGTGATCATCCGCCAGGGTTCGCTGCCTGTGTACAGGCCTGCATACAGCAGACGGTCCGTCAGACCCGGGATCAGATACTGGCCTCCGAAAAGCAGTACGCACACAGCGATCAATGCATAGGTCACCGTCGGTCGTCCCGAGGTCAGACGGCCGCCGGTAACAGTCTGCGGCTGACGACGCTGGCTATTCACCTGCGCCACACAGTCAACGCATTGGACCCCCACAGCGGCTGTGCGCTGGCATTCAGGGCAGGCCGGGCGTCCGCAACGTTGGCAGCGAACGTAGGAGGGGCGATCGGGATGCCGCGGACAAGTCGGAACCGGCGCGTGGGGTTCCTGCTGTGGTTGGCCGAAGGCCATGTCATGCTCCTGGTTCGTGGTCAGGTGTTGAAGACGAAAGGGCGGTCCCCGTCGGCTCCGGGGAGTCGTTGGGGAACCGCCCTCGCTATGCGGAAGATATCCGCCGTGGCTACTGCAGGAGTGAGGTTAGAGTGCCTCGACGTCGATGCCCGAGATGACAACGTCTTCGAGTGGCTTATCGCGGCCATCGGTAGGAACCTTGTTCAGCGAGGCAGCAATTTCGCGAGACGTCTCGTCGGTCACGTCACCGAAAATAGTGTGCTTGCCCTGCAACCAGGTCGTGGGGACCGTGGTGATGAAGAACTGGGAACCGTTGGTTCCACGCCCCATCTGGAGCCCTGCATTGGCCATGGCGAGCTTATAGGGCTCGTTGAAGTCCAGATCGGGGTTGATCTCGTCGTCGAAACGGTAGCCGGGGCCTCCGACACCCTGACCCAACGGATCCCCTCCCTGGATCATGAAGTCGGAAATGATGCGGTGGAAGATCGTGCCGTCGTACAACGGGGTCTCGGTCTTTTTCTCGCCCGACTCGGGGTGAGTCCACTCCTGCTCGCCGGTGGCGAGGCCGATGAAGTTCTTGACCGTCTTCGGGGCGTGGTTGCCGAACAGGTTGACCACGATGTCACCGTGGTTCGTGTGGATGGTGGCCTTATGCGTGGGGATTGCAGTCATGTCCCTATTCTTCCACTTCCCGGCCCGCATCCGGCAGTCTCCGCGGCAGGTCGGCTACGCGGACAGTGAACATCAGTCATAGACACTAATCTGACTTACGTCGTGAATGGCCCGTGTACCCTCCAACGCGTAGGCTAGGCGTGGATACTCCAACTACTTGGGAGGAACGTGTGAAGAAGAAAAAGCGAATGGCCCGTGATCTGCGTAGTTCGGTCAATGCAGGTACCGGGAACGCCCGCGATTGGGCAGCCCCGAAGGTCGATGCAGCGGTCAACTGGGCGGTGCCCCGGTTTGAAAAGGGCATTGAAACCGCCACTCCGCGCATTCAGGAGGGATTCCAGCGTGCCGCCAATGAAATCGCCGGTGGCGTCGCCAAGGTAACCCCGAAGATCCAAGACGGCCTTGATAAGGTCGCTCCGCGCATCTCCCAGGCCGTCGACGAGGCTTCTCCTCGGCTGCAAGAAACCCTCGATAAGGCCACGCCAGCTTTGCAGCACGCTCGCGACCTTGTGGTCAACGACTACATCCCGACCGCGAGTGCCCGCCTCGGTGACGCGGCCGGTTACGCCGCTCGTCGTCTTGACGGCGTCGACGTCCCAGTTCAGGTCGAACAGGCCGTTGCCCGGGTAACTGGTGACAAGAAGGCCCTCAAGCGTGCCCAGAAGGCCGCAGTGACCGCTGCGAAGGAAGCTTCTAAACAGCTCAAGCGTGAAAAGGCCCGTCAGAGCCGCAAACGCGGTTTCCTGGTCTTCGGCATCATCGCCGCTGTGGTCACTGCGGGAGTTGCCGCCTGGCGTGCTTCCAAGCCCGTCGAGGACCCTTGGAAGACTCCAGTGGAGCCGGCCCCAGTACCGGCTCCGGTTCCAGCGCCCGAAACTCAGCTAAAGACCGAGGACGTGCACACGCACGTTTCCCAGGCCGCAGCGGAGGCCAAGGACAAGGGTGCAACCGAAGCGCCAAAGGCACCGGTCGCTGCCACTCCGGCTCCGAAAGCGACGGAGAGCCCCAAGGCTCCTGCCGCTGCGGACACCACGGAGGCCCCGAAGCCGGGTCCACGTAGTTCTGCACGTCGGCGCGCCGACGACTCGGACGATCAGTAGATTAGTCGTTCGATACGCCTCAAGCGGCGGTGATCCTGATGGGTCACCGCCGCTTTTGTCGTCACTGCCGTTCAGCTGTCTTGGACAGGTGGACGATGTCGCAGGCTCCGTCCTTGCCCCCATACAACGGCCAGGAGGCCAAGCAGGATCAGGATCAAGCCTAGATAAGTTCCGACCGGCGGAGTCTGACCGAGGAAGATACCGGCCAGGATTGCTGCACCGGGTATTTCGAGCAGGATGATCATCGAGACAACGAGGGGCCCCAAGGCCACGACCAAATGGTTGAAAACCGTATGTCCGAGTAGTTGGGAGGCCACCGTCAGAGCGATGATCCCGACCCATCCGGCGAGCGGAAATCCAAAGATCTTTTCCCCCATGATCAGTGACAGCACCAGCAGCATGGCGGCCGTCAGCGCATAACAGACTGTTGTGTAGCTTCCAGTATCCATCGTGGCCCGGGCCTTGCTTCCGGCGAGCGTATAACCCCCAGCAAAGGCTCCTCCGGCCAAGGCCAGAAGATCTCCCAACAAGGCTTGCGCCGATCCGCCGCCCACGTCGAAGCCAGTGATGACAACGACTCCCGCCAGGGATAGGGCCATGCCCCATCCAACCTGCTTGCCCAGAGCGGCTCCACGGAGCCTCTGGAAGCCCGCGATCCACGCCGACTGCAGGCACACCAGTGCCGTCGCTGCGGCGACTGTGGTCAAGCGTACTGAGGTCATGAACGTGGCGAAGTGCAAGGCCAGGGCAGTGGCCGCAATGAGGCAGTATCGCCATTCACTGCGTGTGGGGAAACGGAGTCGCCCACGGCTCTGTACGGTGGCCATTACTCCCATGGCCCCAGCACCGAGACCATTGCGCCAGAAGGCCATGGCCAGGGGCGAGACGCTGGGCGTAGCCGCGACGAGAGGGCCGGATGCAGAGACTCCAAGGACGCCTACGAGAGCCAGCAGGAAGATCACATGACCACTCTAGGCCGCCGGAGAGAACCCTTGGTGATGCGAGACCACAAATGACAAGATCCCGGGTCAACGACCCGGGATCTTGTTTTCAAATGTGGAGGTAAGGGGACTCGAACCCCTAACCCCCTGCTTGCAAAGCAGGTGCGCTACCAATTGCGCCATACCCCCGTAACGAGGATCAACTGAGTCGATCCGTCGATGCCTTCCATACGGATTTCTCCGCTTCGGAGGCCTTCCATCTACGGTAGACGACCACGGATGCGGCGGCCATAACTGCGACCAATAATTTTCGCATATATTCCCCGCAGTGCCTTGAAGATGGAGGGATTCCGTGGGCGTACCAGGACTTGAACCTGGGACCTCTTCGTTATCAGCGAAGCGCTCTAACCGTCTGAGCTATACGCCCTCATTGTCCCTTCAGGACGAGATATGACTTTACCGGACCGATTGCCGCGAAGACAAATCGGCTCCCGCTGCGCGGTGAACACCACGCAGCGGGAGCCGATCAACGGCAGATCAGTCGTCAGTCAGGGTGACGCCGATTCCACCAACCAACGTCGACGAAATGTTATACAGCACGGCGGCAAGCATGGACATCGCTGTCAGCAAGACGACGTTGACCACGGCGATGATCGTCGCGAAAGAAGCGACTTGGCCCAGCGAAACGAGCTCCTTGAGATCAAATCCGGATTCCGAACCGATAACTTCCCCGAGGAGGTCGTTTACTCGATCAAAGATGCCGGTGAGATCCAAAACCGTCCACAGGACGACGGCCGCCACGACGGTCACAATGCCCAGCGCCACAGACAGCAAAAACGCCATCTTTAGAATCGACCAGGGGTCGACCTTGCTAATGAGTAGTCGAGCCTTGCGAACCTTCGCCTTGGGCGCGGGCCGCACCAGCTGCTGGGTCCCCTTCTTCTGGGCAGGATTCCTCCCAGCGGCTGATGGTCCCGAGGGGCGCTGGCCACCGGAGGCTGGCCGTTGCGTGGGAGCGGCCGGGCGTCCCTGCTGTCCACCGGGCTTCTGCCGCGGCGCCGCCGGGCGCGGGTTGTTCGGGGTGCTCACGCATTACCTCCGTCGATTTCGGTCTCATCAGCTGACTGGCTGGCTTCCACGTTCTCCGTGACTACGGAGTCGGCTTCGCCATCGGCGGGTGCACCATCGACTGGCGGCGCCCCCTGCTGAGAATCTTCAGGGTCCAACGGTACTTCATCCTCGTCGTCCTCGATTCCCAGCCCACGCTCAGAATTTTTCGCTACTGCGATGATGCGGTCCTTCTTATCCGGCTTCGCGAAGATGACACCCATGGTGTCGCGTCCCTTGGCGGGGACTTGCGTGACCTGCGACCTGACGACCTTGCCGCCCTTCATGACGACGAGCACTTCATCGCTTTCCTCTACGATGAGCGCCCCCGCAAGAACTCCGCGTTCGTCGGCCAGCTTCGCGACCTTGATTCCAATGCCACCTCGGGACTGCACGCGGTACTCCTGAACTGAGGTCCGTTTGGCATATCCGCCCTCGGTAACGGTGAAGACATAAGAGTCCTCTCCGACGACGCCTGCGGTGAGCAACACATCATCTTCACGGAACTTCATACCAGTGACACCTGAGGTATTCCTACCCATCGGACGCAATGCCTCGTTGGTAGCCGTGAATCGGACGGACTGGCCCTGACGGGATACAAGCATCAGATCATCGGTTTCCGAGATCAATTGCGCCGAAACTAGTTCGTCGCCATCACGGAGATTGACGGCAATGACACCGGCGGAACGGTTCGTATCGTAGTCGGCCAGCCTGGTCTTCTTCACCAGTCCACGGCGGGTAGCCAGCACCAGATAAGGAGACTGCTCATAATCCCGCAACGCCAAGACCTGAGCAATGTGTTCATCCGGTTGGAAAGCCATCACGTTCGCGACGTGCTGACCCTTGGCATCGCGTCCGCCTTCGGCCAACTCGTAGCACTTCGCGCGATACACACGGCCATGATTGGTAAAGAAGAGCAGCCAGTTATGCGTGGTCGTGACGAAGAAGTGTTCCACCACGTCGTCACCACGCAGCTGAGCTCCCCGAATCCCTTTACCACCACGGTTTTGCGAACGATAGTTGTCGCTTCTGGTCCGCTTGATATACCCACCGCGAGTGATGGTTACGACCATTTCCTCTTCGGGAATGAGGTCTTCCATCGACATGTCACCGTCATAGCCTGCGACGATCTGGGTTCGACGGTCATCTCCATGCCGCTGGACGATTCCATCGAGCTCCTCGGAGATAATCTGCCGTTGGCGCACCGGATCGGCCAAAATGATCTTGTATTCGGTAATCTCCGCCTCAAGCTTGGCATGCTGGTCCTGGATCTTCTGCCGTTCCAGGGCTGCCAGTCGACGAAGCTGCATGTCCAGGATGGCCTGCGCTTGAAGGTCATCGATATCGAGAAGATCCTTCAGGCCGTTACGTGCATCCTCGACGGTTGGTGAACGCCGGATCAGTGCGATGACTTCGTCCAAGGCGTCCAGCGCCTTGAGTAATCCACGCAGGATATGAGCCTGCTCCTCCGCTTTGCGCAGACGGAACTGAGTACGACGAACGATGACGTTGACTTGGTGGTTAACCCAGTGCCTGATGAAGGCATCCAGAGACAGCGTGCGTGGGACACCGTCCACGATAGCCAGCATATTGGCCGAGAAGTTCGACTGTAGCTCGGTGTGCTTATAGAGGTTATTCAGCACCACCTTGGCGACGGCATCGCGCTTGAGGACAATCACCAAGCGCTGCCCCGTCCTGCCGGACGTCTCGTCGCGGAGGTCTGCGATGCCACCCATCTTGCCGTCCCTGACAAGTTCAGCAATTTTGATAGAGAGGTTGTCGGGGTTGGCCTGGTAGGGCAACTCCGTGACGACCAAGCAGGTCCGCCCCTGTAGTTCCTCGACATTAACTACCGCACGCATCGTTACGGAACCGCGACCGGTCCGGTAGGCATCCTCGATGCCACGGCGACCCAAGATGAGCGCGCCGGTAGGAAAGTCAGGTCCCTTGATGTGCTGCATGAGAGCTTCGAGCAGCTCTTCCTTGGTTGCTTCGGGGTTCTGCAGGTACCACTGGGCACCGGCGGCGACCTCGCGCAAGTTGTGCGGCGGGATATTAGTAGCCATGCCAACGGCAATGCCGGAGGACCCGTTGACCAACAGGTTGGGAAACCGTGCCGGCAGGATCGTTGGTTCTTGGTTCTTGCCGTCGTAGTTGTCCTGGAAGTCGACGGTTTCCTCGTCGATTTCGCGAACCATCTCCATGGCCAGCGGAGCCATCTTCGTTTCTGTGTACCGTGGGGCCGCAGCACCGTCGTTGCCTGGAGAACCGAAGTTCCCTTGTCCCAGGGCCAAGGGGTAACGCAAGGTCCAGTCTTGGATCAGGCGAACTAGGGCGTCGTAGATCGCCGTGTCACCATGAGGGTGGTACTGGCCCATGACCTCACCGACCACACGAGCACATTTGTTATAGGACCGCTCCGGGCGGTATCCGCCATCGAACATCGCGTATAGAACGCGGCGGTGCACCGGCTTGAGACCATCCCTGACATCGGGCAGCGCCCGGCCGACGATCACTGCCATCGCGTAGTCAAGGTACGACCGTTGCATCTCGGTCTGCAGGTCGATCGGTTCTACCCTGTCGATGGTGGCTGCGGCCACGGGTTGGTCCGGCTGCACGACGTCGTCGTGCTCCGGTTCCTGGGGGTTTTCGGGCGTCTCGTCGCTCATCGGTTTCTTCCTCTATTCAAAGCTGCGTCGGAACGAAGGGGCAGTTTCCTCAGATATCGAGGAAGCGCACATCCTTGGCGTTCTGCTGGATGAAGTTTCGGCGGGATTCAACGTCCTCGCCCATGAGCACTGCGAAGATCTGGTCAGCCGCTGCGGCGTCTTCCATGGTGATCTGACGCAGGGTCCGGTGGTCGGGATCCATGGTGGTGTCCCACAGCTCGGAGTAGTCCATTTCGCCCAGGCCCTTATAGCGCTGGATGCCGTTGTCCTTAGGCAGGCGCTTATTGGCAGCAGCACCGGCGGTCAAGGATGCATCCCGTTCGGCATCCGAGAAGACATATTCATGAGCTGAGTTAGACCACTTGATCCGGTAAAGCGGCGGCTGTGCCAAGTAGACGTAGCCATTCTCGATCAGGGGGCGCATATAGCGGAACACCAGGGTCAGCAAAAGGGTAGTGATGTGCTGACCATCCACATCCGCATCGGCCATCAGGACGATCTTGTGGTACCTGAGTTTGGCCATATCAAATTCCTCGCCAATACCCGTTCCGAAGGCAGTGATCATCGACTGGACCTCGGCATTGCCCAAGGCCCGGTCAAGTCGGGCACGTTCGACGTTGAGGATCTTGCCACGCAACGGCAGGATGGCCTGAGTTCGGGGATCACGGCCGCGTTTGGCGGAGCCGCCGGCGGAATCGCCCTCCACAATGTAGACCTCACACTCGGTAGGATTCTTCGAAGAGCAGTCCGAAAGCTTGCCGGGCATGCCAAACGATTCCAACGGAGACTTACGACGGGCATTGTCCCGGGCCTTGCGTGCTGCGAGACGGGCCTGTGCGGCAAAAAGGGACTTCCTGATAATGTCCTTGGCCGTCGCAGGGTTGCGCTCGAGCCAGTCTCCGAGTTCGTCGTTGACCACACCCTGGACAAATCCTTTAGCCATGGAGTTGCCCAATTTGGTCTTCGTCTGGCCCTCAAACTGTGGTTCCCCGAGCTTGATGGAGATTACCGCCGTCAGTCCTTCCCGGATGTCATCGCCGGTCAGGTTGTCATCCTTATCCTTGAGGATGCCCTTTTCTTTGGCGTAGCGGTTGATCAACGAGGTCATCGCGGCGCGGAAGCCTTCCTCGTGCGTTCCGCCCTCATGGGTATTGATGGTGTTGGCATAGGTATGGACGGATTCCGAATAGGCTGTCGTCCACTGCATCGCGACCTCCACGGAAATCATCCGTTCCGGATCTTCGCTTTCAAAGGCGATGACATCCGGGTGAACCAGGTCCGCCTTCTTGGAGGTGTTCAGATATTCCACGTAGTCGAGCAGGCCATTTTCGTAGCAGTAGTCGACGAATCGGTGCTTGGGTTCCTCGGCCTCGTGGGCACGTTCTTCGGAATCATCTTCGGCGATCTCATCTGCAGAATCATCAAGAGTGCGCTCATCGGTCAAGGAGATCCGCAGCCCCTTGTTCAGGAAGGCCATCTGTTGGAAACGTGTGCGGATGGTTTCGAAATCGAACTCGATGGTGTCGAAGATTCCCGCATCCGGATAGAACGTAATCGTCGTTCCGGTTTTGTCGGTTTCCTCGCCCTTGACCAGTTCGGTCAGTGGTTTCCCACCATTACCGAAAGTCATCCGGTAGACATTTCCTTGCCGGTGGATCTCAGCGTCCACACGGCTGGAAAGAGCGTTGACGACCGAGACACCCACACCGTGCAGACCACCGGAAACCGCATATCCGCCTCCACCGAATTTACCGCCGGCGTGAAGGATGGTCATGACGACCTCGACGGTCGGCTTGCCTTCGGTCGGGTGCATCTCCACGGGAATGCCACGCCCGTTGTCTTCGACCCGGACACCACCGTCTTCCTGCAAAGCCACCTTGATGGTGTCGCAGTATCCGGCGAGGGCTTCGTCGACGGAGTTATCGACCACCTCGTAGACCAGGTGGTGCAAGCCTCTCGGCCCCGTCGAGCCGATGTACATACCGGGACGTTTACGGACGGCCTCGAGGCCCTCCAGAACCGTGATGTCACCGGCGCCATAAGCGTGTTCAACCCGGTGTGAGTTCTCGTGTGGTTGCTGCTCCACTACCGCTTCCGGCTCTGCGGCCGTGCCCGGTTCCTGGGCCGGTGCCGGCTCCTGTGGTGCTGCGGAATTCTCGTCCTCGGGGGTGGTGTTCTCAGTATCCACAGGCGGTGCAGACTCCTTGTGCGTTCTCGGAGGAAGCCGATCCAGTAGATCGGGCATCCATGAACCGGCACCCTGACCGTGGACGGGCGGGCACCGTGCCTACAATTCTACCGTGTTTCTCAGCAGTGGTGGGGTAAATCGCCTCTCAAATGCCCCTCATTGGCAAAAAAACCGGCCTAGAAGCCTCTCTAGTGCCCTCAAGTGAGGGCCTATGTGCCGGTGGGGCTCACAGTGCGCCTGTAGCCGGTTCCCTGTCGGTAACTTTGGGTTCCATCATTCTTCGTCACCCCTTGGCGACTTAATCGGCCGCCGCCTTGCTATCCGTAGGTATCCCGGGGGCCACGACCCTCGACCCTGCGCATTCCCTTTTTCCAACTCGGTGCCGAAGGTCCAAGGACTTGGATCACGGTGACCACACCGGACCCGAGTTTCTCGTCAAAGGTCTTGAGCAGACTGTGGCTCAGCAAACGCACTTGAGTGGCCCACGCGGTTGAGTCGCACCTGACGACGACCGTGGTGTCCTCAAAACTCTCAGGTGAGCAGTGGGCGTTAATCTGTGGTCCTACCAATTCGGCCCACCGAGACATCACCGATCCAACAGCCACAGGGGATGTCCATCCCCGATCACGGACCATTCGTCCGAATACCGTGCCAATGCCCTGTGGGTCCCTTCCGTTCTCGTAGGAGACCCCGATGGGTGAACGACAGCGTAACTCCCGGGCCTGGGCACTTCGTTCTCCAGCCCGCCGCGCCCTTGCTGCATCGATCCTGACTTCGCCACGGGCCACGGCATTTTGTCTCATTCGATTGAGCATCGTCCGCGCGGCGTCAAATTCCGAAGGCCCTCCCCCAGGCGTCTCCTCAGCAGGACTCATGCCGATACCGTTCCTGGACCGACGGTCAACACCCGTCCCCCCAGCTCTTCCGGGACGTCGCCGACGACTGCTGCCGTCACGATCACCTGTTCTGCATCGGAGACTACCGCCGCCAATTTCTGCCGTCGTGAAACATCGAGTTCAGCAAACACATCATCGAGGATCAGGATCGGTTTAGCACCGGGACGTGCGTCGTCTTCGCAGAGGGCTCGGTAAACAGCCAACCGCAGGGACAAAGCGAGGGACCAGGTTTCGCCGTGAGAGGCATATCCCTTTGCAGGCGCCTCCCCGAGACCGAGGACAAGATCGTCGCGATGCGGCCCAACCAGCGTCAAGCCACGTTCGAGCTCTTTCTTGCGGTGGCCAACCAAAGCCGTAAGAAAAGCCTGCTGGAGCCCGTCCAGATCGAGACCGGCAAGTGGGTTGAGTTCCCCGGTAGGTGAAGTCCGGTCGTCGTGATTCCCTCCGGCGTCAACATCTCCGCCGACGGTGGACGTATAGATCGCCGTCGCGGGCTTCGAACGATCCGTTAGTCCCGCGTAGGCATCCGAAATATGCCCCTCGATGGTGGCAAGAACATCCAGACGCCCCCGTAAAAGCTTCGCCCCGGCTGCCGCCAGATGCTGATCCCACACGGCAAGCGTGGATTCATGCGAAGCAGACAACCGACCGGACGCGCGTGCTGATTTCAACAGGGCGTTCCGTTGTTTCAGGACACGTTCGTAGTCAGATCGTGTGGCAGCGTGATGTGGCTGCAAGGCAACTAAGACATCATCGAGATAACGTCGCCGTTCCGAAGGATCTCCCTTCACCAGGGCGAGGTCTTCGGGCGCGAACAACACAGTTCGCACAATGCCCAGAATCTCGCGGGCCCTCACCGGATTGGCTCGGTTGATCCTGGCCCTGTTGGTTTTACCCGCGGTGATTTCCAGTTCCAGCCCCACGGCCTGTTCCCCACGGTGAACCCGCGCCCGGACCAGAGCCTGGTCAGCTCCAAAATGAATCAATGGAGCGTCGTTGGAAACCCGATGTGAGGACAATGAGGCCAAATATCCCAAGGCTTCGGCGATGTTGGTCTTGCCAACACCGTTAGGCCCAGCAAAAACGGTCGTGCCCGGGGCGAGTTCGAGATCGACTTGCCGGTAGGAGCGAAAGTCGGTCAGAGATACATGAGAAACGTACAACTGCTGAATTCCCGCTTATTCGTCCGGCCGGTGCACCGCGTGTCCACCGAACTGGTTCCGCAGGGCAGAGACCATCTTCATTGCTGGTGCGTCATCTTGCCGCGACGCGAAGCGGGCGAAAACGGAGGCGGTAATAGCCGGTGCGGGAACCGCATTGGCGATGGCCTCTTCCACGGTCCAACGACCTTCTCCAGAATCTTCGACATAGCCGGCAATATCCTTCAACTCAGGATCTTCCTTCAAGGCCTTGACGAGTAGATCAAGAAGCCACGATCGGATGACCGTCCCTTCCTGCCAAGCTCCGAAAGTGCCGGGAACATCTTTGATGATGTCCTTAGCGGCGAGCAGTTCGTATCCTTCAGCGTAGGACTGCATGATGCCATACTCGATCCCGTTGTGGACCATTTTCGCATAGTGCCCAGCACCGATATCTCCGACGTGGACGAAGCTCTCGGCCCTCGTTCCCTCGGGCCGCAACACGTCAAAGAGCGGAAGAATTTCTTCGATATCCGCTTCAGCACCACCTGCCATGAGGCCGTATCCATTTTCCAAGCCCCAGACCCCGCCAGAAACACCGCAATCTACAAAGCGGATCCCGCTTTTGGCCAGCTCGGCGCCATGACGAATATCGTCGCTGAATCGGGTATTTCCTCCATCGATAACCAGGTCATTGGTTTCCAACTTTCCCGCCAACTCCGAGACAACAGCATCGGTGATTGCTCCAGAAGGAACCATGATCCAGACGATTTTGCGATCCGGAAGGGCTGCCAGTAACTCATCAACGGATCCAACGTCGGTGACTTCAGAATTTCGATCATATCCAGTCACATCGATGCCTCCCTGGCGAAGGCGGGCTCGCATGTTGTTGCCCATCTTGCCCAAGCCGATCATTCCGATGTGCATGGCGTCCTCCTGGATAGTGAATTCCCTGGTGTTTGGATCCCCGCTAGTTAGGAAGTCTGACTGGCATGACTAAGTAGCGGTAATCGTCCTCGTCATTGCCATCAAGGGCTTTTTGCGCCGTCATCATCGCGGGTTTTGGGGCAGTTGTAAATGAGAATCGCACGAACTCTGTGTTGAACGCATTCAATCCCTCGCTCAAATAAGCGGGGTTGAAAGCAACGGTGATTTCATCGCCTTCAAGTTGGGCTTCGATAGCTTCTTCAGCTTGGGCATCTTCACCAGTGCCGGCATCAAGGGCCAGTTGGGAATCGGTGAAGGCCAGTCGAACCGGTGTATTACGTTCAGCCACGACGGCTACACGGCGGACGGCCTCGACTAGCTCATGGGTACGTACCGTTGCATGTATCGGCGTGTTCTCAGGGAACAACGACCGGATTTTCGGATAGTCACCGTCGACGAGTAGCGAAGTGGTGCGCCGGTTCCCGCTTTCAAAACCGATGAGGTCGCTGTTCTCTCCGAGGGCAATCTGTAATTCGCCGGCACCGCCAAGGGTCTTGGCAACTTCGTTGAGCGTTTTTGCCTTAACGAGTGCAGAAGTCGACAGACCGGGCGTTGAAGGTTTCCAGTGCACTTCACGCATGGCCAGACGGTATCGGTCAGTTGCCAGGAAGGTGATCAAGTCGTCTTCGATCTCCATCTTGACACCCGTGAGAATCGGAAGTGTGTCGTCCTTGGAAGCGGCCACGATGACTTGTGCGATGGCTTCAGAGAAGGCTGCACCGTCGACGACACCTGCAATTTCCGGCAATACCGGGAGTTCGGGGTAGTCCGCAACCGGCATTGTTGCCAAATGGAAGCGGCTGCGCCCGCAAGTCACGGTGACTTTGGAACCTTCAGTTTCGATGGTGACAGTCGCCTGCGGCAGGCTTCGGCAGATCTCGGCCAATAACTTGCCTGAAACAAGGATCTTTCCTGGGGTTGAGACTTCTGCAGCGATTTCCAAGTGAGCGGAAATCTCGTAATCAAACCCGGCGAAGGAAACTACTGATTCTCCTGCGCTGATCAGGATTCCCGAGAGTACCGGAGACGGAGGCCGCTGTGACAGCGAACGGGCGGTCCAGGACACGGCATCTGCCAGGACGTCCCTTTCGACACTGAACTTCACGTAGTGATCCGCCTTTCACAGCTTTTGGTGACAACTTTCCGGTGCAAGCTTAGCCCGAGTAATCAACGAGGGCATACTGCCCCTTGCGATCTTTGAACAAAGAGCCAGGGAGGTCGGGAACGGGAACTTGTTATCTGGATTCTTCTAGAAATAGGGACTAGTAGTGTTAATAACCCTTGTGGATACTGTGGATAACTGCTTTCCAGCTGCTCTTCTCGGGCTTTATGGGTGTTCATAAGTTGTGCGTTCGCATCAGGTGAAGTCCAACAGGCCCGTGGATAAGAATAATTGTCATTTTGTGCGTCCACAGGGAACACCGAGTTATCCGCAGAAGAAGCTACTCATCCACTTAACTATCCACAGACTTATCCACAAGGGTGCATATCGCCGTGAATTCGGGCTTTTCAGCCTTCACGTTGCTGCTGCTTGATTCGGTTGGTGAGCTCAGTCACCTGGTTGAAGATTGCCCGGCGCTCAGCCATGAGTTCCCTAATTTTGCGATCTGCGTGGATGACGGTCGTGTGATCGCGGCCGCCGAGCTCTGCCCCGATTTTAGGAAGCGACATGTCTGTGAGCTCTCGCAGGAGATACATAGCGATCTGGCGTGCCGTCACCAGAGTGCGGGTTCTGGACTTGCTGTTGAGTTCTTCGATGCTCAGATTAAAGTAGTCAGCGGTCTGGGCAATGATTGCAGCCGGCGTGATCTCCTGGGCGCCCTCATCAGTGATCAGGTCCTTGAGTACTTGTTCCGCCAAGGTCAAATCCACTGTCTGGTTGTTCAAGGAGGCAAACGCGGTGACCCGAATAAGGGCACCTTCGAGTTCGCGGATGTTCGTTGAAATCTTGGAAGCGATGTATTCCATGACTTCGTCAGGAGCAGAGAGACCCTCTGCGGTGGCCTTTTTGCGAAGGATCGCGATTCGGGTTTCCAATTCAGGGGGCTGGATGTCCGTCAGCAGGCCCCACTCGAAACGTGAACGCATTCGGTCTTCAAATCCCGCCAGCTGTTTTGGCGGGAGATCCGAAGTAATCACGACTTGCTTATTGTGGTTATGCAGAGCATTAAAGGTGTGGAAGAACTCCTCCTGTGTCGCATCCTTGTTCGCGAGGAATTGGATGTCGTCGATCAAGAGGATGTCAACGTTGCGGTACGTCTGCTTGAAACTGGCACCTTCGTCATCTCTGATGGAGTTGATGAAGTCATTGGTGAACTCTTCAGAGTTCACATACCTGACCCTGATGCCGTTATAGAGATGCCGGGCATAGTGGCCGATGGCATGGAGCAGGTGGGTCTTACCTAGCCCCGAATCGCCATATATGAACAACGGGTTATATGCCTTGGCCGGTGCCTCAGCAACCGCAACAGCAGCAGCGTGGGCGAAGCGGTTCGAGGATCCGATGACAAAGGTATCGAAGATGTACTTAGGATTCAGACGGCCGAATTCCTGAGAATTCGACGGAGGAGCCGGCTGTGGACGGTTGTCGCTTATCCGTTCCTTGGCCACTGGAGCCGGCTCGGGTTTACTGGGCTCCGGTTCCGAGTCAGGGACCAGATCGGCATCAATACTGAATGCGCAGAGGATATCGTCCTGGAAAACCTGTCGAAGGGCGGCATCGAGAGAACTCTTCAACTGTGTTTGGAGGACTTCTCGGGTCAACTCATTGGGCACGGCCAACAACAAGGTGGTGCCGATCAAACCGAGCGGCCGTGCGTGGACCACGAAGCCGCGTTGACGAGGAGTGACCCGATCGTCTTGTTCGAGTATTCGAACGACTTGACGCCAGGCACTGCCGACACTGTTGGATTCGTCTGTGCTCATTGCGATCTCCCCCTTCAAGGTGGCCCGGTCCGGCGATATGGTTCCGCTGACCCGCGCCTGATGCGATAAGAGGACCAACGAGTATCGATTCTAGCCGTCATCCACAGTGTTATTCACAGTCCGTGGATAACTACGAAGTCATGGCTTCCCTTCGAGGAACACCAATAGATTCCAGCGGATACCCGCCATGAGCCCGATCGGAGAAGGGGTGAGGGGGTCGGGAAAACATGGAATTGCTTGCGCGTTGTCCACAACTGTGGATTAATGAAGGCGAAGTTATTCACAGCCTGGGGACTTGAGTGTCCAAGGCCGTTGACGCGTGCCGGTTTGACCTTCATCCCACGCGTCGCCTATCGTAGTTTAGTCCTGTGTGTGTGCTTTGGGCTCTGTAGTCAGTCCGCTAACCGCGGTCTACGGACCAGACAAACCAACGCACCACATGAAATACGAGCGTCAGCCTGTTCTTCCCCCTTGTAGCAACGGGTTAAGGCGCATCCTTTGATCGTCTTGGAGTTACTACTGTGAGCAAGCGGACTTTTCAGCCGAATAACCGCCGTCGTGCCAAGAAGCACGGCTTCCGTCTTCGTATGCGCACCCGTGCGGGTCGCGCCATCCTGTCAGCACGCCGGTCCAAGGGCCGCACCGAGCTGTCTGCATAGCATCGAGTCATTCCTGCAGATCGCGCGCTGGTGATGTGAACATGTTCCCCGACAGCGTCGGACACTGATCATGTTGCCCATGAGACACCGTCTCCGCGCAGCTGCGGAATTCTCTGCCACCGTACGTTCCGGTGCCCGTTCTGGGCGCCGGAACGTCGTGCTATACGCGTACTTGCGGCCCGAAGCCTGTCTGACCGAACCCACGAGGTTCGGTTTTATCGTGTCAAAAGCCGTCGGGAACGCGGTGACTCGCAATCTCGTTAAAAGGAGATTGAGGGCTGTAGCAGCGCAGCAGCTACCCGCTCTTGCGCCGGGATACGACGTCGTGATGCGAGCACTTCCTGCTTCGGCTCAGGCCACATGGGCGGGTTTGTCGGTGGATGCGCGCCGAGCGTTGGACAAGTCGTGCCGGCAAGCAGCCGAGCGGGAGACGGAGAGCATGAGAAGGAGGCATTCGGATGGGTAACCCTCCTTCGGGCACCGGTTCCCCCGATGTTCGGTGGCTCCTGGACCTTCCTCGGAACCTATTGATCGTCTTGATCATGGGGTACAGGAAGGCGATCTCGCCCTTATACGGGGACGTTTGTCGATACTTTCCCAGTTGCTCGGCGTACGGGCTGGAAGCGGTCACGGCGCATGGTGCCGTGAAAGGCAGCGCGTTGGCTTTTTGGCGCGTCCTGCGTTGCAATCCTTGGAGTCACGGTGGCATCGATCATGTTCCTGTCGGTTCCAGGATTTGGCCAGAAGGCAGAACCCCCAAGATCATGGTGTTGAATCATCCGCCGATTCCCGCCGACGATGATGCCGCGGACGCGGCTCGAGGAGCATAACCGGAAATGAACTTCCTAGACACACTTCTGTGGCCATTCACCCAAGTGGTCTCATGGATCCTTCGGGCCTTCCACGCGATCTTTACGTTCGTGGGCATGGATCCCGACTCCGGTTGGACCTGGACATTGTCCATCATCTGCCTGGTGCTCCTCATTCGTACCGCACTGATCCCTGTTTTTGTGAAACAGATCAAGGCCCAGCGGGCCATGCAGGTCCTTCAGCCCGATCTGAAGAAGCTGCAAGCTAAATACAAGGGCAAGAAGGACCAGCTTTCGCAGCAGGCCATGATTGCCGAACAGCGGGAGCTGTTCAAGAAACACAAGACCAACCCGTTGGCTTCCTGCTTGCCGATTCTGGTGCAGATGCCGTTCTTCTTCGCGCTCTTCCGAACGCTGAACAACGCCTCGCGTGCCAGTGATCAGGGGGAAAGCGTCGGAGCGTTGTCGGTCAACCTGGTGCGTAGCTTTGACGGTTCGACCATTTTCGGCGCCGGTCTGTCGGAAACCTTCCTCGGAACGGTGAACTCAGGGGCCCCGAAGGTTTCCGTCATCATCACGGCCATTGTCATGATTATTGCGATGTCGGCTAGCCAGTTCACGACGCAGCGGCAGATCATGACGAAGAACATGACAAAGGAAGCCCTTGAAGGCCCCTTCATGCAGCAGCAGAAGATGATGATGTACATCCTGCCGCTTGTCTTTGGTATCGGTGGAATCAACTTCCCCATCGGCGTACTGATCTACTGGACTGCCACGAACGTTTGGACACTGGGACAACAGTTCTATGTGATCCGCAATAACCCAACCCCCGGATCCCAGGCCGCACGTGAACTCAATGAACGACGTGCCGCCAAGGGTCTTCCGCCTCTCGGGCAGAAGAAGACCGACGAAGTCGTTGAGGTTGAGGTCATTGAGCCCAAGGGACAGCGCGAACAACCGCAGCGCAAGAACAGGAAGAAGAAGTAGACGATGAGTGCCTCTGATGTGAATGCCGCCGAGACGGACCAGTCCGGAGTGGAGGAGTCGGACTCGTCCACACAAGAGATCGACCCGACCGCCGATGCACCAACGCGGGCAGAGGAAGAGGGCGACATTGCTGCGGACTACCTCGAGGAATTGCTCGATATTGCCGACTTGGACGGTGACATCGATATTGAGGTGAGGAACGGGCGGACTTACATTTCCATCGTTGGCGAAGGCGCCGAGGATGAATCCCTCAAAGAACTCATTGGTCGGGAGGGAGAAGGACTCGAAGCCCTCCAAGAATTGGCGCGCCTCGCTGTCCTCTCAGCTACCGGCAATCGGTCGCGCTTAGTTCTGGATATTGCCGGCTACCGTGATGGCCGGGCAGGTGAGTTGAAGAAGATCGCCGAAGAAGCCGTCGCCGCTGCCCGCGAAAGTCGTCATGATGTCGCTTTGAAGCCAATGAGTGCATACGAAAGAAAACTGGTTCATGACGCTGTCGCGGATCTCGGTCTGCAAAGCGAGTCGGAAGGCGAAGGGAGCCGCCGCCATATCGTCGTTTCATTGGGAAACGTCTAAGTATCCGGCCAAGACCGTCCTACTGAAGTAGAAATTGGGAGCGTTGTGATCCAGGAAGTAGAGCCGAGCCGCGAGGAATTGAGAGGGGCACAGGAGATTTTCGGAGATCGTCTGTCCCTGGCAGAGAGGTACATTCAGCATCTCGCCACCACCGGTATGGAACGCGGTCTCCTCGGCCCACGAGAAGTCCCGCGACTGTGGAGCAGGCACGTCCTGAACTGCGCGGTCGTCGCAGATTTGATTCCCGAAGGCGCTGAGGTCGCCGATGTAGGAAGCGGCGCCGGCCTGCCCGGGCTCACGTTCGCGATTGCCCGTCCAGACTTGTCTCTGACCCTGATTGAGCCACTGGAACGTCGTTGTATCTGGTTGAACGAAGTTGTCGAAGACCTCGGATTGACCAACGTCACCGTCTATCGTTCCCGTGCTGAGCAGGCCGTAGAGCATATCAATGCGGATGTGGTCACGGCCCGGGCGGTTTCAGCACTTGGCAATCTCGCCGGGCTGACCATCCCGCTGCTGCATGGCCAGGGCGAGGTGTTGGCCATCAAGGGACGCAGTGCCGCCGAAGAAGTCGAAAAGGCCTCCAAGGTCCTTCGAAAGCTGGGTGCTCGAAAGACTGAAGTAGTGACCGTGGGCGACGCCCTGTTGGAGGAAACCACGACGGTCGTCAGGATCAACGTCGGTCCGGCTTCTTAAACGGTAGGCTGTACTGGTGGCGAACTCGCCATTGATGTGGTGAGGAGAAGCAGAATGGAGAGCAGGGAGGCCAAGAGCGCTCACCCGCATCCGTCTACTCCTGGCACTCGGCACTGCACCGCCAATAGGACAACCAGAGTTGGTTGATTCCCTTGTTTCACGTGAAACGTGGTTCCCCGTGTGTCGGGCTAGCCGTCAGCCTCACGCAGAGTCTTGGAGGACGGAAGCATCAAGCAGCAAGAAGAATTTCAGTCGGAAGCGAAGGCACCGGTTCGGGACATGATGGACAGCATCGACGAGAGCACGCCGCTGGCTAGCCAGCTGGCCAATGAAACTAGACGTCGCGAGAAGCTGAGCGGCACCAGCCTGCCGAAACCCGATAACACGCGGTATTTGACGGTCAGCAACCAAAAGGGTGGCGTCGGCAAGACGACAACGACCGTGAACATTGCTGCTGCCTTAGCGAAGGCTGGAATGAATGTCCTGGTTGTTGATATCGACCCCCAGGGCAACGCGTCAACGGCGCTGGGAATCGAGCATCATGCTGAAGTCGACAGTATCTATGATGTCCTCATCAACGACGTGCCGCTCAGCGAAGTACTGGCTCCGTGCCCCCAGTTCCCCAATCTCTTAGTTGCCCCTGCGACGATCCATTTGGCCGGCGCGGAGATCGAATTGGTATCCCTCGTTGCCCGAGAACAGCGGCTGCGGCGCGCACTCGATCAGTACGCGAAGAGTCTTGAAGAAGACGGGGCGGAACGCCTGGACTACGTTTTTATCGATTGCCCCCCTAGTTTGGGCCTATTGACCGTCAATGCCTTTGTGGCAGCTCAAGAAGTGCTCATCCCGATTCAGTGTGAGTACTATGCCCTTGAGGGCTTGAGTCAGCTGCTGAGCAATATCGAGCTGATCCAAAAGCATCTCAACTCTGATTTGGTTGTATCCACCATTCTGTTGACGATGTATGACGGTCGCACCAATTTGGCATCTCAGGTTGCGGATGAGGTGAGGGAACATTTCCCGAGGCAGGTCCTTGGTGCCTTGATCCCACGTAGCGTACGGATTTCGGAGGCGCCGAGTTATCAGCAAACAGTCGTGACATATGACCCGAGCTCTACCGGAGCGCTGTCCTACCTGGAGGCTGCCGCAGAGATTGCGGAGCGTGGTAGAGACGGCTCCTGAGGTTCCTGGTTGCCAGTAGACTCGTGGGTAGGTAATTGGCCCGCGCGCGGGCGCGCTGGCAAGGTCGAGAGGACAACGAATGGTTGAGAAGCGACGCGGTTTGGGACGTGGGCTGGGAGCCCTAATTTCCGGTAGTCCATCAAACGAAGAAGAGAGCCCTTCTCAGGTTGATATTGGTCCTTCAGCACCGCCCGAGGAGACCACGACGAGGATTGACGCTACGAAGACGTCTTCCGATTCAAAGTCGCTGACCTCGAAGGTGCCGCAGTCGGCAGACCGCATCAAGACAGCGACGAAGAAGCCTTCAATGCCGGCGGGCTCATCTGTTTCACGTGAAACATCTGCGGGGAAAGCGAAGAAGACACCGCCGAAGGCAACCAGTGTCTCCGCTGAGAAACCCGTTCCTTCGGACGACTCGGAGAGCACTAAAAAGTCCGCGTCGAAAGATTCAAACGACGCCGTGACGCAGAAGGCCGTTTCAGCGGAACCGACGAAAACGAAGTCAGGATCTTCTGAGTCACCGCGTAAAAGTCGGCCCGTGGATATGTTCTTCACCCCAGGGCGCGCAGAAGGAGAAGCAGCCGGCCAACCTTTATCTGCGGACACAGCTGAACGCAAGAGTCCAACGACCCGTAATCGACGAGTTGCTGTCCCTGACGTCCTTGGCAAAGTACGGGGACCGCGAGAGGAAGGCGATGGGGCAGAAGATCAGGACACTGTCGAGAAATCTGTAGCACCACCAAAGGATCAACCTTCGACAAGCTTCGAAGAGTCTCATATCCCGGCCCAGGGAGACACTTCGGCGCAAGCAGACGATGGAGTTTCACGTGAAACATTGGTGACAGTTCCGGGAGCCACCTTTGCTGAGGTCGCCGTTGGAAGCATCCATCCGAACCGGAAACAACCGCGAACGGTCTTCGACGACGAAGACATGGCGGAACTGGTGCACTCGATTCGCGAAGTCGGTCTGCTGCAGCCGATCGTTCTTCGCCCCTCCGATGAAGGCGGAGAGCAGCAGTATGAGCTAGTCATGGGCGAACGTCGCTGGCGCGCCGTTCAGGAGGCAGGCCTATCGACCATCCCTTCTATCGTCCGGGAAACGGCGGATACAGCGCTACTGCGTGATGCTCTATTGGAGAACCTCCATCGTTCTCAGTTGAATCCATTGGAGGAGGCGGCAGCTTACCAACAGCTGATGCAGGAGTTTGACTGTACTCAGGATGAACTGTCGGAACGGATTGGTCGATCACGCCCGCAGATCTCCAACACGATACGGCTCATGAGGCTGCCAGCGTTGGTTCAGCGCAGGGTGGCCGCCGGAGTTCTTTCCGCTGGTCATGCCCGTGCCCTGCTGGGCTTGGAGGATGTGGCTGACATGGAACGTTTGGCGCAGCGGATCGTGAACGAAGGACTTTCCGTTCGCGCCACGGAAGAGATTGTTTCAATGAACGACGGTTTGCGACGCAAATCCCAGGAAAAGAGCCCCCGCTCGACTGCCCGACACGAGCGGCTTGACTACCTGGCCAATTCTTTGTCGGATCATTTGGAGACGAACGTTAAGATCAGTTTAGGTGCAAAAAAGGGTCGCGTCAGTATCGAGTTCGGATCAGTAGATGATCTGAACCGCATCATGGGAGTCATTGCACCGTCCGCGGAACAGTAGTCATCTAGTTCCCAAAAAGAGGCGAGGTTTCACGTGAAACCTCGCCTCTTCCTATTGTCTTGTCACTCGCGGCTCTTCGCTCGATGGGAACCCCACTATCCGCCGTCAAGTCAAGGCGCGGCACTGTCGCTATTGGTCTACCAGGATGTAGTTCCATGTTGGGTTACGTGGATCAAGGGACCGCTGTTTCACGTGAAACGACGCCGCTAGGTGAGGCAATTCCCCTTTGGGACTTCAGTAGCAGAGGAGTTCCTGTGCTTCTACGGCATGTCAAGAATTGTTGAGTTGACTCTCGGAACCGCATTGACAAGAACACGTGTTTCACGTGAAACGTCTGATTCTTTCTCATTCAGGTTCGCGAATAGGTCTGAACATAGCACGTGAGACACAGGATGGCGAGTAGCGCTTGACGGTAGCGCACGTCTGGACAGTTGGTAGCACGATTCCG
>NZ_FUHW01000028.1 GCF_900163545.1 Arthrobacter rhombi
AGGTCTTCCCTATTTCAACTACCCCGGAGCGTTACCAACGTCCGTGGTCAATACAGCTAGGCCGCTTGACGATGGATGCACGCCTCGTGGGTGTGAGTCCATCCCGTCCACTGTAGTTGTCTTTCTCCGGTGATGCGTAGCCGAGGGTGTCGTCGGTGACCTTGGTTACGCTCACTCAACCCGCCGCCGAGCTGGCGACGACCGGTGGTATCTGGCCTTCATTCGGGCCATGGAGGCATGATTTTCGTTCTGGAAGCGTGTTTGCGGGCTCTGCGCTTGATGGGAACTGTTTAAAGGTGTTGGCTTGAGAGGTGTATATGCATCTAGTGGGAGGAGAAACGTGAGCGACGCCGGAGCGGCTAAGACCGCAGCCGTGGAGAAAATGGGCTTCAAGGATGGAGACCTGATCCAAGAGCTGGGTTATGACGACGACGTTGACGACGGTCTCCGTGACACGTTGGAAGAAGTTACCGGCCACGCATTGCTGGCCGAGGACGAGCATGAAGTCGTCGACGGCGTCCTCCTGTGGTGGCGCGAAGGCGAGGGCGACCTTGTGGACGATCTCGTCGACTCGCTGACCACCCTGGACGAAGGAGGCGTCATCTGGTTGATGACTCCCAAATCCGGACGCGATGGCTTTGTCGGTGTGCCCGAAATTCAGGAAGCCGCCCCGACTGCCGGGTTGCATGTCACCAGCAGTGAAGGTGTTTCCGAGGACTGGACGGCGACCAGGCTCGTGGGGCGTCGAAAGAACTAGTGACGACTGACCCCGGAACTCACCCACTGGTGGGTTCATTGATCCCTGCTGTGAGCCTACCGAATCAGTTCGGTGAACCGGTGTCCCTGGAGGGCATTGGCGCCGCACGGGCTTTTGTGGTGTTCTACCCGTTTGCCTTCTCCCGGGTCTGCACGGGCGAACTGGCTGCCCTGGAACGGATGCGTCCGACACTAGAGGCCTCAGGGGTTTCACTGCACGGGATCTCCGTGGACCATAAGCACGCCTTGCGGGCCTATGCGACCGAGCAGGGCATCGGGTTCGACCTGCTGGCTGATTTCTGGCCCCATGGCGAGGTAGCTCGGGCCTTCGGCTGCTTCGATGAGGACCACGGCCGGGCCCTGCGCTCGACGTTCCTGCTCGCCGGCGGGGAAGTAGTGGACCATTTCAGCAGCGGTATCGGCGAACCGCGAAGCGGTCAGGATTACCTCGACGCGGTCGCCCGGCTGAGTCCCTGATGAGCTCCTGAAGCGGTCCCCGGGGCCCGAGTTGGTGGCGGAGCCGTTTACCGGTAAGCTCGATCCCCGCAAGGGCCTTTAGCTCAGCTGGTAGAGCGTCACGTTTACACCGTGAATGTCATCGGTTCGATCCCGGTAGGGCCCACGCTTCTAATCCCCGTCTTTCCCGCGGCACAACCGCG
The DNA here is from genome assembly GCF_900163545.1 of Arthrobacter rhombi. Classification (GTDB taxonomy): domain Bacteria; phylum Actinomycetota; class Actinomycetes; order Actinomycetales; family Micrococcaceae; genus Arthrobacter_H; species Arthrobacter_H rhombi_A. The sequence goes on from NZ_FUHW01000028.1 coordinate 1,416, forward strand.
AGGAAGGTGGGGATTTTTGTCATTCCCACGCGAGTACTTCGGGGTAGGCCCGAGGGGGCACGATACTGCCCCGTGGGTCCCGCGTCAGCTACCAGGATCTAGGCTGTCCTGTATGCAGACCCGACTACCCTCCGACTGGACACCCTGGCGTCAGAAGTCCCCACTGGAGGGAAGACGGCCCACCAAGGCGGAGGTGGCCCACGCAGTGGACTCGGGGCAGGGCCGGGAAGACGTCCTGCCCTATCCGAGCGACCGGCTATCGGCCGAGCTGCTCCGATTGCTGATCGTGGGGATCAACCCCAGCCCGTGGACGGCAGCAGTGAATGCCCCTTTCGCCCGGCCCGGAAATCGTTTCTGGACTTCGCTGGCCTTGGCGGGAGTCATCGATCGAAAAGTTGATGCTTCGCGGGGACTCGCCGCGACTGACGAACGGATGCTGGCGGAGCGGGGCCTCGGAATCACCAACATGGTCTCGCGCACTTCGGCACGGGCCGACGAACTCACGACCGAAGAACTGTGGACCGGTGGTGCCCAGCTCGTGGAGCGGGTGCGCACTCTGCAGCCTCGAGCGGTCGGTGTGTTGGGGGTGACGGCGTTCCGTGTGGCGTTCAGGCAACCTCGAGCGAAGCTGGGGCTGCAAACCGACGCCCGGCCACCAGGTTGGCCTGAGGAGGTGCAGTTGTGGGTGCTCCCCAATCCCAGCGGACTCAATGCCCACGAAACAGCCGGATCGCTCGCGCAGAAGTGGGAAGAGGTCTGGCACGCCAGTGCCTGAGCGGGGGACCCGGCCCGCCGTGGAAGGGATGACTCCGCCCGTCCGGGCAGCAGCTACTCCGCGGAGGGCCGACGGCGCTGGGCTTTGACGTCCGATCGCTGTTTCTTTGCGGCCCGATGTCGGCGTTTGGAACCCCGTGTTGGTTTTGTCGGACGCCGCTGGGGTCCCGCCGTGGCCAGGCCCTCGCGGATGAGCTGGGCCAGCTTCTCCACAGCGGTCTCGCGGTTTCGACGCTGCGAGCGTTGCTCGGAGGACGTGACGGTGATGGCTCCCGCGACCAGCCGGGAACCCAGGCGGTCCAACAGCAATTCACGCTGTTCTTCGTTAACCGTGGTCGAATCCTCGATGTTCCAGAACAGTTCCACGCGGCTGTCCGTCTTGTTGACGTGTTGCCCGCCGGGTCCCGAGGCGCGTGAGAAACGCCAGCCGAGCTCCGAGGCCGGGATCGTCAGAGCCGGCGATACGTGAACATCCATGAATCAAGCGTCCCACGAAGCAGTGTCCCCGGGAGTCCCGCCGTCGTACTGGCCCCTGCTGGTGGGACGCCGGAACCTCCTGCGGAGCCGCCGGGTGAGGCGAAGCCAGGGCAGATCGTGGGGCCAATGCAGGAACACCGTATGGAATCCGCGTCGCAAGCGCAGGGCTGCCGCGCCATCATGGAAGGGGCGCATCGAGATGCCGGTGCGCAGGGTCGGCACGAAACGGAGCACATGAGCGACGCCCAAATGGAATGAGAGATCGAAATCATCGTGGACCAACCAGCGGTCGGTATGGAGGTGATTTCGGACCTCGTGCCATGCCCGGCGTCTGAAGGCCATATTGGAGCCGAAGAGCGGCACATGCCCCAGGGCCAAAGAAGAGAGTGCAAAATAGGGCAGGAGGTAGGCCAACAGCGCTGGTCGGCGGAGGGCCGAAGGTCCGTCATTGAAGTGGGCTGGACCAGTGATCGCGTCGACGCTGGCATCGGCGTGGAAGGACCTGAGGATCGTGGCGATCCAATCCGGAGCCGGCACCGAATCGGCGTCCAACCGGGCCAGGATGTCCCCACGTGCCCGGTTATAGCCGGCAGCACTGGCGACACCGATCCCGGGGCGGGGCTCGAAGAGAACCTCTGCCCCGTTCCGCCGGGCCACCCCCGCACTATCGTCGCTGGAGCCGTTGTCCACGACGATGATTTCCAGGGGGGCCATCTGCTGCCGGGCCAGTGCCTCCAGGCAATGCAGCAATTTCCGGGCGTCGTCCTTGACCGGGATCACCACACTGACCGTTGACCGGCTCATGGGAGCTCCGATGGGCCATGCTGCGCGGCAGCCTGCGCGGCGGAGCCCGACGGGACGGCGGACTCCCGGGGATCAGCCGTCAGGTAGGGAAGCAGGAATCCTCCGATCAGCGCCCCCGACCCATCGGCCGCCAGATCGCCCATGGTGTCCTGGTATCCGACGTGCACCTCCGGGTCGATGAGGGTGTGTCCGGCCCATTCCAACAGCTCCCAGACGGCTCCGGTGGCCAAACCGAGAAGGACGGTAGCCAGGACGAGTGCACCGGGACGCTGGGTGGTCGGTGGCAGGATGCCTGCCCGTTGGGCGATCACCACGGACAGGACGGCAATCATCCCGCCCAGGACGGCGTGCATGAACTTATCCCACCCCGGCAGGAGCACATACAGGTCGAAGACATTGCTCCAGGCGGCTGCCAGCGAGGCGATGCCGACACAGAGGTCCAGGCTGCCGCGTAGTCCCAGCGCACGGGGGATCAAGGTCGCCAGCACGGCCAGCAGGAAGACAGCTATCTGGATCCACCCCCACCCCACGCCGGCGACCACGACGCTGATGAGCATGGCGGCCCGCACGAGATCGGCCACGAGCACCACCCGGTTCACGGCAGGCCGGAAGAGGGCCTGCTTCATCGTTTCGATGACTGGCCTCCTTCGGGTTTGGCCGAAAGGTTCGGGCCGAGGTTCAGCACTGCCTGCACCGGTTCATGGTCCGAAGCGGCCGCGCCGCCAAGGCGAAGCGCATTCACGCCCGCCGACTCGACCTCCAGATCGGGGGAGACGAGGATCCAGTCCAATCGGGGGCCGTCGGCAGTGGGGCTCCGATACCTGGAGAACGTCGAACAATCGGCGCCGACCCTTCGCGTCGACACGTCCATAGCATCGGACAGAACGAGGTTGTCGACCAGCTCACGGTGGGCCGGCGAGCCGGCCGTGGCATTGAAATCGCCCATCATGATCACTGGGCCGCAAAGCCCTGCCACGACCCGGCGCAGGAGTTGGGCCGAGGCGATGCGCGACGGCGCGGAAAACGGATCCAGATGGGTGACCAGGGCGTGGAACCTCAGGCCGGTCTCTAGATCGTTGAACTGGCACTGGACCACGAAACGGGGTAGCTGGTTGCCGAAGGAGCGTGAGCCGGGCCGTTCGGGTTGGGCCGAAAGCCACCAGTATCGGGAGTCGAGGAGACGGAGTCGACGCCGATCGTAGTGCAGCTCGCAGCGTTCCCCGCGGCCACCGGTGGAACGACCGGTACCTACGTGTGCATACCCGTTGCCGAGCAGGTTGCGAATTTCCCGCGAGGGGCCGGGCAACACTTCCTGCAAGGCCAGCAAGCTGGGCTGCTCGGCGGCCAACAGACGTTGCAGGAGCGGGCGCCGCCGTGCCCAACGATCTGCGGCCGGGAACCAAAAACGGGGCATTTGTCGCCGGACGTTCAACGTCATGACATGCAGCAGAGGAGCCGGCGTCGGGCCGATCAGCGGGGGCGGCGAGGAGTGGGCGGGGAATGACCGCAGAACGCTGTTTCCCTCGCCCGCCCTGCTGCCCATGCCGTCACGTTATCAGCAGGCCAACGGACAACGCAGGAAACTGGCACAAACCCAAACACTTGTATTTGATCCTACAAATCGCAGGGGTTGTTCTCCGGAGGGTGTTCCGGCGGGATCCTCCAGTGTGGCTTCATCGGCTTTCCGCCGACGGGCGGGCGAACTAGACTGGGAATCAGTCACGGAGCCGTGTCCGGCACCGTAGTGTGCCGGGGCACCAGCTCGTCTTGTTTCCAATGGATGGAGTCCTGATGAAGGCACAAATCGGCGTCACCGGCCTAGCGGTCATGGGCGCGAACCTCGCTCGCAATTTCGCCCGCAACGGCTACACGGTGGCCCTGCACAACCGCTCGATCGAGAAGACCGACGCCTTGCTGAAGGAACACGGTGATGAGGGCGACTTCATCCGCACCGACACCATGGAGGAGCTCGTCGAGTCGCTGGAGACCCCGCGCCGCGTACTGCTCATGGTCAAGGCCGGCGCCCCCGTCGACTCGGTGATCGACAAGCTCGTTCCGCTGCTCGAACCCGGTGACATCGTCATCGACGGCGGCAACTCGAACTTCCAGGACACCCGCCGCCGCGAGGCAGCCCTGGCGAAGAAAGACCTGCACTTCGTGGGCATCGGCGTCTCCGGCGGTGAAGAAGGCGCCCTGTTGGGCCCCTCCATCATGCCCGGTGGTTCCGAGGAGTCCTATCAGGCGCTGGGTCCGATGCTCGAAAAGATCTCGGCCCATGTCGACGGCGATCCGTGCTGCGCCTGGATCGGCACCGACGGCGCCGGCCACTTCGTGAAGATGGTCCACAACGGCATCGAATACGCGGATATGCAGGTCATCGGTGAGGCCTTCGACCTGCTGCGCTCCGGCGCCGGCATCGAACCAGCGGATCAGGCCAAGATCTTCAAGGAATGGAACGAAGGTAACCTGGCTTCCTTCCTCATCGAAATCACCGCAGAGGTGCTGGCCCACCAGGACGCCAAGACCGGCAAGCCGCTCGTGGATGTCATCGTCGACTCCGCGGGGCAGAAGGGCACCGGCCGCTGGACCGTACAGTCAGCCCTGGACCTGGGGTCGCCCACCTCTGCCATCGCCGAATCTGTCTTCGCCCGCGGCCTGTCCTCCCAACGTGACCAGCGCGCCATCGCCCAGGAAGTGCTGGCCGGGCACGAACAGGACGTCACCCTCGGGGACGACTTCGTTGAGGACGTCCGCCAGGCGCTCTTCGCCTCCAAGCTCGTCTCCTACGCCCAGGGCCTGGACATGCTCACCGCAGCAGCCACCGAATACGACTGGGATCTGAAGCTCGACGAAATCGCCTCGCTCTGGCGCGGTGGCTGCATCATCCGTGCCGAACTGCTGGCCGACATCATGAAGGCCTACGCCTCGGACGATCAGCCGGCCAACCTGCTCTTCGCGCCGGCCTTCTCGGAGGCCATTGCCGGCGCCGTCCCGGCCTGGCGACGCGTGGTCTCGAAGGCTGTTGCCCTCGGGATCCCGGTTCCGGTGTTCTCCTCCTCGCTGGCCTACTACGACGGCCTGCGCCGCAAGCGCCTTCCGGCAGCGCTGACCCAGGGGCTGCGCGACCTCTTCGGCGCCCACACGTACAACCGGATGGACGCGGAAGGGACCTTCCACACCCAGTGGAGTGGGGACAAGACCGAGATCGAAGCCGTCTCGACGCACTAACACCAACACCCGACGGAGTACAGGCCGATCTGTTCCGTCTCAGGGCGCGACGAGGGAACCGTTCCCGGTTTCACCGTCGTGCCCTGTTCTGCTGGTGGCCCCCGGGCATAGTCTGAGGACATGGATTACAGATTCCTCGGAGCCTCGGGGCTCAAAATCACCGAAATCACCTACGGCAACTGGCTCACCCACGGATCCCAGGTCGAGAACGACGTCGCCACCCAATGCGTCCAGGCGGCCCTCGACGCAGGCATCACCACCTTCGACACTGCGGACGCCTACGCCAACGGCGCCGCCGAGAAGGTGCTCGGTGACGCGTTGCAGGACCAGCGGCGCGAATCGCTGGAGATCTTCACCAAGGTCTACTGGCCGGTCGGACCCAAGGGGCCCAACGACGTCGGACTGTCCCGCAAGCACATCATGGAGGGCATCAACGGTTCACTGAGCCGGTTGGGCATGGACTACGTCGACCTGTACCAGGCGCACCGCTACGACCACCAGACGCCGTTGGAGGAGACCATCCAGGCGTTCGCCGACGTCGTCCGTGCGGGCAAGGCCCTCTACGTCGGGGTGTCCGAATGGTCCGCTGGCCAATTGCGCGAGGGGCAGCGCCTTGCGAAGGAGGCCGGGTTCTCACTGGTGTCCAACCAACCGCAGTACTCTGCGCTGTGGCGGGTCATCGAGGACGAGGTTGTCCCGGCATCGAAGGAACTGGGCATGTCCCAGGTCGTCTGGTCGCCCATGGCCCAGGGCGTCCTCTCGGGCAAGTACCGCCCCGGCCAGCCGGCACCGGAAGGCAGCCGTGCCACCGATGAGAAGGGTGGGAAGAACACCATCTCGGGCTTCATGAGCGAGGAGGTCCTCACCCGGGTGCAACAGCTGCGTCCTATCGCCGATGAACTGGGCCTGAAGATGTCCCAGCTGGCCATCGCGTGGGTGCTGCAGAACAAGAACGTGGCCACCGCGCTGGTCGGCGCCTCACGGCCCGAACAGGTCGCAGAGAACGTGAAGGCCTCCGGCGTCCGGATCCCCGCCGAACTCATGGCCAGGATCGATGAGGTGCTTGGCGATTCCGTCGAGCGTGATCCGGCCAAGACGGTCAGCCCCGAACAGCGGCCCGCTTAGCGCGGACACAGAGGAACGGTCCGCGACCGGCAGTGACAAGCTGCAGGTCCCGGACCGTTCGTCCTCGGGTGACCGGGGAAGGTCTCAGATCCACATGGCCGGGTCGATGTATTCGGCTGGATCCACGGCCGGCTGATGCTCCTGGGGTTGCCGTGGCCGGTTGGTCGCCGGGATACCGGTGATGATCGAATCGGCCGGAGCATCCTTGACCACCACGGCATTGGCGCCAATCGCCGAATCGGCGCCGATGGTGATCGGTCCCAGGACTTTCGCGCCGGCACCGATCACCACCCGGTCCCCAATGGTCGGGTGGCGCTTGACCTTCGCCAGTGACCGGCCACCGAGGGTTACTCCGTGGTAGATCATCACGTCGTCGCCGATCTCGGCGGTCTCACCGATGACGACCCCCATGCCGTGGTCGATAAAGAACCGATGGCCCAGGGTGGCCCCCGGATGGATCTCGATACCCGTGGCGAACCGGGCCACTTGGGAGATGAGGCGCGCCGGTAGTCGCAGCGCAGGATTCTGCCAGAGTCGGTGGGTCAGGCGGTGCACCCAGATGGCATGCAGGCCCGAATAGGCCAACGCGTTCTCTGCATTCCCACGTGCCGCTGGGTCATGGGCGCGGGCCCCTTCAAGGTCCTCTTGGAGGCGGGATAGGAATGTCACACGAAACCTTTGCTGGTGGTTGTCCCGGAGGTGCTGACGCTATCCGCGGATGTCGTCGTACAGCAGGGTGGAGATGTAGCGTTCGCCGAAGTCGGGGACCACGGCCACAACCAGCTTCCCGGCATTCTCCGGACGGGCAGCGACCTGCAAGGCACCCCAGATCGCGGCACCGGCGGAAATGCCTCCGAGGATGCCCTCCTTGGTTCCCAGGTCACGGGCGACGCGTACGGAGTCTTCGATCGTGGCGTCCAGAACCTCGTTGTAGACCTCGGTGTCCAGCACCTCGGGAACAAAGTTCGCGCCGAGGCCCTGGATCTTATGCGGGCCGGGGGCTCCACCGTTGAGGATGGCCGAATCCTTCGGCTCCACCGCGACGATCTGCACCTCGGGCTTCTTCTCGCGTAGCAACTGGCCGGCACCGGTGATGGTGCCGCCGGTACCAATGCCGGCGACGAGAACGTCCACGGCACCGTCCGTGTCATCCCAGATCTCCTGGCCCGTGGTGGTCCGGTGGATTTCGGGGTTGGCCTGGTTGGCGAACTGCTGGGCCCAGATGGCGTTTTCCGTATGGGCGACGATCTCCTTGGCCTTCTCCACGGCCCCGCGCATGCCCTCCGAACCGGGGGTCAGCACGATCTCGGCACCGAAGGCGCGCAGCATGACCCGGCGTTCGGTCGACATGGTTTCGGGCATCGTGAGGATCACCCGGTAACCGCGGGCGGCGCCGACCATGGCCAGGGCAATCCCGGTGTTACCCGAGGTGCCCTCCACGATGGTTCCGCCGGGTGTCAGCGCGCCGGCCTTCTCGGCGGCGTCGACGATTGCAACACCGATGCGGTCCTTGACGCTATTGGCGGGGTTGTAGAACTCGAGTTTGACCGCGACCTGCGCTGGCAGGCCCTCGGCCAACCGGTTCAGGCGGACCAGGGGAGTGCGTCCGACCAGTTCGGTCACGTCGTTATAAATCTGTGCCATCAGCGGCCTGCTTTCGGAAGGAAATGAGGGGTTTGTTGGTGTTCTAGCCTATCGAGGTGCCGAATCACGGTTTATTCGGTCAGCCACTGGGAGTAATATTTCCTCGCTTTGGCCAACTTGGGGTTGATGATGACCTGGCAGTAGCCCTCGTAGGGGTTCATGGCGTAGAAATCCTGGTGGATCGGTTCGGCTTCGTGGAAGTACGAGGCGGGGACGATCTCGGTGACGATTGGATCATCCCAATTCTCCTGGTTTCGCCGGAGGGACGCCTCAAAGAACTCCCGTTGCCGGACATCGGTGTAGAACATGGCCGAACGGTATTGGGTGCCCACATCGTAGCCCTGACGGTTCAAGGTCGTGGGGTTATGCCCGGTAAAGAACATGTCCAAGATGACGTCGGCGGGGACGACGGCGGCATCGAATGTTACGGCGACCGCCTCGGCATGGCCGGTGGTTCCGCTACAGACTTCCCGGTAGTTCGGGTTCGGGGTGTGCCCACCGATGTATCCGGAGACCACCGACGAAACGCCGATGGTCTTGCGGTAGATCGTGTCCATGCACCAGAAGCATCCGGCACCGAGGATGAAGGTGTGGACGCCATGGTCCGGTAATCCGGCGGAATCGGACGGGCCGAACTGCGTCTCTGACGTGGGGATTGCTGACTTGCTCTTCACATTCATGGTCAATGCGCGCAGAGGCTCATTCATTCCCGAAGGTCTTCGCGGTCAGGGTAACCGAGCCCATTTGACGCCCATTTGACTCGTCTCGGACTACGGTAGGAGCATGCGCAATGATCAGGACAGGACGCCGCAGGACTCCCCGGAAGGCGAGACGGACGTGACGGACAACGCCCCCGAGGTTGAAGAAGCCGTGGAGACCGTCGAGGGCGGTGCGCAGGATATGCGCGCCGTGGTGGCCCCCGAACCCCGGCCCGGAGCGACCGTGCCTACCTTGGGCGAGGTCCTGGTGGCGATCGAAGAGCTCTGGCCGGCCTCGTTGGCCGAAGACTGGGATGCCGTCGGCCTCGTCGCCGGCCGGGTCGAACGTCCGGTACGGCGCATCATCTTCGCGGTGGACCCGACCCTCGAGGTGGTCCGCGACGCCGTCGCTCGTGGAGCAGACCTGCTGATCACCCACCACCCCTTGCTGCTGCGTGGAGTGAAATCGGTGGCTGCCGACCAGTTCAAGGGCGAAGTCGTCCACGAGCTCATTGAAAACCAGTGTGCCTTGGTCACCGTTCACACCAACGGCGACTCGGCGGTGGGAGGGGTCTCAGACGTCCTCGCCGATATTCTCGGACTGACTAACGTCACCCCCTTGGTGGCGGCCTCCGAGGGCCTTCCCGAAGAAGGGCTCGGCCGGGTCGGCACCCTTCCGGACGCACTGGCCCTCTCCGATTTCGCCTCCCGAGTGTTCGGCGCACTGCCAGCTGTCGCAGGAGGTGTGCGCGTGGCCGGGGACCGTGACGGGATCGTGAGCACGGTGGCCGTCTGCGGCGGCGCCGGGGACAGCCTCTTCGACGCGGTGCGAGCCGCCCGGGCCGACGTGTTCGTCACCGCCGATCTGCGCCACCACCCGGCCTCCGAAGCACGCGAGGCCGCCGTGGAAGACCGCCCCTACCTCGTGGACATCTCCCACTTCGCCGGCGAATGGCTGTGGCTTCCGGCAGCCGCCGAAGGCCTCTACAACGTGCTGATCGACCAGAACTTCATCCTGGAGATCGGTGTCAGCTCGATCAATACCGACCCCTGGGATTTCATCCTCACCCCCGGGGACTGATCGGCGCCGGTGGGCAGTAGGCTGGGGAGCCACCGAGCACGAGGAGAATCACCGATGGCCAAGGCATCACCCGCCGACCAGCTGCTGCTGTTGGACCTGCAGGCACTGGACTCGAAGATCGTGAAGATCGACCGGGCCGTGAAGGTTCTGGCCTCCGACCCGGAGATTATCGCCGCCGGCGAAACGGTGGCCGAAGCCGAGGCCGCCCGCCGAGAAGTGGCCGAGGAATCTGCTGCCGCCCAACATGCCTTGACCGATATTGAGCATCAGACCGAGAAGGTGCAGACCCGGATCGAGAAGGATCGCGCCCAAATCGAGGCCGGCCGTGGCACCGCACGGGACATGATGGCCCTCCAACATGAGATCGACTCCTTGACGCTGAAGCGCGGAGAACTCGAGACCACCGAGCTGGAATTGATGGAAACTGCCGAGGAAGTGGCCGGCGGGCTCGAAGGGGTCACCGCCTCGGCCGACGGAACCGCGGCCCAACTAGCCCAGCTCGAACGCGCCCGAGATGAAAAGGCCGCGGAGTTGGCCGCCGAGCGTGCCACGCTGGTGACCGAGCGCACCGAACTGGCCGGACGCATCGACTCGACCCTGGTGGGAATGTATGAAAAGCGTTTGGCACAGCGCGGTATCGGTGCCGCTCGCCTCTTCCACGGCACCTCGGAAGGATCCGGCATGCAACTAGCCGCCGGTGACTTGGCTGAGATTCGTGCTGCGGCCGAGGACGACGTCGTCTCCTGCCCCGACTCGGGCGTGATCCTGGTCCGCTCACCCGAGTGGAAATAGAACAAAACACCCGCAGGCCGGTTCCGCGGGGGCGGCTGCACCATGTGGAGATATGGGTTGCTGATCTGGAGCAGGCCACCACGACGCTCGGCTGGATCTTCGAATCCCTCGGCTACGTGCGTGCCGAGGAATGGTCAGGCGGCGCGAGTTGGCAGGGTACGGGAGAGTATTTGGTCCTCGAATCAAGTCCGGATGTGGTGGGAACCGTGCATGAACGCCGGCGTCCCGGGCTGAATCATCTGGCGTTCTGTGCTGGAACCCCCGAAAATGTTGAAGCGCTTACCCGTGCCTCGGTGGAGCGGGGATTCACCCTGATGTTCGCCGACCTGCACCCACACGCGGGCGGACCCGACCACTACGCCGCCTATCTGCAGAACGCTGACGGTTTCGAAATCGAACTCGTGGCAGACGGCGAAGTCTCCAAGCGCTGATCCTGCGGCGGCGGGATTATTGGGCGGCGAAGCTATGCTCTTCGGGCAGGATGATGTTCAGCTGGTGGGCCTTTTTGGCGGTGGCGGGAACCAACTCGGCATCCCACCTTTCCTGGACGGCCTTCAGCAGGGCCTCCGGAGTGCCGGGTGGGCTTCGTCGGGCCAGGACATGGCGGGCCACCTCGCCACGGGTGTGCTTGGCGAAATGTGAGACGACCTTGCGCTGGCCCCCGCGTAGCTGGAATACCGAAACGGCCACCGTGTTCTGCGGCGGGGGAGCGAAGGCAGCGACATAGGTGCTCGAACGGCAGTCGATCACCAACTCTTGGCCAGCACGATCACCCAACACCGGGTTCAGCCGGGTCTTCCACCAGCTGGCCAGTTTTCCGATCCCCGGGAGCTTCACCGACATCGACAGCCGATAGGCGGGAATCCGGTCGGCGAAGCCCACGGCGCCCCATAAGGCGGAGACCACCACGACGGAGGCATCCGCCCTGCGTTGCTGGGCCGGGGTCAGCGTGCGGTAGCCCAAAGCCTCGAAGAGCACACCGGTGTAGACCTCGTGAGCCGGAGCAGCCGGTTCCTGGTGGAGGGCAATATTGCGGGTCACTTCCCCGGCCAGTGAGGCTCCCACACCCAAGACGCTCAGGGCATCGTCTTCGGCCGAGACCGCGGCAAGGGCCTGAAGGACTGCGGCACGATCAGCCGCGAGTTCGGGAAAACTCAGAGAATCGGCGTCGTAGGCGGGGCCCGCGGCGGCAGGCTTCTTTCCTTCGGAAGGGGGGAGCAGAATAAGCACCCATCGATCCTAGCTGCGCCCCCGGCAGCTCGGAGCACGGTAGACTGCCGGGGCGGGACGCTCGTACGGTCTTTCGTCGCGCAATCGGTCCATGGAATGTCCGGGTTCCACGGATGAGTGGGGGGTGCCATGCCCAACCGGTTGTCGTCAGGAAAACGCAGTACATGATGGTTACCTCACGAACCCGTAGAGACCCGGTCTTGGACGCCTCCAAGGGGATCTTGATCCTGCTGGTCATTTTGGGTCACTTGCTGGCCCGTTCCAACCCGGGGGACGGATTCGTCACCAAGGCGATGATTACCGGCATCTATGCCTTCCATATGCCAGCCTTCGTCTTTCTCGCCGGAATCACTTCCAAACCCCGGGGAATCCTCCAGCGCTGCACGCAGTTTTTGACCCTGTTGGTCGTTTTTCAGGTCGCTTATTTCCTGGCTCGGCGGGTGATGGGTTCCGACGCAACGTTCTCTTGGGAAAGGCCGTACTGGATTCTCTGGTTCTTGCTCTCCATGGCCGTGTGGACGGTGCTGACCCCGCTGATCGCGAAAATTCCCCGCACGAGCCTTATTCTTTCAGTCCTCATTTCGCTGGCATCCGGGACGATCGACGTGATCGACTACCCCTACAGCGCCTCCCGCACCCTGGTCTTCCTCCCGTTCTTCGTGCTCGGTTTCACCTACGGCAAACCGATCCTGGCCTATTTCTCCCAATTGAGGCTCCGAGGTCGGACAGTGGTGACAGGGGCCGCTCTGCTCATCTTTGGCTTCCTGTTGTACTGGTCGCCGAACCACAAATGGTTCTACGGGAGCAGGGGCTACGACGTCCTGGATGTTTCCGATCCCATGGGTGTCATCTATCGACTCGTGCTACAGATCTGTGCCGTGGTGCTCACCGCCGGTCTGCTGGCCCTGGTTCCCCGCGACCCCGGCCTGCTGGTCAGGTTTGGCCAGCGGAGTCTATCCATTTTCCTCCTCCATGGCTTCGCGATACTTGCCGTGGCGCGCTACGCGAAGATCATGGCGAAGGACAACAGGTACGAAGCCGTGGTGATCTACGTGATCCTCATGGCAGGAATTGCGTTGCTTGCCTCGATGCAGCCGGTCCACCAGGTGATTGGCCGCATCGGCACCCTTCTGGTGCCGCTGGTCGAAAAGATGACCCCGTCCAGATCAAGAGCTGACACTGGCCGCCCAGAGCCAGTGGATTCCGGGCCCGCCGGGCAGGCGCGCCTGGCCGAGGGACCCGACGAGAAACACGCCGAGGCCTCCGAGCGAACCCCACCCGGAGCACGGTAGACTATTCGGCGGACGGGATGGCTGGACGATCGCGTGTCGCGCAAGCGGCCCGAGGAACGTCCGGGCTCCACAGAACAGGGTGGTGGGTAACGCCCACTCGGGGTAACCCGCAGGATAGTGCCACAGAAAACAGACCGCCCGCCTCGTGCGGGTCAGGGTGAAAAGGTGGTGTAAGAGACCACCAGCGCCCCAGGTGACTGGGGCGGCTCGGTAAACCCCACCCGGAGCAAGGCCAGACAGGCTGCGTATGAGGGCTGTTCGCCCCAGTAGTCGGGTAGGCCGCGTGAGGGCATCGGCAACGGTGCTCCTAGATGGATGATCGTCACCGGCAATCGGGTAACCGCTGCCGGTACAGAACCCGGCGTACAGGCCATCCCGTCCCCTATGATCCACCACGTCCCGCCACGTTCGGCGGCCGAGCTCATTCGGGTTGGACGGGACTGCGATCGGACTCGTCATCTGGTTCCCAGTCATCGGGATGGATCTGTGGCGGGTAGTCGCCCGGCATCAGGGCCCGCTTGAGATGGTGTTGGCGACCCCCGCTGGCCAAATCCGAGTTGAGGATCCGCAACGCTTGAGCGACGTCGACCTTATTGATGGTGTCCTCCCCGGTGGTTGGCGAGGTTTAACCATAGTCGAAAGTATGTTCTAGTACATGCCGGAGCGCTCTGCTGCGCGCTTCACGACGTGATCTCTGCGCTGGCAGCCAGTGGGCCGGTGTGGGGTTCTTGGACTTCGATCTCTGCATCCAATGACAGTGGCGGTGAAACCCAACCACTAATGGTTAGCACCTGCCGATATTCGCTGCCGACCCAAATCGCCCTGAAATACTCCAACGTCCCGTTGATGGCCATCGTCTCGTCGAGAAAGACCACGCCCAGGTGGCGATGCTCGCGGGATAAATCCCCGATTCTCATAACTCCCCAGTCAGTTGTCGGTTGACGGCGACATGCCGGACCTTCCGCCAGTGTAGATGCGCAGTGCCCCTTTGTGGCCGAGATGACGGGTGGGGCCTGTACGAGACCATGGGTGGACGCCCCTGAACCGGCAACCGACCCTGCCCGAGGTGAAGGGGCAGGGTCGGTTGATGGGCACGGTCTGGGGGAACCGTGCCGGCGACGCAAGAGACGGGGCGCCGCCACACCCAGTCTAATCGAAGATGTCTTCGAAGCCATGGTTTGTGGTCGGCGCGCCGGAGGACTGGATTCAGCCGGGCCCGTCCTTGCTAGGCTCGGGATGTGCCCCCGGAATCTGAAGCCCATCTACGCGTCGCGATCCTCGGCACGGTGCTGGCTTCCGGGCGAGATTCCGACCGCCTGGTTGAACCACCAGGGGTGCGCGGCAAGGGCCTTCTTGTCGCGCTGGCCCTGACACCCGGAATATCGGTATCGGTCGGGGGACTGGCCGAAGATATTTGGGCCGGAACGCCACCTCGTGACCCGCGGGCCTCGATCCAGACACTGGTCTCCCGGCTACGACAGGTGCTGGCCCCCGGGCTGATTGAATCCACGGCCACGGGCTACCTGCTGCGGGTCGAGCCCCGAGAAATCGATCTGGGGCGGGCAGAATTTTTGGCCGAAGAGGCCAGGCACCACCTGGAACACGGTGAGGCAGAGAACGCCGCATCGGCCATCACACAGGCCCTCGGCCTGCGGCGTGCCGCACCTGGCGCCGATCTGGGTGTGAGCGAAATGGGGGAGCTGCTGGCGAGCCGTTGGGAAGGACTGCGGGTCAAATCGCAGACTTTGCGCGCCGAGGCCAGGATCCTTGCCGGTGATGGGCCCGGGGCGCTCAGCGATCTCGACGCCGTCGATGATTCCGGGGCAGACGAAACAATCTTGGAACTGCGGATGCGCGCCCACGCCGCGGCCGGCGCCTCCCACGAAGCACTCAGACTTTTTGCCCGGCACCGCAGAGAGCTGCGCGATTCCTTGGGAACCGACCCGGTGCCACGGTTGGTGGAGCTCAATGCCCGGCTCTTGACTGCCGAAACCGAACACAGCGGGAATCGCCCCCATATCGGCCTCCGTGCGGCTCCCAATGAACTGGTGGGCCGTGCCGCGGACCTTGAGGCCTTGAGTTCCCTGCTGGGCACCGGGCGCTTGATCACCGTCCTCGGGCCCGGCGGACTCGGCAAAACCCGGCTAGCCCAAGAAGCTGCAGCAGCTGCGGGACGGTCAGGGCCCTTCGTTGTCTTTGTCGAATTGGCGGGTGTTGCTTCCGGGGAAGATCTTGGCCTCGCCCTGGCCTCAACATTGGGGATCCGGGAGGCGGCACCACGGATCGGTTCGTTGGAGGCGCCGGCACGACTCGATGTGCGGGCACGCATCCTTGGTCTCCTGGCTGAACGTGACACCTTGCTGGTCATGGACAACTGTGAGCATCTGATCGAGCAGGCTGCCCGCTGGATTGCTGATATTCTCGCCAGCTGCCCCGGGGTCAGAGTGCTCGCGACCAGTCGCTCACCTCTACGTATTGCTGCGGAACAGATCTACGCACTTGGCCCACTTCCGGCTGAAACCGGCGGGGCGGCGGTTGAGCTCTTCACCGCACGGGCTCGGGCTGCTCGGCCCGCGGTGTCCCTGCCGGCAGCTGAGGTCTCGATGCTCTGCCAGCATCTTGACGGTCTGCCGCTGGCGATTGAACTGGCTGCGGCGCGGGTCAGGTCGATGACCGTGCAGGAAATCCTGCAGCGCCTCGATGACCGATTCGCCCTGCTGACCGTCGGTGACCGGGCGGCTCCGCGACGACACCGAACACTGTCCGCGGTGATCGATTGGAGCTGGAATCTCCTCGAGGCGCCCGAACAGCAGTTACTCGGCCGGCTCTCGGTCTTTGCCGACGGTTTCAGTGCCGGCGGAGCACGAGCCGTGGCCGGCGGAGGGCATGACATCGAGGACGGGCTCGGTGCCCTGGTGGAACAGTCCTTGGTGACCGTCTCCGAGGAGTCACGTACCGGGGAACTGCGCTACCGCTTGCTGGAAACCGTCCGCGAATTTGCCGCCCACGCACTTGATAGCGCCGGGGAAAGGGGGCTGGTGCAACAGGCGCAGGCCTCCTGGGGTGTGTCATATTGCCGTGACATGTTGCCGGCACTGGATTCCGGGGATCAACGGAGGGCCTTCGCCGGTTTTGCCGTCGAACAAGAAAACCTGGTGGCGATCCTCCGTGAGGCGTTGGACCGCAGGGACGCCCCGGTGATCCTGACCCTCTACGGGGTGATGGGTTACTTCTGGACCATGTCCGGGGCGAACTCCGATCTGTTCACCTTCGGGGCAGCGGTAGAACACGCCACGGTGGGTTACCGCGCGACGCCCGAGACCCTCGACGTCGTCGTGTTGTCCGATCTGCTGGCCGCGACCGGTTTCCCGTTCGGCGAGCGGCGGGCCGCACTGTTGGCTATGGGACGTTTGCGGCACACCCTGGCGATGGCGACACCCTCGATGCCGCGGATTGCCGCGGCAAGCCGGCTGCTGGTGGCGGCTCTGCAGGGCATGGACGCCGGACGTGCCCAGCTGGCCCGCCTCGTCAGCTCCCCTGATCCTGCCGTGAAGGCGCTTGCCTTGCTCTTGACCTCCCATCTGGCAGAAAATGACGGCCACACCAGCCGGGCCCTGCCGGGTCTTCTGCAGGCCTACGATCTGGCAGTCTCCGACGGGCATCTGTGGAGTCAGGCGTCCACGGCCCAATCCATCGCGTCTTTGCACGTTCAGCTGGGGTACCCCGAGCGGTCCCTGGACTGGATTGAACGGGCCCGAGCTGGCCAACGTGCCCTACGCGCCCATCCCGATCTGGACCAACTCGATTGGCTGGAGGCCATGGCTCGGCTCTCCGGCGGCGATTATGAGGTGGCCGCCCGGATCTTTGACGGAATGAACACCGAAGAAAGCACCCCGGGTTTTGGCGCCGGCGGCCGGCAGGGGATGGGTCTTTCCGGGCTGGCCGAGGTGGAGCTGGCTTCAGGGCAGACGGAACTCGGGTTGGCGCATTACCGGCAAGCGCTCCAGACGCAGGGGCCCGGGGAGCACGATCCGTGGTACCAGATTCTGGCAGCGGGGGCCGTCCTGGCCCATATGAGGGTAGCGGAGACCGACGCATCGTGGTCCCTGCCGACGGTTCGCCGGCTGCGCTCGGGGATCCTGGCCAGGCACCGGGTCCAGGGCGCCTCCATCGATGTGCCCGTCTCGGGCTCCGGATTGATGGCGATTGCTGCCTGGCTGCTGCGCCCGACCGGGCCGGGGCTACTCCCGGAGCGGCAATTCGACGGGTTGGACCTGCTGGCCCTGGCGACCCGGATCGGGGTCCAACAGACCCTCCCGAGCCTGAACGTACGCACTTTTTCTGAACATATCGCCGGAAGGTTCGGGGCGGGTGCACTGGAGGCCGCCCGACTCCGCGTGGATGGGCTCGACCTGCAGGAAGCACTGGACCGTGCCCTCACGCTCTTGCGTCAGGACACGGTCCGTAGCGCCCTCCAAGAACACCGACCGGGGGATTAGGCCTTGCGCATATAGGCGCGCACGGTCAACGGGGCGAAAACGGCCACGATGACAGCAGCCCCGATCAATGACATGACCAGATCCGTTCCGACGACCCCGTTGTTGGCGAGGTCTCGGACGGCGCTCACCAGGTGGGACACCGGATTGACCTGGACGAAACCCTGTAACCAGGTCGGCAACGTGTCCACCGGGACGAAGGCATTGGACAGGAACGTCAACGGGAAGAGCACGATCATGGAAATTCCTTGAACGCTGGAGGCGCTGCGGGCGACGACACCAAAGAAGGCGAAGATCCAGCTGATGGCCCAGGAGTAGGCAATGACCAAGAGCCCGGCCATCACCACGGCAGACAACCCTCCCTGCGGGTGGTACCCCAACAGGTACCCCATCGCGAAGGTCAAGGTCGTAGCGATCGCATAACGCACCGTGTCGGCGAGCAACGCTCCCGATAAGGGGGCGATCCGTGCGATCGGCAGGGACTTGAAACGGTCAAAGACCCCCTTGTCCATATCTTCGCGCAGCTGGGTGCCGGTGACCACCGACGTGGTAATGACCGTCTGGACCAGAATGCCGGGGATGAGCAAGGGCAAATAGCTGGCGGTATCCCCGGCGACCGCTCCGCCGAAGAGGACGGTAAACATGAGCGTAAACAGAATCGGTTGAACGGTGACGTCGATGAGCTGTTCGGGGGTCCGTTTGATTTTCAGCAGCCCACGGTAGGCCATGGTCAGCGTGTTCTGTAGGGTCTGGGCCGCCGAGGTGTGGTTCGTGAGTTGGCGTTCGGCGCCGGGAATGATGGTGGCTGTACTCATGAGTAGATCCTTGTCAGTGCGTCGGCATCGGCGTCGGTGCCGTCGCTTGCGGTGGGATGTCCGGTAATACCGAGGAAGACCTCGTCGAGGGTGGGCTTCTGGACGCTCATCTCCGCCAGGGTGATCCCTGAAGCCCGCATTTCAACCAACAGGTCGGTGACCCGATCCACGCCGGTCATCGGTGCCGTGATCCGGGCGGCTTCGGGGGAGACCGTTCCCTGAACTCCCAGCACCCGGTGGATGATCTCCAACGATCCGCCCACATCGGCGGAATCCTGCAGGCGTAGCTGCAAGGAGGCCGTGCCGATGGAGGCTTTGAGGTCATCGGGTGTTCCTTCGGCGACGACGGTGCCATGGTCGATGACGGCAATGCGGCTGGCCAGCTGGTCCGCCTCGTCGAGCATCTGGGTGGTGAGCAGGACCGTGGATCCTCCGGCGACCAGCCGGCGGATCGTTTCCCACATCTGGGTGCGCGTCCTGGGGTCCAACCCGGTGGTGGGTTCGTCCAAGAAGATCAGTGGAGGTTGGGCAATGAGGCTTGCCGCCAGGTCCAGCCGCCGGCGCATTCCGCCGGAGAACTTTGCCAGCGGCCGGCGGGCTGCTTCGCTCAGACCGAACTCCTCCAACAGTTCCTCGGCCTTGACACGCGAGGCGTGCCGGCCCAGACCGAGGAGACGGGAAAAGATGACGAGATTCTCCGTCGCACTGAGCTTCTCGTCGACGGACGCGAATTGGGCGGTCACCCCGACGAGCTGCCGGACGATCTGGGCCTCGGCAACGACGTCGTGCCCGAAGATCTTCGCCTGTCCGCGGTCCGGGCGCAAAAGGGTGGCGAGCATGCTGATCGTGGTGGTTTTCCCGGCACCATTGGGTCCGAGGACCCCATAGACGGTTCCGGTTTTGACGTGGAGGTCGACGCCGTCGACGGCTCGATGAGTGCCGAAGGTCTTGATGAGGCCGTGGGCTTCAATGGCCCAGTCGTGGGTGGTTTCCATGGTTGGTTCCTTTCATGCTGTCGTGCGGTGCACTGTTGGAAACCAGCATGGGGTGCGCCACTGTCAAGACCCTGTCATCGCGCTGTCATGGCCTGACATGGACCTCAGGGACTCTTCAGGTCATGTGAGTGAGTTCACCGGCATCAATGCGGTGATCGGGGGCCAACAACCTAGAATGGAGGTGGGCTCAGCCCCGGGGGGAGAGGAATCTCGGACCCCAACCAACCGTATCTGCAATGGTGCTTTCGCGGTGCCAACCGGCTAGTGGATCCCTGCCGGCTGAATTGGAAGGACAAAAAGTGACCCAGCAGTCTGTCGCCGCCCAGAACGAATGGAGCGGCCGCGAGGAACTCGCCGAGGCCATGATTCCCCTCATTGGGCGTCTCTACCGCAAGAACAATGTGGTGACCTCCATCTACGGGCGCAAGCTCATCAACAAATCCCCGATCGACATCCTCAAGGCCCACCGGGTGGCCCGCCATATTGACGGCGTGGAACTCTCCCCCTCCCAAACACTTCCCCTGCTCCAGGGCCTTGACGCACTGGATCTCGGTGCGGTCTCGGTGGATTTGGCCCGGCTGGCCCGCAAATTCAACGAACAGGGCAACGGCGCCGTGCTGCAGGACTTCCTGGCCGCCGAATTCGCCGAAAGGGCCGGCGGCGCCGGGCGCACCGACGTCGAATCCCGCGATATCGTGCTTTACGGCTTCGGACGCATCGGACGGCTGCTCGCGCGCATCCTCATCGAGCGCGGCGGCTACGGACTGCGCCTGCGCGCCATCGTGGTGCGCAAGAACGGCGAGAACGATCTGGTCAAACGCGCCTCGCTGTTGCGTCGCGACTCGGTGCACGGACCCTTCGAAGGCTCGATCACCGTCGACGAGGAAAACAACACGATCCTCGCCAACGGAACCCTGATCCAGGTCATCTACTCCAACGACCCGACCACCGTGGACTACACCGCCTACGGCATCGACAAGGCGATCGTTGTGGACAACACGGGCCGCTGGCGCGACCGCGAAGGACTGGGCCAGCACCTCAAGGCCAAGGGCGTATCCCAGGTCCTGCTGACCGCTCCGGGCAAGGGCGATGTGAAGAACATCGTGCACGGCATCAACCACGGCGACATTGCCGCCGACGACACGATCGTCTCCGCGGCGTCCTGCACGACGAACGCGATCACCCCGGTGCTCAAGGCGATCAACGACGAATACGGTGTCACCCACGGTCACGTGGAAACCGTCCACTCGTTCACCAACGACCAGAACCTGACCGATAACTTCCATAAGGGAGACCGTCGTGGACGGTCGGCGGCGTTGAACATGGTCATCACCGAAACCGGTGCCGCGAAGGCAGTGTCGAAGGCACTGCCCGAATTCGAGGGCAAGTTGACCGGAAACGCGATTCGCGTCCCCACCCCCGATGTCTCCATGGCGATCCTGAACCTGAACCTGGAGAAGGACACCACCAAGGAAGAGCTGAACACCTACCTGCGTCAGACGTCGCTGGGAGCCGAACTGCATAAGCAGATCGACTACATCGACTCCCCGGAGATCGTCTCCACCGATTTCGTCGGTTCGCGCCGGGCCGGCATCGTCGACGGGCTGGCGACCATCGCCAACGGCCGGAACGCCGTCGTCTACGTCTGGTACGACAACGAGTTCGGTTACTCCTGCCAGGTGGTTCGCGTCATCGAGGAACTTGCGGGAACCCACCCGGTGGCTTTCCCCGCAGTAGAAAAAACCGAAGACATCACGGTCGAGGCAGAAGCCACCCTGTAATCACCACCGGCGCCATCAGCGGCACCGGATAACCAGCCCACGCACCGGGCAGGAAGCAGGACAAGAGCATGGATCGTCGGATCGATAGCCGAGCACGCCGCACACTGGGGGTCACCGCCGCCGGATTCGCGGTACTGCTGGCAGCCACCGGATGTTCCTCCACGGGAAGCGCCGACGAATCATCGTCGGCGCCGGCCACGCAGGAAACCTCGGCAGCAGCCTCCAGCTCGGGACCGGTGAGCAGCAGTGCTGCCTCGTCGGCATCGGAAACCGCGACCGCGGAGAAGTCCTCCTCCTCGGCGCCGGCCACGAAGGCCGCCCCGGCCAAGGACACGTCGGCTCTGGACACCGTGAAGAACAAGGAGCACAAGATTGCCGTGGTCTCCACCGGCGCGTCCGCTTCCGGTAAGGATTCGCTGAACACCAAGCTGATCATTGCCGATCATGGTTGCTTCCACGCCGTCAATCAGCAGGGTCCCCCGACGCTGCTCGTCTTCCCCGAAGACACCACGCTGAACAGCAAGGGCAAGCCGACCGTGACGGTGGGGGGAACCTCCATCCGCGTGGGTCAGCAGGTGACCTTCACCGGCAAGAAGATCAACCTGAGTACGGACCAGGCCTCACAGGCCAAGCCGTGCCGCGCCAAGGGCGACGTCTTCCAGGTGGCCTCGGCGAAGTAGTCGGACACCCGCGCCAAAGAGTCGGGGGCCCCCCCCCCCCCGGGGGGGGGGGCCCCGACTCTTTCGTGGGCGGTCTGAAGGCGCTCAGTGATCGTGCCCAAACGGGTCGGGATCGACCCCCGGTAGCCACGAGTTCCCCGGAACGCCCCAGTCCAAGGACTTCTTGGCCTTCTTCCACCGCTTCGCCCATTTGGTATTGAGCTTATCGACGTAGAGGTAGCCGTCGAGGTGGTCGTATTCGTGCTGCAACATCCGGGCGAACCAGCCGGTCGCCTCGAAGTCGAGCTGGTTCCCCTCGCCGTCGTAGCCCATCACCCGGGCATAGTCCGCACGTTTCAGCGGGAAGGACAGGCCGGGGGCCGACAGGCAACCTTCGGCCTCCTCGTCGGGGTCGGGCTGCGCGCCGGAGACCTTGCCGAGCACGATCCGCGGATTCACCAGCACACCCTCGGAGGGGACCCCGTCGTCGTTCTCCATCGTGTAGGTGAACAGCCGCAGGCCCACCCCGATCTGAGGGGCAGCCAGACCGACACCGTTGGCGGCGTGCATCGTCTCTGACATATCGGCGATCAGTGCCCGCAGGTCATCGTCGAAGGCGGTGACTTCGGCGGCACGGCAGTGCAAGACGGGTTCGCCGTAGACGACGACGGGACGGACGGGCATCTGTGCCTCCTGCTGGTGATCATGACAGCGAAGAAAAAACCGCCCCGGAATGATCCGGGGCGGCTGTTGGGGTGAGTAACGGGGCTTGAACCCGCGACCTTCTGGACCACAACCAGACGCTCTGCCAACTGAGCTATACCCACCATTGCGTCTCTCAACGCGGTGCCCGCACCTTCGGTATTCCTACCGGGGAGGTCCGGGCAACGAATACTAGTTTACACACTTTCGGCAGGGCTTGCGACATGGGGACACGCCCGCGTCGAACTGTGGCAGGGATCACTCCCTGTGGTTGTTCAGTTGGTGTGGGGGCCCGACGTGGCGTCGGCCCCGGAACCCTCGGGGGCAGCGTTTTCGGCTGCCACGGAACGGGCAGCCTCCTTGGCCGTCTTGCTATCGGGGCCGGGGGCCGGAACCATGACCGCCTTGCGGTAGTACCGCAGTTCGTTGATCGAATCACGGATGTCACCCAGGGCCCGGTGGTTACCGGTCTTCGGCGGAGCCTGGAAGTAGGCGCGGGCATACCAGCGCCGGGCCAATTCCTTGATCGTGGAGACGTCGATGACACGGTAGTGCAGGTGGTCGATGACCCCGGGCATATCACGGGCCAGGAAGTTCCGGTCGGTGCCGATGGTGTTTCCAGCCAACGGGGCCTTGCCCGGCTCGGGGACCCATTGGCGGATATAGGCGAGGACCTGCTCGGTGGCGGTATCCAGGTCGACGCCGGCGTCGAGTTCCTTGAGCAGCCCCGAGGTCACGTGCATCTGGCGCACAAAGTCATTCATCTGTTCCAACGACTGGGCTTCGGGTTTGATGACGACATCGACACCCTCACCGAGAATATTCAATTCCGGGTCGGTAACCAGGACGGCAACTTCGATCAACGCGTCGGCTTCCAGGCTCAGCCCGGTCATTTCGCAGTCGATCCACACAATGTTTTCAGCAGAAATAGGCACAGCCCCAATCTACCGGATTCGGCGACCCCCACGGTGAACGGCAGGGGTGGGGCGTCCTAGGTGGTCAGGCCACTGAGGAAATACAGGACCACGAAGACGACGCCCGCGGTGACGCCCAGGGCGGCAGCGGCCAGGGCGTGCAGCCCCAGCAGGGGAGAGACGACCACCACCAAAAGGGCGATGAATAGACCCCATCCCAGCAAAGCCTTCTGCCGGGTGGGGGCGCTGCCTCCGCTCGATGCGTGCCGACCCACTGAAGCCCCTTCCATCAGCTACGTGTCCCGCCGGAGGATCCCGGCAGCAGATACCA
The DNA here is from genome assembly GCF_900163545.1 of Arthrobacter rhombi. Classification (GTDB taxonomy): domain Bacteria; phylum Actinomycetota; class Actinomycetes; order Actinomycetales; family Micrococcaceae; genus Arthrobacter_H; species Arthrobacter_H rhombi_A. The sequence continues at coordinate 25,254 of NZ_FUHW01000028.1, forward strand.
CCTTAGGTCCCGTCGGCGGAGAACCCGGGATCCGGCGTCGTGCCGCCTGTTGGGGAAGACGCGATGCTAACATCGGGTGAGTATTTGAGCGGGCCGCCGGCCCCGGAGCCCGGTCGTCTCAGCGTCCGCGGTGATGGGTTGGCGCAGCCCCGAGAGGGCAAACGACGGAAACGAGCCGATGGCGATGAGCAGGGTCGAGGCGGGCGCGGGGACCCGCCGCATGGACCACGGGACCCGGGCGGTCCTGGTCCAGGGCTTCATTGGCGCGATGCTGGTCCTGCTGGGCTCCTACGGCATCGGCTGGCTGGCGAGCGTCTCACCGCTGAACCGGGACCACCTGCTCATTGCCGTACGCACCGAACAGTGGGGGGTGATCACCTCCACGGTCGTGCTCACGGTCGGCTGCTGGATCATGTTCCGTGCCTGGCTGCGGTTGGGGCAGGAACTCGCCGGTTGGGCCGAAGGCTCCCTGCGAATCGTCAGACAGGCCTGCTGGGCCTGGGGGGCGCCGCTGCTGCTCTGCTTGCCGATCTTTAGTCGGGACGTCTTCGCCTACATCGGACAGGGCAGGCTGGTCACCGCCGGGCAGGACCCCTACGTGGATGGAATCTCCACCCTGTCGAACTGGTTCCAGCTCGGTGCCGACGTCACCTGGGCGGAATCCGAAACCCCTTACGGTCCACTCTTTCTGACCATCGAACGCCTCGTGAACATGGTCGCCGGCTCCTCCCCGGATGCCTCGGTGCTGCTCTACCGGCTGGTCGCCTTTGCCGGGGTCGTGCTGTGCATGGTCTACGTCCCCAAACTGGCAGATCTGCACCAGGTTCCCGGCTCCAAGGCCCTATGGATCACCGTATCGAACCCGCTGTTTTTGATCAGCTTCATCGCCAGCGCACATAACGATGCCCTCATGGTGGGCCTCGCCGTGGCCGGCACCTATTATGCGGCCACCCGCCGCGGAATACTCGGCGTCGTCCTGGTCACCGCTTCCATCGGCATCAAACCCATCACCATGGTGATCCTGCCGTTCATCGGACTGCTCTGGGCCGGACCCGGTTCCTCCTGGCGGCGTCGCTTCCTGTATTGGGCCTATACCCTCGCACTCTGCCTGGGCATCATGGCACTCATCGGCTGGGTCAACGGCTACGGTTTCGGCTGGCTGAAGGTCATGCTGGGGACCGGGACCGGCACCGTCTTCTTCGCCCCCGTCGGGATGTTCACGAACTTCTTCAGCGGGATCCTGGACACCTTGGGCCTGGAATCGGAGTGGGTGCTGGGCGTGGTGAAGGTGATCGCCCGACTGGCCTCGGTGGCCGTCGTGCTGTTCCTGATGTTCCGCGGCAGCCACTCCCATTTGGTACAACGCCTGGCCCTGGCCTTCGCCGCCCTGGTCGTCCTCTCACCGATCATCCAACCCTGGTACCTGTTGTGGCTGTTGCCCTTCTTCGCGGCCACCGGCATCCGGGATGACTGGCAGCTGATCTGGGTCTACTTCACGGTGGCGTTCTTTGTCGCCTTCGGGGCTGCGGACCAGATCTTCATTTGGCAGTTCCTCGGGTCGTTGGACCCCTGGGTGAAGCATCTGTCCACCGGCATTTCCTGGGCCGCCATGGCCTATCTGGCGTTTCTGGATCCGCGGACCAAACATATTTTCCTGGACTTCCGTGATTCCCTGCGGACCGCCTGGGCGGCCCTGCGACGGCCCAAGGCAGCCAACTGAATGGTGGAACGCAACCACGGGCGGACGCGGGCCCGTACCGCAGCGCTCACCGAGGCGGTCTATGGGCTCCGCCATCACATCGAGCACCTGCCGATTTTGCATCGGCTGGCCGGCGGCGACGAGGCCAAACGCGGTGTGGCCATGGCCCAAGGATTTTTGGCCTCGCTGATGATCATGGTCGGCTCCTGGGGGGTCGGCTGGCTGGCTCAATCCCAGGATTCGTTGTTCGCCCGCACCACCGTGCTGAACCCCCTGCGCGTGGAAACGGCAGGGGTCATCGTGTGCACCATCCTGCTCGCGCTCGGTTCAATGATCATGTGCCGTGCGTGGTTGCGTTTCGGTCAGCGCGGTGGCCCGAACAGCAGGGCCTCGGTGGTGACGGTACGCAATACCGTCCTGCTCTGGACTGCGCCACTGCTTTTCGCCTTCCCCATCTTCAGTCGCGACGTCTACTCCTATCTGGGCCAAGGCCGACTCATGCATGCCGGACTGAGCCCCTATGCGAACTGGATCTCCCAACTCCCCGGCTGGTTCGCCCAGGGGTCGGACAGCCTCTGGGCCGAATCCGCATCCCCCTACGGGCCGCTCTTCCTGCTGGCCGCCCAGGGCGTCTACTTCATCACCGGTGGCATCCCCGAACTGGCCGTACTGCTGTTCCGCGTCCTGGCAATCGGGGGAGTGCTGCTGTGCCTATATGCGGTACCCCGGCTGGCCGAGCGGCTGGGCTCGGACCCCACCTGGGCGGTCTGGATTTCGTTGGCGAACCCCCTCTTCCTGCTCACGATGGTCGGCGGCGTCCATAATGATGCGCTGATGATGGGTGGGGTGCTGCTCGGGTTCCTCTGGGTCTACCAGGGCCGCCGGTTCGCCGGGGTCCTGGCCGTCAGCGCAGCCATCGCCATCAAACCCATTGTCGTGCTCGCCTTGCCGTTCATCGGCTTGGCCATGGTGCCCGCCACGGCCCGGATCGGCAGCAGGATCCGGGCCTGGGCCTATACGGCACTGGTGTCGGGGGTGACGCTCACGTTCCTGGGGTGGGTCTCGGGTCTCTGGTTCGGCTGGATCAAGGCGATGGCCTCCGCCGGATCGGCGGCCTTCCCCTACGCCCCGGTGGGACTGCTGGGGCTGGGCATCGGTTGGCTGGTCGAACAAGCAGGGGGGAACCTGTCCTCCACAGCCAACGGCGTCTACACGGCCTTCAAGGTCGTGGCCCTGGCCCTGGCCATCTGGCTGGCCTTCCGCAGACCCGCCACCTCACCGGTGCTCTATAGCGCCTTGGCCCTGCTGGCCTCCGTCCTGCTGGCACCGATCATCCAGCCCTGGTACCTCCTGTGGCTGGTTCCCTTCTTCGCGGTCACCCGCGTCTACAGCGGCCGCTGGACCCGCTTCTGGTACCTCCTAAGCATGGTCCTGGTTCTGGTCGGGGTCGTCGACCAACTCAGTGTCGCCCAATGGATCAGCCTGCTCTGGGTCCGGGTGCTGGCTGCGGCGATCGGGTTGCTGTATCTGGGCTACCTGGTCTTCTCCGACCCCAAAACGTCTTTCATCTTCACCCGGGGCGCAGGCCCCGAATCCACCGAGAACAGAAACGAGGCCACCACGTCGTGACTTCACCACTGACCACCCTGCGCAACTCCCGCGAAGCCACCCGGCCGGTGATCGGATGGCTGCTGGTTGCCACCGTCATCGGGGCGGTGCTGGCCGTCCTGAGCAAACAGTGGTGCCGGGTGAACGGCTGGTCCGGGGCCGATCAGCATATCCACATGTGCTATTCGGATTTCTCCGAACTCTTTGGCACCCGCGGGCTCGCCGATAAACTCTTCCCCTTCTTCACCGGGCTGCCCCAGGAACAGGCATTGGAATATCCGGCCCTGCTGGCCGTCATCGCCGGGGTCACCGCGTTCATGATCCCCGGCACCGGGTTCAGCCTCGAACGGCAGTTGGCCTACTTCGACCTGAACTCCTTGGGTTCCTTCATCTGCTGGGGGATCATCGTCGTCGCGGTGGCCTATAGCGCCCGCAAACGCAGTCGCGACGCCCTCATGGTCGCCCTGGCGCCGGGGATCATCCTGACCAGTCAATTGAACTGGGATCTGTGGGCCGTGCTGTTCGCGACCCTGGGGCTGTTCGCGTTCTCGCGCAAACGCATCTACCTGGCGGGGATACTGCTCGGGTTGGGGGCCGCAGCGAAGCTGTATCCCTTCTTCCTCTTCGGGGCGATTCTGGTGTTGTGCTGGCGCAGCGGGAAGATGTCTGCCTTCTGGAAGTCGCTCTCGGCTGCGGTGATCGCCTGGTTGGTGGTCAACGTGCCCTTCATGCTGACCGCCTTTGACGAATGGTCGCGTTTCTACACGTTCTCTTCCGAGCGCGAGATCAGCTTCTCCTCGATGTGGTTGGCCTTCACCTGGACCGGACTGGACGGGGAAGGCTTCTCGCTGCTCTCCAACGCCCTGTTCGGGCTGGCCTGCCTGGGGATCGCCTATCTGGGATTCACCGCCCAGCGTCGCCCCCGGATGGCCCAACTGGCCTTCTTGATCATCGCCGCCTTCATCCTGCTCAATAAGGTCTATTCACCGCAGTTCGTGATGTGGCTGATCCCGCTCTACGTCCTGGCCCGCCCCCGCTGGCGCGAATTCCTGCTCTGGCAGGTGCTGGAGGCCTACCACTGGGCGGCCGTCTGGCTGATGAGCGCCAAAATCGTCAGCGGAGGGACCTTCGGGCAGGGAACCGCGTGGATTGAAATCGCTTACGGCACCGGCATCGCCGCGCATATGGTGATGGTCATCTACCTGTGCGTGAAGATCATCGGGGATATCAGGCACCCCGAACGCGATCTCGTTCGCGCCGACGGAGACGACGACCCGCTCGGCGGTCCGGTGGAAAATACGCCGGACCGGTTCACCCTGCCCCGACGACGGTGAACCACAGCGACGGCCTGTCCCTGAACGACGACGACGGCAACCCCCTCGCGCTGCGGAAGGTCCCAGCCGGGCGGATCACCCTGCGCGACGCCCGCACCAACGGGCGCCGTGAGGTGGACCTGAGGCCCTTCGCCATCGGCACCACCACGGTCACCCGGGCGCAGTGGCAGACGGTCCACCGGCAAGGACCTGAGACCGGTCCGGCGGCGACGAGCCACGACTTCCGGCTCCCGGCCCATCAGCTGACCTGGTTCGAAGCGGTGACCTGGTGCAACGCCGCCTCCACCACCCAGGGGATCGGCGCCGCCTACACGATCGAGGGCCGTGAGGTGCACTGGGACGTCTCCTCCACCGGATACCGGCTACCCACCGAGGCCGAATGGGAACACGCCTGCCGGGCCGGCACCGACGGGCCCCGCTACGGCGAACTGCCCCGGATCGCCTGGACCGCTGCCGACCAGGTCAGCGGAGTGCAGCCCGTCGCCTCGAAGGAGCCCAATGCTTTCGGCCTTTTCGATATGATCGGCAACCTCTGGGAATGGTGCTGGGACTACGCCGACACCGCCAGATACGCCGACTACCGGAGCCTGCGCGGTGCCGGCTGGGCGGATCCGCACTACAGTGCCCGGGCCTCGGTCCGTCGAGGCAGCGCCCCGGATGCCCGGATTGAGGATGTGGGTCTTCGGGTGGTGCGGGGAGCCGCCGGGCCGGAGGGAAGTGACCTGGGCCAGGGCTGGAGTGCCGCAGCCGACGCCCGCCGGGCCGCCATAGCAGGCCCGTTGCCGATGGGGTGGACCCCTTTGCGCGGTCTGAAGCCCTAGCCGGGAAGGCTGGAGCCTTCGGATAACTGGTGGTAGGTCCGGTCGTGGTAGACCAACGGGCCATGACCTGTTGCTTGGCCCTGGATCCCCAGTACGGCAGCGACGATGACCCGGGAGGAGCCGACATCGACCCGGTCGGTGATCGAACAACGCAGCGCCCAGGTGCTGTGACGCAATAAGGGCTCACCGGTGGGAAGGAACTCCCAGTCCATATCCTCGGTGAAGCGGGCACTGCCCGGGGTGGCGAAGGTCCGGACGGTCTCTGCCTGCCCGGCATCCATCAGGTGGACCAGCACTGTGTCGGCGGCTGCCAGCAGGGGCGCGGTGGTCCGTCCCGAGAGTGAGAACACCAGGGCCGGCGGATCGGCGGATACCGAGGCGACCGATGAAGCTGTCAGCCCGATCGGCCCCTCAGGCCCGGTTGCGGTGATGACAGCCAGCCCTGCAGGGTGCCCGCGGAAGGCCTCCCGGAAGAGGAGCGATTGCGGGTGCGTCGCTGGCAGGGACTGGGCGGGGGCTGTCATTGATGGTCTTTCGTCGGCGGGTTCACGACGTCCTCGAGAACACCTCGAGCCTAAAACCTCAACCTAGGTTCAGGTCAAACCCGGACGCCTTGATCCGCTGCACCCTATTGCTCGAGGCCCGGAGCACCGGTGGTAGCGGTTCCCAGATGATCTTCGGCATTGACGAAACCGCAGGTGGATAAAGAGAGGCAACCACAGCCAATGCAACCGTCCAGACGGTCCCGCAGATGCTCCAACATGGTGATGCGGGCGTCGATTTCTTCACGCCACGCCTCGGATAGATGCTGCCAGTCGGACTGGTCGGGAACCCCCTCCTGCGGCAATTGCTCAAAAACCTCCAGGACCGAGGCCAAGGGGATGCCGGCACGTTGGGCTGCCCGAATCACGGCGACCCGACGCAGGGTGGAGCGGGGATACCTGCGCTGGTTTCCGCTGCTCCGCCGGCTGTAGATCAGTCCCTTGCGTTCATAGAAGTGCAGGGCGGAAATGGCGACCCCACTGCGGGCGGACAGCTGCCCGACACTGATCCGTGAATCATCGTCCATGGTCTGGGTTTCCCTCCTGCGTTTCCGCGTGGCCCCCGAGGACCACAGCCGATGGGAAGAATACACCGGATCGCCTGACGAAGCTGCCGGCCAGCGCTGAGCTGATGTGGGGGATGAGCCGATAGGCTGGGGAATATGGCACAAGCACAGCACGACGTCGGCTGGTACCTCTTCGACTACGGAATGGTGATCGCCGCGGCGCCGGCAGACAGGGACTGGGAGCGGCTGCAGCAGGCCACCGGTCGGGCCCTGAAAGAGCAAGGCAGTACGTATTGGGCTCACCGACACTCCTTTGACGCGGGGGCCTTGGATTCGCCGTCGTACTGGACTGCCGTGTTGGAACGGGCCGTGGACGCGGCAGAGGCCGAGCGGTTGGACCGGCTCGATACAGCCCTGTGGTCCCAACCCGATCCGCGGACGCGGGAGGTTCTCCAGTCGCTGGAAACACGCGGGGCGTCGATGGCGGTGCTCTCGAATATGCCGGCGCGGATGTCGCAGATCTTTGAGGCCGAGGGCTGGTGGACCGGTTACTTCGAGCACCTGATCTTTTCCGGGCCGCTGCGCCTGGCCAAACCCGACCCGCGGATCTACGAACACGCCCTGGCACGGATGGGCGCCGAAGCCTCCGAGGTCGTGTTCATCGACGATAAGTCGGAGAACATCGAAGCTGCCGCGGCACTGGGACTGGGGACGGTTCACTACACCGCAGGCACCGACCTGGCCGCCGAACTGGGGCTTTAACCGCCGCCCACGCCAGCTGGACCCCTGTCACGGCAGGGAAGTGTCTCCGTGCTGGGGAAGGGCAGCGTGCACTCTCAACCACTAAGCTCCGTCCAGGTGGTGCGGATCCGGTGGATTCTTCCTGTTCAGTCCAGAACATGATGCCACGTGATGCCCTGTGCCGGCTCGGCCAGCGACGTCCGCATCGGCTAGGTGACCAATCCGCGATGAAATACCCAAAACAGCTGGTCAGGTCGCGAACTGTCGTGGTCCGCACCTAGGCTCGATACACAACAATTGGGGGGGAACCATGAAAAGAACCGGATGTGCCGCTGTCCTAGCTATCGCCGTTCTCAGCGCGTCGGCGTGCACCAGCGAGTCTGTCGGGAACTCGAGCGCCGATGGGTTGGTCGGCGGGAGCCCAACGAGTGCAGCAACGACAGCAGCACCCACGCAGCAGATGTCGCCGAGTGAAATGCCGTCAACCGGCGCGGGGCCGACAAGTATGTTCAAAACGGGCCAAGCATGGGCCGATGATGCCTACGAATCATGGTTCGAGGGGATGCAGACCACCTATATCGATGACTCTGACGTCGGATTCTGCCCGCCGTTCGATGACCTCAAGGGGTATCGCGAGTGCCTGCCGAACGACCCACATGGTTACGTCGAGAGTTTTACCTCTACTGAGCCTGGGCACTTGGTGGTCACCCTCAGCCCGGATAGTCGATGGCAGGGCGGGGAATATGACACGGATGGAATCTCGGGGCTTGAATTTGTGGCCGGGAACGTCGGACCGCGACTCCAACAGGATGGGTTCCCCTTCTTGAAAGTCACGGCAAAAATTTCCGGAACCGATAAGTCCTCTACATATGAGCTGTTTCCCTCGAAGTCCGGGCGCTAACACCACGAGGGGCCCAAGATCCGACCGGAGAGTAAAACATGAAGAAAATAGCGTTCGTCGCGGCACTCGGCGCCGTAGCACTCAGTCTCTGGGGATGCACCGGTGGTATGAGCGGACTGTCAGATAACGAGCGGACGATGGTCAGCACGGAAGTGCCCCCCGCGGCAGCATTCGCGCCCGCTGAGTCGAGGCCTGAAAACGCTCAACGCCAGGTATGGGCAAACGAGCTCATGAACCGATGGCTCAACGCCGAAGGCGCGCACAGCATCTCTGGTTTCTCGAAGCCCTACAGCCTCATCACCGGTTGGGAATCACCAGCCCCCGGCGTGGTCGTGCTTCACGTAGCCAACTCCATTGAAGGCCCGGATACCGACGCTGATCTACACTCAATCGCTGCCGTGATGCTCGCAGCCGTCGGGGAACAAACTGCGGCGCTGGATCGGGTTGAAGCACAGACCGAAGACGGCCGTTTTCGCGTGAGTGCCACGGGATAACCCACGTGCCCAGCAAAGGCGCTGAAACGCTCAGCAGCAGTCGGTTCATCAACCGACCCACGGATCTGCGAACGTGCCCTGGCGCAGATGGGCACCGTTCACTACCCCGCAGGCACCGACCTGGCCGCCGAACTGGGCTCTAACCACCTTCACGCGCCCCTAGCCCGGCAAACAGGGAACGGCCTCAGCGCTGGGGCAGGTAGTCGCGACAGACCTGGTTGACCGGGATATCGCGGTGGAGCACCCAGATACCGTGATCGTCGCGGGTGACCACCTTGAAGCCCAGGTCCTTGCCGCGTTTCAGCGCTTCCTGCGGCGAGAGCGGATCCCAGCCGCCGAGTTCGTCGGTATTGAAGTCGATGATCATCCAGCTGGACAGGTCGTCCCCGATATCCCCGTGGAGGCCCACATAGGTGCGCTGAACCAGGTGGGGGACCGCTGTATCCGCCGCCTCCACGCATACCCCGTCGGGGATCAGGGCCACCGCCCGGGCCTGCGCCTTCGCCGTTTCAGGCATCGACCAATTCTGTCCGGTCAGCGTGCGGCCCAAGGGGAAGACCGCGTGGATGAACAGGGTGCAGACAAACGCCAAAATCAGCAAATAGGCGGGAGCCCCGACGGCCAACTTCTTTTTGCCGGTGCGGGCAATGATCTTCGAGAGCACATGCACCGAGGCCATGATGAGCACCGGGGCAAGCATCGCGTCATATTGGTAGACCGGAGCCCACGTGTTCAACCGGTCGTTGAAGAGGCGGCTGAGCAGGCTCGGCGCCACCAGGATCACATAGGGGGAGAGGAAGGGCAATAAGGCCAGCGGGACGAAGGACATCAACCAGAGCAGGATCTTCAGTTCGTTGTTGAACAGTAACGCGATGGATTTCAGCGGGTGGGACAGGATGAAGGCGATCGCCGCCCCCGCTGTGGGGCCCAAGGCCGTGTATTGCCAATAGGACATGGCATCCGGCGGTGCGAAATGGGGGACCAGTATTTCCGTGACCACCACGTAGCCGGCGACACCCACGACGGCCATGAGGATGGCCTTGCCCCACTGGCGGTGGAAGGCCAGGACGATGCCCACGGCAACGAGTGTCACCCCCATGTCTTCACGGACCAACAAGAGGATGGAGGACAGGCCCACGACCAGCCAGTACCTTCGGGCGTCGAACGCCCAGACGATCCAGGCCATCAGGGGTACCGCGAAAGCCACCTCGTGAAAATCCCAGTTCACCATCGACTGGAACGGCCACCACAGCAGCAGGGCCGCCGCCGTGAGCAATCCTCCACGGTGGCCCAGATGTTTGCGGCAGAAGAGGTAGACGGGAATCGCGGTGACCACCAGCAGGGCGATCATGCCGAAGTTGAGCATGCGCGGGTCCGGCCAGATCCAATACAGCGGGGCGAACAGCGCAATGATCGGGTGGAAATGGTCCCCGAGGAGATTGAAGTCCACGCCCTTGATCGGCACGATCGGTGCCTTGAACAGCGAGTACTGGTGCACCGCCTGGTCGAAGATGCCCAGGTCGTAGCCCTTGGCCTCAAAATTGCGGTAGCGCAGCAACGAGTGGGCGACGTACAGGATGGTGGCGCCGACCATGACCGCGGTCAGCTGCAGCTTCTGTGCTCGGCTGACGGGGTGGATCGCAGAATCGGTGGCGGGTGGGGCTTCGGGCATGGCTACGAGTTTAGCGGTGCGTCGGTTCCCTTGTGGGACCGCGCAGGCGGTGGCACGGCACGGTGTTGATCACAAAAAACGGTGCCCACCCGAAGGTGGACACCGTTTCGACGATTGCCGCTGGATCCGGCGGAAGGGCGGACTAGTGGATGGATGCCAGCCCGGTGCGGGCCATGGCGTCGGCGTAAGCGGCCTGCATTTGATCCAGGTGGCCCTGCTGACGTTCGGCGGAACCGGCGAAGGCGCGGCCGTCGAGGGACTTGACCTTATAGGTCTTGAAACCACGGCGCCACAGCAACGGGTTCTGCGTTTTGGCCAGCTGATCGGCCAGGCGGTGTGCCTCGGTGCCGTGAGCGACCAGAACGGAGGCACGCGGAACCTGCTTGAGCATGCGCAGCAGCGGCTTCAGGCCCGAGGTGATCTGGGCCGGCTCAAAGCGGCCATTGGCTTCACCGGGGGTATGCCAGGGGGAGACGTTCCACGGCATGACGTATTCCGGACGCAGGCCCAGCTGCCACTGCAGGGCGATCATGCGCTCTGCGGCGTCGGAGTCGCCCGGGGTGATGAAGCCACTGTCATCGGCGGTGCCGATATTGGAGAACAGGGAGATGATCTTGACCTGGTCGACGTCGTGCTGGGGGTCGACATAGCTGACCGAGGAGCCCGGGCGCAGCAAGGCGGTCTCGTCAAGAAGTCGGTTGACGGGGGCGATCTGCTCCTCGTAACGGCGGCTAAACAGCGTGTCGGTCGATAATTCCGGGGCAGATGCGGTCATGAAGGGGTGCTTCTCCTGGGGTTGCTGCTGGTTGCGGATAGCTGGTCCGCCGGTGATGTCCGGCGCACGGGAGGACATGCCCCCTGGGGCGCCGAGGTGAACGGAAAACGCTGCGGAAAATGCCGTTGCGTGCTTCCCACACTACTCCTTCTGTTCTGTGGACACGCCGAGAGGGTCCCTCGGTCGTCGGTGATCCTCGGCACGGAGCTCCTATCCCGACGGATGCTCAGCCCGGATGACGCTTGATAGTGTGTGGTGCGGTACACAACGAGGCGAGGGAGCGACCATTCATGGGAGCAGTATTCGACCGGCTGGATGAACAGTTGAAACCCGGGGTCGAAGCAGTGACGCTCGACTATGAGCGCCTTCGCCCCCACCTGGAGAAGGTGACCGCCGACGTCACCGCACGGATCCGTGAGATTTTCGAAGGCGTCGATGTGCAGCCGCTCTTCGTCACCGGACGCACCAAATCGGTGGACTCCTTCCGAGATAAGGCCTCGCGGATGATCGAACCCAACGAACCAGGAGGGGACCGCCAACTCGAATTCCCGCACCCGCTGCGGGATCTGCATGACCTCGTGGGCGTGCGGGTCATCGTGAGTCTGCCCCATGAAGTCCGTGAGGCCGCCAACCTGATCAAACGTCGACGCAACGAATTCGATTGCCGTGCCGACCGGGAGAAGGACATTGGCTCGGTGGAGTCCGGAACCTACGGCTATTCCAGCCGGCACCTGATCCTGCGCACCCGGCAGAATGACGTCGTCAGGGACTACCAGGGCGAACTGGCGGAAAACGTCAGGGTCACCGGTAACTATATTTTTGAAACCCAGATCCGGACGATCCTGGCTCATGCCTGGAGCGAGATCGAGCATGACATCAGGTTCAAGAAAGTCGATCCGCGCGCCTGGAGCCCGTATCTGGACCGGCAGTTCACCGCGACCGCCGCGATGCTCGAGGCCGTCGAGTCGACGTTCGAGGAACTACATGACCGCTACCTGGCGGTGACTGGCTACTGGGACAGCGAGGGCGAAGGGGGTGTGGAACTGGATCCTGCGCGTATTCGCGAGGTCTGGCAGACATTGCTTCCGCATGTGGACCGCAAGGCAGACGATGACTGGGGGTGGGCCGCCGAACTCCTGGCCGCCCACGACCTGACCACGACCATCGAATTGGCCGGGCTCCTCGACGCCACGGCGATCACCGAAGTGCGCAAGGCCCTGGATCACCGGTATTCACCAGGACCTGACCGTCTTTTGGACGATGTGCTGCTGTGGCGCTTCGGGGCCAGCCATATCGAGCTGACCGCCGGGAAGGATCGGCAGCGCCAAGAGAGCCTACGACGCCGGCTGGCCCAAATGGATTCCTATCAGGCAGAAAAAACCCCGGGACGAGCGAGCGAAGAGCCCTAGGGGCGACGCCCGCCGATCCCGGGGGAGGGACGGGCCGACTAGATGGTGGTCGTGGCCGTCTGGTAGTCGAAACGGGGAAGGCGTGGACGCCAGGCGTTTTCGCCGGGCTTGCCGATGTTGACGACCATGAACGTCTTCTGCGTGGTTCCGGCATGGAAATCCTCGTCCACCCCGGCGGCGTCGAAACCGCCCATGGGTCCGGCATGCAGGCCCACGGCGCGCACGGCCATGATGAAGTACCCCGCCTGCAGGTGGGCGTTGGAGTTGCCCACGTGGGAGCGGGCGGCAGCCTGGTCCTCGCCGTCGAAGGCTGCCTTGCGATCGGCGGCGTGGGGCAGGAACGTCGCGAAGTGCTCATGCCATTCGGTATCGAAACTCAGGACGGCGACCAGCGGCGCCGAGAGCGTCTTGGCGCGGTTCCCCTCGGCCATGCGGTCGACCAGGCGTTCACGGGCGGCTTCGGAGCGGACCCAGGTGATGCGCATCGGCTGGTTGTTCATCATGGTGGGCCCCATTTTCATGAGGTCGTAGATGGCCTGGGCCGTCTCCTCGCTGACCGGCTCATCGGTGAACGTATTGGCTGTGCGCGCTTCACGGAAGAGGACGTCGGCGGTCGCTGGATCAATGGCCAGTTCCTGCTCGAAATCGGAGATCGTGGTGGTCATGGAGTCCTTCCGGGAGGCAGTGGTCCAAGCGAGCGATCCGCCCGGCACTGACGGTGTGCTGGTACACCCTCCCCAACCAGTCGCTGTCGAGGCATATTTCCGCATCCCGGTGTGGGCTTAGTCACCCGCAGGTTCATCGGCGGTCGGGAAGCCCAGTCGCAGACCGGCGTCACCGGCTGCCACGGCCACCGTGATGCCCTCCAAGGTCTCCACGATCTTCGAAGCAGCCAAGGATCCCGCGTCGTATGTTCCGGTAATGCCCAAGGTCCACGCCCCGGCGGCACGGCCGGCCTCGACCCCTGCAGGGGCATCCTCGAAGACCACGGTCCGTTGCGGGTCCACGCCCAGGCTGGCCGCCGCGGCGAGGTACCCCTCCGGGTCGGGCTTTCCGTGGGCCACGGAGTCTGCGGAGATCAGAACCGTGGGGGCTTCGATCCCCGCCACCGCCAACCGCACGGCAGCCAGTTCCGCCGTGCACGAGGTGACGATGGCCCAGCGGGAAGACGGCAGCGCCGCCAGCAGTTCGGCGACACCGTCCTTGATGGTGATGCCTTCCTTCTGCTCGACTTCCAGGGCTTCGATCAACGCCAATGCTTCGCTGCGGCGGGCCGGTTCGATCCGTTGAGCCACCACATCGCGGGCTGGCACCCCGTGCGGGTGCTGGCCGTGGTCGCCCAACCCCATCCTGTGGGACCACTCCTGCCAGCAGCTTTCGGTGGCCCGGGTCGAATCGATGAGGGTCCCATCGAGGTCGAAGAGCAGTGCCTCGACGTCGAGGTCATCGCCGATGGCGTCGTGGTGGGCTGCCGGGGAGTCGCTGGTCGTCATGTTCCCAGCCTATCGGCGGTATCGGCGCTCCGGGGTCGCATAAAAAATCGTTGCCCGTTCTCGGGCGGGAAGCGACGGGGCAAGCTAGCATGAATGAATGTCAGAGAATCCAGCAGCAGTTCCCTTGCAGAAGCTCGCCAACGGTGCCGAGATCCCCATGATCGGATTGGGTACCTGGACGATGGACGATACGGAGGCCGGTGCTGCCGTCCGTAACGCCATAGACGTCGGGTATCGGCTCTTCGACACCGCAGAGAATTATGGCAATGAGGTCGGGATCGGTGAAGGAATCGCCCGTTCCCCGCTGGCCCGCAATGAGGTGTTTTTGACGTCAAAGTTCAATGCCGAATGGCATTCCTTCGACGGCGTACGCCAGGCGTGGCGGCATTCGATCGAACAGCTGGGCGTGGACTACATCGACCTGCTGCTCATCCACTGGCCGAACCCGGAGCGGGGCACCTATGTGGACGCCTATAAGGGCTTGGCCAAGCTTCTGGCCAAGGGCAAAGTCAGGGCGATTGGCACCTCGAACTTCACCCAGTCCCAGCTGACCGAGCTCATGGATGCCACCGGTGTGGTGCCGGACGTGAACCAGATCCAGCATTCCCCGCTGTGGATGCGCGCAGACGATATTGCCTTCCACCAACGCCATGGCATCCACACTCAGGCCTGGGCCCCGCTGGCCCGCGGCGGTGTCTTGGAGGCAGCGCCCGTCGTGGAAGCGGCGACCGCCCACCAGAAGACCCCTGCCCAGGTGGTCCTGCGTTGGAACCTGCAACACGGTGCCTCACCCATCCCGAAGTCGGAAGATCCCGGGCGCATGGCCAGCAACCTCGATGTGTTCGGTTTTGAACTCGACGCCGCACAAATGTCAGCCATCGATGCCCTCGATGGGACCGGGGACGCCCCGGTCGATCCGATGGTCTTCGGTCACTGATCACCCTTTTGAACCCAGGAGCTACGTATGAAGATCATCGTGATCGGCGGCCACGGAAAGGTCGGCCTGTTGTTGACCCGCGAACTGGCCAACCGGGGTGACGAGGTCACCTCGGTGATCCGCAATCCAGCCCACGCCGACGAGGTCCGCGCCGCCGGCGGCACTGACGTGGTGCTGGATATCGAGCGCGCCCAGGCTCCCGAACTGGAGCCGGTCCTGGCAGGTTTCGACGCCGTGGTCTTCAGCGCTGGGGCCGGTGGCGGTGACGCCGACCGGACGTACGCCGTCGACCGCGATGCGGCCATCCGGATCATGAATGCTTCCATGGCCGCAGGGGTCCAACGGTTCATCATGGTCTCTTTTGCCACGGCTGATACTCAGTATCTGAAACCCCTCGATGACCCGTTCTACCCCTACCAAGCGGCCAAGATCGCCGCCGATGAGCATCTCCGCGAATCGGCACTGGATTGGACCATTCTGGGCCCGGGGGCTCTCACACTGGAGCCGGCCACCGGGAAAGTAACCCCGCTGGAGCATCCGATCTCCGGGGATACCTCGACCTCACGGGCCAACGTCGCGTTGGCTATTGCCGAGTCGTTGGTGCAACCACGCACCATCGGAGCGACGCTGAAGTTCTGCGACGGCGAGAAGCCCGTCGGCCCATGGTTCGCCACGCTGGGCGTCTGAGCGTTCCGGGTGGCTAGCGCGCCGAGGCGCGCATGGCGCGCGGTGCCACCAGCAGCGAGAGCAACAACATCAACGCCACGAGGTAGAGGGCGTTCAGGATTCCGAAGTGTTCGCCCAGCAGTCCCAGGACCGGCGGGCCGACGAGGAACGCCATATAGCCGAAGATCGAAATGATGCTGACTCTGCGGGCCGAATGGGTGGGGTGGTCTGCCGCAGCGGAGACTCCGATCGGGAAGCCCAATGATCCCCCCAGACCCCAGAGTGCGGCGGCACCGAAGGCCGTCCAATGTGTGTTGGTCAGGATGAAGACCAGGAGCCCAAGGAAACCCAAAGCCCCCATGATCGTGAGCGTATGGCGTCGACCCAACCTGTCGATCAGTGGTCCGCCGGCAGCACGCCCCACGGTCATTGCCGCGACGAAAGTCCCATAGACCAGGGCTCCGCCGGCATTATTGAAACCGTGCCCATCGACAGCTGCCAGGGGTAACCAGTCGTTGGCGGATCCTTCCACGAAGGCCATCCCAATGACCATGAGACCCAAGAAAAACAATTGCGGCTCCGCGGCCATCTTCAGGGTTTCCCGAAGGCGTGCACCGAAGCGGGGGTGGCGTCCGAAATCGGCGGCCGCCGCTGGAGCGGCTGGGCCTGCACTGGATACCTTGGCGCCGGGGCCAGGGATATGAAGCACACTCCAGCTGCCGGCCGCCGCAATCGCCAGGCCGACCACCGTGAAGTGGATGCCCACCGGGAGTGAGTTCATGGCTGCCACGGCGCCGAGGGCTGCGCCGATGATGGTCCCCAGGCTAAAGAAGGCGTGCATCATCGGCAGCAGGGTGCGCCCATTGGCCTTTTCTACGTCTGCCCCTTCGACGTTCATGACGACATCGGTGATGCTGTAGAAGAAGCCGAAGAGCACCAAAACCCCTGCTGAGGCGAGGAAGGAACCCCATACTCCGGCGGCCAGGCCCAGTAACACGGTGGCCCCGGCCATGGCCAGAAGTGAATAGCGCAGCCCGTTCCGGGTTCCCATCCTGGCCATATAGTTCGGGGCGGTCGCGAGTCCGGCAATGGACCCGAAGGCCAGCCCGAAAAGCATCAGCCCGATGGTTGCCGTGCTCAGGTGCATGCCGTCCCGCACCGCGGGAATCCGGGAAACCCAGGAAGCAAAACCCAGACCCGAGAGAGCAAAAACAGCGAAAACAGCGTTGCGCCACGCACGGAGGCTTCCGCGAACCATGATCGGCTGCGACGTGGGCACCTGGATGCTTCTTCCTGTTCCTGAGGGGATACGGGTGGTGTTGCGGCTCCGTGAGGGCCGCGAATCGCCCGAAGAGATGTAGGGCGTTGCTGGCAAAACGGGCAGGATTGCTACCACTGGGTACAGTCTAATCGCTTTTGTGCCGCGGGTGGACTATATAGGGTTCGTGCCTCGGGCGACTCAGGAATCTGGCGGATATCCGTCCTGAGGCCTGCTGTTCATGGATGGTGCCCCCGGCGCGATTCGAACGCGCGACCGACAGATTAGAAGGCTGTTGCTCTATCCACTGAGCTACGGGGGCCGGTGCCCCGCAGGGCAACAGGAATCATTCTAGCGATCCGTTGCTGCAGCGCCACATTCGAGCCCACATCCCCCTCACAACCGGCGGTAACATCGGGTTGGTCGCCAAGAGTCCACAGACCGGACCACGGTGGCATGGCTTCCTTGGACTCCCGGCCAGTCTGGGGAAGCGGGACTGCCTGTTCCGGTTGGAGATCAGCACTGGAGGACACCATGAAAGACGTGAACAACTTCATTACCGTGGTCGGCAATGTCGGTACCGACCCGGTGGTGCGCACGCATGCGAATGATTTTCGGGTCACCCACTTCCGGCTGGGTGCCGATATCCGGGGCAGGAACCAACAGAGCGGGGAATGGGAGACCAAAAGCACCAACTGGTACACCATCAAGGTGTTCCACCAATTGGGTCTTAATGCCCACGCGTCGCTGCGTAAGGGACAACGGGTTTTCGTGGCCGGCTACGCCAAGGTGGACCAATACACCCGGGAGGACGGCAGTACGGGTACCGGGATTGACGTTGAAGCAGAGGTCATTGGTCACGACCTCAAATTCGGGACCACCGAGTTTTCCCGTCTGCCGCAGCTGGCCGCAGCCCGTACCGCAGACCGGTCCGTGGAATCGGACCCGCCGGTGGTGGAGGGTGAGGAAGCCGGTGGCCCGGTCGAATCGGCAGATCCTGCCGCCGGAAGATTCGGTACCGATCCGGTGTCCGGGTGGGACGAGCCGTCAGGTTCGGAAACCGAGCCCCTGGCCGGCTGATCTCTCCACGGGTGCCCTGCTCGTCGATAAGTATATGGAGACCGGTAGCTCACTCACCGCTTCCGACGTCCCAACAGTCTGTGGGCCTACCTCTAAATAGGGAATTGGCGGCGGGAACGACTAGCCTAGTGGGCATGGCAGAATTCATTTACACCATGACCAAGGCCCGCAAGGCCGTTGGCGACAAGGTGATCCTCGACGACGTCAGCATGTCGTTCTACCCCGGCGCGAAGATCGGTGTTGTTGGCCCGAACGGTGCTGGTAAATCGACAATCCTCAAGATTATGGCCGGCCTCGACCAGCCTTCAAACGGTGAGGCGCGCCTCAGCCCCGGATACTCGGTGGGCATTCTGCTCCAGGAGCCACCGTTGAACGAAGAGAAGACCGTCTTGGGCAACGTCCAGGAAGGTGTCGGTGAAATCTACGACAAGATCTCGCGTTTCAACGAGATCTCAGAGGAGATGGCTTCACCGGATGCCGACTTCGACGCACTGCTCGAGGAAATGGGCAAGCTGCAGGAGGCCATCGACGCCGCCGACGCCTGGGATATCGATTCCCAGCTCGAGCAGGCCATGGATGCACTGCGCTGCCCTCCGGGCGATACCGAAGTTTCCATTCTCTCCGGTGGTGAGCGCCGCCGCGTCGCCCTGTGCAAACTCCTATTGCAGAAGCCCGACCTGTTGCTTCTTGACGAACCGACGAACCACCTCGACGCCGAATCGGTACTCTGGCTTGAGCAGCACTTGCAGGCCTACCCGGGCGCCGTCCTGGCCGTGACCCACGACCGGTACTTCCTGGACCATGTGGCCCAGTGGATCGCCGAAGTCGACCGCGGCCAGCTCCACCCCTACGAAGGCAACTACTCGACGTACCTGGAGAAGAAGCAGGCGCGGCTGGCGGTACAGGGCAAGAAGGACCAGAAGCTTTCCAAGCGTCTGAGCGATGAACTCGAATGGGTTCGTTCCAACGCCAAGGGCCGCCAGACCAAGTCCAAGGCACGTTTGAACCGTTACGAGGAGATGGCTGCGGAGGCCGAGCGCACCCGCAAGCTGGATTTCGAGGAAATCCAGATCCCACCGGGCCCACGGCTGGGTTCGCTGGTCATCGAAGCGGACAAGATCAAGAAGGGCTTCGGGGACCGTGTGCTCATCGAAGATCTTTCCTTCACCTTGCCGCGTAACGGCATCGTCGGCGTCATCGGCCCCAACGGCGTCGGTAAATCGACCCTGTTCAAGACGATCGTGGGCATGGAGGAGATCGACGACGGGGTGCTGAAGGTTGGCGACTCCGTCAAAATCTCCTATGTTGACCAGAACCGCGGCGGGATCGATCCGGAGAAGAACCTCTGGGAAGTCGTTTCCGAGGGTAATGACTACATCCAGGTCGGCAACGTCGAAATGCCCTCACGGGCCTACGTCTCGGCCTTCGGTTTCAAGGGCCCGGACCAGCAGAAGAAGGCGGGTGTGCTCTCCGGTGGTGAGCGCAACCGGTTGAACCTGGCGCTGACGCTGAAGCAGGGCGGGAACCTGCTCCTTCTTGACGAGCCGACCAACGACCTCGATGTCGAAACGCTCTCGAGCTTGGAGAACGCCCTCCTGGAATTCCCCGGTTGCGCCGTGGTCGTCTCCCACGACCGGTGGTTCCTTGACCGGGTGGCCACCCACATCCTGTCCTATGAAGGCACGGAAGACGATCCCGCCAAATGGTACTGGTTCGAGGGCAACTTCGAAGCCTACGAAGAGAATAAGATCGAGCGGCTCGGCCCGGATGCGGCCAAGCCCCACCGTGTCACCCACCGCCGCCTGACGCGCGGCTAGGGTTTACGGATCCAAAAACGGTGCCCCCACCGGATGTTCGCATCCAGTGGGGGCACCGTTTCGTGCGGGGTGGGGAGCCTCAGCGCTTCTGTTCGTGCTTGATGGCCGCACGCATCAGCCGCGCCTGGACACCACCGATGAGTTTGGACTTGGTATCGGTGGGGACCCTGACCATGCCTTCCTGCGCGACGGTGGCAACCAGGACGCCGTCTCGGGTGAAGAATCGTCCCTGGCCCAAACCACGGGCACCGGAAGAACTGGGGCTCTCCTGGACGTAGAGCAGCCAATCGTCGACACGGACATCGCGGTGCCACCACATGGCATGGTCCAAGCTGGCCACGCTCATGCCCGGAGTGATCCACGGCAAACCATGGCGGCGCAGTACCGACTCCAATAACGTGTAGTCGCTGCCGAAAGCCAGCGCAGCCCGGTGAAGTGACTGGTCGTCGGGGAGCGCTTCATAGGACTTCATCCAGATGGCGTTCGACGCCTTCCGGGCGTCACCGGTCGGAGCTTCGAAGTACAACGGCTTGTCAATGTAGCGGATGTCGAAGGGACGCTTATACGCCCATTCCCTGGCCACCGGATGATTGATCTTACCGATGACCTCGGCGGTGGTCGGCAAGGACTCCGGTTCCGGAATGCCCTGGGGCATCTGCACCTGATGTTCGAGTCCCTCCGCGGGCTCCTGGAAGGAAGCGATCATCGACAGGATGGGCTTGCCGTTCTGGTACGCATGGACCCGCCGGGCGGAAAAGGACCGGCCGTCGCGCAGCCGCTCCACACCGAAGGTAATGGGAACCTTCACATCACCTGGACGCAAGAAGTATCCGTGCATGGAGTGGATGGGGCGTTCACCCTCGACGGTGCGCGAGGCAGCGATGACCGACTGGCCCAAGACCTGCCCGCCAAAAACTCGGCCCCGGCTCTGTGCGGGCGTGTGGCCGACGAAGATGTCCTCGTCCGTGCGGGTTTGACCGTCTCCTTCGAGAGCCAACACCCTGACCAGGGATTCGGGCACTTCATGTTCGGGCACTATTACTCCTTGGTAGGGATTGTCCTGCGCTTGAGACTATCCGTGGGCCACCTCGCCGATCAACCGGGAAGAACCGGAAAATAGCGTGCCGACTCCGGGGGTGACAGCATGGGATCATGCTTCACGATACGCTGCCCCTCGCCGATGCCGACACGATGACCGATCTACGCACGTTCCTGGCCCGGGCCCGGACCGTCGAAGACGGACAGGTCAGGCTCCAAGCGGTCAGGACGGCGCTGGCGGTATATGTTCCGGTGCTGGCCCAAGAAGCCATTGCCGCGGTGACTCCCACGGTGCTCGGGCTGCGCGTGGCCCAATTGGCCACCCCGGAAGCAGACGGCTTCGAAGCCGTCTATGAGCTCGGTGCCCTGACCGACCGGCTGGCCCGGGTGGAGGAGTCCGAGACGATCCTGGCCCTGCCACCAGCAGAATCCAGGGCAGCATGGGCCGGTATCACCCCACCCTTAACGGGGTGGGAGGAACGGGGAGCCTACGACGACGACGAGCTACGCCGGCAGGCCGAAGCCGGGATGCGCTCGGTGGCCGAGGCGGTACCGACCAGCGTGGGCCGCCCGGTCCTCGATACGGTGCGCGGGAGGATCTGGTCGGCACCGGTCACCGGCACCGGCCCCGCGGAGATCGAACTGCCCCTGGGGGCTGCTTTCGCCGCCCATACCTTGGGCTTCCTGCGCCCCGGGGGCAGCAGCCGACTCTTCGGGCAAGGTCGCTGGCTGCGCCTGTCCTCCTCCGGGGGCCACACCCTCATCCGCCATGCAGCCCAGCTGCTGTAGGCTACCCGATCAAGCCCTCACCTGCCGGTGATTCCGGGTGCCACCCCAGGCTGACAGACCCATCGCCCCGAGAGCGATGGCCACCACCGCGAGGGCGAGCCCACCATAGATGGGCCAGTCGACGGCGGGCGCCCATCCACCGAGCAGGCCGTAGCCGACGCCGAAGAGCGCTGGAAGAACACAGAGGGTACCTATCACGAGGGCTGCCACGGTCAGGAAAACGGCTTCGAGCAAAACCATGAGCCTCAATTGGGTCCGTGTGGCTCCGAGCTGCTTCAAGAGGACGAACTCGTCCCTTCTGGCACCGGTGAGCATCACCAGAGTATTGGCGGCGGCCAACGCCACGAACAGCACCAAAACCAGCAGCAGGACGTTGGAGAGTTGTTGTTCCTGCGCGGAGGAGGACACGGTGTGAGCTGCGTAGTCGGGGACGCTGCTGGCCGTGAGTCCGGTGCCCCCAATCGCCGTGCCGACCGACCCTGCACCGGTTCCGGTGGTGTTCACCAGCAATGAGTCAGCCCGGGCAGGTCTGCTCGCCTCGGGCAGGTTCTGTTCGTTGATGATGAAGTTTCCGAGACCCAAACCCTTGGAATATATCGCGGCGATGGTGAACGTCTGCTCGGCTCCATCGCTGAAACGCAGTTCGACGGGATCCCCGATGCCTTTTCCGGTACCCAGCGTGGCCTCGCTGCTGACCGCAATGGTGTCCGGGGCACCCAGATCCTCCAAGGAACCCTGAGTCAGCCCCGGGTGCAGGAACCGTTCGGCGTGGGCTCCGACGGTCCGCAGCGATCCGGGCTCCCACAACAGATCGTTGAAGAAGGCCAGGTCCTCGTCGTCGTCCTCGATTTTCGAGGTCACCGGAAGAGTCGAGCTGGCCATGACGGACTCCACCGAGGGCGCGTGCCCCACAGTGGCGGCGTTGGCAGCCGTGACGCCTGTGGGCGTGGAAATAATCAGATTCACGCTCAGCCCCTCGCGTAGCTGCTGACCGGCGGCGCCGACCGTTCCCAGGTTCACCCCCGACTGCACGGTCCCCAAGGCCAGAAAGAGGGCCAGCGGAATGATCGCTGCCGTGAGTCGACGCGAGAACCCCCGGGTATTGGCTGCAGCCAGGACCGCGGGACCAGCTGGCCCGGACCGGGAAGCCTTGACCGCTTTTCGGGCCACCCACCCCACGAGCACCGGCCCTCCCACGGCGGCGGCAGCAATGAAGAGGAACGCCGAGGAGGCACCGGTGGCGCTGCCGATCGTTCCCGGAACGAGGACGGGGGTGAAGGCCACCACGAAGCCCAGTCCCAGTAGCGAGAGCGCCGAAATACGGCGCACGGGGGAGAGCATCGAGGCTTCCGAGGCACTTGCGGTGACGGCCTCCACGGGAGCGATCCGGCTCACCTTGCGCGCGCTCAAACGTGCGGCCAGCAGGCTCGAGGGCAGCAGGACCAGCACAGCGCCCACCGCCGGCCAGGCGGTGATGCTCAACTCGAAGTCAGTGGGAATGATCCCATTTTCACGCAAGAGCGGCAGGAGCAACCGGGAGGCGAAGAGCCCGGGGATGGCGCCGAGCGGGGCGGCCAGGGAAAACACGGCAAAGACTTCGGCGGCGATCATCGAACGAATCTGCCCGGGGGTGGCTCCGATGGCGCGAAGCAGGGCGAATTGCCGTTGGCGCTGACGCAGTGCGGAGGAAAACGTTTGGGTGACCACGATGATGACGAGGATCAAGGCGGTTCCGGCGAAGGAACCGGCGACCGACACCAGCAAGGGCGACGACGGGCCCGCCGCGTCGGAGCTTAAGCCCGAAGCCAGGAGGACGCCAGTGGCAGAGAGCAAGGCCGCCGCCAGGACGACGACGAGGAAACTGCCGATTAAACTCGCACGATAAACGAGTAAGGCCGCGCGAGTATAAGCCCACATGGCCTTAGCCCCCGAGCTTCACGAGACGGTCGGCGATCCGGCTGCTGGTTGGCTCCACCAGTTCTCCGGCCAGCCGACCATCGGCGAGGAATATGACCCGGTCGGCGGCGGCGGCAACCCGTGCGTCGTGGGTGACCAGCACCAGGGTTTGTCCCAAGTGATGTGCCGTGGAGCGCAGGATCTGCAGGACCTGGTCCCCGGTCTGGCGATCCAGAGCGCCGGTGGGCTCGTCGGCGAAGACGACGGTTGGTCGGGTCACCAGCGCCCGAGCGATGGCGACCCGTTGGGCCTGGCCACCGGAAAGTTCACCGGGGAGCTGGTCCTCAAGACCGATGAGTCCGACGGCCGACATGAGCTGGTGCTGCCAGTCGGGGTCGGGGCGCCGGCCATCGAGTTGAAGCGGGAGCTGGATGTTCTCGACGACCGTGAGGTGTCCGATCAGGTTGTACGCCTGGAAGATGAAACCCAGATGGCGTCGGCGGAAACGGGTGGCCGCATCGGGGGAGAGCACGGTGAGTTCGGTTCCACCGATCACTACCCGCCCGCTGGTGGGTGCGTCCAGACCTGCGGCGCAATTGAGCAGGGTGGACTTTCCCGAGCCCGATGGGCCCATGACCGCCGTGAAACTGCCGGCTTCAAGGGACACCGACACGTCGTTCAGGGCGGTGGAGAGGCCGGGGCCGTTCGGGTAGGTCTTGCGCAAACGGATCAAGTCCACGGCGGGTGCAGTGATCTGTGGGTTCGGCGCTGCTAACGGGGCTGTCGTGCTCATGGGATGGCTCCTCAATCATGGTCTGTGGTGGTACGTCTTCGAGCCTAGAAGTGCGCCAGGTCGGGATCGAGCCGCCCGGGGAGGCAGTTGAGGACTTGCATCCTTTGATGCAATGCCCTCCCGTGAATCCTCCCGCCGGGCGCCGAATCAGCTCGCGCCTGAGCCCCTATCCGGTGCCAGCCAGCCGGTGGTCGGGGACTGGATTACACCGTTGGGAGGGACCTCTCCACGGCCATCCCGGGCGGCTAGAAGACCGTCTTGCTCCGGACCTAGCGTCGACAGGACAGTGCAACAGCGACCGAACCCTTGGAAGGGGCCACGATGACCACCACCGAATTACTGCCGGATCATGCCACGGGATCCATGAGGAATCTGATCCGAAGACGCCCGCTGATGACCTTCTTCGTGTTGACCAACGTCTTGAGTTGGTTGGGCTGGCTGCCCTATATCCTGTCGATGAACGGACTGGGGATCTGGGCCTATAGCTTCCCCGAGTTTCTGGGTACCTCGCAGTTCGCCGGCGTCATTCCGGGGGCCTTCCTGGGGCCCATCGGTTCGGCACTGTTGGTTACCACAGTGGCGGACGGCCGGTCCGGGCTCCGTAGCTGGGCCGGGCGCCTATGGCGTTGGCGTGTTTCCTGGCAGTGGTATGCCATCACACTCCTCGGGGTTCCCGCGGCGATGCTCCTGACCGGTTTCGCGTTCTCCGGCGGGAAGATCAGTGCTCCCTCGCTAACAGCCATCGCTCTCTACGTGCCGTTGCTGCTGCTGCAGATGATCACCACGGGCCTGGCCGAGGAACCCGGGTGGCGTGACTTCGCCCTGCCCAGGCTCCAACAACGCTTCGGAGCCCTGGGGGCGGCCATGATCCTGGGCCCGCTCTGGGCCCTCTGGCATCTGCCACTGTTCCTCACCGAATGGGGCGGCTGGCCCGAGGCAAACTGGATCCGTCCCGTGGCCTTCATTTTATTCTGCATTGCGTTCAACGTGGTGATGTCCTGGGTCTTCAACCGCACCGGGCAGAGCCTTCCGCTCTCGATGCTCATGCACGTCAGCGTCAACACCTTCGCCTCCATCATCTGGACCGAGACCTTCCCGGCGATCACCGGTGACCTGGTCCTGCCGGCCACTGCCACCGGTGCCATCGTTGCTGCGGTGCTGGTCATCGTCACGACGCGCGGGCAGTTGGGGTATGTGCCAGGTGGTGGGCAGGAGGACGTCCTCGACGGGGCAGTCTAGCTGCCGGAGCCGTCGGGGACTTCGACGATGCGATTCTGGTAGGCCCACACCACCGCCTGGAGGCGAGACCTGACCCCGAGCTTGGGCAACATTCGGGCCAGATGCGATTTGATCGTGGAGACTTCCACCACCAGATCGGCGGCGATCTCCTCGTTGGGTTTGCCTTGGGCCAGCAGGAGCAGGATCTCATGTTCACGCGGGGTCAGGAGGTCCTCCACCCGCCGCCCGGACACCGGCTGCAAGTTGCGGCGCTGAACGAACTCGCGCAGAACCCGCCGGGTGAGGCTCTGGTCGATCGTGGCCTCCCCGGCGGCTACCCGGCGGACCGCCTGGGCAATGACCTGCGGTTCGGCGTCCTTGAGCAGGAACCCCGAGGCGCCGGCCTCCAGGGCCCCGAAAACATAGTCATCGAGGTCGAAGGTGGTCAGGACCAGAACAGGGGTCGGCGTCTCGACGCCGGGGCCGCACAGTTCGCGGGTGACGGTGATCCCATCGATCCCGGGCATGCGGATATCCAGGCAGGCGACATCGGGCTTTAGCTCTCGGGCACGCGCCAACGCTTCAACCCCGTCGGAGGCGACGGCCACGACATCGATATCGGGTTCCATGTTCAACAGAGCTGAGAGTCCGGCACGTACGAGGGGTTGGTCATCGGCGAGCAGCACGCGGATCATGGCATCTCCTGAGGGGTTTCGTCTGCGTCAATGGGGTGCCTGGCGACCTCGCGGGGCACCACCAGACGTACCGACCAACCGCCCTCGGCGTTCGGCCCATGGTCGAGGGCCGCACCGATCAGTTCGGCCCGTTCACGCAGTCCGAGCAAGCCAAAACCCCCGCCGACACCAGCACCAGCGGCGGCACCAGCCCCGACCTGGCATGCGGCGGCGTGCCCATGGTGAACGACGGCGATGAGCTGGGAGGGATCACTGTCATCGACATCCACCACACAGCGGGCCCCGGGGGAATGGGCAGCGGCATTGCTCAGGGACTCCTGGACCATCCGATACACCACCAGTTGCGCCAAGGGGCCGATTCCGGCGGCTAGCTCCCGATCTGGCCGGGCCGCCGACAGGAGGAGATCCACGTCCATCCCGGTACGTCGGCGTTCTTCAACCAGCCCGGGAATCCCCGCTATGGTTTCCACCGAGCGGGTGCCCTCGGGGTGTTCGCGCAGCAGCCCGACGATCCTACGCAGATCCTCCAGCACCGCCGTGCTTTGGGAACGAACCTGCTGGGCCGAGCGTTTGGCTTCCTCGGGATCGGTGTCGATTTGTTGTTGGATTGCGGCGGTCATCAGGGCTATACCCGACATATGGTGTGCGGCGATATCATGCAGTTCCCTGGACATCGCTGTGCGTTCCTTTGAAACGGCGGCCTCGATGCGGGCCTGTTGTTCGCGGGCCAGAGCCTGAATCTCATGGGTCCGTGACAGACGGGCTTCCCGCCGAGCCGAGAGCACCAAGGCGAACAACAGGGGGGCCCCGACCACCACCAGGGCTTGCCCGACGGCGGAAGTCACGGCAGCGGTGGCAGGGAGGCCGGTGCGGAAGTCATTGAACGCCTGAGCCCCGGCAATGATCAGGACGGCCAGCACCAACAGGGGCGCCACCCGAGGCAGGGGAAGCCGACCCGCCGACAGGAAGACGGCACAAAAGATGGCAATGGTGCTGAGGCTGAACGCCGGGCCCGGCACGAAAACGGCGAGTACCACCGGCAACAGCACCACGAGGGTCAAGACCGTTCGCGGTGCCGACTTCGCCCACAGGAGCGCCGCGGACTGGCACACCAGCACCACCGCAACGACCCAGAAGTTCTCGCCTCCCGCGGGGAACGTCCCTCCGGGTATACCGGTGTCGGCCTCCTCGAGCAGGGGGAGCAGGAAGAGGACTGTCAGGGCCAGCCCGCCGCTGATCACGGCGATGATCCCCTCGATGGGGGATGGCCGGAAACCGTGCTGCGCCTGCTCGTTCATCTCGTGAAGTTCCTGTCGTGAGCCGGTGTTGGAAAGGGGCGACGTCGTCGTGGATCCCCTATCTAGGCCCGGGGCACCATGCCATCCTTGCAGATGAGGGACCGGGCCGAACAGGGCAGCTGAACGGCCAAGACACGACCAAAACGGCTCCGGCCGGCAGCGGTCCTACCCGTCGGCGGCGTTCTGTAGCGAGCGGGCCGCCCGGTCGAAGTAGTCCCAGATCGTCGCATCCTGCAGCGGTGGCAGGGCGATCCGGTCCAGGGCATGGCGCATATGGGCCAACCAGGTATCCCGGGCTGCGGTGTCCACGATGTAGGGGACGTGACGCATCCGCAGACGGGGGTGCCCGCGCAGTTGGCTGTAGGTGGTGGGCCCACCCCAATATTGTTCCAGGAACAACTGCAGTCGGATGGCTGCGGGCTTCAGATCCTCTTCCGGGTAGATCGAGCGGAACCCGGCATCGTTGGCGACGGACTCGTAGAAGTACTCGGTCAGCCGCTGGAAGGTCTTCGAGCCGCCGACCTCGGCGTAGAAGGTTCCCAGGTAGGGGGAGAGGTCCTCATGATCGCCCACGTCTGCAGATGCCGGGGTGGTTCCGCCGAACCGGTCGGGACTCTGCCCGGAGACATCGGTGTCCTCGGGCTGCCCGCCCGAGGCGCCGGGGGATACCGAGGGGGAGGACAGCGGGCGTACCTGTCCGACATGGATGCCCAGGGATTCCCCTCCGGGCAAACGGATGGGCCCGCCTTGCTGGTTTTGTTGGTCGCTCACGAGTCGATTCCTTCCACGGCTGGCACGGTCCAGCCTTCTCCACACTATCGAATGCGCAGGTGCTTCAGTGCTTCGCGTTGACTCAGGCCCGAGAGCTCGGAGCGATGGCTGGCAACGAAGGAGCGGACCCAGGTTGGATCGGTTTTGGCGTATTCGCGTAAAGCCCAACCAATCGCCTTGCGGAGGAAGAAATCCTGTTCGGCCATATTCGGGTAGATGGCAGCTTCCAGCAGGCCGACGTCGGTGTCTTCCTTCGAGCTGAGCTGGGTGATGATGGCTATTCGACGTTTCCAATGGTTCGGATCCACCGCCCAGCGACGCAAGAGCGGATCCATCTGCTCGCGATGGTGGGCGAGCAGATGGGCGAACCTGCGGTGGCAATTATCGACGATGTCCCACCAGGCCCCGTCAACGACCATGTCTTCGAACAGGTCCAGGAACTCGAGTCGGCCCCTGCAGGACCGGTAAGCGGTGAGTTGTTGGGCGGCATACCATTGCTCGCGGCACTGGGCACCGTCCCACAACTTCCTGGCCTCGTCGAGTAGATCCTCCCAGCGGCTGACCCCCGTTTCGCGGACCGCCTCACGGACGATCCGCTGGACCGTGGGGGCGCGGACGCCGAAGAAGTCCATTTCGGTCTTCAGATAGCGCTGCATGGCTCCCGCCGCGGTCGGATCGGCGACGGCCGCCAACCGCGAGGTGATCAACTGCCCGAGTTCATCTGCCATGACTAGGGTGCGACGGGTCGGTTGAGGACCGGGAAGTTCACCGAGCGGGCGATGAAGCACAGCTGGTGCGCCCGTTCGTGGAGGGAATCGGCGAGGCCACGTTGGGACTCATCGGCCAACACGACGCGCGGACTCAGGAGGGCTTCAGTGAATTCGCCGCTCCCGTCACGGTTCAAGCGCAGGGTTCCGGCGGCGGAGTCCGTGTATCCGGTGACGTGGAGCCCATATTTCACCGCCACATGGAAGTAGGACAACATATGGCATTGGGCGAGGGCACCCAGCAGGAGTTGCTCGGGGTTCCACCGGTCGGAGTCGCCGTGGAAGGTCGGGTCCGCGGTCCCTGGCAGATCCGGTAACCCGGTTGCCCGCAAGAAATGTTCCCGGCCGTAGTCCCGATGACCGGTGGTCCCGGTGCCGTGGTTGCCCGTCCACTCGACGTCGACGCGGTATTGATGCAGATTCGGGTCCATGGCACCACTGTAGGCCCGAATCCTCGGACCCAGCCGGTTGCCCCGATCAGCCGCTCAGGAACTATCCGTCCACTGCCTGCGCGGCCAGGGCCCGGACCACCGCGTCGCGGCTTTCCACCAGCATCCGGCGCAAGGCAGGGCTTCCGGTACCCAGCTGATCCAAGAAGGCATCGGTGGCTTTCAACGTCGCCTCCGTCGTCTGGGCCATCGGGAACAAGCCGACGATGATCTGCTGGGCGATCTCCCAGCTCTTGGACTCCCAAACACCCTGGATGACCTGGAAGTACTTCGCGGCGAAGGGCTCCAACAGTGCTGGATCGTGGGCCTGCTTGAACCCGTTGATGGCCGAACGCTGATGGGTGTTGGAGAGCTCGCTGCCATCGATGATGGCCTCCCAGGCGGCCAGCTTCGCTTCGGCGGTGGGGATGGCTGCCCGGGCGACCTCGGCGGCCAGCCGGCCGTTGGCCGTATCGTCGGTGGCCAGTTCGGCCTCGATATCGGCTGCGCCGGCTCGCCCGCCGGCGACCAAGACGGTGAGCAGATGCCAGCGCAGGTCGGCGTCGATCTGCAGATCCTTCAGCTGCTGTTCGCCACCGAGCAGGGCAGCTACCGTATCCAGCTGGTCCGCGGTCCGTGAGCGTGAGGCCGCGGCCTTCACGAATTGGAGCTGCTTATCCGAGCCGGCCTCCGCGCTACGGGCCAACTCCCAGAGCTGATCGGCTGCCTGCTCACCCATCCGCTGGCGATCCTCGGCGCGCACGTAGTAGTCCAAGACGGTGTTCAGCTGGCCCAAGATGACCAAGACCACCGAAGAGTCGGATTCGTGGCCAATATTGCGCAGCACCAGTTCGACGAATTCGCGGGCAGGTGTTTCGGCGTCGCGGGCGGCATCCCACGCCGAACCCCAGACCAGGGTGCGGGGCAGCGAAGCCTCGAAATCCTTCAGATGCTTCATCGCCACCTGGAGTGAGGCGGGATCCAGACGGATCTTCGCATAGGCCAGGTCGTCGTCGTTCACCAGCACCAGGTCGGGGCGCTTCCTGCCCACGAAGGCCTCGACCTCGGTGCGCTCACCTGCGACATCGAGTTCCTGACGGTGGGTGCGGACCAGCTTTCCGGCTTCGTTCAGGTCATAGAAGCCCACTGCTGCCCGGTGCGGACGGATGGTGGGGTAATCCGCTGGGGCCGACTGGACGACGGCGAAGGAAGTGATCGTTCCGTCCTCGGCGGTAGCAATCTCGGCTTCGAGCTTATTGACGCCCGCCGTTTCAAGCCAGAGCCGGGTCCATTCGGAAAGGTCGCGACCACTGGAGGCCTCGAGCTCGCGCATCAGGTCGGGAAGTTCGGTGTTGGAGTAGGCATGTTTGGAGAAGTATTCGCGGACCCCCGCCATGAATTCCTTCTGGCCGACCCAGGCCACCAGCTGGCGCAGCACCGAGGCGCCCTTGGCATAGGTAATGCCGTCGAAGTTGACCTGTACGTCCTCCAGATCCTTGATTTCGGCCTTGATCGGGTGTGTTGAGGGCAGCTGGTCCTGGCGGTAGGCCCAGGACTTTTCCATGGAGGAGAACGTGGTCCAGGCCTGGCTGAACTCGGTGTTCTCCGCGGCGGCCAGCGCCGACATGAATTCGGCGAAGGACTCGTTGAGCCAGAGGTCGTTCCACCAGCGCATGGTCACCAGGTCCCCGAACCACATATGGGCCAGTTCGTGCAGGATGGTGATCGCCCGGCGTTCAATCATGGCATCGGTGGGACGGGACCTGAAGACATAGGACTCCAGGAAGGTGACGGCCCCGGCGTTTTCCATGGCCCCGGCGTTGAACTCCGGGACAAAGAGCTGGTCGTACTTCTCGAACGGGTAGGGCGTGCCGAACTGCTCCTCGTAGAACTCGAAGCCCTGGCGGGTCAGCGTGAAGATGTTCTCAGCATCCAGGTGCTCCATG
The DNA here is from genome assembly GCF_900163545.1 of Arthrobacter rhombi. GTDB lineage: Bacteria > Actinomycetota > Actinomycetes > Actinomycetales > Micrococcaceae > Arthrobacter_H > Arthrobacter_H rhombi_A. Next base: position 56,646 of record NZ_FUHW01000028.1, read on the forward strand.
ATCGATTTGCGCGCGAAAACGCCCAACGGGATGGTCCGCCCATCGGAACTGGTCAGCTCGCTGCGCACCGCCTCATAGGGGCCGGCAATAAGGGCGGTGATATAGGAGGAGATCCGCGCGGTGGGGGAGAACGCCCAGGTGGCCTTTCCCTGGCCTGCGGGAGTCGGAGCCGGGGTGGGGGAGTTGGAGATGAGGTCCCAGTAGTCGGGGGCGGTGACGGTGAAGGAGAAGGCTGCCTTCAGGTCGGGCTGCTCAAAAACGGCGAACATCCGTCGTGAATCGGGGACCTCGAACTGGGAGTAGAGGTAGACCTCATCATCCACCGGGTCCACGAAACGGTGCAGGCCTTCGCCGGTATTCATATAGAGGGCGTCGGCGACGATGCGCAGCTCATTGCGGGCAGCGAGCTGCGGTAACTGGATGCGTACGCCGTCGCTGACCTGGCTCGGATCCAGTTCCACCCCGTTGAGGGTGACCGAATGGACGGTATCGGTGACCGCATCGATGAACGTGCTGGTTCCGGCGGTGGCCTCGAAGCTCACGGTTGTGGTGGAACCGAACACCTTCTCTCCGCGGGTGAGGTCCAGCTCGATGTCGTAGGTTTCGACGGTGACTAGCCCGGCGCGTTCACGCGCTTCGTCGCGGGTGAGATTCAATCCTGGCACGGTGATGCCTCCCTGTGGTCTTTCGCGGTTGATGGCGGTCCAGAGAGCGCGGATATCTGAAGCGATTCCTGAACATTACGGATATTGTCTCACTTAAACGGCGCGATGGCGCTACCTGGCGGAAGGAAATACCGGCAGTGTGTTCCGGGGCCCGTGTCCGGGCCCGCGGGCGCCGGATAGGATCGGTTCACGGGATCCGTCCCGCCACACCGCCTCGATGACCAGGAGAAGCACCGTGAACCAGACCCATGTCTACGTTGGCTGCGCGAAGGCCGGAACCGTCGAGACCTTCGCCTTCGATCCCGCAACAGGAACCTTGAGCCCCGCCGGCGAACCGGTTGGCGTGGAGGGGGTCCGCTCTTTGGCCTCGAGCCGGGAACGCGGATTGCTCTATGCCGGGGCCTCCAGCAAACCGCCGATGCTGAACGTCCTGGACATCGACGGCTCCACCGGCCGACTGAGCAACGCCGCCAGGGTCCAGCTGGCCGATAACACGGCCTATATCAGTCTGGATGCCGACGGTCAGACGGTCCGCAGCGCTTCCTACCACCATGACGCGGTGAACTCAGTGCCGCTCGACGCCGACGGCCTGCCGGCCGGTAATGCCCTGCGGGCGCCCAGCCCGGGGGAAAAAGCCCACAGCGTCCGTACGAGCCCCGATGGCCGCTACGTTTATGCTTCCTCGCTGGGCAGTGACCGTGTGGTCTGGTATTCCACCCAGACAGGGGAACTGACGCTGGCCGGGTCCCTCGATGCCCCGACCGGCTCGGGGCCGCGACACCTCCTCTTCAACGCCGACGCATCCCGGGTCTACGTCATCCATGAGATGTCCGGGGAAGTTGCCGCCCACGAACGGGATCCAGATACCGGGGCCCTCACCGAAATCCAGCGCATTGACACCGTCCCCGCCTCCCTGGGCCTCGTCCCCGGCTTCGCCCGCCATCCAGGAGGCCCGGTGCCCGGTCCCGACGCCATCTGGTGCGCCGATATCCGCATCGGGGGCCGGGGAAAATTCCTGTTCACCACCGAACGCTCAACCTCGACGGTTTCCACGTTCGCCATCGACCCCGATACCGGCAGGCTGGACTATCTGCGCACCACTGACACCGAAGAACAACCCCGCGGGGCCTGCGTGGATGCGGACGGTGAATACCTCTTTGTCTGCGGGGAACGTTCGGGCCACCTGAGCGCCTACAGCATTTCCCCGCACGACGGAAAACTCACGGCCACCGGACGGGCAGCCACCGGTGAGGGGCCCCTGTGGATCGAGGTCGTCGCCCCCTTGTAGGCTAGGAAACGTTCCCCTCCCACGGATGACCCGAAGGACATCATGCGCGTTCATATTGCCACCGACCATGCCGGACTCGAACTCAGCGCCCACCTGGTGGCGCATCTGCGCGGCGCCGGCCACGACGTCGTGGACCATGGCCCGACCTCCTACGATGCCGAGGACGACTACCCGGGATTCTGCATTAACGCCGCCGAAGCCGTCGCCGCCGAACAGGCCCGCGGACTGGATGCCTTGGGGATCGTGCTGGGAGGTTCGGGCAACGGCGAACAGATCGCCGCGAATAAGGTCAAGGGGATCCGCGCCGCCTTGGCCTGGAACCTGGACACCGCCCGACTGGCCCGCCAACACAACAACGCCAATATTGTTGCCGTGGGTGGGCGCCAGCACAGTATCGAAGAGGCCACTGGCCTGATCGACGCCTTCCTGGCCGAACCGTTCAGCGAAGCAGAACGCCATATTCGTCGAATCCAGCAGATCGGTGCCTACGAAACCACCGGCCAACTAGAGGACTAGGGTGCCCGAGGGCCACTCCGTCCACCGGCTTGCCCGCCAACTGGACGATGTTTTCGCCGGAGAAGTACTGCGGGTGTCGAGCCCGCAAGGAAGATTCACGGCAGGGGCCGCACTGCTAGACGGTCGTGAGCTCCTGGAGGCCACGGCCCACGGCAAGCAGCTGTTCGCCCGCTTCGCCGGCGAACAGATTCTGCGGGTCCATCTGGGGCTCTACGGTGCCTTCGGCTTCGGGGGAGACCAGGGTTTCCGGGGCGCTTCGAGCATCGGTGCCCCGCGACGCATCGGCGAGAAGGAGGCCTACGACGACGGGACTCCCGTCGCCTACGACGGACCTCCGGAACCGGTGGGCCACGTCAGAATGCGTCTGGTCTCCGAACACGGCTGGGCCGACCTGCGCGGCCCCTCGGTCTGCGAGGTGCTGACCGTGCCGGAGGCCGAAGCGGTTCGGGGGCGGTTGGGACCCGACCCGTTGGGGGCTGATACCGCTGCCGGGGAAGAGGAATTCCTCCGACGGATCGGGGCCACCGGTACCGTGATCGCCGCCGCGCTGATGAACCAGGCCCTGATTGCGGGGGTCGGAAATATCTACCGGGCCGAAGCACTCTTCCGTGCCGGACTCGACCCGTGGGCGCGAGGCCGCGACCTGCCGGTACCGGTGGTGCGCCGGTTGTGGCAGGATATCTGCGCGCTCATGGCCGATGGGGTCCGCGATGGCCGCATCATCACCACCCGGGCCCCAGACCGTGCCGACCCCGAAGCCCCGGTCTGGCCCGATCATGCCTACTACACCTACCAACGCCAGGGGCAGCCCTGTCTGATCTGCCGGACGCCGATCGGACTGGCCGAGCTGGCGGCGCGCAAACTCTATTGGTGTCCTGCCTGCCAGCCCCGCACGGGTCGGTCGGCCTAGCGACCCCGGATCCGGCCTCGGGCCGGCGTGTCTTGTTCGAAGGCGGCGATCAGCGCTTCGAACTCCGGTGCGTCTTGAGCCCGGTGACCACTTCCTGGCAGGATGCGATGGGCGGCCCCGTGCCGGATCAAAACCGCGGCGATTGCCTCATACTGTTCGTTCCAGCCGCCGGTGAGCACCAGGGTGGGCAGGGTCGCCATCAGATCCGGCGTGATGTTGTGACCCCATGGTGCCGGTTGGGTGCTGAACCGCCGGGCGTGGGGTTCATCCTGCTGCCAATCCTCCACCAGGGCGCGGCCGCCAAACATGAACGGTTTGACCAGTGCCCAATAACCGAAAAGGTCACCGGCGGCGGCCTTCTGCCGGGCCCGGGTCATCACCGCGATGTGCTCTTCCACCGCCGGAACGCCCCTGACGATATCGAAGAGCGCCGGCTCCAGCAGGACCAGCCGTGCCGGCCGCAGGTGCCCCGCGGCGATCGCCAGCAACGCAGGAATCGCACCCAAGGAGTGGGCAATGACGGTGACCGGCTCCGCCGTCGTCAGATTTCCCACCGTGGTGGTCCGCTGCTCCACGGGCGAGTCCGTGGCGAAGGCGACGTACAGCCCCTCTTCATCGGTGCAATGGGGCCAGGCGGCCCTGCCGGTGCGGTTGGCTCCCGGAACGTAGATGCGCATAGCCGGACATTAGCAGCCGGTTCCGCACCCCTTAACGACGAAGGGCCGCCCTAAGGCGGCCCAACGTATGTGGAGGGGATGACGGGAATCGAACCCGCGTCATCAGTTTGGAAGACTGAGGCTTTACCATTAAGCTACATCCCCGCAAAGACGGGCCTTGCGGCCCGTTGCTTGGACAACATTAGCAGTGGGTTCGGAGCACTGCAAAATTGACGCTCGTCCTCGTGCGGCGCATGCTCGGAAGGTCGGTATCCGACGTCGTGACGAAGCCCCGGGCAGCGGGGCATGGGGGGTGGAAGATGGCTGGACCCAGGAAAGTACCGGATCTGCGGATCCTGCAAGGACTCAGCGAGCTGGGACTGACGAACGAGCAGATCGCCGAGCGCTACGGGGTCACCGCAGCCGGCGTCCAACGGGCCCTGAATCGTGGGAAGGCCCGTGCGGGACGGCCTTCCTACCGTGACGTCCTGCCCTGGGCCGTCGAAACCGAGCACCACCGCAGCTCCGTCATGGCCCATGTGCGGGTCCTGCTGCGGCAGCGAGCGGGACAGGAGGTTCCGGTCGAGGAGGTCCAGGCCCTGCACGCGTGGCTGGATTGGGTGCAACGGCGAGGACTGGTGCTGAACTACCATCCGGAGGCCCCGCCGAATCGTGCATCGGCCGTCGGCGGCTTCTACTACATGGACCGTTTGCCCAGCGACGAATGGATCATTCGGCGGCCGGTCCTGGACATCGCCGAGGGCCTCTAGGGCCGGGCCCGTGCCATGCCGGGAAGTGGTGCCTGTCAGCAATTAGTTGTTCCGCGAGGATTCTGCGTAAACTAGCCTCTGCACCAATCGGGGTGTAGCTCAGCTTGGTAGAGCGCGCGCTTTGGGAGCGTGAGGTCGCAGGTTCAACTCCTGTCACCCCGACTCTGAACTTTCAGTCCCGTCAGCTCCACAACGGGGACGAGTGTGCAGTGTCTTTATAGCCCAGATCATTCAGGAGAGCTACGTAGTGAAGAGCGCCGTCGAAAACCTCACGCCCACCCGGGTCAAGCTCAATGTCGAGGTTCCCCTCACCGAATTGCAGCCGAACATCGACGCGGCCTACAAGTCCATCGCGGAGCAGATCAATGTTCCCGGCTTCCGCAAGGGCAAGGTCCCGAACCGCCTGATCGACCAGCGTGTCGGCCGCGGCTATGTGCTGGAGACGGCCATCAACGACGGGCTCAACGAGTTCTACCAGGAAGCGGTCCGTGAGACGGAGATCGTCCCGCTGTCCCGCCCCGAGGTTGAGATCACCGAGGTCCCGGAGCCGACGGCTACCGAGGGCAACCTGGTCTTTGATGTCCAGGTGGACATCCGCCCGAAGATCGAACTGCCGGAGTACTCGGGCCTGGAGGTCCAGGTCGACGCCGTCGAAGCCACCGAGGCCGACGTCGAGACCGCCATGGACGAACTGCGTGGACGCTTCGGCACCCTGAAGAACGTCGACCGCCCAGCGGACGACCAGGACTTCATCACCTTGGACCTCACCGCAACGGTGGAGGGCAATGAGGTCGACGCAGCCACCGATTTGTCCTACCAGGTCGGCTCGGGCACCATGCTCGATGGCCTCGACGAAGCAGTCACCGGCCTGTCCGCCGATGAGGATGCCACCTTCGAGACCAAGCTGGCCGGCGGCGAGCACGCCGGGGAAACCGCACAGGTCAAGGTGGTCATCAAGGCCGTCAAGGAGCGCGAGCTCCCGACCGCAGATGACGAGTTCGCCCAGCTGGCTTCCGAATTCGACACCATCGACGAACTGCGCGAGGACCTGACCCAGAAGGCCGCCGAGTCCAAGCTCGTCGATCAGGGAGTACAGGCCCGCGATAAGGTCATGGACAAGCTCACCGAGCTGGTGCCCGTTCCGGTTCCGGAGTCGGTGATCAACGAACAGGTTGAGCAGCACTTCGCCCAGGGCGGCGAGAACCCCGGTGAAGAGCACGACACCGAGGAGCACCGCGCCGAGGTCAAGACCAACACGGAGCGCGCCTTCCAGAACGAGGTCATCCTCGACGAGATCGCCGAAAAGGAGGAGGTAGGCGTTGAGCAGTCAGAGCTCATCGACTACATCGTCCAGAGCTCCAGCCAGTACGGCATGGATCCGAACCAGTTCGCCCAGATGCTCGACAGCGCCGGCCAGGTGCCGATGATGATCGGTGAGGTCCGCCGCCGCAAGGCGCTGGCCAAGGTCCTGGAACTGGCCAAGGTCACCGATACCGATGGCAAGGACGTCGACCTGACGGACTTCGTCCGGCCAGCCGGCGAAGAAGAAGACGAGTCCTCGGATTCTTCCGCCTCCTCGGCATCGTCAGCTTCGGCCGACTCAGCAGAGTCCGCCAAGTAACCACCGCGATGTAGAGCCGCCGATGAGCGGCCTCGGCGGGACTGCCCGAAAGGGTGGTCCCGCCGTCGTACTTTAAGCCGAAAGCACCTGCAGTTAAGCCACAGGCGATGGGCCCGTCACAGGGGTATGCGCCATCAGCGAACAGCGAATGATCGCGGGCGCGGCGCGCGTTGTGACTGCAGTAGTGTCAAGGAAAGCAAGCGCTACCGTACGTGGCCGGAAGAGCCACGTCGCATGGCACCCATGGAGAGGTATTCGAAAATGACGACGGAATCCCACACCCCGAAGATGGCCTCGGTCGATCCGGCCAGTCGCGAGGACTACATCTACAACCGGCTCCTCAAGGAGCGCATCATCTGGCTCGGCTCGGAAGTGAGCGACGAGTCGGCCAACGCCATCTCCTCCCAACTACTGCTGCTCTCGGCCGAGGACCCGGATAAGGACATCTTCCTGTACATCAACTCGCCGGGCGGCTCCATTACCGCCGGCATGGCGATCTTCGACACGATGAACTACATCCCCAACGATGTCGTCACCGTGGCCACCGGCCTGGCCGCCTCGATGGGGCAGTTCCTGCTCTCCTCGGGCACCAAGGGCAAGCGCTACGCCACCCCGAACGCGCGGATCCTGATGCACCAGCCCTCCGGCGGAATCGGCGGCACCGCTTCCGATATCCGCATCCAGGCGGAACTGATCCTGCATATGAAGAAGGTCATGTCCGAGCTCACCGCCGAACAGACCGGGCAGTCGCTGGAGACGATCCTGAAGGACAACGACCGCGATAAGTGGTTCACGGCCCCCGAGGCCCTGGAATACGGGTTCTTCGACCACATCGCCCAGAGCTCCGTTACGGTTTCCGGCGGCGGCGGAGTCAAGAACTAGCCATCCAGCCGACGAGCATCCCCACAGATCCCCAGGAGAAGAACATGAATTACACCGGCAACGAAGGCACCGCTGGCGACATGCCGTCCGCCCGCTACATCCTTCCTTCCTTCGAAGAGCGCACCCCCTACGGCTTCAAGCGCCAGGACCCCTACGCGAAGCTGTTCGAGGACCGCATCGTCTTCCTCGGCACGCAGGTCGACGACGCTTCGGCCGACGACGTGATGGCCCAGCTGCTCGTCCTGGAATCCATGGACCCCGAGCGCGACATCACCTTGTACATCAACTCACCCGGCGGCTCCTTCACCGCCATGACGGCGATCTACGACACGATGATGTTCATCCGCCCCGAGATCCAGACCGTCTGCCTGGGCCAGGCGGCCAGCGCCGCCGCGGTCCTGCTGGCAGCCGGTGCACCGGGTAAGCGTCTGGCGTTGCCCAACGCCCGCGTGCTGATCCACCAGCCGGCCATGGGCGGCGGGGAACGTGGCACGGCCACCGACCTGCAGATTCAGGCCGAAGAGGTCATGCGGATGCGCACCTGGTTGGAGACCACGCTCTCCGAGCAGAGCCATAAGACCCCCGAGCAGGTCGGCAACGATATCGAACGCGATCTGTTCATGACCGCGCAGGAAGCCAAGGAGTATGGCCTGATCGACGAGGTGCTCAGCCCTCGGAAGATCAAGCAGCAGGCCATCGGCAAATAGGAAGACGACGGCTTCAGTGACCGGACGTCCCGTAGGTTTTTCGCACCACGGGGCGTCCGGTCACCTATTCTGTCGGCCAATTCACCTAGAGTTGTAGGTAGACATCACCGCGCGGCGTCCGCCGCGAGGTTTCTGTATCACGTTAGGGGAAGAACACCATGGCTCGTATGGGTGAAAGCTCCGACCTGCTCAAGTGTTCGTTCTGCGGCAAAAGTCAGAAGCAGGTCCGTAAGCTCATCGCCGGTCCAGGCGTTTACATCTGCACCGAATGCATTGAACTGTGCAATGAGTTGATGGAGGAGGAGCTGGCCGAGATCGAGGCCGGCCCCGATTTCGAACTGCCGCGTCCCCGCGAGATCTTCGACTCGCTGCAGGAATACGTCATCGGCCAGGAAGGCGCCAAACGCTCCCTGTCGGTCGCCGTGTACAACCACTATAAGCGCATCCAATCGGGGGCCGGTTCCACCGCTGCAGCCCAATTGAGCGATGTGGACGCACTGGACGACGTCGAGGTCTCCAAGTCCAATATCCTGCTCATCGGTCCGACCGGTTGCGGCAAAACCTACCTCGCCCAGACGTTGGCCCGCAGGTTGAACGTGCCTTTCGCCGCTGCGGACGCCACGGCACTGACCGAGGCCGGCTATGTCGGTGAGGATGTCGAGAACATCCTGCTCAAGCTCCTCCAGGCCGCGGACTTCGACGTGAAGAAGGCCGAACAGGGCATCATCTACATCGACGAGATCGACAAGATTTCGCGTAAGTCAGAGAACCCCTCCATCACCCGTGATGTTTCCGGTGAGGGGGTGCAGCAGGCGCTGCTGAAGATCCTTGAAGGTACGGTCGCCTCGGTCCCGCCCCAGGGCGGCCGCAAACATCCGCACCAGGAGTTCATCCAGATCGACACATCGAACGTCTTGTTCATTGTCGCGGGGGCCTTCGGCGGCCTCGAGGAGATCATCGGCTCCCGGGCCGGCCAGAAGGGTATTGGTTTCGGTGCACCGCTGACCGCGCTGAACTCCGAGGACGCCAAATATTCGGATGTCCGCCCCGAGGACCTGCTCAAATTTGGTCTCATTCCCGAATTTATCGGCCGCCTGCCGGTGATCGCCACCGTGGAGAACCTGGACCGCGAGGCCCTGATCAAGATCCTGACCGAGCCGAAGAACGCCCTGGTGAAGCAGTACCAGAAGATGTTCCGTCTCGACGGGGTTGAGCTGACCTTCGAACTTGATGCCCTCGAAGCCATCGCCGACCTGGCGCTGGAACGCGGAACCGGCGCCCGCGGGCTGCGGGCGATCCTCGAAGAGACCCTCGGTTCGATTATGTTCGATCTGCCCGGCCGCGATGACATCGCCGAGGTCGTCATCACCGCAGAAGTAGTGCAGCAGGTCGGCGAACCGACGCTCATCTCGGCGGAAGTGGCCACGAAGCGGCGGAATAAGTCAGCCTGATCGGGGCGTTGTACTCAACGGAGGGCGGTGACCCAACCGTCACCACCGAGTACATGCTTCGACTTCAGGAGGAACACCTTGTCCAAGACCACGGCTGTAGATTTCTGGTTTGACCCGCTTTGCCCCTTCGCCTGGGCCACTTCCCGGTGGATCCTCGAGGTGGAGAAGGTCCGTGACATCAAAGTCGAGTGGCAGGTGATGAGCCTGGCGGTCCTGAATGAGGATAAGAACGTCGAGGGCGAATTCCCCCGGGGTCTGGACAGTGCGTGGGCCCCGGTGCGGGTCATCATCGCCGCAGAGCAAGCCCACGGTCAGGACGTCGTCGGCGAACTCTACACAGCCATGGGCGAATTGATCCATTACGCCGGTGTTGCTGACTATTCCGAGGTCATCACCCGGGCCCTCGAACGGGTCGGCCTCCCGGCAGAACTCGCCCAGGCCGGCGCGAACGACGAACACGATGCGGCCCTGCGGGCCAGTCACGAACGGGGCATCTCCCTGGTGGGCCAAGAGGTCGGCACCCCGGTCGTTGCGTTGAACGGCACCGCGTTCTTCGGGCCGGTCATCACCGAGATCCCCTCCGGTGAGGAAGCGGGGCAGCTGTTCGATGCCTCCGTCACCCTGGCATCGTTCCCGTACTTCTTCGAGCTCAAGCGCACCCGCTCCGGGGCACCGCAGTTCACGCAGGAACGCCAGCAATTCGCGCAGGTCGACGCCTCCTAACGAATTTTCGGCCCGGTACCGGGCCCAACAGAAGTGGCCCCGGCAGACCTTGCCGGGGCCACTTCTGTCACTGCTCCACGGGCCTAGCCTTGGGCGGTCGGCTCCTCAGCCGGGGCCAGCACCACATCGGAGACGACGAGTTCCTCGCCGCCGACCTGGAGATCCAACTCCACGGCGTTACCCGCGGCGAGCAGATCACCGAGACCGGCACGTACCCGATCCAAGGTGGCTTCAGGGCCCCGGACGACGCCGGAGAGGACCTGGGTGCGCTGTTTGACCTTGGCCTCGGACTTGGACTTGCGGATCCCGCCCAAGGCGTCCCCAACGGTTGGCAGAACACCGGTGTCGGCCCCCTCAACGGCACCGGTCAGGTGCGTATTGGTCGGCCAGGCTGACTGGTGGACCGACCCCGAACGCCACCATCCCCACACCTCTTCGGTAGCGAAGGGCAGGAACGGTGCGAAAAGGCGCAGCACGGCATCAAGGGTGGTTGCCAGGGCAGCCAGCACCGAGGCCTGCTCGGCGTCGCCACGGGCACCGTAGGCCCGGTCCTTGATGAGTTCGACGTAATCGTCGGTGAAGGACCAGAAGAACGTTTCCACGATGTCCAAGGCACGGGCGTAATCGTAGATCCCGAAGGCACGGTCGGCCTCTTCGATGACCTCCGAGAGCCGGGCCAGCAAGGACCGGTCCAGACCATTGGTGATCAGATGGGCATCGCCGTCCAGGACGTTCGCCTCGGTGGCACCGAGATTCAGGACGAACTTCGAGGCATTGAGGATCTTGATCGCCAGGCGGCGGCCAATCTTCATCTGGGCTACCTCGTAGGCGGTATCGGCCCCGAGCTTGGCCGAAGCTGCCCAATAACGCACGGCATCCGCGCCGAAGTCGTTCAGCACGTCGGTGGGGACCACCACATTGCCCTTGGACTTGGACATCTTCTTCCGGTCCGGGTCCAAGATCCAACCGGAAATGGCCGCATGCTTCCACGGGGCGCAATCGTGCAGGGCATCGCCACGCACTGCGGTGGAGAAGAGCCAGGTGCGGATGATGTCGTGGGCCTGGGGGCGCAGGTCGAACGGGAAGACCTTGGAGAAGAACTCGTCATCCCGGCTCCAGCGGCCCACGATCTGCGGGGTCAGCGAAGACGTCGCCCACGTATCGAGCACATCGGCATCCCCGGTGAAACCACCGGGAACATCACGCTGGTCCGCCGTATACCCCGGGGCCGTTTCGGCCACCGGGTCCACCGGCAACTGGGCGTCGTCGGGGACCACCGGGTGCTCATAATCGGGGTTGCCCTGGGCATCCAACGGGTACCAGACGGGGATGGGCACACCGAAGAAGCGTTGACGGGAGACCAGCCAGTCGCCGTTGAGCCCATTGACCCAATTCGTGTAGCGCGAGCGCATGAATTCCGGGTGGAACTCGATTTCCTGGCCGCGGGCGATCATGCGTTCGCGGCGCTGGGCGTCCCGGCCACCGTTGCGGATGTACCACTGCCGGGAGCTGACGACCTCCAGGGGCTTATCGCCCTTTTCGAAGAAGTTCACCGGGTGGGTGATCTTCCGCGGTTCGCCGTCGAGCAGTCGGGCCTCACTGAGCATCGTCGAGACGGCCTCCTTGGCGGAGAACACCGTTTTGCCGGCCAGCGAAGCGAAGGCCTCCCGTCCTGCCTCGGAGGTGATCCACTCGGGGGCCTGCCCCTGGATCCGGCCGTCCCGGCCGATGATGGCCCGGGTGGGCAACTGCAGTTCCCGCCACCAGGTGACATCGGTCAGGTCGCCGAAGGTGCAGACCATGGCGATGCCGGAGCCCTTATCCGCCTTGGCCAAGGGGTGGGGATACACCTGGACCTCAACATCGAACAGTGGGGAGGTGACTGTCTTCCCAAAGAGGGGCTGGTACCGCTCATCGTCGGGGTTGGCGACGAGACCGGCGCAGGCGGCCAGCAATTCGGGACGGGTCGTCTCGATGTGAATCTCGGTGCCGTCTTCGGCGAAGAACGGGAACCGGTAGTAGGCGCCGTCAACTTCGCGGTCCTCGAGCTCGGCCTGGGCAACCGCTGTCCGGAAGGTGACATCCCATAGGGTTGGTGCCTCGGCCATGTAGGCGTCGCCGTCGGTCAGGTTCCGGATGAAGGCCCGTTGGGAGACGGCGCGAGAAATGTCATCAATGGTGCGGTAGGTCAGGTTCCAGTCCACTGACAAGCCGAGGGTGCTGAAAAGGTGCTCGAAGACCTTCTCGTCCTCGACGGCCAGTTCCTCGCAGAGCTCAATGAACGTCCGACGGGAGACGACGTCCCAATCACGCTGGTTCTTCGCCGGCTTTTCCGGGGGGCGGTAGGCCGGGTCGTAGGCGGTCTTGGGATCGCAGCGCACACCGTAGAAGTTCTGCACCCGGCGTTCTGTCGGCAGACCGTTATCGTCCCAGCCCATGGGGTAGAAGACATTCTTGCCGCGCATCCGCTGGTAGCGGGCCAAAACGTCGGTCTGCGTGTAAGAGAACATGTGTCCCACGTGCAGGGATCCCGATGCCGTGGGCGGGGGAGTGTCGATCGAGTAGACCTCGTCGCGGGTCGTGTCGGGGTTGAAAGCGTAGGTACCCTCGTCACGCCACCGCTGTCCGAGCCGTTCTTCGAGGCCCTCCAGTGCTGGTTTGTCGGGGACGCTTACGGTAGCGGGCGTGTCTGTGCCCAAGTTCTGTTCAGCCATGCTCCCAGTATTCCATGTCGGCAGGTCAGGCCCGATTCGCGGCGCTGGACACCGTCTCGTCCACAGGATTTTTTGCGGGGCGGGCGTCGCGGAGGGATTCGGCCTACCATCGGGGTATGGGCAAGATCAGAATGCAGCGGGCCTACTCCGCACCAGACGGCGGCTATCGGATCCTGGTCGACCGACTCTGGCCCCGAGGCATCGCCAAAGAGGATGCCGAACTCGATGAGTGGGCCAAGGACATCGCCCCCTCCCCGGAATTGCGGACCTGGTTCAACCACCGGGAGCACCGCTTCGATGAATTCCGTGAGCAATACATCGCCGAACTCGAGGACGGGCCGGCGACCGAGGAAGCCGAAAGACTACTGGAGCTGATCAAAGATCAGGACGACGTCGTACTCGTCTATGCCACCAAAGACGAAGAACATAATAATGCCGTGGTCCTGCTCGAATTTCTGGACGAGAACCTCTGAGACCCACCCCGTTGGTGGGTCATCTCAGCGATCTGGACGTGCCGTGTCTTCAGATACCCGAGTGCCTGACCACGGTTCATCGGGGCGGGCCATGAACTCGGCCCACGCCAGTCGACGACGACGGTGCGGATCATTCTCCACATGGTCGGTATTTTCGATGATCAAGGTTGACCGGTTGAGGTCGTCATAGGCCGGCCACGTCGATGAGGTGGTCCCGGATTCGGCGAACCTCAGCCACCGTCCCCGCATCCGCTGGCCGGCACGGGCATAGGCTTCCCGGCCGCCGAGCGAGGTGATCATCCGTGCCATGGGGATGTCGGTTCTGTCGAAGAGAGCAAACATTTCCACCCCATGGGCGGCATCCAGACCGACCATCTTGAGCAGCCGTGGCGCGAAGTCGAAGCGATACACATGGACGGGCGCGAAACGGCAGTGCAGTTCGGCGAACCGGATGCTCGGGTACCAGAACCCGTAGTCCCCGCTGAACTCCGTTGCCGATGTGGGATTCGGTAGACCCGGATACGCCGCACGCATCACGTGCCGCGCCTGCCGGGGCGAACGGGCGAAAACGCCAGTGATACGGGAGGGGGAACTGGGCAAAATATCCCATCTGCCGTGGAAGACCGAACCTTCACGTTCGTTGGTGCCGATGATCAGCGGTACACGCGCCGCACGGCCGGCACGGACCGCTTCGATCGGGTGCTCGGGCACATAGGTTCCGTCGATGACCGGTGCGAAACAGAAACCTCCGGGGTAGGCGTCCGGAATGCGGGTTTGCAAGATCTTGGCCGCGGCCAACAAATCGCTGACAGAACCGTTGAGTAGAAGATCCGGTACCGGGTCGGCCTCGGGACCGGGCCGGCCCTGGCCATCATGCTGGTCACCGAGGATCTGCAGGAACTCGGCCGCCCACAGCGCCGCGAGCGCCGGAGGGTAGACGGCATCAGCAGGGGCACTTTGGGCGATGGCCCGGAGGAATAATCCGTGGGCGCTCGGGGTGGCCAGTAGCGTGGTCACCGCATTCCCGCCGGCCGACTCCCCAAACACCGTCACCCGGTCCGGGTCGCCGCCAAAAGCGGCGATGTTCTCCTGAACCCATTCCAGTGCGGCCACCTGATCGCGGAGACCGAGATTGCTGTCGATGGGACGTTCGGGGGTGGAGTAGCGGCTGAAATCCAGATAACCCAACGGCCCCAAACGGTAATTGAAGTTCACATAGATGGCCCGCCCCGTGCCAGCGAAACCTTCCCCCTGCCCCGAAAAGTCCCGCGAGGATCCTTGAAAATAGCCGCCCCCGTGAATGAAAACCATGACGGGGAGGGAATCGGCATCCGCCAACGCCGGGACCGGTACCTGGACGTTGATGCTCAAACAGTCCTCATTGGTTGCTTCGGCGGACCCCAGGGCAGACCGGTGGGTTCGGGTCGGTTGGGGCGCCATCGGCCCGAAGCGTGTCCCGTCCCTGATTCCCGACCAGCCGACCGGTGGTGCTGGGGCCCTGAACCTGAGGGGCCCCACCGGCGGTGCGGCATAGGGGATGCCACGCCAGGTGAACACGTTGCCTTCCCGCACCCCGCGGACCACCCCACCGGCGACCCGAACATCCGGCATCCCCGTAGCGCCCGGGGTGCCCGGGGCAGGGAACCAGTGATCGCCGTCGTGCCCTGATGTCACTTTCGGCTGGCGCATCGTGTTCAACAGCTTTCGGGTGGGGAACCGGTGCCCGCAGGCACCGGTGTTCCGCGGGGGATGAAGACCTGTCTTTACAGACTTCCACCGGTGGTGGTGCAGGTCCACAGTTGCCCGGAGCATGATTCGCTCCCGTGGCCTCGCTAGGCTGGTGCCATGACGTCAACGACCCAGCAGTCCAGGAAAAGTGCAGTGGTGACCGGTGCCAGTACCGGAATCGGTGAGGCCACGGCCCGTCGGCTGGCCGCCGAGGGCTGGAAGGTCTTCGCCGTGGCTCGCCGGGCGGACCGGCTCGAGGCACTGGCCGGGGAAACGGGAGTCACCCCGGTGGCAGCGGATATCAGTAGCGAAGAGGACGTCGCCCGACTCCTGGCGGTAGTGACCGATGCCGGCGGGGTCGACACCCTGATCAATATTGCCGGTGGGGCCCGCGGTGTCGAGAGGATCGGTGCGGCACAAACTGCCGACTGGGACTGGATGTACCGGGTGAACGTGTTGGGGACCATGAACATGATCCGCGCCTTTCTGCCCATGCTGCGGGCCCACGGCGAAGGAACGATCCTGAACCTCACCTCCACCGCAGCCCTGGGCGGATATGAAGGAGGCGGCGGATATAACGCCGCAAAATTTGCCCAACAGGGCCTCACCCAGGCGCTCCGGCTCGAAGAAGCCGAAAACAACATTCGCGTGATCGAGGTCGTCCCCGGGCTGGTCCACACCGAAGAATTCGCGCTGAGCCGGCTCGGAGGGGACCAGGACGCTGCCGATCAGGTCTACGCGGGGGTGGCCCAACCCCTGACCGGCCACGACGTCGCCGACGTGGTGGCCTATTCCGTCACCCTCCCGCATCACATCAACCTTGATCAGATCGTCGTGCGGCCCGTCGCCCAGGCGGCCAATCACAAGTTGATCCGCACCACGTGATACGCGGCCCACTGCATGTGATCGCCTGCGCCCATGGCACGGATCATCCCCGCGGGCGGCAGCTGATCGACCAGCTGCGCGGCCAGGTCGCCGAACTCCTCACGGACCAGCAAACAACCAACGGCTGGCAGGTTCAGATCCACGAGGCCTACGTCGACGTCCAAGACCCGGGCCTGGCCTCTGTTGTGGAACGCCTCCCGGCCGGGGAACCGGCAGTGGTGCTGCCGCTGCTGCTCTCGCTGGGAATCCACACCAGTGTCGATGTTGCCGAGGCCGTGGCCTCGCGGCGGAACACCATCGCTGCCGAGCCCATCGGAGCCGACCCCCGGCTGGCCCAGCTGATGGCCCGCCGGCTGGCAGCAGCGGGCTGGACAACGCAGGACGCCGTGGTGCTGGCCTCGGCAGGGACCCGCGTGGAGTCGGGCCAAGAGCAGGCCAAGGACAGCGCAGCAACCCTCGCCGGCCTTCTGCAGACCCCCGTTCAGGCAGCATTTTGTTCGGCTGCCGCACCCCGGGTCGGGGACGCGGTGGACCGGTTGGCCCAGCAAAGACCAGGAACGCGGGTCGGTGTCGTTTCTTACCTCTTGGCTCCCGGTTTCTTCCAGGAACGCCTCGAAGCCGTCGGAGCAAATTATGTGACTGCACCATTGCTCCCCGACGTCACGGTTGCCGAATGTGTCGTCGCAAGACTCCAAACTGCCCTGTCGGAGGCTGTTTTCGCGGCTGACTGAGGTCAAAAAAAGCAACGTGTCGGCTGATGACCTGCGGGCGCGACAGCGGTGAAAACCGGGCCCTAGGCTCACAGTCATGACTCAGGCAACCGATACCCAGCCAGCTTCCGGCCCGCCCCGGTCCCGTCCGCCAGCCAAGCCCCACGGCCAATGGAAAGTGGACGGGACCACCCCGTTGAACTCCAATGAGGAATGGAAACAGCACGACGACGGGCTCAATGTCCGCGAACGCATCGAGACGATCTACGCTCGTCACGGCTTCGACTCGATCGACCCCGAGGACCTGCACGGACGCTTCCGCTGGTGGGGCCTCTACACCCAACGCAAACCGGGGATCGACGGCGGGAAGACTGCGACCCTGGAACCGCACGAACTCGAGGACCGCTACTTCATGATGCGGGTGCGCATCGACGGCGGCGCCCTGAGCACCGAACAACTGCGCGTCATCGGTTCCATCTCCACCGAATTCGCCCGCGACACCGCAGATGTCACCGACCGGCAGAACATCCAACTGCACTGGGTTGATGTGAGTGACGTCCCCGAAATCTGGAGGCGACTGGAATCCGTCGGCCTGAACACCACCGAAGCCTGCGGCGACGTCCCCCGCGTCATTCTCGGGTCACCGGTGGCGGGGATCGCCGCCGACGAGATCCTGGACCCCACCCCGGCCATCGAGGAGATCGCCGAACGGTACATCGGCAACCCGCTGTATTCGAATCTTCCGCGAAAATTCAAAACCGCGATCACCGGGCACCCCTCCCTGGACGTCGTCCACGAGATCAACGACATCTCCCTGGTCGGGGTCCGCCACCCCGAACTCGGTGCCGGCTACGACCTGTGGGTCGGCGGAGGGCTGTCCACCAACGGGCGGCTGGCCGAACGGCTGGGTGCCTTCGTCGCACCGGAGCAGGCAGCCCCGGTCTGGGAAGGCGTGGTCGGAATTTTCCGTGACTACGGCTACCGCCGGCTCCGCAATAAGGCGCGACTGAAATATCTGATGGCCGATTGGGGGCCGGAGAAGTTCCGTGAGGTGCTCGAACGCGAATACCTCGGGCACCCGCTGCCCGACGGTCCGGCCCCCGAACCCACCACCGTTCCCGGCGACCACAGCGGGGTGCACCAGCAAAAAGACGGTCTCTTCTACCTGGGCGCCACCACCAGCATGGGCCGGCTCTCCGGAACCCGGCTGACCGCCTTGGCCGAGCTGCTCGAACGGCACGGTTCGGGCCGTGTGCGCACCACACCCCACCAGAAGATCGTCGTCCTGGACATCCAGGAGAACGACGTTGAAGCGGTGATCACCGGTTTGCGCGAGCTCGGCCTCGAAACCCGCCCCTCCGTGGTGCGCCGATCGGCGATCGCCTGCACCGGCATCGAATACTGCAAGCTGGCGATCGTGGACACCAAGGATACTGCGGCCGCAGCCGTGGAAAGCCTCGAGGACCGGCTGGCGGATCTTGAAGGGAAGATGCCGCGCAAACTCAGTCTCCACGTCAACGGTTGCCCGAACTCCTGCGCCCGCGTCCAAACAGCGGATATCGGGTTGAAGGGACAACTCCTACCCGACGGGGAGGGAGGCCAAAAAGCTGGTTTCCAAGTCCACCTGGGCGGCGGCCTGGCCGATGAAACCCGTGAGGAAGCCGGCCTGGGCCGAACCGTTCGCGGGCTCAAGGTCGCTGCCGACGATCTCCCCGATTATGTGGAGCGGCTCGTGCGCACCTTTGCCGACGAATCCACCGAGGGCGAGACCTTTGCCGAATGGGCGCATCGCGCCGACGACGGGAGCCTGCTGTGAGCGGGCCGTCCACGAATCTGGATCAGTTACGTGCACTGGCCGCCAGCGGTGCCGCCGAACTCGGGTTCGACGCTCCGAGCCATGACGTCCTTGACTGGGTAGCCCGGCACTTCTCCACCCCAGAAGCCGCCGTCGCCTGCTCCATGGCCGATGCGGTGCTGCCGCATCTGGTCTCCGGAACCCTCCCCGGGATCGACGTCCTGTTCCTGGACACCGGCTACCACTTCGCCGAAACCCTGGCGACCCGGGACGACGTCGCCCGCAGGCTCGACGTGAACCTCGTCGACGTCCGGCCCGAACAGGATGTGGCCAGCCAGGATGCCGCCGAGGGCAAGGACCTTTTCGCCACCAACCCGGCACGATGCTGCGCCCTGCGCAAGGTCGACCCGCTGAACCGAGCCCTGGCCGGGTACCGGCTCTGGTTCACCGGTGTCCGCCGGGAGGAGGCTCCCACCCGCACCAACACCCCGTTGATCGATTTCGATGAAGCCCACTCACTGGTGAAGGTCAACCCGCTGGCCGGATGGAGCTTCGAGGAACTGAACGACTACTCCATCCGGAACCAGCTCCCGCGGAACCTGCTGCTTGACCAGGGGTATCCCTCGATCGGTTGCCAGCCCTGTACCCGACAGGTAGCCCCCGGGGAGGACCCCCGGGCGGGCCGCTGGTCGGGACAACCCAAAACAGAATGCGGCATCCATGTCTGACCCCGGACCGTGCCATGCCCACCCCCACGAATCCTTCGAACTCACAGCGAGGAACAGCCCATGACCATCACCCAGGACGTGACCGCCCCGCAGGATGCCAGCGCATCCGTCCCCGTGGACGGCCCGGCATCCCCCCGACAGGTCCTCGACGCCCTCGAGGCCGAATCCATCCACATCATCCGCGAAGTCGTCGCCGAATTCGACCGCCCGGCCATGCTCTTCTCCGGCGGCAAGGACTCGGTGGTCATGCTCCACCTGGCGGCGAAGGCCTTCTGGCCCGGGAGGGTGCCCTTCCCCTTATTGCACGTGGACACCGGCCACAACTTCGACGAGGTCCTGACGTTCAGGGACCATACCGTGCAACGGTTGGGGCTGAGGCTGGAAGTCGCCAGCGTGCAGGACTACATCGACTCCGGCGACCTGGTCGAACGCGCCGACGGGACCCGCAACCCGCTGCAAACCACGCCGCTTTTGGAGGCCATTGCCGGGCACCGGTTCGACGCTGTCTTCGGCGGCGGACGCCGGGATGAGGACAAGGCCCGCGCCAAGGAGCGCATCCTGTCCCTGCGCGATGAGTTCGGCCAGTGGGACCCCCGCAACCAGCGGCCGGAACTGTGGAACCTGTATAACGGGCGGCATCGCCCCGGACACCATGTGCGCGCCTTTCCCATCAGCAACTGGACCGAACTAGATATCTGGCGCTACATCGAACGCGAAGGCATCGAACTGCCGGGCATCTACTACGCCCACGAACGCGAGGTGTTCCACCGCGAGGGCATGTGGCGGGCCGTCGGCGAATTTTCCCCGGCACGCCCGGGGGAGGACGTGGTCCTCCGGACGGTCAGATACCGGACGGTGGGGGACATGTCCTGCACCGGGGCAGTGCTCTCGGACGCCGATACGGTCTCCGCAGTGGTCGCCGAAGTCGCCGCGTCCACGCTCACCGAACGCGGGGCCACCCGCGCCGACGACAGGATCTCCGAGGCGGCCATGGAAGACCGCAAAAAGGACGGCTATTTCTAATGACTACCACCGTGATCGAAGAGCGCCCCGGCAATACCGCAGCTGCGGGAACCCTGTTCCGTTTCGCCACCGCCGGCTCCGTCGACGACGGCAAATCAACCCTGGTCGGCCGGTTGCTCCATGACGCCAAAGCCATCCTCGCCGACCAACTCGACGCGGTGGCCCGCACCTCCACCGAACGTGGCTTCGGCGGCGCCGCGGGCGGACTGGATCTGGCCCTGCTCACCGACGGGTTGCGCGCCGAACGCGAACAGGGCATCACCATCGATGTCGCCTACCGCTACTTCGCCACCGACCGGCGCAGTTTCATCCTCGCCGACTGCCCAGGACATGTGCAGTACACCCGCAATACGGTCACCGGGGCCTCCACCGCTGACGCCGTCGTCGTCCTCATCGACGCCCGCAAGGGGGTCTTGGAGCAGACTCGACGGCATCTGAGCGTGCTGGCCCTGCTGCGCACCGCCCACGTGATCGTGGCGGTGAATAAGATCGACCTCGTCAACTACAACCGGGAGGTCTTCGAGGACATCGAGCGCGAGGTTCTGGCCGTCGCCGCGCAGCTGGGGATCACCGGGGCACGGGCCGTCCCCGTTTCGGCTCTGGTCGGGGACAACATCGCCGTGCCTTCCGAACTCACGAACTGGTATGCCGGCCCGACCCTGCTCGAACTCCTCGAGACGCTCCCCACCCAAAACGAGGTCACCGATACCGACCTGCCGTTGAGGTTCCCCGTACAAACCGTGCTGCGGCCGCAGGGAGCACTCGCACCGGGGCTCGCCCCGGAGGACTACCGCGACTACCGGGCCTATGCCGGACAGGTCAGTTCCGGCAGGGTCGGGGTCGGGGACACCGTGAGCATCCTGTCCTCGGGCCAACCACCGCGCGACACCACGATCGCGGGCATCGACACCGCCGACGGGCCACAAGGCGAGGCCGTGGCACCGGCATCGGTCGCACTGCGGTTGAGCGACGACGTGGATATTGGTCGCGGCGACACCATCGTCTCGGGCACCGTGCCGACTGCCCAGCGAAAATTTGCTGCCCGCCTGTGCTGGCTCGACCAAGAACCGTTGGAGCCGGGAGCCAAGGTGCTCATCAAACACGGCACCGCGACGGTCCGCGCCCTGATCACCAGCATCGAGGGGCTCCTGGAGCTGGAAACCTTCGCCACGGTCCCTGCCGCACGCTTGGAACTGAACGACCTGGGCAGCGTAAGCGTCACCGTTGCTGCCGATCTGCCGGTGGAGGACTATGCGGCCAACCGTCGGGCCGGGGCACTGCTGGTCATCGATCCCCACTCGGGAAACACCCTGGCCGCCGGCCTGGTGATCTCCTCATGAACGCCAGACACCCCGGAAGAGACCGGGGACGACGGCGGTTGGTCGGCTTGACCGTACCTCTGGCCCTGCTGGTGGGCGCCGCCTTGGCCACCCTGTGGGTTCCCACCCCTTTCCCGGCGCCGGCCGCTGCGGCGCAGGCCGGACGCGGACATCCTGCGGAGCAGCTGCGGCTGGGATATTTCGGCAATGTCACCCACGCCCCGGCCCTGGTGGGAGTCCACCGCGGATTCCTGGCCCGGCAGGTGAACGCGGCCGGGACCGAACTGACCACCCAGGTCTTCAATGCCGGACCGGCCGCGGTCGAAGCCCTGAATGCCGGCGCCATCGATGCCGCCTATCTGGGGCCCAACCCGGCCATCGGCTCCTTCACGGCCAGTGCCGGAAGCTCCCTGCGCGTCGTGGCCGGGGCCACCTCCGGTGGTGCCCAACTGGTGGTGCGGCCCGATATCACCTCGCCGGAACAACTGCGGGGAACGATCCTGGCCAGCCCGCAACTGGGAGGGACCCAAGACGTGGCCCTGCGCAGTTGGTTGGCCGGGCAGGGCTACGCGGTGGCTGCCGACGGGTCGGGTGACGTGGACATCAACCCCACCGATAACAGCCAAGCCTTTGACCTCTTCACGGCAGGCAGGATCGACGGGGCCTGGGTTCCCGAACCCTGGGCCTCCCGGCTGGTGCTCGAGGCCGGGGCCCACGTCCTGGTCGACGAGCGGGATCTCTGGGATGGGTCGCTGACCGGAGGTCCCGGTGAATTCCCCAGCACGGTTCTGGTGGTCGACGCAGTCTTCGCCGCCGAACACCCGGACACGGTCACCGCTCTGGTGGCCGGCAACGCCGAAGCCGTGTCCTGGCTACACGAGGCGGATGCTGACGAACGGGCCGAAACGATCAACGCGGGACTCCAGGACGCCGCGGGGGCCCGGCTGCCCGATGAGGTGTTGGCCAGGGCCCTGAGCACCACCGATTTCACCACCGACCCACTCCCAGGAGCGTTTGACCGGCTCCTGAAACAGGGGGTCGCCGCCGGGGTGACCCCGCAGGGAAGCCTTGAGGGTCTTTTCGATCCCGCCACCACCCCAGCGAAAGGAACGACGCGATGACCACCAGCGTCCTCGACGAAGACCCCGGGACCAGCAGCAGTCCCCACACCCGAACCGACCCGACGACGCCGGACAGCCCAGCGGCCAACCCACCGGCCAGCGTGGTGCTCGACGGGCTCAGCAAGTCCTACGCCTCGGGGCCGACGGTCCTGGACGGCATCAGCACCACGATCGCCCGCGGTGAGTTCGTCTGCCTGCTGGGCGCCTCGGGCTGCGGGAAGTCAACACTGCTGCAGATCCTGGCCGGGCTGGAGCTGCCCACCGCAGGAACGGTGCAGGTCCCCTCCGATGGTGCGGCCTTCATGTTCCAAGACGCCTCCCTGCTGCCCTGGCTCAGCGCCCGGGCCAATGTGGAACTGGCGCTCCGGCTGCGCGGGGTTCCCCGGGCCGAACGCCGGCCCATGGCGGACACCCTGTTGGAACTGGTCCACCTCGGCGGGGCAGCCGATCAGCGCCCCCATCAACTCTCCGGAGGGATGCGCCAACGTACCGCCCTGGCGCGGGCCCTGGCCCAGGACCGTGAACTGCTGCTCATGGATGAACCTTTCGGAGCGTTGGACGCCATCACCCGTGACCTGCTGCACGAGGAACTCGAACGCGTGTGGACCTCCACCGGTAGGACCATCGTCTTCGTCACCCATAACGTCCGTGAGGCCATCCGGCTGGGCCAGCGCGTCATCCTGCTCTCCTCGAAGCCCGGCAGGATCGCCCGGCAATGGCAGGTGGGCCCCGAGGTACGCCGGAACGCGGCGGCGACCGCAGCACTGACCGAACAGATCACCCGGCAGCTACGACAGGAGATCAGCGGCCATGCCCACCCCTGACACCGTGGAACGCCCCGCCGCAGAGCGTTGCCCCGACGAACCAGCCGAACCCACCGCCGTGGAGGCAGGACTGGACCGGCTGCAGCGGCCAACACCGGTCACCCGGCGTGACCTCAGGACCGTCCTGCTGCCGGCAGCGGCCCTCCTTGCCCTCATGTGCCTCTGGCAGATCCTGTCCTGGACCGGCCTCAAACGTCCCGACCTGTTCCCCGGACCGGGAGCCGTCGCCACCGGCATCGGTGAAGCCCTCAGCGAGGGAACCCTCCAACAAGCGGTGGCCACCTCGCTGGGCCGCGGGGTCACGGGTTTCGCCATCAGCGTGCTGATAGCGACCCCGCTGGCCCTGCTGCTCGCCCAGTCGGGCACACTGCGTGCCGCCCTCGGACCCCTGGTGTCCGGGCTGCAGGTCCTGCCGTCGGTCGCCTGGGTGCCGGCGGCCATCATCTGGTTCGGCCTCACCGACGCCACCGTGTACTTCGTGGTCCTCATGGGGGCGACACCCTCGATCGTGAACGGGCTGCTCACGGGGATCGACCAGATCCCCCCGCACTACGGATCGGTGGGCACCGTACTCGGCGCCACCCGACGACAACAGACCCTGCTGATCACCCTGCCGGCCGCGCTGCCTGCCTATCTGGGCGGGCTGAAACAGGGGTGGGCGTTCTCGTGGCGTTCGCTCATGGCCGCCGAGATCATCGCCGTGGGCGGGAGCATCGGTTTCGGACTCGGGTCGATGATCCAACAAGGGCGCGACCTGTCCAGCATGCCGCTGGTCATGGCCGCGATCCTGGTCATCCTCAGCGTGGGCATCGTCGTCGAACTCCTCGTTTTTTCACCGATCCAACGCCGGGTGCTGCAACGCCGTGGCCTACTGACCCCAGGAGCGAAATGAACGACCTGTATCCCACCTCATTGCGACTGCTCGGACGCCGCGTCCTCCTCGTCGGCGCCGGACCCGTGAGCGAACGACGGTTGCGGGCACTGCTCGACGCCGGGGCCCGGATGACCGTGGTCGCCCCCGATGCCGTGCCGAAGATCCGCCAGCTCCACGCCGCAGGACTCATCGACTGGCAACCCCGCCACTACCGGGTCAGCGATCTGAAGGACACCTGGTTCGTGCACACGGCCACGGGCAACCCCTCGGTGGACTCCGCAGTGGCCTCCGACGCCGAGAGGGCACGGATCTGGTGCGTCAACGCCTCGAACCACCGCACCTCGTCGGTCTGGACACCCGCGGTGGCCCGCATCGACGATGTCGTGGTGGCCGTGAACAGCGGGGGAGATCCGCGGCGGGCCGTGGGGATCCGCAACGCCATCCGTCTGGCCGCCCAATCGGGGTTTTTGCCGTGGCGCCGCTTCCGCCCCCGCGCCCCAAAAGGCCGGAGCACGACGCCGGCCGGGCGGGTGGCGCTGGTCGGCGGCGGTCCGGGGGAGAGCGGGCTGATCACCCTGCGCGGACGCCAGCTGCTGGCCGAAGCCGACGTCGTCGTCGCCGACCGGCTGGGACCGCGCTCCCTGCTCGAGGAGCTCGGCCCGGACGTCAGGGTCATCGAGGTCGGCAAGGCCCCCGGAGCGCACACCGCCACCCAGGACCAGATCAACGACCTCTTGGTCACCGAGGCCCGGGCCGGGAACCTGGTGGTCCGGCTCAAGGGAGGAGACCCCTTCGTCTTCGGGCGCGGGGGAGAGGAAGCAGAGCGCTGCCGGGCCCACGGTCTGGACGTGGAGATCGTTCCCGGGGTCACCAGTGCCCTGTCGGTGCCTGCAGCCGCCGGGATCCCGGTGACCCATCGCGGGGTCGCCGCCGGATTCACCGTCGCCACCGGCCACGACGAACTGGCCGACCTGCCGGCCCGCAGCGACCACACGCTCGTGCTGCTCATGGGGGTCCGCCGGCTCGCGACCACGGTGGCCACCCTCCGCCAACGGGGACTGGAGCCCGACACCCCGGTGGCCATCATCGAAAGCGGGTGGACCGCAGACCAACGCGTCACCATCGGCACCCTGGCCACGATCACCGCCCAAGCCGCCGAACGCCGCGTGGCCAACCCGGCGGTCATCATCGTCGGCGACGTCGTCCGCCTGAGCACCTACACCCCTGACCTGGCTGCCATTCCAGCACCCACGGCCCGCCTGACCGTCTGAACCACCCGAGGAGAACCATGACCCACGACCACCTGACCCACCCCACACCGACCCCGCTCCACCCCACGGACCCCAGGGAACTCCGGGTCGCGATCATCGGCGCCGGCCCGGCCGGCGTCTACGCCGCCGATCTGCTGACCAAAAGCGTGCCGGTGACCTCCGGGGCCCTGAGAGTCTCCATCGACCTCTTCGACAGGTACCCGGCCCCCTACGGACTGATCCGCTACGGTGTCGCGCCGGACCACCCGCGGATCAAAGGCATCGTCAAGGCGCTGCATCAGGTCCTGGACCGCGGGGACATCCGCTTCTTCGGTAACGTGGAATACGGCACCGATCTGACGCTGGCGGACCTGCGCACCCACTACGACGCGGTCATCTTCGCCACCGGGGCCATCCAGGACGCCGACCTGAACATCCCCGGCATGG
>NZ_FUHW01000005.1 GCF_900163545.1 Arthrobacter rhombi
AACCGCCGACAGATATCAAGGATCCATCCCCGATATCCGCTACGGCTTCCGCCGCAGAACCGACACTTTTATCCATTGTCATGCTTAGAACCCCACCTTGTCTGCGCCTTTGAGATCGAGTATTTCGCGGGCCTCATCTGGTGTCGCGACCTCAAAATTCAGGGCTTCCAGAATGGTTCGGATACGTGAAACCTGTTCGGCGTTGGACGCTGCCAGCTGGCCTGGTCCGATCCACAGGGAATCTTCCAACCCGACACGGACGTGTGAGCCCATGGCGGCCCCGATAGTGGCCAATGGCATCTGATTTTTACCAGCTCCAAGGATCGACCACTGGTAGTCCTCGCCGAGCAACCTGTCGGCGGTGCGGCGCATGTGCATGAGATCCTCGGGGTGGGCCCCGATACCTCCCAGCAAGCCGAAGACCGACTGGACAAATAGGGGGCCACGCGCCAGCCCTCGCCCATGGAAGTGAGCCAGGTTATTAAGGTGAGAGATGTCGTAGCACTCGAACTCGAAGCGCGTGTCATTTGAGCTGCCGATGCCGAGGATTGTCTCGATGTCCGCAAACGTATTCTTGAAGACAAGATCTCTGGACTTCTCCAGAGACTCACGCTCCCACTCGTGGTCGAAATCAGCGTATCGGTCCAGCATCGGGTAGAGCCCGAAGTTCATGGATCCCATGTTCAGTGATGCCAATTCTGGCTTGAAAGTAGCAACCGGGAGCATTCGCTCCTCGACAGTCATATGGGGGGAGCCACCAGTCGTGATGTTGATGATCGCGCCCGTGTTGGCCTTGAGTTTTTCAAGAATTGGCTCAAAGTGCTTCGGATCTTGGGAAGGGCGCCCATCCTTGGGATCCCGGGCGTGCATGTGGACGACCGCGGCGCCGGCTTGCGCGGCTCCGATCGCCGCGTCTGCGATCTCGTCTGGTGTAACGGGCAGATGTGGGGACATGGTCGGCGTGTGGATGGCGCCAGTGACGGCGGAGGTGATGATGACTTTTTTCTTGGAGGCCATGTTAATTCCTTTGGTGGTACTCGAGAGTGTTGCCGTAAGAAGAGGGTCTGGGGCTAGTAGAGCTTCTCTGTATTGCCGTCGACAGCCATCGCCTGACCATTGACACTTCGGGCGAGATCACTGCCCAAAAACACTGCCATGTTTGCAATATCAGTTGCCTCAACAAGTCGGTTCAAAGATGACTGGCCGAGATAGAGGTCAGTGACTTCAGCCAATGGTCGCTTCAACATCTTTGCCTTGGCTTCAATGACTGCATCGATGCGGGGGCCGTCGACGGCCCCTGGGCATATGGCGTTGACACGTATGCCATCGCCACCGAGTTCGATGGCCAACGTTTTAGTTAGCCCGACGACTGCCCATTTGGAGGCGGAGTAGGGGCTGCGGCCCGCCATGCCCAGTCGTCCGGCGGCGGAGGAGAGGTTGACGATTGCCGCGTCTGTGGAGAGTCGGAGGAACGGCAGCGCATATTTGATGCAGTAGAACTGCCCGTGGACGTTAACGTCGAACGTTGCTTTCCAATCCGCTGCTTCTAAGGTTTCAATCGAGCCAGTAGGGCCAGCGATCCCCGCGTTATTGACCAAAATATCCAGTCCGCCGAGGTCAGTGGCAACGGTGTCCATAAGGGATCGAACTTGGTCCTCATTGGAGACATCGCTGACCGCTGCGGAAAAGCCGGAGGCACGTGCTGAATCCACAGCTGCGGGGTTGATGTCTGTTACGAATACTTTGGCGCCCAGATCTTGAAAGCGAGTGGCGATCGTTAGACCGATGCCTGCGGCCCCGGCTGTGACGAGAACCTTGCGGCCGGCGTAGTTTAGTCCGGTGTAATCCACGGGTACTGCTCCTTTTGGTGGTGAAGAATATTTGCAAACGCTGATGCTCAGGTGTGAATCCGAGGCTTTCGTCCGATGTTGGGCGGTCTAATTTGCTGAAAGTCAGTGCCTAGTGGCCAGAGACTGTGGCGAGGGCAGGATCTTCGGTGCCTCGCTTTAGCCAGCGCGTGAGGACAGCACCGATGACGCACATTGCGACGATGAACCAAAGGCCCGCGAACTTGGAACCGGTGGCGTCTTCCAGGAATCCCATGACGTATGGTCCGAGGAATCCCCCGAACAGTCCCACTGTGTTCACGAAGGCAATGCCACCTGCTAGCGCAGCCCCGGACAGACGTGTGGCCGGGTAGGTGAAGAGGATGGGCTGCAACGCGAAGAAGTTGAACGCCGCGAGGCAGAATCCGATGAGACCCAGCACAGGACCGCCAATTGCGCCGAGAGTGAATCCGGCCACGATACCAACCATTGTGCATGTGGCGATCAGTCGTGAGCGGCTGGCGTTGGTCGCCAAGCGGGGAAGCAGTAACGCGCCGGCTGCAGAGAAAATCCACGGGATAGAAGTAAGTAGACCGATTTGGATCGTGCTTAGTTCGCCATAAGTCCCGATGATTGAGGGAAGGAAGAAACTCAATGCGTACACAGCGATTTGATGGGCGAAGTAGATGGCCACAACTAGAAGAATCTGCTTGTCTTTCAGCACGTGGATCAGTTTTGAGTTCCCTGCTGCCTCGGCCCCCGATTTCTCCTCAGCGGCGATGCGAGCCTCTAGGTCCTCTGCCTCGGCCCTAGAGAGGAACTTTGCGTCGGTCGGTTTGTTGGGCAAGAACTTCCAAATTACGAATGCTAGAGCGCAGGCAGGCAACCCTTCGACGATGAACATCCATTGCCAGCCGTGAAGACCACCTAGACCGTCCAGCGTAAGTAGCACGCCACCGAGTGGAGCACCGATGATGTTAGCCAACGAGACTCCGAGCAGGAACATGCCGTTAGCTTTGGCGCGATCATTCGCGATGAACCATTGGGTCAAGAAGTAGATGACTCCAGGAAAGAGGCCAGCCTCAGCGACTCCGAGGAGCATTCGTAATATGTAGAAAGACCATTCCCCTTGGACGAGAGCCATGCAAGCAGACAGAATGCCCCACGTGATCATGATGCGCATGATCCAAAAGCGAGCTCCGACCTTGTGCATAATCAGGTTAGAAGGGATTTCTGATAGGGCGTAGGTCAGAAAGAACAAGCCGGCGCCGACGCCGTAAGCCGTGGCGGAGATGCCGAGATCGATCTCCATGCGGTCCTTGGCCATGCCAATGTTGGTGCGGTCTAGGAATGCCATTACATAGGCGGCAATCAGTAGAGGCATGACACGCCGGAAAATGAGTTTGTTGACGACATGCTGTGGTCTCATTGCCATCGCGTTCGTATGAGTGGACATGGCTACCTTTGCGTGGTGTTGGGTATGGAAAAGGTGGTGTTGCCGTGAGGAGTGTGAAACAAACCGTTAATGCAGAGAAGCGATACTCTTTGGGCAACCGCAAGTCGCACCTATGTGAATGGAGTGATCGCAGACTGTATGCGCATATGTGGTGCGCGGACTGGTGATTTGGTTGAGGAGTAGCTCGAAGGAACGCTCGGCCATCTGTTGGACCGGCTGAACGATCGTGGTCAGATCAATGAGGCGAGACCGGCTGTGAGGTAATCCATCACTCCCGGCGACGGCAACATCGCCTGGAATGGTCAGACCCAATGAAAGAGCGTGCTCCATAATGCCGATGGCAATCTCGTCGGAGCCGCAGACGATTGCCTCCGGAGGTTGTGGGGAGCCGAATAGTTTTTCGGCGGCTACTACACCGCCGTCGGAATTAAGTCGTGTGCTGATTTTTCGTTGACCAGTGATGGGAATTCCGGCTGCGGCGGCGGTTCGGACAAATGCTTGCTCTCGTGCCAATGAGGCAGTGGAAAACCTTGGGCCGATGACCGTTGCGATCTCTGTGTATCCGTGGGAAAGGACATGAGTCATGAGGGCCGAGGCGGCAGCGTCGTCGTCGATGCCGACAAAGTCCCCAGGAATATGGTCGGAACGACGAGATAGATAGACGTAGGGGATGCGTTTCTGTCGCAACGTCCTCAGAGCCCTAGAGTCCTCCCTCAGAGCTGCTGCGATGATGACACCATCCACGTTTCTGGCCGCTAATGTAGAGGCGACCTGAGCTAGGGACTCGGCGTCGTCCTGGGTGGTGGCTACGAAGACCTCGAAACCTTTGGAGGCCGTTGCATCAATGATGTGTTGTGCCCACCCGGTGTACATCTGGTTGACGATGTTGGGCAGAATCAATCCCACGACGCGGGTCAATAGCGGGTCGGGAAGACGCCCATGACGTATTGGTCGGTAACCTAATTCGTTGGCTACCTTGACGATGTGGCGACGTGTTTCGGTCGAGACGCCCGGCTGCCCATTCATCACGTAGCTCACTGTTGCTGCTGAGACCCCACAAGCGCGAGCAACGGCGGCGGCAGAAGTCTTAGCCGGGCGTGGCGCGCTTTCGTCATATGAGAGCTTCATCGCGGATGGGCTATCTGTCATGCCGGCTTCCTTCGGTGTGGACCTTGATGGTGTGTTTAGCGCTACTTGACGTTGTGATTTCTATTACAGAACGAGGCTGGGGCGTTAAGCAACGTTAAGTTGAAAAACTCAAAAGTACTGAAGAACTAGTGTTTCGACAAAGACAACGGCGCTTCGCTGTGGGAAGTGATCTTCGAGGTCATCGGGGCCTTCATCCCCATCCTGGGTGCCACGGTCACCGGGATCCTGGCCTCCGTCGTCG
>NZ_FUHW01000031.1 GCF_900163545.1 Arthrobacter rhombi
TGAACACCTGGCTCGGCAAGCACCCCCGCTTCCACATGCACTTCACCCCGACCTACTCCTCCTGGATCAACCAGGTCGAACGCCTCTTCGCCGAAGTCACCCGGGACCTGCTCCAACGCTCGGACCACCGCAGCGTCCAAGCGCTGGAGAAGGACCTCCGCGAATGGGTCAAGGACTGGAACGAGAACCCCCAAGCCATTCATCCGGCCCAAAACCGCAGAGGAGATTCTCGCGTCCATCGGAAGACTATTGCAACGAATTAACGAATCGGGACACTAGGAGAAGCTCTGCTCAGCTGTCCACGTACCACCACAGCGGGTATAAAATCCCGACCGCCAGTCGGGCAACGACATTACCGAGGGGCAAGCATGGAACATCACCGGCGGTGAGGCCGGGTCTTGAACGCCACCCATTTTCTGGCTGCTCATGTGTCCAAACAGCGAACCGGATGCCCACGCTCGAGTGGTGTCTTGAACCAACATCGAAGCTTTGCCAGATGCAGCACGGATGGGCACTAAAGTCGCCTCGGGCTGGAGAGTCTCCGCGAAGCCCTGGGCTCTAGCGAAAGGATGCAGAGGCTGACGAACTATCGGGCGTCGCCTTCGGGCCCTCCCTGCCTGATAAGTCTCAGTCTCCGATCTGCGGCGGTAAGAGCGAAACCGATGACGGATTTCGCGATGGCTATGAACCTCGTTCGGCCGACGCTTTGGACGCCAGATGCGGTCGTCCGGCCAGCGGGCCCGCGGGGTGCGACACGAGGAAAGTGCCGAATCGACGGCTCAGCCCAAATCCTCTGCCGAGTTGGGGACGCCGGAACGGAAGAAGCGGCGTAGAAACAAGGTAGCAAGCAGGGCGAGTCCCAGCCCGATCAGCACAGTGAGCCCCCAGTCCCACAGCTCACCGGAAACAAAGAGCAGGCTGGGTAGTTCGAAAGCGAAAACCATGGCAAACATGGCCCAGAACGCCTGCCACCCGCTGGCGAGTATTCTGCCCCACTTCATGGTCAAACCAACCGTGCGGCCTAGAAAATAGATGAAGACCACGGCAGGTCCAACGACGGTTAAGGCTACGAGCGCCCCCGAAGCCTCGGCTTGTCCCATGACTATAAGCTTCACCGCCGCCCGCAATGCGCCAAAAGACGCAGCAGAAAATAGTATAACCAACCATGTAAAACGAGTTTCATGCCGAACGCTGATATCAATTCACCTTTCACTCTCTGTGCTGGCATTGCTCGAAGTGTCAAAATCAACACAGTTTCTGGAAGTTGCGAAGCATAATGAAGAATCGCAATCGTACCGCGCTCGGATTCACCCGCGCCTGCACACTGGCCATGACCGGGTTGGGAGGAAGTGCAGCAAACGCCGTCGCCTCCGCTTCCTGCACCGGCCAGCAGCACAGTCCGGTCCCAGCCTTCGGAGGTTCCTTACCTGACCGAATGTGATTTGAAGACATTGGGCTAACGCGTTCAGACGCCGAACAAGCCACCGATAGTTTCGCCGAAGCCATTGATTCGGCTGAAAAGAAGGGCGAAATCAGCTCTTCGGAAGCTCAAGCGCTTCGTGGGAACTTGTTGATCCAGAATGACTCCGGTGCCGGAGTTCAACCACGAGCACTACCGCTTTGGGTCGCAGCAGCGATAGTCGGCGGTGCTGGATCGGTCGCTCT